>CACYMQ010000012.1 GCA_902775555.1 uncultured Lachnospiraceae bacterium | reverse complement strand
TGGAACCTGAACTCTCAGGTCTTTTATATCTTTGCGATCCATTTTCTGTGCCATGTCATGCTGTATTTTAATACGGACGACAAAACGATCCTCGCATATTATCCCATACAGATCCTGATCGCGATCCTCTATCTGGCGATCTTTCATGCTGTCTATCCGAAAGCATCCCGTCTGCTCATCAACAATATCACATTTCTTATGCTGATCGGATATACCATGCTGACGCGGCTGGATCATGACCTGGCCGTGAGACAGTTCATACTGGCAACGGTCTGCCTGTTCCTTGCCAGCTTCCTTCCCTTTATCATGGGGAAGCTGTCCAACATGAGGAACTGGACGATCCTGTACGGAGTCGCGGGACTGATGTTCCTGTTTACGGTCTTCATACCTCATGTGGGCATGAATATCAACGGCTCCAGAAACTGGATCAGTATTGCGGGGATCTCCCTGCAGCCCATGGAATTTGTCAAGATACTGTTCGTACTTTTTGTCGCCAGCGGACTTGTAAAAGCCGCGACACTGAAGGACGTGGTCATCAATGCCGTGATCGCCGCCGCATTTATGGCGGTTCTGGCTGTGGAGAAGGATTTCGGCGCGATCGCCATTTTCTATCTGGCTTACATTTCCATGGTTTATCTGGCCACTTCCCGGCCGATCTTCCTGATCGGAGGCATCCTACTGGTGGTGGGCGTGGTGGTTCTGGGGTACATCCTGTTCAAGGACAGCCTGTTCTATCATATCTCGGTACGTGTGGAGGCATGGAAGGATCCGTGGGCCTATCGGGAGACCGGCGGTTATCAGTTAAGTGAATCCCTCTTTGCCATAGGTACGGGAGGCTTCACCGGCCTGGGACTCGGAAAGGGCATGCCCTATTATATCCCCGTAAATGAGAGTGACTTCATATTCTCCGCGATCTGTGAGGAACTGGGAGTGATCTTCGGGCTGTGCCTGATCCTCATTTACGTCAGCGGATTTATCGCCATGGCAAATATCGCCATGAAATGTAAGAATCCATTCTACAAATACATGACCTTCGGATTTGCCATCAGTTATATCATACAGGTCTTTCTGAATATCGGAGGTGTTACAAAGTTCATTCCCTCCACGGGAGTGACCCTGCCACTGGTAAGCTATGGGATCAGCAGTGTGTTCAGCACCCTGATCATGTTCTCGATGGTACAGTTTGTTTACATCCTTGTAGGAAAAGAAGGTGAAACGATTGAAGCAGAGGAAAGAGAATTACGAGCCGCAGTCCATGCAGCCGCAGCCTATGCAGCCCCTGCCGGGTACTCCGGAGGCGGAACTCCAAGAGTTCCTGGACCATAAAGAAAAAAGAGAACAGAAGAATAAGAGAAAAAACAGGCCGATCGTGATCCTGACCTATTCCTTCGTTCTGCTTTTCCTCTGTATGTTCGGATATATCATTTATTTCGTTGCAGCCGAGTCGGAAAAGGTGGTGGCGAATACCGCAAACCGCAGGCAGGATGCCATGGCAGATCTGGTAAAGCGGGGGAGCATCGTCAGTTCGGACGGGGCTGTCCTGGCTGAGTCCGTAATGAAGGACGGGAAGGAAGTCCGACAGTATCCTTACGGCGAAACCTTCGCCCATGTGATCGGATATAATGAATACGGACGGTCCGGGATCGAGCTTTCCATGAATTTCCAGCTTCTTACTTCCCATGAGAATATCATGACCCAGGTGAAGGATGATCTGGCAGGAAGGAAGAAGGATGGCGACACGATCGTAACGACCCTGAACTCCAAACTGCAGACCGCTGCATATAAGGCGATGAAAAAGCATAACGGAGCGGTAGTGGTGCTTGAGCCGGATACGGGCCGGATCCTGGCCATGGTATCAAAACCGGGGTTCGATCCGAACGAGATCGATCAGGTCTGGGAAGAGATCCATACGGAAGAAGGGGAGAAGAGTACGGTTCTGCTGAACCGGGCGACCAATGGTCTCTATGCCCCGGGCTCCACATTTAAGGTGGTCACTGCTCTGGAATATATCCGGGAGCATAAGAACATTTCCGAATATCACTATGACTGCGACGGCGAGGACTCCTTTGCAAATGTAAAGATCATCTGCTATAACCACAAGAGCCACGGAAATGTGGATCTGGAGCATTCCATCGGTTATTCCTGTAATACAAGCTTCGCAAATATCGGTATGAATGAGATCAATATGGCAGGTCTCAGAAAAACCACAGAGGATCTTTTATTCAACAAGGAGATCCCTTACGACGGAGGATGTTCAAAGTCCAGTTTTGTACTGGACGGCACCTCAAGCCGTGAGAAGATCCCCCAGACGGTGATCGGACAGGGTGATACCCAGATCACGCCGATGCATAATGCCATGATCATGTCGGCTATCGCCAACGGCGGTGTACTTATGAAGCCTTATCTGGTGGATTCCATCAAGAATACGGCGGGTTCCGAGATCCGTAAATATGACAGTTCCACCGTGTCTTCCATCATGTCGGCGGATGAGGCCCGGAAGCTGTCCGAACTGCTTAAAGCACCGGCGGAGTATGGAACCTCTTCCTGGAAATTCTCGAATTATCGTCACAAGATCGTGGGGAAGACCGGTACGGCAGAGTATGATTCGGCCGGGCACTGTAATTCCTGGTTCGTCGGATATTCCAATCCTGAGGATCCGGACATCGTAGTCAGTGTCGTGATCGAAGATTCCGATAAAGACGGCCTCACCGGAGTCGAAGTGGCAGGTGCGGTATTTGAGGCATATTATCCGTAAATAATCCTTGATTTGAAGCCCCGGTATTGCTATAATTTTCTTAAGTATATTCACACCATACGAATAGGGAGGACACGGCCGTGACAAAAGCAACGAGCTGTGGTGGTGTGGTCATCTTCCGTGGGAAGATTCTGTTACTGTATAAGAATTACAGAAACAAGTATGAAGGCTGGGTATTACCGAAGGGCACCGTTGAAGAGGGCGAGGATTATAATCAGACGGCACTTCGTGAAGTCAAGGAGGAATCCGGAGTAGCGGCGCAGATCATGAAATATGTGGGACGCACCAATTACTCCTTCAGTGCCGCAAATGATCTGATCAACAAGGAAGTCCATTGGTACCTGATGATGGCTGACAGTTATTTCAGTAAGCCGCAGCGAGAAGAGTACTTCTGTGATTCCGGTTATTACAAGTACCATGAAGCATACCACCTATTAAAGTTCCCGAATGAGAAGCAGATCCTGGAGCAGGCATACAGTGAGTATCTTACACTTAGAAATGCAAATCTCTGGGGAAGCAAAAAGTATTTTTAGTCAGAGCCCGGGATCTCCGGGCTCTTTCCATGTGAATAGTACGGATGATATCATCCGATAAAAAGGTTAGGATAAATTCATGCTAAGTGATGAGGAAATTGACAAACTCCTGGAAAGTGTCCGGGCCATAAAGGAAGAGGAAGCTGCGAAGAAGGCGCCACCCTCCGGGCATACGTACAGGGAGCCAAAGGAACCAATCGCGCCAAAGGAACCGGAGCAGGGGGCGATGGGGCTTCGTCCGACGGGATCAGCAAGCCGTTCTTCCCGGGTCTCTGCCGGAAGCATCATTGCCAGGAAAACTGCCATGCAAAGTTCCGGGAAGACAGAAAACGATTCTGTCCGGGGATCAAAAAACGCAGAAACACACACCGCATCCGACGTCCGTACTGCATCCGACGTGCGTACTGCATCTGACGTCCGTACTGCATCCGACGTGCGTACTGCATCTGACGTCCGTACTGCATCCGGCGTGCGTACCGCACCCGACGTACGTACCGCACCCCACGTCCGGAAAAAGACCGGCGCCCAAAGACGCGGCGGTGATAAAAGCAGGAAGAAGAATCTTATCCTGAATATTCTTCTTGTGGTTTTTGTACTGATCTTTCTGGGTTCGGGATTCTATCTCATTAAGTATTACATCGAATCAAAGCAGAACAAGGAACTGGTGCACAGTCTGAAGGAAATGATAGAGGAAAACGGCGAGACCGGCGGTGAAACGGGAGGCGGAAGTTCACCCGGCTCATCCTCCGGAGCGAAGGTCCCGGAATATGTCACCGTCGGTGATAAGAAGATCCAGAGAAAATTCCGGAATCTTTACGAAAAGAATCCTGATTTCGTGGGATGGCTCACCATTGAAGGGACAAATGTGGATCTGCCCGTCATGTACACTCCTGATCAGGAGCAGAAGTACCTGAGAAAGAATTTCGACGGAGATTATGCCCTTGCCGGAACGCCTTTCATCGCTTCAAGATCCGATCCTGAGAAGCCCACTACCAATGTGATCATCTATGGGCATAATATGAAGGACGGAAGCATGTTCTCCGATCTTCTGAAATATAAGGACGAAGAATTCTATCAGGCACATAAACTGATACATTTTAATACGATCTACAAGGATGCCGTCTATGAGGTGATCGCCGCATTTCCGGGGCAGGTCCTGAATGTGGGAGAGGAAGGTTTCCGGTATTATGAATTCTTTGAAGCTTATTCTGCGGAGGAATTCGACAGTTTTGTGAATAATGTAAAGTCCCTTACTACTTACAATATTCCTGCAACTGCTTCCTACGGCAATGAACTGATCACCCTGTCAACCTGCGAAGACAGCGGAGCAAGTGAAGGAAAACGCTATGTTGTTGTCGCAAGGAAAGTGGAATAAAAAAGAGCATCCATGTTGATAGGATGCTCCTTGGATATGTGCCGGCAGTGGGAATCGAACCCACACACGGTTGCCCGTAACAGATTTTGAGTCTGTCTCGTCTGCCAGTTCCGACATGCCGGCCTGACACACGAGGGATTTTATCATAGGCGGGAGGGAATGTCAATTGTTTCAAAGCAGGAAACGTAAGTCACTGGAATCTGTGATACGTCAGATCCGGGTGGATCTGGCCAATAATTATAAGGATAATGCCATCGAGAATCTGAACCGGCTGAGACAGGAGACGGAAGCTGCCAATGCCTCCGGGGAACTGAAACCGAAGGAGATGGCGGAACTTCGTTCACTCATCGAACATTTTGAAACCGATATAAAGAACTTCAAGCGTACTTATTGAGAGAAAAGGCAGGTGGCATATGGATAAACTCAGCTTCCGGATCCGGGAACTGTTAAACTACGGGGAAAATAAAGGATTATTTGAGAAAGAGGACCGGATCTATATAAGAAACCGGTTGCTGCATCTCTTCAAAGAGGATGAATACCTTCAAACGGATACAGATGACGAAAACTGCGGGGAAGACCTGGAGAAGATCCTGAAGGAACTTCTGGATATCGCGGTGGAACGGGGACTTTGCGTTGACTCGGTCACCTTCCGCGATCTTTTCGATTCGGAGATCATGAACCTCCTCCTTCCCAGACCGTCAGAGGTGATAAAGACCTTCCGTGAGAAATATGCGAAGTCACCGAAGGAAGCTACGGATTATTACTATGACCTTAGCCGGGCTTCCGATTATATCCGAACCTATCGGGTAAAGAAGGACCTTCGATGGAAGGTGGACTGTGAATATGGAAAGATCGACATTTCCATCAATCTGTCCAAACCGGAGAAGGATCCGAAGGCCATAGCAGCTGCCGGAAAAACGAAGAGCACCGGATATCCCAAATGCCTGCTCTGTGCCGAAAATGAAGGCTATGCCGGACGTGCAGACCATCCCGGACGCGGGAATCACAGGATCATCCCCCTTACCGTAAACGGAACCTCCTGGGGACTCCAGTATTCTCCGTATGTCTACTATAACGAACACTGTATCCTGCTGAATCAACAGCATGTCCCCATGAAGATCGAAAAGGACACCTTCCGGAAACTGCTTGATTTCGTGCAGCAGTTCCCGCATTATATCCTGGGTTCAAATGCGGATCTTCCCATTGTGGGAGGTTCCATCCTGTCCCATGATCATTATCAGGGCGGACATTATACCTTCCCCATGGCGGAGGCACCCATCGAAACCGGGACCGTGATCCCCGGATATGAGGATGTGGAAGCCGGGATACTTCGCTGGCCCATGTCAGTGATCCGTATCTGTTCAAAGAATATCCCAAGACTGGTGGAGCTTGCGGATCATATCCTTCAGAACTGGAGGAGCTACAGCGATCCCTCAGCAAATATCCTGTCTGAGACGGCCGGAGTTCCGCATAATACCATCACGCCTATCGCGCGTTGCAGGAACACAGTCTACGAGCTGGATCTTGTCCTTCGAAACAACCGGACGACGGAAGAACGTCCCCTGGGGCTGTTCCATCCCGGACCTGCCTATCATCATATCAAGAAAGAGAATATCGGACTGATCGAGGTCATGGGGCTGGCGGTCCTTCCGGCAAGACTGAAGACGGAGATCTTTCAGGAATTAAGAGAGGCTCTTCTGACCGGAGGAGATCTGCATGCCACACCCACATTGGAATCACATGCCCGCTGGGCAGAGGGACTTCGCTTAAAATACGGAGATTTTGATGAGAAGACGATAGATTCCCTCCTGATGAGGGAAGTCGGATACGTATTTGTAGGAGTTCTCGAAGACGCCGGTGTCTATAAGCGTTCTCCCGAAGGACGGGAAGCATTCTTAAGATTTGCAGAAACACTTTAACATTTCAAAATACATAACTAAAGGAGAAAATGAATGAAAAAAAGAACCGGACTTGCAATTATAACAGCAATGGCATTTATCATCACCGGTTGTGGGGCTTCCTCTGAAAAGGGAACAAACAGTGCAGCTTCTTCACTTGAAGTTTCGACTACGGGAGTTTTCAAAACAGAAAGCACCACGGCTGAGGGGGCAACTGAAGCCAAAACAACGGAAAATGATATAAAGGAAACTACAAGTGAGACACAGTCGGGACCGACTGATCCATCCAGTGTAAAAACGGAAGTGCCCGCCTATTATTATACGGCAACTAAAACAGGGACTATATCGGATGCCGGCAGTATTCTTAACACATATGGTGGACTTGCAATAAAAACCATCGCCAATAATCAATTTAAGGTTTATCTTCCTAATGGGGATTTATACCCTTCGGATGGTACTCTTTCCAACAGTGAATACCTGGGTGCAGATCTGTATACTTTCAGGAAAACTGATGGTGATGATATAAATACAACATGTCTGATGAATGGCTCAGGAGAGACTTTGATCCCACATGAGGCAGCGGTGATCTGTTGGATTGACTGTCTTGATAAGAGTGCCAGGAGATATCTTGAAGTAATTTATACAACGGGAAAAACAGATAATAAAGATGAGGCATTTATTTACAGTACAGACAACAGTTTTTCAATGGCATATGAGGCAGGCGATACTTTATATAAAGGTTATGCAAAGGTGTATGATACGGTTAAAAAAAGGTTTGTACCGGATGTTCAGATTACATATGCTGACCGAACAGCGTTGGAAGCAGTTGGTAACGCTTTCACTTATGTAGATGAAACAAGGACCAAGACTCTTTATGATGAAAACGGCAAGGCGATTGTATCCTGCGATACATACAACGGAGAAACCGATGGTCATGTATTTATTGTAAAGGATGATACCGGAACTTATACGGTTTATAACGATGCCGGGGAAATCCTAAATAAATCGGACAAAATAATAAGCGCGTTAACCGGAGAAGGTGTGCTTCAATGTTTTGATGGTGAAACCCAAAAATATTACATAATTGATTATGCCGGCAACCGATTAACGAAGGATGAATATGATCTCGTTTATACAGATTCCGCAGGGGTTCTTTGTGTTAAACAGCAAAGTGGTGAATTGGCTCTGATCGATCGGGAAGGAAATGTGATTGCTTCCATAGCCGGAGAAGGTTACTCGTCACATATACCCGGATATTTTCATGTTGAAAACCCTGACGGACAATATACGGTATATACTGCGAAAGGAAAGGTATGTGATAATTGTACTGAAAGGTACAAACTGCTTGCTAAGGATGAATCAGGGAAATTCTTTGTATGGAATACTCAATCCTACTCATTGGAGCTTGATCCGAATGCAACTAACACAGGAACCTATCCCATCGGACTTGTCGAAAGTGCAAATGCTGAGTATAAGAAGGGGTTATATGATGTATTTAACGGCAATATGATCCTTGAAGATCTCTATGATTCTTTTACATATGATGGACAAATGATATATGGCTATAAGAACGATACACAGACCTGGGATATATATAAACTGACAACCAATGTTCCGATACCATAATTTACGCGATCAGAGAGGAGAATTCATATGAAAATCTTAGTCAGTGGAGGAACCGGTTATATCGGATCCCATACCTGTGTTGAACTGTTACAGAGCGGCCATGAGGTCGTGGTTTTCGATAACCTGTACAACTCAAAGGAAGAAGTTGTGGACCGGATCAAAAAGATCACGGGAAAGGATCTGACCTTCTACAAGGCTGATATGCTGGATCCGGATTCCATGCGTCCTATCTTTGAAGAGCATACCTTCGACTGTGTCATCCATTTTGCCGGGCTTAAGGCAGTGGGAGAGTCCGTGGCCAAGCCGCTTATGTATTATGAGAACAATATTGCAGGCACCCTGAACCTGTGCAAGCTGATGAATGAATTTGGCTGCAAGCGGATCATTTTCTCATCCTCGGCAACCGTCTACGGCAATCCCAAAACAGTTCCCATCACCGAGGATTTCCCGCTTTCCACCACGAATCCCTATGGCTCCACGAAGCTGATGCTGGAGCAGATTCTGACAGACTTTACCGTGGCGGATCCGGAGTGGTCCGTGGTACTGCTCCGTTACTTTAATCCCATCGGCGCGCATGAGAGCGGAATGCTGGGTGAGGTGCCCAACGGGATCCCCAATAACCTGATGCCGTATATCATGCAGGTGGCCGTTGGCAAACTGCCGGAGCTGGGTGTTTTCGGAAATGATTATGATACGCATGACGGAACCGGCGTCCGGGACTACATCCATGTGGTGGATCTTGCAAAGGGGCATGTCTGTGCAGTAGACAAGGTCATGTCCACGGAAGGTACCAACATCTATAACCTGGGAACCGGAACCGGCTACAGCGTTCTGGATATCGTACATGCCTTTGAAAAAGCAAATGATCTTACCATTCCCTATCAGATCAAGCCCCGCCGTCCGGGGGATGTGCCTGTCTGCTATGCGGATCCGAAGAAGGCAAAAGAGGAACTGGGCTGGGAAGCAAAATATGATCTGGAACGGATGTGCAAGGATTCCTGGAACTTTGCCAAAGCCTATGAAGAAGAGAACCGGTGATCATTGTAGTTATATAGGATTTTGATATGATCGACAGAAACAAAGAACGATACAAAAAAAGAATGCGTCAGCTGATCCTTCTCTACTTTGTGATCACGCTGATCTTCGGGATCTTCCTTACCATCCTTCTGATGAACGCTTTCTCCGATAAGAAGAAACTGCGTGAGGAAGGTCTGGCTGCCTTTGAAAAGGGAGATTACGCAGCCGCAGAGGCTTCCTTTAAACGAAGTCTGGATGAAAATCAGTGGTTCACAAAGAGTATGGACCTGGATACACGTATGTATCTTGGAGCCTGTTATCTGCGTCAGAGCCGTTATGAGGATGCCGTGACCCTTTACAAGGAGATTGAAGAGAAGAACAACGGTTCCGTGAATGAGGATCTTCTTCATTCGATGAAGGATACGGCCGAAGCCATGAGTGAAATGGAAAATGTGAAGCTGGTACCGCCGGATGACAATAAGATCCAACAGCTGACCGAGGTGGCAGCGAGCCAGCCGTATCTCTATCTTTGCATCGCTTCTGTTTACAATGACAGAGGAGATGCGGAGAACGCCGGGAAGGCACTGGAAAGCTATCTTTCCGTACGTCCGGTCAATACCTATGTGGCATATGAGCTTGCAACCGCCTATATCAATCAGAACCGGACAGCGGAGGCTGCCGACATGATCGATAAAGGGCTTGCCGCTACCGACGGAAGCTTTACCGATCTGCTGAAATATGATCAGGCCGTACTTAAGGAAATGGATGGTGATTTTGAAACCGCTTTTTCCATGTTGGAAAGCCTGTACAAACAATATCCGGATAACGCAAGTATCAAGAAGGAATATGATTTCCTTTATTCACGTCTGCATGTGGATGAGGTACCGGTCAATCCCTATACGGATGTCATGACGGAGGAAGAGATCGCCCGGGCTAAGCAGGCAGCTGCGGAAGCAGCCACACAGGAGCAGACCGACGGGCAGGAACAGACCGACGGACAGGAACAGACCGACGGTCAGGAACAGACTGAAGAACAGGAACAGACCGACGAGCAGGAACAGACCGACGAGCAGTAGCATCATTTCGAAGCATGGGGCATTTCCTGATCTTAATGTTGAAGAGATATAAAAAATGTTGAAAAAATCCCTTCCCGAACAATTGAAGAAGAGACTTGCAGGACAACTGGGAGAAGAAGGACTTGCTTCCTACGAAGCCTGTCTTACCAACGGTATGCAGCACGGACTTCGTATCAATACGGGACGAATATCTGTCCGTGAATTTGAAGAACTGTCCCCCTGGAAACTGACGCCGATCCCATGGTGTCCTTCCGGGTTTTATCTGGATGAGGATGCGATCGAAGCTCCACCGTCAAAGCATCCTCTTTATTATGCCGGAGCCTACTATCTGCAGGAACCCAGTGCCATGCTTCCTGCGGCAGCCCTTCCGGTCCGGCCGGGTGAACGGGTCTTGGATCTATGCGCGGCACCGGGTGGCAAATCCACAGCCCTTGCTGAGAAACTGCAGGGCGAAGGAGTTCTGGTATGCAATGATATATCCGCAACCCGTGCAAAGGCCCTGATCAAGAACCTGGAACTGTTCGGAGTAACAAATGCCATCGTTACGGCAGAAACTCCGGAACGTCTTGCCGGGGTCTTTCATGGATATTTTGATAAGATCCTGATCGACGCACCCTGTTCCGGGGAAGGGATGTTCCGGAAATCCGCTGCCATGATCCATGACTGGACACCGGAGAAACCGGCGGAATATGCAGCGCTTCAAAAGGAAATACTGGTCCGTGCCATACGGATGCTTCGTCCGGGAGGTATGCTGCTTTATTCCACCTGTACCTATGCCCCCGAAGAGGATGAAGGATCAGTACAGTACCTTCTGAATCTCCCGGAAGCCCGGGAACTGGGGCTTGAACTGACAGCTATCCCGGAATGTCCCGGATTTCTGCCGGGGAATCCGGAGTGGATCCCGGAGGGGATTCCGGAGCTAAAAAAAACAGTGCATATGTTCCCGCATCTGCTTCGTGGAGAGGGACATTATGCCGCCCTGTTCCAAAGCACCGTTAGGCAGCTGCCTGCCGGGACAGATCATACGGGAAGAAAAACCGCCGGTTCCATGGCGGCCCGAAAACTGCCGACGGAGTTTCATGATTTCTGCAGGGAAATGCTGCTTGATCCTGATCCTTCCGGACTCTCGGAGCAGCAGGGATATATATCCCAGCTCCCGCCCGTGTCGGATCTTCCGCGACTGACCGGACTACGGATCATGCGAAGAGGTCTGTATCTCGGAGAATGTAAGAAGAACCGGTTTGAGCCTTCCCAGGCCCTTGCCATGACCCTTTCTCCGAAGACATATACGAACTGCCTGCTGCTGACTGCGGAAGACCCCAGGGTCCTTCGTTACCTTCGGGGAGAAACCATCGAATACGAGGACGGAGAAGTAAAGAACGGAAGAGTCCTTGTCACCTGCTGCGGATTACCGCTGGGCTTCGGCAAGGCCAATAACGGGAGAATAAAGAACAATTATCTTCCCGGCTGGAGGATGACATCATGATGTCAAAAGGAAATTACGGATATGCAAAGAGTCTGAAGCGAAGGAGACTGCTCCTGATGCTTCTCTGTTTCCTGTTTATCGTAGCGGATGTGGTATCCAGTCTGGTGTTCTTCCAGACGAAGAAAACTCTCTTCGTTGTGCTGGCCTGCATCATGTCGATCCCGTTTGCAAAAAATCTGATCGGATATCTGATGGTGATCCGGTGTGAGCCTCTGTCCGAGGAGGATCACGAAAAGGCCGAGGAGATCGCCGGGGAACGTGAGACCGTATTTGCCTATGATATCTCCGTTACGGATACGGAGGGAGCGTTATTCTATCCCTGCGTAGCCGTATATAATAACAATGTCATCGGTCTGGTCCAAAAGGATCAGAATTTCAAGAAGAAGGATGCCGTCACCTTCCTGAAGAAGGTACAGGAAGGCGTCCCCACAAAACCACGCGTGGTGGTCGTGGATTCCCTGAAGGAATTAAAGAGAGAACTGGACCGGCTGAATCCTCCCAAAGAGGATCAGGTCGACGCTGACGTAAAGATCGCAGAGCGATTACTGGAATTGGGGTTCTGATATGAGAGAGATAACGATCGGTAAAAATGAAGCAGGTCAGAAACTGAAAAAATTCTGTTTTTATTATTTCAAGGGCATACCTCAGAGCTTCACTTATAAAATGCTTCGGAAGAAGAATATCCTTCTGAATGAAAAGAAGGCAAGCGGAGAGGAACTCCTTTCGGAAGGAGACCGGGTACAGCTTTATTTTGCGGAAGAGACGTTGGAAGACCTTCGGAAGGAGAGTGAAACCTTAAGGAAACTCCCGAAGCTTTCCGATCATCCCTGGTTCACGAAAGAAAGGATCCTGTATGAGGATCCGGAGATCCTGCTGCTGGATAAACCTGCGGGTGTCCTTACCCAGAAGGCCACGGCAAAGGATCATTCAGTAAACGAATGTGTTATCGCCTATCTTTTGGAGAGCGGCGCCATTACCCCCGAAAGCCTGGATACCTTCAAGCCCTCCGTATGTAACCGGCTGGACCGGAATACCAGCGGGATCGTTGCCGCATCCAAGTCCAAGGCGGGTGCACGGGATCTGACCCGTCTGTTCCGAAATACGGACGGACGGACAGCCCAAAAGATCTATCTTGCGGTGGTACATGGGAAATGTAACCTGAAAGGACACTTCGACCGCCTGGATTACGTGAAATCCAGAAACGGAAATCAGGCCTATGTATGGATGCACGGAGCACGCCGACCCAAGGAGACTTTGAAGTACGGGGAACCGGTACAGATCTGGACGGAGATCTATCCGCTTGATTACAACAGGGACAAAGATATCAGCCTGATGCTTTGCAGGCTGCATACCGGAAAATCCCATCAGATCCGTGTCACCATGCAGCATTACGGATATCCCGTAGCCGGTGATCCGAAATACGGAGACGGGCAGAAGAACGAAAAACTGGATCCGGAACTCACCGGGCAGATCCTTCATTCTTATCAGCTTCGTCTGGAGAACGGGACCGTGGTCCGGACTGCACTTCCGGAACGGATCCGTCAGTATTTCCCCAATGCGGAGGAACAGGCCGATCTGATGATACGAAAGATCACGCAGGGGTGATCGGTGACAGGAGGAAAATGTGGCTACATGGAATTCCAGAGGTCTTAGGGGCAGCGGCCTGGAGGATCTGATCAATGCCACAAATGAATATTACAGACAGCATGGACTGGCCCTGGTGCAGAAGATCCCGACCCCCATTACACCGGTTCGCTTCGACAAGGTCAACCGCAGGATCACGGATGCTTATTTTGAAAAGGACTCCACCGTGGATTATATCGGTGTGGTACAGGGGATCCCGGTATGCTTTGATGCAAAGGAAAGCAAAACCGACACCTTTTCCCTTCGGAATATCCACGATCATCAGTACCGGTTTATGAAGAATTTTGAAGAACAGGGAGGGATCTCCTTTATCGTTCTTCATTTTACCATGCGAAATGATCTGTATTATATGCCGTTCCGGCAACTGACGGCCTTTCTGGACCGTGTAAAGGACGGACATCCCAACCATGTGAAATATCCGGAGCTTGAGGATGAATTCTTCCTGCAGCCGAAAAGCGGTGCGCTGGTCCCCTATCTGAAGGGACTTGAGACCGATCTTCGGATGCGTGATGAAGAAAAATGATGGTGAAAGAACAGGAGGCTTATTTATGTATGATCTTTACCGAATAGCAGCAGCGGTTCCGTCCGTGAAGGTTGCGGATATCGCCTGGAATACCAACCGGATCCTGGAGAAAATGGAAGAAGCCTACAGCTATCAGTCTGCCGTGATCGCATTTCCCGAACTGGCCGTGACCGGCTACAGTTGTCAGGATCTGTTCTTCCAGAAGACACTTCTCCGTGAGTCCTGTCAGGGTCTGTCCCGTATCCTGGCCGCCACCTCCGGACATGAATCCGCTGTGATCGTAGGTGCTCCCCTGGAGCTGCGCGGACAGCTGTATAATGCGGCATATGTGATGCTGGACGGTAAGCTTCTCGGTGTGACCGTGAAGACCTTCCTTCCCAATTACAGCGAGTTTTATGAAAAGCGCTGGTTTAACAGTGCCGACGAACTGCCGGTTAAGGAGATCTATCTGAGCGAGCTCGGGATCAGTTATGACCCGGAGGAGGTTGAGGATTATCCGGTGCCTGTCGGAAGCCGGATCATTTATGATCTGGACGGGAAAATAAAATTCGGCGTCGAGATCTGCGAGGATCTCTGGGCACCCATTGCTCCTTCTGCTGTAATGGCGCTGGCCGGAGCCGAACTGATCGTGAACATCTCCGCGTCCAATGAACTGATCGCCAAGAGAGAATACCGGAGAAATCTGGTAAAGCAGAGCTCGGCATCCCATTTCTGCACCTATCTGTATGTATCTGCTGGTTCCGGAGAATCCACACAGGATGTGATCTTCTCCGGACACAGTCTTGTAGCGGAGAACGGGGCGCTCCTCAATGAAAACAGGGATTATATCGCAGATGATTATCTGCTCATCGCCGATACCGATCTCGGTAAGATCCGAAGCGAACGGATCCGGCTGAAGTCCTTCGGGGATGCAGCGGCACATTATCGTGCTCTTGCCTCCGGCTGCCGTTTTGTAACGGAATCCGTTCCGCAGCTGCCGGAAAGCGACGGAAGCTATTATATCCTTCAAAAGCATCCCTTTATCCCATCCACCAAAACACGGCTTGCAAAACGATGCTCCGATATCTTTGACATGCAGGTCGGCGGACTCGCAAGACGTCTCGAGATCACAGGAGCCAGACCGGTCGTCGGTGTATCCGGCGGTATGGATTCCACCCTGGCCATCCTGGTTGCTGCCAAGGCCCTCCGGAAACTGGGACGGCCGGCAGATGATCTGATCGCCATCACCATGCCTGCTTTCGGCACATCGGACCGCACCTATCAGAATTCTCTGATCCTGATAAGAAGCCTCGGTGCAGAACCCAGGATCATCGACATCAAGAATGCATGTATCCAGCATCTTTCGGATCTGGGGCATGACAGGGAGACCAAGGATATCACATATGAGAACACCCAGGCCCGCGAACGGACCCAGATCCTCATGGATTATGCAAATATGCACGGAGGTCTGGTAGTGGGAACCGGTGATCTGTCCGAACTGGCTCTTGGCTGGTGTACCTATAACGGAGATCAGATGTGTATGTACGGTGTAAATGCCAGCATACCCAAGACACTGGTCAGATGGATGATCGATACCGTGGCGGAGACCGGGATCTTCCCCGACAGTACGGTCGTGCTCCGTGACATCCTGGATACGCCCATCAGTCCCGAGCTTCTTCCTCCGGACGAGAACGGGCAGATCACACAGAAGACGGAAGACAGCGTAGGTCCTTACGAACTGCATGACTTCTTCCTGTACTATACGCTGCGATACGGATATACACCGAAGAAGATCAATTTCCTGGCGAATCGTGCATTTAAGGATGACTATGATCCGGAAACCATACTGAAATGGCAGAAAATGTTCCTCAGACGGTTCTTCTCCCAGCAGTTTAAGAGGAGCTGCATGCCGGATGGCGTAAAGGTAGGTTCGGTGGCAATGTCTCCGAGAGGAGACTGGAGAATGCCCAGTGATGCCTCCGTTTCCGAATGGATGGCCGAACTGGACGGTATCGCGGCTGCAGAGGAATAAAATATCCGGGGAGGCACAATGAAGAATACAGTAGGCGTACATTTCCGGGAGCATAATGCCCGGATCTGTATCTGTGATGACTATAATATCTATACGGATACCATGGAACTTCCCATGTCGATCCGAAACACGGATGTACTGAAGGATGACAGGGCCTTTCGTCTGGCCTTCGAAAAGATCCGTTCCCATATGCAGGAGAATATGGAGATCAGTGATTTTGATGTGGTGCTTGCCATACCGGATGATTACGGTCTCACCGAGGAAAAAGAACTCAGGAAAAGAGCTAAGTCCTGTGAAGTGAACCTTGTAGGGACCTGTCATGAATCCGCCGCTCTGGCACTCTATGTCAATCAGGAATTCCGGGTAGAGGACGGAGTCACGATCCTGTCTGCATTTGCCACAGATGAACGAACCGGCATTGCCGTCTATGAAATGGGTACTGCGGTGAAGCGTCTTAAGACCGTGCTGGTCACCGAGCAGACAGAGGGTATGTCCGTTCTGGCTTTCCTGCAGAAGAAGGGACCGCAGCTGCTGTTCCTGCAGGATGCGGATGCCGTCTTTTTTACAGGAAGCTTCAATGCATGCATGACATTTGAACAGGCCGCATCCAAGGCGCTGGGGAAAAGCGGGATTGAGATCAAGATGCTGGACGAAGCCTGTATCATCGAAGGTCTCGGATACTTCTGCGGGATCCTGGAGAACCGGGCAGTGGCCGGTATGACCATCCTCGAAGATGAAATAACTCCATATCCCCTGTATATCTCAGTGAATAAGGAGATCGTCGGAACAGAGGGCCCCCTGCTTCAGGGGAAAACCTGCAGGACCCCCGGATTCCGGTTTACGGATCCCGGATCCGAAGGAGACCGGATCACGATCTATGAAGAGAGAAAGAGGAAACTGATCCCCGTAACTTTGCTGTATCCCGGAGAAGAAGAGACGGGGTCGCTCCGAAGGAAGGAAATATCCGCACTTATCAAAGGGCTTGGCAAAGGAACGATCGAACTGTTACTGAAGACCGGTTCCGGTGAGGAACTTACATTCACGGTCGATCTCTCGGAGGACAGCGCTGCTCCGGCCTCCCGGGAAGAGGATCTCGGCGGATTCATCACAAATATCCTGCCCATCATCGACAATCTGGAATACGCCGCCAAATACGCGGAGGACCAGTCCAATCCATATGCAAAGGGGATCCTGCAATCCTATGAGAAGGCCGTGGAGATCCTCGAACAAAACGGTGTTACCAGGATCACGGGGGAAGGCAGACCGTTTGATTTTAATCTGCAGAATGCGGTTGCACATGTTGCGGACGGAGATCTTCCCGAGAATACAGTGAAGCAGGTCATGCAGGCCGGCTATATGTATCAGGGGAAAGTACTCCGGACTGCACAGGTCATTGTAGCTAACTGAATAAAATGTTCGAAAAAACCTCTTGACATTCGAACGGTTGTTTGCTATATTTATATCACAGCGAAACCGAACGTATGTTTTTAAGAGGTGATGATATGTACGAACATGTATATAATGGCTATGATGAATATAACAGTTATGATGGTTATGACAGATATGATGGCTATGATCAAGAGAAAAGAAGCAAAAGAGCAGGAAGTGTCAGATATGACAGAAGCAGGATCTCAGCCATCATCGTCGGCATTCTTCTGATCGCAATAGGAGTCGCCATTCTTTTCTTCGGACAGAATTCCAAGACCCCGGAGGTTGAGGCATCCACCATTAAGCAGAAGTATTATACCAGCATCGAGATTAAAGACGGTGACAGTCTTTGGACGCTGGCGGAAGAGTACGGAAAGCGTTATGCCGATCCGAGAGAGTTTATTACGGAGGTACGTTCCATCAATCAGTTGAAAGGTGATCATATCACGGCAGGTGCAAATCTTATGATCCCGGTTTATCGTTGACTTTTACTTATTTTCTTTTTCTCACTTTCAGAATCCTGTGAGCATCCCGAGCTCTCAGGATTCTCTTTTTATTATCAGGGTTTTGTGCTATAATCTACTGTGGTTTGTTATGTAAAACTTTGTGAATTAAGGAAGCGTTTATGGACGAAAGAGTCATCAGTAATATACCCGAGGCTTATCACGTAAATGAGCCTGTACCGGAACAGGAACCGGAACGGCAGGAGTTCTTTGTTTCGCTCTGTCGAAACATGATCAAGGCAAACCGGGAAGAGGGACGTATCCTGCGGTATGCGATCGTTACCTTCGGATGCCAGATGAATGCACATGATTCCGACCGGATGCGTGGTCTACTGGAGCAGATCGGTTATGTGGAGGCGCCTGAAAAAGAGGCGGATCTTGTGATCTATAACACCTGTACCGTAAGAGAGAATGCGAATCAGAAGCTGTACGGACATCTGGGACAGCTGAAGGCACTGAAGAGAGAGAATAAGGATCTTCTGATCGGGATCTGCGGCTGTATGATGCAGCAACCCGAGGTCGTGGAACATATCAGAAAGTCCTATCCTTTTGTGGACATTCTCTTCGGGACCTATAATCTGCACCGGCTGCCGGAGCTGATCTACCTCAGGCTTTATGAGGATAAACACGCCATAGAGATCCTGCCGGAACCCCGGGAGCATGTGGAGATCCGCGGAGCAAAACGAAAATATCCCTTTAAATCCGGGGTCAATATCATGTATGGATGCAACAATTTCTGTACATACTGTATCGTTCCCTATGTTCGCGGACGGGAACGAAGCCGGACTCCCGAGGATATCCTGCAGGATGTTCGGGATCTGGTGCAGGATGGTGTATGTGAGATCATGCTGCTGGGGCAGAATGTCAACTCCTACGGGACCAATTTCATGGAGCCGAGCGCAATCATCGATGCAGATCCGGATTTCGGATTTCCGAAGCTTCTGGATGCCGTATGTCAGATTCCCGGACTGCAAAGAGTCCGTTTCATGACCCCGCATCCCAAGGATCTTTCCGATGAACTGATCGATGTGATCCGAAGGAATCCGAAGGTCTGCAGACATATCCACCTGCCGGTACAGTCCGGATCCACAGAAGTTCTGAGAAAAATGAACCGACGCTATACCAAGGAGCATTATCTTACACTGGTCCAAAAGATACGGGAGGCTCTACCGGATGTTTCCCTGACTACGGATATCATGATCGGCTTCCCGGGCGAAACGGAAGCGGATTTTCAGGAAACTCTGGATGTGGTCAGACAGGCTCAGTATGACCAGGCATATACCTTCATCTACAGTCGAAGAACCGGAACCCCCGCTGCAGTTATGGAGCAGGTCCCCGAAGATGTGGTAAAAGACCGGTTCGACCGCTTACTGAAGGTAGTGAGTGAGATCGCCCACACACGCTGCGGAAGATTCGAAGGGCAGACCGTGGAGGTTCTTGTGGAGGAGCGAAATGCCCAGGATCCGAACCTCCTGACCGGAAGGCTGGAGAACAATCTTCTGGTCCATTTTTCGGGAGAAGATTCCCTGATCGGACAGTTTGTGCAGGTAAAGCTGACAAAGGCCCACGGATTCTACTATACCGGTGAGATCCCGTCCTGAACCCCCGACCATTGACAGGGAACCACATTATAGAAAGCGAGTAGTTGGAAATTGGAAATCGATAAAGAAAAACTGTCCCCCATGATGCGGCATTACCTTACCACCAAGGAAGAGGTGGGCGAGGCGATCCTGTTCTATCGTCTGGGGGATTTCTATGAGATGTTTTTCAGTGATGCCGAACTGGTGGCAAGGGAACTGGAGCTCACGCTGACAGGCAAGGACTGCGGACTTGAGGAACGCGCTCCCATGTGCGGTGTACCATTTCATGCAGCCGACACCTATATCACGCGGCTGATCGACAAAGGGTACAAGGTGGCCATCTGTGAGCAGGTGGAGGATCCCAAGCAGGCCAAAGGGCTGGTGGAAAGAAAGGTGATCCGGATCGTTACGCCCGGTACCAATCTTGCGGAACAGTCACTGGAAGAAGGAAAGAACAATTACATGATGTGCCTGTCCGAGATCCGCGGCACATACGGGATCGCCATCACGGACATTTCCACGGGTGTTTTCCTTTGTACAAGAGTGGAACGCTGGAATCAGGTATGTGATGAGATCATCAAATATGAACCTGTGGAGCTGATCCTTCCGGACAGTCTGTATCCGCCCAGAGAAGCGGATGAGACCGTTCTCCATCCCGACAGTGTACCGGTGGAAGGCCTCCAGGCCATGGATGAGATCGCGCTTCGTCTGCATATCACGGAGACCAGGGCGCCCAGGCATTATTTTGATCCTTCCATTTGTGAGGACTGTCTCAGAAAACAGTTTTCCGTAAGCTCCGTGGATGGTCTCGGTCTTCATGATTTTCCGGAGATCGTTCTGGCGTCCGGCGCACTCCTTTGTTATATCAACGATACACAGATGACAAAGACGGAGCAGATCAATCATCTGAACCTCTATTTTACGGATCATTATATGGTACTGGATTCCTCCACCAGAAGGAATCTGGAGCTTTGTTCTACCATGCGTGAGAAGCAGAAGCGCGGCTCTCTGCTCTGGGTACTTGATCACACCAAAACAGCCATGGGAGCGCGAAAACTACGGAACTGGGTCGAACAGCCCCTGCTTCAGAAGGAAGATATTGAAGACCGGCTGGATGCGGTCCAGGCGCTTTCCGAGAATATGATCACCCGGGATGAAATGCGGGAATACCTGAATGCCATTTATGATCTGGAACGGCTTATGACCAGGATCTCGCTCAGAACTGCAAATCCAAGAGATCTTCTGGCATTCCGACAGTCCATTTCCTATCTTCCGTATATAAGGAATGGCCTGAGGGAGCTTCCGGATCACAGGATCTTCCGCAAAATGCTGGACGGCTTCGATGATCTTTCGGATATCTACCGGCTTCTGGAAGAATCCATCGATGAGGATGCGCCCATCACGATCAAGGAAGGCGGGATCTTCCGACCGGGATACAGCCAGAAGATCGACGAATTCAAGAGCCGGAAGGCGAATTCCAAACAGCTACTGGCCGAGATGGAGGAGAAGGAAAGAGACGCAACCGGGATCCGTAACCTCAGGATCAAGTATAATAAGGTTTTCGGCTATTATCTCGAGGTGACAAATTCCTTCAAGGATCAGGTTCCGGATTATTTCATCCGGAAGCAGACGCTTACGAATGCGGAACGTTTTACGACAAATGAACTGAATGAGCTCTCGGATCTGATCCTGAATGCAGAGGACCGTCTCTATGCCCTGGAATATGAGCTGTATGTGGAACTAAGGGAGAAGCTCTCGGACAATGTTCAGAGAGTTCAGCATATGGCAGGGGTCATTGCCATGCTGGACGCCCTGGCATCCCTTTCCGTCGCTGCAGCAAAGAATCACTATGTACGACCCGCCATCAATACGGATCATACCATATCCATCACCGGCGGACGGCATCCGGTCGTGGAAAAAATGCTGGGGGATGATTCCTTCGTTCCGAATGATACCCATTTGGATCCCGACAATAACCGGATCGCCATCATAACCGGTCCGAATATGGCCGGAAAATCCACCTATATGCGTCAGGTGGCCCTGATCGCTCTGATGGCACAGATCGGAAGCTTCGTTCCTGCAGACAGTGCGGATATCTGCATCAGCGACAGGATCTTTACCCGTGTAGGTGCGAGTGATGATCTTGCACAGGGACAATCCACATTTATGGTGGAAATGAGCGAGGTCGCATCGATCCTCCGAAATGCTACAAAGGATTCTCTGATCATTCTGGATGAGATCGGAAGAGGGACCTCAACCTTTGACGGTCTGTCCATTGCCTGGTCGGTAGTGGAATACATCGCCGATCCCGAAACCCTGGGGGCAAAGACCCTCTTTGCAACTCATTATCATGAACTGTCCCAGCTGGAGGGAAAGCTTTCGGGTGTACAGAATTTCTGTATCGCCATCAAACAGACATCCGACGGGATCGCCTTTCTTAGGAAGATCATTCCCGGAGGCACGGACCGGTCCTATGGTATCGAAGTTGCACAGCTGGCAGGTGTGCCCGCAAAGGTGACGAATCGTGCCCGGGTGATCGCAGAGCTTCTGGAGGAAGAGGACCTCACCGGGAATATCCGTTTCCTGCATGTAAAGGACGGTATAAAGAAAGATATAGCCTCCGGTCCTTCGGAAGAAGCCGGGGATGCAGGATCCTGCAGTATCACCGGAGAACCCGCAGACGAACCGTCTTCGAAAAAGGGCCGTGATCTGCCCTCCCGGAAAGAACGGGAAGTTCTTGAAGAACTGCGCAATGTGGATCCGAATGCCATGACACCCATAGCGGCACTGCTCACATTGCTTCAATTAAAGGAGAAGCTTCAGTAATGATACATGTTCTTGATCAAAAGACGATAGATAAGATTGCTGCAGGTGAAGTGATCGAACGGCCGGCGTCCATCGTAAAGGAACTGGTGGAGAATTCCATCGATGCAGGCGCGGGAAGGATCACCGTGGAGATCCGGGACGGCGGGATCAGCATGATCCGCGTAACGGACAACGGAAACGGGATCTCATCCGATGAGGTAAGGACTGCATTTCTCCGCCATGCAACATCCAAACTGCAGAGTGCCGAGGAACTGGTGGGTGTGGGTACCCTGGGATTCCGCGGTGAGGCGCTTTCCACGATCTCCGCAGTCACCCAGGCCGAGATGATCACAAAGACACCTATGGCGCTGACAGGGATCAAATATGTGATCCACGGGGGAGAAGAGAAGGAATGCACCGAGATCGGTGCACCGGACGGAACAACCATCATATGCCGGAACATTTTCTATAATACGCCGGCCCGTCTGAAATTTCTGAAAACCTCCATGACGGAAGGCTCCTATATCAATGACCTGATGTCGCGGATCGCGCTGTCGCATCCCGAGGTCTCCGTAACACTCATCAGCAACGGAAAAACCATTGTGGATACTAACGGAAACGGGAACCTCAGGGACACGATCTATACGCTGTACGGAAGAGATGTGACCGGCGCCCTGCTCCCGGTGGAGTATACCGAGGGGGATCTCCGGGTGACCGGCTTTATCGGAAAGCCTTTCCTGGCCAGGGGGAACCGGGGTTTTGAGAATTATTTCGTAAACGGAAGATATATCAAATCCCCTGTGATCAACCGTGCGGTGGAAGAGGCATATAAGACCTATATCATGCAGCATCGGTTCCCATTCACGGTTCTTTTCCTCGATCTTCCGAAGGAGGATTGTGATGTAAATGTACATCCGATGAAGCGGGAATTTAAATATCAAAATGAAAAAGCGCTTTTCTCCGTTGTATATCATGCAGTGGAAGCGGCGCTGGCAAAAAAGACCATGATCCCGGATGTTGCGGAGGATTACGGGACCAGAGAGAAGAATTACAGTGCCCCCGCTTCCGGGCGGCCGGCACAGCAGGCAGTCCCCGCTTCGACGCGGACCACGGAGCCTGCATCCTCCGTTTCCGGGCGGACCACGGAGCCTGCATCCTCCATTACGGTCTCACCGGCTCCGATGGTCGGTGAGAAACCGAAATATATGGGCAGCCGGAGCTCAAATGTGCCACATTCCGCGAAGGAAAGCGCACAGAGCACTTCCGCCGGAAGCTCCTACAGTATCCTTGAAGCCCTGATGCCGAAGGATTTTCGGGACCGCCTGAAGGCAAAAGAAGACGAACAGCAGGTGGCAGCGGAAGAAGAGCTCCGTGCCGGAGAACAGCTCCGTTCGGCTGAGGATGAGAAGTCCAGACAGGCATCCCTTACAGATGAAACCTACCTTTCTGCAGAAGCCGGACCGGATATCCGCATTATCGGACAGGTATTCAATACCTACTGGATCACCCAGTACGGAGACCATCTCTATTATATGGATCAGCATGCCGCTCACGAGAAGGTGAATTACGAACGCTTTTTAAAGGAGTTCCGGAAACGCAGCATTCACAGCCAGAGGATCTTCCCTCCGAAGATCATCACCCTTCCCGGAGCGGATAAAGCAGCGGTCATGGACAACCTGGAGCTTTTTGAAAAGGCAGGATTTGAACTGTCGGATTTCGGCGGAAATGATGTCAGGATCTCGGCCCTGCCCGCAAATCTCCTCGGACTGTCAGGAGAAGATGTATTCCTGGAATTTGCAGCCTATCTGTCTGCAGGTGTATCCGGTGTGACAGAGGACATCTTCATCCATAAGCTCGCCACCATGGGCTGTAAAAGCGCTATCAAGGGAAATCAGCGGATCTCTGTTCAGGAGGCCGAACAGCTGCTAAGGGACCTGATGACGCTGGACAACCCCTACACCTGTCCCCACGGCCGTCCTACCATCATCCGCCTCACCAGGGAAGAACTGGATAAACGTTTTAAAAGGATCGTGGAATAAGAACGGATCGACGTATGGATACTTTCAACAAAGATAACCGAATACCCGGCAGAGCGAACGACCCGGATGAGAAAAAGCCCCTGATCATTCTCACCGGTCCGACAGCCGTCGGAAAGACAGGGCTTTCCATCAAACTGGCCAAAAAGCTGAACGGAGAAGTGATCTCCGCCGATTCCATGCAGGTCTATCGGGGTATGGACATCGGAACAGCAAAGATCTTCCCTGAGGAAATGCAGGGCATACCGCATCACCTGATCGATATCCTGGATCCCCGGGAAGCATTTAATGTGACCCGGTTCCAACAGCTGGCCAAAGAGGCCGTGAAACAGATCCTGAAAAGGGAGCATCTTCCCATCGTTGTAGGAGGAACGGGGTTCTATATCCAGGCGCTTCTTTATGATATCGATTTCAGTGAAGAAGAGGATTCTTCGCTGCGGCAGAGCCTGGAGGAACAGGCACGGACAGAAGAAGGAAGAGCCGCCCTGGTAGAGGAGCTGCAGAGGGTGGATCCCGCATCGCTCCGCACCATTCATCCGAACAATACGAAGCGCGTGATCCGTGCGGTGGAATACTTCCGGCTTCATCATGCACCCATTTCCGAACATAATGAAGCGGAGCGGAAGAAGGAGTCCGCATACCGGAGTCTCTACTTCGTCCTGACAGATGACAGGGAGAAGCTGTATCAGCGGATCGAAGCAAGAGTTGACGAAATGATATCCGACGGCCTGCTGGATGAGGTAAAACGCCTGAAAGCGGAAGGCCTCGGAGCACAGCACATTTCCATGCAGGGGATCGGCTATAAGGAACTCCTGGAATATCTGGACGGAAACGCGGACTATGAGACAGCCATCCGGAATCTGAAACAGAATACGAGGCATTTTGCAAAAAGACAGATCACCTGGTTCCGCAGAGAAAAAGAGGTGATCTGGCTGGATCGTCAGGAACATCCGACAGACGATGAATTACTCGGGATCATACTCAGGAAAGCAAAAGAAAAAGGGATCATAAAGGACGAACAGACATGGAACAGTTAAAGGAATACTATTTAAGTCTCGGTATCGACGAAAAAGTATATGAATATGTGGAACAGATCGAAAACCGTCTGACCGACCGGTTTCGGAGGATCGACCGGATCGCCGAACAGAACCAGATCAAGGTGCTTCGTGCGATGCAGAAGGCCCGTCTGGAAGAGGCTCATCTCTACGGAACCACCGGTTATGGATATAATGACAGCGGAAGGACCGCGTTGGAGGAGATCTACGCAGAGGTCTTTCATACGGAGGATGCACTGGTACGTCAGCAGATCACCTGCGGTACCCACGCTCTTGGCATCGCCCTGGCCGGAAATCTGAGGCCCGGTGACGAGATCCTTTCGGTTGCCGGAAAGGTTTATGATACCCTTCAGGGTGTCATCGGTATCCGTCCGGAGCCGGGAGCACTTTCCGAGTATGGCATCACGTATCGGGAGGTTTCTCTGAAGGAGGATGGCAGCTGGGATCTGGAAGGGATCCGGGAAGCCCTGAATGAGAAGACCCGTATCGTACATATCCAGAGATCCAAGGGCTATGACACCAGACCATCCCTGTCCGTAGAGCAGATCGGTGATGTGATCTCCTATGTGAAAAGCCTTCGTCCGGATCTCATCTGTATGGTGGATAACTGTTACGGAGAATTCGTTGAAACCATCGAGCCCTCGGATCTTGGGGCGGATATGGTCGTCGGATCCCTGATCAAGAATCCCGGTGGTGGTCTTGCCCCCATCGGAGGATATATCTGCGGCACGAAGGAGTGTGTCCGTCAGGCGGCAGCGCGTCTTACGACACCCGGTCTGGAAAAGGAGGTAGGCGCCTCACTCGGTGTGACACGACAGTTCGCCCAGGGGCTGTTCCTGGCACCTACCGTAACGGCAGCGGCACTGAAGGGGGCGATCCTGGCAGCCAATATATATGAAAGCCTTGGATTTAAAGCCATTCCGGACAGTACGGAGGAACGTTACGATATCATAGAGGCTGTGGAATTCGGTTCTCCGGAACTGATACAGGCCTTCTGTGAAGGGATCCAGTCCGCGGCTCCGGTAGACAGCTTCGTAACGCCCATCCCATGGGATATGCCGGGGTATGACAGCCAGGTCATCATGGCAGCCGGTGCGTTCGTATCCGGTGCCTCCATTGAGCTTTCCGCCGATGCTCCCATGAAGGAACCCTATGCAGTATACTTCCAGGGAGGACTGACCTACCCGCATGCCAAGTTTGGGATCTTATCATCTTTGCAGAAAATAGTAGAAAAGAATCTCATAAAATGGTAAAATAATAAATTGTCCTTTGTGTGGCTCCCGAAGAGGCGAAAGGAACACACATATGGCACATTTACGAATCTCTGACATGGCAGAGCAAAGCAAACCATGTGAAAAAGCGATACTTTATGGAATCGGTTCCCTGAGTGATGCAGAGCTGCTGGCAGTGATCCTTAGAAGCGGCAACCGCGATGCAAATGTGATCCATCTTGCCGAACAGATCCTGAATATGCATCCGGTTCATAAGGGGCTGACCGGCATCTCATTTCTTTCCGAAGAGGAACTGATGCAGCTTCCCGGGGTGGGGCGGGTCAAAGCCGTCCAGATCCGAGCCGTATCCGAGCTGTCCAGGCGGATTGCACGGGAGAATACCCGATGCGGCGTGCGGATGTTCGATCCGGATTCCATAGCGGATTATTTTCGGGAAGAAGTACGTTATCTGCAGAAGGAACGGGTATATGCCCTGTTCTTTAACCATGCGGGCATTTTATTAAAGGATCTTATGATCTCCGAAGGAACCGTGGACAGATCCCTGGCTTCCCCCAGAGAGATCTACCTGGAGGCACTGAAGACCGGTGCCACCGGCGTCGTTCTGCTGCATAATCATCCTTCCGGAGACTGCGAGCCAAGTACGACCGATCTTGAGATCACGGATCAGATCGAACGGGCCGGCCGGATCATCGGGATCCGTCTGCTGGACCATATCATCATCGGAGGAAGCTCCCATTTCAGCTTCGCCGAGAGAGGATTATTACATGAAGTTTAACCCTAAAAAAGATATATCACCCAAATATCTGTTTCTTGCGCTGTCCATCATCTGCATCCTGATGCTGGTACTGTCGCTTTTTTCGGAATCCTTTCTTTCTTCCGTACGCGGACTTTTCGGCAAGGTGATCACTCCCATGCAGGAGGGTGTCAGCAATATCGGAGAATGGGTAGAGGATCGTTTTCTCGTATTCGGCGATGTGAAGGAGCTTCGTCAGGAAAATGAAACACTGAAGAAGAAAAATGATGAGCTGGAGGATCAGATCTCGAGGAATCAGGCCGAGCTTACGGAGCTGGCCGAGCTTCGGCAGCTGTATGCGCTGGATCAGATGTATCCGGACTATCATAAAACCGCTGCCCGGATCTTCTCCGTCGAGAACTCCGGCTGGTTTAACGAATTCTATATCAATAAAGGCATGAATGACGGCGTATATGAGGACTGCAATGTACTGTATGACGGCGGGCTTCTCGGGATCGTAGTGGAATCCTATGACAGCTATTCCAGAGTACGGGCCATCATAGACGACCGTTCCAAGGTCACCGCTTCCATCGGACAGAACAATGCGCTCTGTACCGTCGAGGGAAGTCTTTCTACCTATAAGGACGGATACCTTGTAGCGGTGGATATTGACAAAGAGTCGAAGGTAAGCGTCGGGGACAGAGTGATCACATCAAATGTATCCGACCGTTTTCTGTACGGACTTACCATCGGCTATGTGACGGAGATCATACAGGATCCCAACAACCTGACAGTCACCGCCCGTGTAAAACCGGCTGTGGACTTCAGTTCCGTACGGGATGTACTTGTGATCACCGACCGAAAACAGGAAGTGACATACTGATATGCGAAGATTTCTTGTGATCTCAGTTTTACTCATTTTGTCCTTTCTCCTGCAGACGACTGTTTTTTCCCTTCATGATGTAACAGGCAGTGCTCCGAATCTTACACTGATCCTGACCATGTCCTTCGGCATCATGCGGGGCAGAAGAGAGGGCATGCTGACCGGCTTTTTCTCCGGTCTTCTTTATGACCTGTTTTTCGGGTCCTATCTCGGGATTTATGCTTTTATCTATATGACGATCGGTTATCTGAACGGTCTGTTCCATCAGAAATATCTGATGGAAGACATCAGTCTGCCCGTGTTTATCATCATCGTGGATCAGCTGTTCCTCGACCTGGTGATCTTCATCGGGAATTTCCTGCTGAGAAACAGAACGGATCTGGGGTATTTCTTCCTTCACCGGATGATCCCCCAGCTGCTTTATGATGTCCTGATCACGGTGATCATATATCGTGTGCTTCTGCGCATTAACCGGTATCTCAGGAGAAAGGCGGCGCAGGAATGAAACTTTTTAAGGAATTACTCATTTATCTAAAGGAACGTTTTGTCGAATATATCAAGAGCCGTATCTTCCCGGTTACCATTCTCTTTTTCGTACTTACCTTTGTACTTGTGCACCGGCTTTTCACCCTCCAGATCAAGCAGGGGGAAAGCTACACCGATGACCTGGTGGTACGAACGGAGAAAACCCTGACGATCCCGTCCATCCGGGGAAATATCTATGATAAGAACGGACGTCTCCTGGCCGGCAGCAAGCTGACGTATAATCTGACATTCGGAAATGATACCCAGTTATCCACCCGTGCCGAGGAGATGGGAGTGTCCGATAATACCCTGAAAAACCAGGTGATCTCGGATACCATAGATATCCTGAATGCCGAAGGGGACTCCCTTATGCTGGATTTCCCCATAGCATACAAGAACAACACATACAGTTATACCGTCGCCGGAACCTCAAAGAACAATTTCCTCCGGGATGTGTTCGGCGCCAGCTCTTACGATGAGCTTACCGTGGAAGAAAAGAGCAGTTCGGCAACAACAGTCATAGAAGAACTGAAAGACCGGTTCGAGTTGTCCGACAGTTATGTGGGACAGCGGGCGCTGCAGATCCTCGGCTGCAGGTATCTCCTCTGGCTGAACCGGTTCAAGCAGTATGTTCCGGTTGAGATCGCAAGGGACATTTCCGAGAAAAGCCGGGCTACGATCCTGGAAAATCAGGATCGTCTCTTCGGTATGGATATCAGTGTGGATTCGGAACGGATCTATTATGATGCGAAATACTTTGCGCACATTATCGGTTATGTGGGAAAAGCTTCCGAAGATGATCTGGAACGTCTCAACAAGGACGGCAGTGCCATCACCTATACCAATGAGGATGTGGTGGGCAAGACAGGTGTGGAACAGATCTATGAATCGTCCCTTCACGGACGGGACGGAAGTGAGACGATGGTAGTGGATAACCTCGGAAAGGTGATGGAGATCACCGACACACGGCCGGCCGAAGCCGGTGAGGATGTATATCTTACCATCGACGCGGATCTGACGAAATACTGCTATGACATGCTTGAGAAGGAGATCGCATCCATTCTGCTGGCGCATATCAATGATTATTCCGAAGCTCCGGAATTTAATGAGACAAATATCATTCCCATTACGGATGTCTATGCCGCACTTTTCGGCAATAACCAGATCAAGCTGGACCTGATGCAGGAACCGACTGCGACCGCTCATGAGAAGACCGTATATGCAGCTTACAAAAGGTATAAATCCTCCGTGATCTCCGGGATCCGGGCAGAACTGGAGGATGATCCGACCATCGTATCCTCCCTGTCCAGGGAATATCAGGATTACATGGAGTATATCTGTGAGATGCTGGCAACGGAAGGACTCTATGATCGGGGAAAGATCGAAGATACGGATCCGACCTTTATCAGTTATGTATCGGGCAGGATCAGTCTTCAGAATTTCCTGAGATATCTGATCAGTATCGAATCGATCGACGTATCCTCCATCGAACAGCCTGACACGTATTATGATTCCGAGGAGATCTATCAGCTCCTGAAGAAATATATCCTGGAATACCTGGATGATGATCATGCATTTGATAAAATGATGATCCGGGTGATGATCCAGCGGGACATCATCTCCGGGCGGGATGTGATCGATCTCATCTATGAACAGGGCGTCCTGAATCCGGATACGGATCAGGAGTATAAGGATTACTCCGCAGGTGCCTACAGTTCCTATGAATTCATGCGTATGAAGATCCAGAAGCTGGATATCACGCCTGCCATGCTGGCTTTGAAACCGTGTTCGGGATCCGTGATCGTGTCGGATGTCAGGACCGGTGAGATCCGGGCCATGGTCAGTTATCCAAGCTATGATAATAATAAACTGACGAATTACATCGACAGCGATTATTATACCCAGCTGCTCGAAGACCGCTCGACTCCGCTGATCAACCGGACGGTTACCGCCCGTACGGCTCCGGGTTCCACATTTAAGATGATATCCTCTATCGCCGGTGTGGAAGAGGGGGTTCTCGGACTGGACGAGGAGATCCTTGACAAGGGCGAGTTCGAAGAGGTATATACCAAGCCCGCCTGCTGGCTGTACAACCTGAACGGTGGCAACCACGGCAGTGTGGATATCTCCAAGGCGCTGGATGTGTCCTGTAACTATTTCTACTACGTGGTGGGGTATCGTCTTGCCACAAAGACCGGAACCTACGTGGATTCCGACGGGATCAAGGCGCTTTCCAAATATGCATCCAAATTCGGTCTGGACTCCAAGACCGGGATCGAGCTGGACGAGATCTCGCCCCACATTTCCGATAATGACGCGGTTACTTCCGCCATCGGACAGGGTAAGAACTCCTTTGCTCCGATCCAGTTGTCCAGATATGTATCCACCATTGCCAATAACGGTACCTGTTATGATTATACACTGCTGGATCATATTGCCGACAGTTCCGGTAAGATCGTACAGAGCGGTGAGCATAAGGTTCATTCCAGAGTCGATATCTCATCGTCGCTATGGGAAAGGGTTCATTCCGGTATGCGTCTGGTTGTTACGGACGACCTGGATTCCGACAAGATGCTGAACGGCATCAAAGTGGCAGTGGCAGGAAAGACCGGTACTGCGCAGGAGAATAAGAATGATCCGTCCCACGGACTTTTTGTGTCGTATGCACCCTATGATTCACCGGAAACCTCCGTTACCACTGTCATCCAGTACGGATATGCGTCATCAAATGCAGCGGAGCTTACGGGCTTTATCTATGCATATCTGTATGATAAGGAAGCGCTGACGGATTCACAGCTTACCGGTGCCGGATCGCTTTCCGACTGATACACCAAAAGCAAAACATCCTGACTTGGAAAGGTGCTCTTTATGCTGAAACGCTATAAGCTGAGAGACTACAATTTCATACTTCTGATCATGGTGATCGGTCTTATGGTCCTGGGTGTTTTTGTGATCAACAGCGCCGATTCCTCCTTCACCTCGAAACAGGCCTTCGGCGTAGCCGGAGCAGTCGTGATCATCATCGTTGTATCCCTTGTGGATTATCATTTGTGGCTGAAGCTGTTCCCGCTGGTGTACGCTGTGGGGATCCTGTTCCTGATCGCGGTACTTCTGTTCGGAAATACCGTAAATAATGCAACGAGATGGTTTACCTTCGGAGGGATCACCTTCCAGCCTTCGGAGCTGATGAAAACCCTGATGATCATTTTCATGGCCGCATTTCTCGAGAAAATGATAGAAGAGGAACAGGTCTCACGGTTGAAGGGACTGCTTCTTTTCATCGGAAGTGTGGCGATACCGACCTTCCTGATCTACCGCCAGCCCGACCTGTCCACTACGATCTGTATCGTAGTCGTCATGCTTCTCATGCTGTTCCTGGCCGGGATCAGCTATAAGATCGTATTCATCGTTCTTCTGGTCGCCATTCCCATCGCCGGGACCTTCATGTGGTATATCCAGAAGCCGGATCAGAAGCTGCTGAACCAGTATCAGGTCGACCGTATCCTGTCCTTTATCTATCCTTCGGATTATCTGGATGCACAGCAGGCGAATTCCGTTATGGCCATAGGTTCTGGCCAGTTATGGGGCAAGGGACTGGAACCGGGTCCGGATGTAGTCACGGTCAGTTCATCCAGACTGATCTCAGAGCAGCAGACGGACTTCATTTTCTCCGTGATCGGAGAGTCCTTCGGGTTCGTCGGAAGCATAATTGTTATTGCAATCATTCTGCTCATAGTGTTACAATGTATAAGGGTGTCAAGAAGGGCGAAGGACCCTGGTGGTATGCTGTTGGCAGGAGGTGCTGCATGCCTTTTTGCGATACAGTCCTTTCTGAATATCGGCGTAGCCACGGCTGTCCTTCCGAATACGGGAATACCGCTTCCCTTCATCAGTTACGGACTGACTTCACTGATCAGCTCCGCCATCATGATCGGAGTCGTCCTGAATGTCGGTTTGCAGCCGGAGAGGTATTAGTTACTTGGAGTTGGGGGTTATAACTGTATGAATGTAGTTCTTATCGCACACGATCCCAAGAAGAAGCTGATGCAGAACCTGTGTATCGCTTATCGGGGGATCCTGAGTCATCACACGCTGTATGCGACAGAGACTACCGGACGACTTGTGGAAGAGGCTTCAGGGCTGTCTGTTCACAAGTTTTTGGCGGGTCATCTGGGCGGTGTACAGCAGATCGGAACGCAGATCGAAAGCAACCAGATGGATTTGGTGATCTTTATGCGGGATCCGATGATGCACATGACAGCAACCAGCGACTTTGTGAACATCTGTACTCTCTGTGATGTTCACAATATTCCCATTGCCACGAATCTCGCTTCCGCTGAGCTTCTGATCAAGTCTCTGGAACGCGGTGATCTTGACTGGCGTGATCTGTATAAGCATTAACATGAAAAAAGGTGTTTTTTATTTTATATTCTTACTTATCGTATCCCTGGGGCTGTTTTTCTGGATCTTCATGAAAAACCGCTCCTTCGATTCCGCATACGGCCAGGAAGTGGACATCTCCGGTGAACTTTCGGGGCTTACCACATCCCCGCTGCCGGGATATTCTTCCAAATATGCGGTAGTCGCGGACGGTGAGGAGATCAATGCCGAACAATTCGAAGCGGATACCTATGCGGTCATCATGGTGAATAATGACACAAAGGAATGTCTTGCCGCACACAATGTTCATAAGCGTATCTATCCGGCCAGCATGACAAAACTGATGACCGGGATCGTGGTCTGCGATGCGATAGAGCAGGGGAAGCTCAGCCTCGACGAAGTGATCGAACTGGACCACAATATCAGTTTTGACGCGAATCTGTCGGTTGTCCAGAGTAATCTGTCCAAGGGCTGTAAGATCAGTGTAAGGAACCTTCTGACTGCGCTCATGCTGAGTTCCTATAATGACTATGCCATTATACTGGCGGAACGGATCGGCGGAAGTGTGGAAGGCTTTGCGGATCTTATGAATGCCAAGGCGAAGGAGATCGGAGCGACAGGCACGCATTTTGCCAATCCCCACGGACTGGATGATCTGGACCACTATACCACGGCATATGATATGTACCTCATCGTAAATGAGGCGTCAAATCACGAGATCCTCCATGAGATAGACCAGTACAGATCCTATACATACTCCTGGACGGATGCAAACGGAGAATCCTGGGATGACACGGCGACAGCGACGAATTATTATCTGAATGATGAGGCAACACTGCCTTCCAACATTTCCATTCTTGCATGGAAAACGGGAACCACCACCGGTGCGGGTAACTGCCTGGCGATGAAGGTGAAGATCAATGATTCCACCTATACCATGATGGTGGCGGACAGTGTATCGAAAACAGATCTGTATGCGAAATACAGTATCCTGTTTAATCTTGCGAATTAGAGGCATGATATGGCTAAGCGGGGGAACGGAAAAGTCGTTCGAATGAACAAAACGTTTCAGATCAACTCAGCACTTATCATATTCGGGATCATCCTGATATATGTAGTGGTGAGTGCTTTTCTTGCGCTCAGAAAACAGCCCATTACGACTTACAAGGTCAATGCCAGCAATATCAATAACAATATCATCTGTGACGGACTGGCCCTGAGACAGGAAAGGGAGATCAAGTCGGACAAGTCGGGATATGTCTGTTATTTTGTACGGGACGGAGATAAGGTAGCCAAGAATGCACCTGTTTGTACGGTAGATGAAACCGGTAACCTGATCCAGACCGTAGAACGTAAGGATGCCACCGATGCAAAGTTCAGCAGCTCCGACTATCTGGAGATCCGAAGCGCCATCGATGTCTATAAGACAAGTTATTCCGACAATCGTTTCTTTCAGGTATATACATTCCGTGACACCATAGAAAGCAAGGTCATGGAGATGTCCAACCAGCTTCTGATGAAGGAGTACTCGGCACAGGGCTCTCTTGCAAAGACCACCGTAAGAAATATGGTGGCTCCCGAAAGCGGTATCATCACCTACTATACGGATGGTTACGAAACACTTACACCGGAGACCCTGCAGGAAGCGGATTTTGACCGATCAAAATATAACCGCACTGGGCTGAAGAGCGGTGATATCGTCGAATCCGGAAAGACGCTGTTCAAGATCACGGCAAATGAATCCTGGAACATCTGCTGCTTCATCTCATATGAGCAGGCAGAGCGTCTTACAAATGAGACACGTCTCTATTTCACGGTCAACAATTCCGATACGGAAATGGCTGCCAATTTTTCACTCATCCGTACCAATACCGGATTTATCCTTGTACTTCCCATGGAGAAGTATATGATCGACTATATCAATGAGCGTTTCCTGTCGGTGGAGATCATTCTCGACCGTTACGAAGGCCTTAAGATCCCGAATTCGGCGATCCTTGATAAGCAGATCTATAAGGTGCCCATTGAGTATTTTGCCGCAGGCGGAAATGAAACCGGCGAGAACAAATTATATGTACGCCGGACAGACGATGAAGGAAACAGTTCCGTGGAACAGATCTCTCCCGATATCTATGTGACGGAAGAGAAGTTCTATTATGTGGATCCGAATCAGTTCCAGGACTCGGATATTCTGATCAAGCAGGACTCCCAGGAGACCCTTGCGGTTTCCACTTTGGAGCATACCACTCTGAAGGGCGTCTATATCGCCAATAAGGGCGTTGCGGATTTCTCGCCCGTGTCCATCGTCAGGGCGGGGGATGAGTTTACGATCGTCGGTACCAAGGACCGGCTTCGCGAATTTGATAATATTGTTATGGATGCAGGCACCGTACTGGAAAACCAGGTGTTGTACTGATCCTCTTACAGAAACTGATAAGCGAGGAAGGAACCATGTTACAGGAGAACTACAGGGAAGTAGAAGCAAAGGTCCGGCAGGCTGCGGAACGTGCGGGAAGGGATCCGGAGGAGATCACCCTGATCGCCGTATCCAAGACCAAGCCGCTTTCGGATATCGAAGAACTGATCCGGATCGGTGTTACGGAATTCGGAGAAAACAAACCGCAGGAGCTGCGGGACAAATTCGAGCAGGTGTCGCAGCCGGTACATTTTCATCAGATCGGACATCTGCAGACCAACAAGGTGAAGTACATCATCGACAAGGCTGTACTGATCCATTCGGTGGATTCCATGCATCTGGCAGAACAGATCCAAAAGGAAGCTGAAAAAAGAGGCCTGACAGCCGAGGTCCTGATCGAAGTCAACGCTGCGGAAGAGGAAACAAAGTTCGGAGTTACGGTTGAGGAAGCCCCTTCCCTGGTACGTGAGATCAGCACGCTTCCCAACATAAAGATCCGCGGACTCATGACCATTGCTCCCTTTGTGGATGATCCGGAAGAGAATCGTCCGGTATTCCGCAGGATGAAGCAATTATTACTTGACATAAAATCTCAAAATATAGATAATGTAGATATGAATGTGCTATCGATGGGGATGACAAATGATTTTGAAGTTGCGATCGAAGAAGGCGCCACCATGGTCAGGGTCGGAACCGCGATCTTCGGAGCACGTGATTACAGCATTTAACAGCAATGATCAAAGGGGAGAAGAAAATGGCAAAGGGAAAAAAGAGCTTTCTGGATTACTTCCGTGTAAATGACGCAGAGGATGAGGATTACGACGAGGATACCGATGATCTCTTCGATGAAGAGGATGAGGATGAAGAAGGATTCTCATTTGGCAGAAAGAGGAAAGAAAAGCGTGCAGCGGCTGCTGCCGAGGCTCCGGCCCCCCAGCCGGCCCCCCGTCCGCAGTATACACAGTATTCTCAGCCGGCACCTCAGCCGAGACAGACGGCTTCTTATCAGCCGTCAGCAGCTTCCTATACATCCGCCGCAGCCGGCTCCAATCGTCGGAAACAAAGGGAGGAAAAAGTCGTGTCCTTCGATAATCAGAGAAAACAGAATTATAAGCCTTCCAGCGAAGTATATGTTATCAAGCCCCAGGAGTTTGATGATGCGCAGACCGTATCCGATTTCCTGAAGGCCGGCAAGACCATCGTGATCAACATGGAAGGTGTTCAGCTGGATCCCGCTCAGCGGATCATCGATTTTATCGGCGGAGCCTGCTATGGACTGGGCGGTGACCTTCGTGCCATTTCGTCAAACATCTTCATCGCAGCACCGCATAATATCGAAGTCTCCGGGGATCTCAGGGATGAGATCCTGAACGAGTCCACACTTTCACCGCAGCTTGGTTCATTTTAGGGGAGAAGAAGAATAAATGTTCTTGGAGGGATAGGTATAGATGCTGACACCGGTTGATATTCAACAAAAGAAGTTTAAAACAGGGATTGGTTTTAATAAAGACGACGTGAATCAGTTTTTTCATGAAGTTTCGGTCAGCTATGAGGAATTGTATCGTTCGAATGCCGATCTGAAGGAGAAGGTCATCACCATGACCGATACCCTGCAGCATTATAAGGCCACGGAGGATAATCTTCAGAAGTCCCTTCTGCTTGCGGAGAAGAACACGGAAGAACAAAAGACAAATGCACAGCGGGAAGCACGGAATATCGAGGCGGAAGCCCGCAGCCGCGCAAATGAGATCGTTAAGGATGCTCAGGCCCAGCTGGAATATATGGAAAAACGTATGGAAGAATTACGTGACCAGTACGCCGAATATAAGCAGAGATTCGCCGATCTGATGAGAGAGAATCTTCGTTCCATCGGCGAATGGGATTTCGACGAAAGTGCGAAAGTCCGGGAGAGGGAGCAGAAGAAACCGGATGATTCCTTTGGAACCGGAATGGGCGGCGGTCTCGGTGGCATGGACGGAGATTTTGGCTTCCAGTTCTCCGACAGTCCTTCCCGGGATTCGGATTCCTCCGGTCTCGGCGGAGCGGGTTCTGTCGGATCATCCAGGGATGAACGCAGAAGCAACGCTTCGAATGTATATGGTTCCGTACTCGGCGGTGAAGGCATCGATCCCTTTGCCGGCATGTAAATATTCTCAAGACTTTTTTCCGCGGGGACAGTTTCAGCGATTCACACCGAATTGCAGGAACTGTCCCCGTGATATATAAATCTATGGGATCTGACACCGGTATCCCACGGGAGGAAACAAATGAAGAAAAAAAACCACCTCATTGCCCTGGGCCTGTTTATCCTGATCATTATCATCGATCAGCTGACGAAGCTTCTGGTCGTGCGGAATATGGAACTGAATGACAGTATCCCTCTGATCGGTGATGTATTCGAACTGCATTATATACGGAATACCGGGATGGCATGGGGAATGATGTCGGGCAAAACCTGGCTTCTTGCCCTGATCAGCGGGATCATGCTGGTAGCCCTTCTATATGTCTATCATAACATCGCTGAAGACAGATACTATCGTCCGATCCGGATCCTGCTGATCTGTATCGTGGGAGGGGCATACGGAAATCTGCTGGACCGCATCCGTCTGGGTTATGTTGTGGATTTTCTTTATTTTAAGCTGATCGATTTCCCCGTATTTAATGTGGCGGATATCTTTGTCACTCTGAGCGTCATCCTTTTGGTGATCCTGATGATCTTTAAATACAAAGGGAATGATCTGGATGTCATGCTGGGAGAGAAGCTCCGGCTGGAGGATGGAACCTACGAGGAGAAGAAATCCCGTCGGAACAAAAAAAAGGAAGAGGAAAATGAGTGAGGGACCGGTTTACAATCAAATCGAACTGACACCCGAAACGGAGCAGGAAGGGCTTCGACTGGATAAATATCTGACGGAAAGCCTTCCGGACTATTCCAGAAGTTTTCTGCAACAGCTGATCCGCAGCGGGATGGTGTCCGTAAATGAAAAGCCCGTCAAGTCTTCCTATAAGGCAAAGTGCGGCGATTTTATCCATATCTCCATACCCGAACCGAAATCCGTCGATATCAAAGCCGAGAACATCCCTCTTGATATCCTTTTTGAAGACGCCGATCTGATCATAGTAAATAAACCCCAGGGAATGGTGGTACATCCGTCTGCCGGACACACATCCGGAACCCTGGTAAATGCCCTGATGTATCATGCAGGCGACTCCCTTTCATCCATTAACGGTGTGGAGAGGCCGGGCATCGTGCACCGGATCGACAAGGATACCAGCGGGCTCCTTGTAGTATGTAAATCGGACCGTGCCCACAGAGGCCTTGCTCTGCAGTTTGCCGAGCATTCCATAAAAAGGGTTTACACTGCCATATGCTACGGGACTGTCAGGGGGCCGGGAACCGTGGACCTTCCCCTTGCCAGAGATCCGAAAGACCGAAAGAAGGTAACAATACTTGAGGGTGGCAGAAGAGCAGTGACGCATTATCAGCCGATCCGGGCACTGAAGCAGGATTTTTCATTGGTGGAATGCAGGCTGGAGACCGGCCGTACCCATCAGATCCGAGTACACATGGCTTCCCTTCACCATCCGATCCTGGGAGATCCGGTATACGGGCCGAAGAGATGTCCCTTCCATCTGAACGGGCAGCTGCTCCATGCGGGAACACTGGGATTTATTCATCCTGTAACCGGAGAAGAGCTGTATTTTACCTGTGATCTTCCGGCACATTTCAGGAGGATCCTGGAACACCTCAGCGAAGCATAAGACAGATCAAAAAAGCAGGAAACCATCATGAAGACCATCAATACAGAGGAATTCCATATTCAGGAAGGTGACCGGATCACGCATGAGCACAGCCGCATCGCCACCAGAGTTTCCATCGTCAGCATCATCGGAAATCTTGCACTTACCTGCTTTAAGCTGTTGGCCGGGATCCTGGCAAATTCAGGTGCCATGATCAGTGATGCCGTTCATTCCGCATCCGATGTGATCAGCAGCTTCATCGTGATCATCGGCGTCCGGATCTCCGGTCATGACCCGGACAGGGACCATCCTTACGGCCATGAACGCTTTGAATGTGTGGCGGCCTTGCTGCTGTCCATGATCCTGGCTGTAGTCGGTGGCGGGATCGGGCTATCCGCAGTCCGTTCCATAAAGGCTGGAGAGAGCTCCATCACGGTCCCCGGGACTCTTGCCCTGGTTGCAGCTGTCGTTTCGATCATCAGCAAAGAAGCCATGTTCTGGTATACGCACCGTTCAGCGGTAAAGATCCGGTCCACAGCCCTGAAGGCCGAGGCATGGCATCACCGAAGCGATGCACTTTCTTCCATCGGAGCCCTGATCGGTATCGCCGGTGCCAGAATGGGACTGCCGATCCTGGAGCCCATTGCAAGCATCATTATCTGCCTCTTCATTTTCAAGGTGGCAGTGGACATTTTCCGTAATGCCATCGACCAGATGGTGGACCGGCGCTGTGATGAGAAAACGGAGGATGAACTCATGGCCTGTGCAGCAAAGCAGGAGGGCGTACTCGGTATCGATATGCTGCAGACACGTATGTTCGGATCCCGTATCTACGTGGATCTTGAGATCCGTGTGGATGGTGAACTGCGTCTCTCAGAGGCACATGAGATCGCCGAAAATGTACATGATGCGATAGAACTTGAATTTCCGCGGGTGAAGCATGTAATGGTTCATGTAAATCCCGCTTAGACTTATTGATTCTGTAAATACGAGACTATGAAAACGAAACGAGAAAGTAAATATTTCGGAAATAAAGCATTTTATAAAACCGTATTCGGGATTGCCATCCCGATCATGATACAGAACGGTATCACGAATTTTGTCAGTCTGCTGGACAATGTTATGGTCGGACAGATCGGAACGGAACAAATGTCCGGCGTCGCCATCGTGAACCAGCTGATGTTCATTTTCTTCCTCTGCATGTTCGGAGGACTGTCCGGTGTCGGTATCTTTACCGCGCAGTATTACGGTTATAAGGATGATGAAGGGATCCGGCATACATTCCGATATAAATTCTGGCTGGGTCTTATTATTGTGATCATCGCAGCCACGATCTTTTTGATCTTCGGCACACCACTGATCCAGAGTTACCTGAACGGTACGGAGGACGGAGGAGATCCTGTCGCGGCCCTTCATTACGGAGAAGATTATCTGAAGGTGATCCTTCTTTCGCTTCCCGGCATTTATATCACACAGCTGTATGCCAGTACACTCAGGGAATGCGGCGAAACGAAGGTTCCGATGTTTGCAAGTGTTACGGCTGTGGTAGTCAACCTGTTCTTTAACTACCTTTTGATCTTCGGTAAATTCGGTTTCCCAAAGCTGGGTGTTGTCGGTGCGGCCATTGCCACCGTGATCTCACGTTATGTGGAAATGACCATCGTTGTCTTCTGGTGTACGAAACACAGAAAGAGTCATACGTACTTCAGCGGATTATTCCGTACAATGCGGGTACCGAAGGAACTGGTATTCAAGTTCTTCCGGACCGGTATGCCCATTCTGGTCAACGAAGGTCTGTGGTCGGTGGGAATTGCCCTTCTTGCCCAGGCATACAGCACACGAGGCATGAATGTCGTAGCCGGACAGAATATCGCAAATACCATCAATAATATCTTCAATATCGTCTTTATCGCCATGGGAGATGCTGTGGCGATCCTGGTGGGGCAGGCGCTTGGTGCCGGCGATCTGGAGCGGGCTAAGGACTGGACGAGGAAGCTGATCGTGACGGGCATCATGAGTGCGATCCTTACAGGAAGCATCATGTTTGCCACATCGGGACTCTTTCCGCAGATGTACAACACGAATGATCAGGCCAGGGAGATCGCAACTGCATTTCTTATGATCCAGGCAGTCGCCATGTTGAAGGATTCCTTCCTTCACTGTTCCTATTTTGCACTTCGTTCCGGCGGAAAGACCGTTATCACATTTCTTTTCGACAGTGTCTTCATGATGGTGGTCAGTGTTCCGCTTGCATTTTTTCTGAGTCGGTATACGAACCTGTCCGTCATCTGGATCTTCGCACTGGTCCACGTAGCGGACCTCATCAAATGTGTCATCGGATATGTTCTTCTGAAGAAGGGTGTATGGATCAGAAACATTGTAAAAGAGTAGTCTCAAATCTTGCAAAAACGGGTATTCTATCTTAAAATATCCATAGTGATCCTGAATAAGAAAAGAGGTGTAACCATGGGAGAGAATCAGGGGCAGCAGAACCCGGGAGCGGGTACGGATTATGCACGGAGAATGCGTTTGGAAAGAGCGAAGCAGACAGCAGCCCAGACGCCGAGTACGGGCGCACTGATCCTTAAGGTTGCCATCGGCGCTCTCTTTATCGTAGTCGGGGCCACCGGTGGGGATGAAGGCTTTAATCTCACCGTATTTCTGACGGGGCTTGTCATCGGGATTGCGCTGATCGCATGGGGGATCCTCGGGTACAGACAGCAGAAGAAGCAGATCGAGGATGCCAGACTGGACATCGTCCTTTCCACACCGCTTGAAACCCTCGGGAATCCGGAGATAGATGCGCTGGCAAAGAAATACGATGAAGCGGAAGCCGGGAAAACAGACAGTTCAAAATAAGAGGTTATAACATTATGGATACGGTCTGGAAAGTCTTAATCATTATCGGTATCGTGCTGGTCGCAATCATTTTGATCAGCTTCCTTTATATTTCGGTCATTGCCCGAAAAGACGGAAGAGTTACGGATCCGATCTATGCCGAGATCGCACTGGCCGCACAGACTGCAGGCAATATCCTGAAGAGCCTGAAGGAGCAGGAGCGTTCCGCCTTATGCCGTGTATCGCGTGGTTTTACGGGGATCCGTATCGAAGTATCATCTTCGGGAGAACCACCCATTCATTTCGATAAGGAGATCCCCGGCAGGGATCATTCCGCAACCGAGGTGCAGGGACTCCTGGCATATACCGCAGAAAATGTGGCTCATTTTGCGGGAAATGCATTCATCGCAACGAATGAATACGGAGACAGTTACCGGATCGAACGAAAGATCCATTATTAACCTATACGTAAAGAGGAAACAGATATGATTTGTCAAAGATGCGGAACAGATACCAGACAGGGAAATGTCTGTATGTCCTGCGGAGCAAGACTGATACCCGTCGGGCAGGATCCGAGGCAGGCGGGACAGGGCAGTCAGCCTTACCGTCAGCCGGGACAGCCGGGACAGGGCAGTCAGCCTTACCGTCAGCCTTACCGTCAGCCGGGACAGCCGGTGCAGGGCGGACAGCCTTACCGTCAGCCGGGACAGCCGGTGCAGGGCGGACAGCCTTACCGTCAGCCGGGACAACAGGGACAGGGCAGTCAGTCTCATCGTCAGCCCGGTCAGCCGGGGAAGGGCGGTCATTCCGATCCGAACAGGGAGAAATCTGCGAAGAAGGTCAATACGACCCTGAAGGTTCTGATCCCGATCCTGTCCGTTCTCGTGATCCTTGTGATCGTTCTGATCGTTGTTCTGGTAGCGAAGAACAATAATGACAGCAAGAACGGAGGCAGCGGCACGCCCTCCGGAAGTATGATCAATACAGAGAAAAAGACGGACGAGAGTACAAAGAAGAAGACGGAAGCCACGACTGCGGCCGTAACCGAAGAGAAAACCGACGCGGCCACTTCCGCAAAAACCGAGAAAAAGACCGAGGCCTCCACTGAACCGAAGGAAACCGCAACCGCAACATCCGAGAAGAAGACCGAGGAAGTAACGGAAGCGCCCCAAAAGACCCTGAAGAAGGATATCGATAAGATCGTAAAGAATGTTTCATCCAAAAAGGGCTTTGCCAATGACGGCGGAGCGAAGGGGGTCATCGGGGACTTCAACGGTGACGGATATAAGGAACTCTTTATCCTGTATTGTCTCCGGACGAGTTCGGATGCATCCGTTCGCTATGAGATCTGGGAATTCGATGAGAACGGAGCAAATATGATCGTCGGCGGACCGCTCTTTGCAGAAGTCGGCGGTAATCAGGGTTCCGTCGGGATCGCAAAGCGGGACGGAAAGGCCTATGTAATGCTCAGTGTATCTTCTCCGACAGAAGATAAAGTAAATGACAGTATCGAATATACCTGCTGGCAGAAACAGTCCAAGGCTCCGGATCAGGCACCGACCTATCGGCTGAAGGCCAATGGTACCTACGGGTCAGAGGAAGATATGACCTATACCGTAAATGAACGAAACGTCTCCGCAACCGAATATAAGGCGGAAAGGAATCGTTTCGAGATGGTATATGAGATGAACTATTATGACTCTGACCGGTCAAAAGGCGCTGTATCCCTGGATAAGCTATCCAGGGAATACGGAGATCTGACCTATTAAGGAAGTAAAAGACAGGGATCCTTTGTAATAGTCACTTGGGAAAAAGGGGGAGTTATGGGATTATTTGACAAGATTTCCGAGAAGTTTGAAAAAAAAGAATGTGTCTTCTGTGGAAAGGAGATCGGTATACTCGGCAAGAAGAAGCTGGAGGACGGCGTGATGTGCAAGGATTGTGTTGCTTTGCTTTCCCCCTGGTTCACGGACCGGAAGCACAGTACCGTAGCCGAGATTGAAGAACAGCTCGCATACAGGGAACAGAATCTGAAGGAACTTGAATCCTTCAAGGGTACCTGTGTCTATGGTGACCAGCAGTCCCAGTTCATCCTGGATGAGCCCGGACGCCGTTTCATCGTGCTTCCGAGGAAGAATGCCGACATCGCCCAACTGAATCCGGATATCATCTCCTTCGATCAGGTCGAAGAAATGAAACTGGATATCTCCTACAGTTCCACGGAAGAGAAGATCATGCGTGACGGCCAGAGGGTTTCCTATGAGCCGCCCAGATACGAACATACCTTCAATTTTTATCTGGTGATAAAGACCAGCCATCCCTATGCACATGAGCATCGATGCCCGCTCAACAGCGGCAGCCTGAAGGTTCATACCGCCGGGCCGAAGATGGATCGCAGTTACCGCCTGGACGCCCTGGAGGACCTCCAGCGGTTTTTGGATTATTTCCCGCCCATCAGCATGAGGGATCGTTACCGGGTCGACAAGGAAATGGATGACTGCTATTATTTTGCAAATATGGGAGAGGAGATCATCCGCGCGATCACCAGAGGATAAATGTGATGCCGGACACTCCCGGGAAGGATAGAGGATAGGAACTCTATAGAAAGAAGGTAATTTATGACACCTCATATTTCAGCTGCCAAGGGTGATTTTGCAAAGACGGTTCTGATGCCCGGAGATCCTCTCCGGTCCAAATACATTGCGGAGCATTATCTGGAAGCTTCCCATCTCATCAACGATGTGCGGGGTGTGCAGGGCTACAGCGGGTATTATAAATGTATCCCTGTATCTGTCATGGCCAGCGGCATGGGGATCCCGTCCATATCGATCTATGCCCACGAATTATATACGGAATATGATGTGGAAAATATCATCCGGGTGGGCTCTGCCGGAGCACTCCGCCGTGACATGAAGCTGGGCAGTGTTGTAGCGGGAATGGGTGCATGTACTGATTCCAATGTAGCTTCGTCCCTGGAGCTTGGTGCGAGCTTTGCTCCCATAGCGGATTATCAGCTTCTGAGCACAGCAGTGGAGCAGGCAAAGGCCATGAATGTGGATATGATGGTCGGAAATCTTTATTCCAGTGATCTTTTCTATGACCCGGCAGGACGGGCAGCACGTATGGCAAAACTCGGTGTTCTTGCAGTGGAAATGGAGGCTGCGGGACTGTACATCGAAGCAGCCAGATGCAGAAAACGTGCGCTTGCCATCTGTTCCATCTCAGATAATACCGTTACCGGTGAAGCACTGGATTCCGATGCGCGGGTTAATACCTTCAATGAAATGATGATCATTGCGTTGGATACTGCCGTAGCCATGGCCAGAAATTCAAACTAAGCCAGTGGTAAAAAAACACTTGATTTACATAATAATATTATGTATACTAAACATGAGATGATCGTTGAACTAAAATATTCAAATACCAACACTTATCTGATCAGGGGCTCCGCCGACTGCATTCTTTTTGACACCGGCTGGGCGGGGACCTTTCCATTATTCTGCAAGGCGATCAAAGAAGCGGGTATAACGATACCGGAAATTCGTTATATCCTGATTTCCCATTTCCATCCGGATCATATGGGGATCGCAGAGGAGATCGCGGAATGCGGTCCTAAGATCGTGGTTTTTGATGTGCAGAAGTCTTTTATTCATGCAGCAGATCCCGTATTTGAAAAAGAAAATAACCGATATTTCAAACCGATCAGAGAAGAAAATGTGATGACGGTTTCAATGAATGACAGCCGAAGACTGATAAAGGAGATCGGATTAAACGGGGAAGTACTGGCTACACCCGGACACAGTGATGACAGCATATCACTGTATCTGGATGAAGGTTTTCTTTTTGTGGGAGATCTGAATCCGCTGTATGAACTGGAGCTGCATAAAGGAACCGAAATCGAAAAGAGCTGGAATATGCTTCTGAAACATGATCCGCATACCATATATTACGGCCACGCAAAGACAGGAATAATGCATCAAAATCCGGATCAAAACTCAGATCATAACGCAGATACAAAAAACCGGGATCTGTATGAACTGGTCCAAAGGATCATGCATTACATTGATAAAGGTTATTCCATAGAGAAAATAAAAAAGAAAACCTCAGCGGACGCATGCTTCATTGAAGATGTGAACCGCATGTATCTGACGCATCGGAATGTGGGCGTTCAGGGAATCCTGGATCGAATAGAGATCAAGGGAAGATGAAGGAGAAGTGTATGGTCTTCGATATCAATTATTTCGTGAAACCATAGTTTTTCGAAATAATGTATTGAAAAACCATACGTGAGAGTGGTATACTGAATTATGCCGGTACACCGGGTAGATTCCGGGCCGGCAATGATTATTGAAGATCCGGAGGTTGATCCATGATCAATGATTATCATAAACAAGTGGAACGCGATGAAACGGTCCGTCTAAGGGAAATCACTGCAGAGCTTCCTCCGTATGTGAAGGACTTTTTCCGCAGCATATCCGAGACCACACAGCCAAGGACCCGTACAGCCTATGCATATGATATCAAACTTTTCTTTGAGTTTCTGATTGAGAGCAATCCGGCACTTCGTGGGAAAACTCCTGCCGATATCGAGCTGGACGTCTTAAACCATCTTTCTGCCTCGGATTTCGAGGAATACCTGGAATATCTGTCTCTATATACGAAAAACGGCAGGGAATATTCCAACAGTGCTTCCGCAAAAAAAAGAAAGCTGATTGCCCTTCGGAGTTTCTTTAAATACCTGTACCGGAGTGAACGGATCGAACAGAATGTTACCGAGAAGGTAAAAACACCCAAGATCCACGATAAGAACATCGTTCGAATGGAATCAAATGAAGTGGCTGATTTTCTTGATACTGTCGAGTACGGGAATCACCTTACGAAAAATCAGTTAAGGTTTCACGAAAAAAACAAACTGCGGGATCTGGCAATGCTGACATTGATGCTTTCCACGGGGATCCGAGTGTCCGAATGTGTGGGGATCAATATCTCAGATGTGGATTTTAACAGAACCTCCGTCCGCGTCGTCCGAAAAGGCGGAAATGAGGATCTGGTCTACTTCTCCGATGAAGCCGCAGATGTACTGAAGGAATATCTGGAGGAACGAAAAAAGATCGATGCGGAACCGGGTTCCGAGGATGCCCTGTTCCTCTCCTCTCACAGATCAAGAATGACCCAGCGAAACGTGGAATACCTGGTAAAAAAATATGCCAGAGTCACTACTCCGTTGAAAAAGATCACACCCCATAAGCTTCGAAGCACCTACGGCACGGCGCTGTATCAGGAAACCGGCGACATTTATCTGGTGGCATCGGTCCTCGGTCATAAAGATGTAAATACCACAAGAAAGCATTATGCCGCCATGGATGACCATAAGAAATGGCAGTCAAGAAATGAGGTTCGGCTTAGGGAAACAGCAGATACCCCGCCAACGTCAGATTCCGGATCTGATTCGTAGCCGGATTATAACGGAAAGAGATCTGCGTGATGGTGTACACCCCATCTCCTACAGGGATCTGGTAGATGGCTTCCATCTCTTCTACAGAAACCTCTTTGGGTCTGTCTGCCGAATTTTCATCAGGATGCCGGCCTTTTTCTTCTTCCGTGTTATTCTCCGGCATCAGCTGCTTTGCCACCGCCTCTTCATACAGGTGTATCATCTGTTCCACACAGTTTGTGAGATCTACTTTTGTTGTCTGTTCCACACCGTACTGAATCTCGATCGTCTTTAGCTCAGACCATTCCATCGGCTGATCATAAGCCGAGTACATAGTTGCTTCATAAAGCCTGCTATAGGCATCGATCTTCAGACCATCGCTCAGGATATCCATACCTCCGCTGAGGTACTGGCTGACGCTCCATTCATCCACGATGGGTTCCTGTTCGGGTACCACGACCTTCTCGGATGTCCACCATGTATCATCCATATTCAGCACTTCTTCCATTTCCGCATCGGAATAGTTCATTTTCAGATACTGATTACCATACAGATTACGACTAAGGACGCTTCGGATGCTTTTGCCGGAGTACTGAAGTCTTGCCACCTCCTGATACTCCTCCGGAGTCCATTGCCGGTCCAGGCTTCTCATCTTCTGCATACCTTCCCAGGTTTCATCAAACCGTGCCTCCTGTGAACTGGCTTCCAGATATTCAAAGCTTGTCCATGGGACCAGTGCGGAAATGAAATAGATCCCGAAAACGGCAAATAAGATCCATTCATAGTGCTCCGCATAATGCACCTTATCCTTCCGTGCTATAAGCCGGATCAGATTGATGATGGGTTCCCAGGCAATGTAGATCACCTGAAGTGTAATAAAAGCAATCCCAAGCATACGACTGAAGGTCAGTCCGTAGTCACTGATCCGGATCCCCACCGCGTAACACTCCAGAAGGACCAATGGGGCGTAAAAGTATTTCATATAACGGATCAGCTTGTTGTATATAGGCGTTCTGTCCCTGCGCGTATATGCATATGCCATGGTCCAGATCAGCCATCCAATGAGGAAAACGGATGCACAGATCATGAACAGCTGGTTAGAAGGAAAATCCCAGGTGAAAAGCAGTCTGATAATATAGATATAGATGATCACCATCGCCGCGATCAGCATCGGCATCAGGGCATAAAGAACCATACCCCTGGAAAAACGATTCTGTTCCGGTTCGGACTGATTGATCAGGCAGCTGAAGAAATAGGGAACATAGATCACCGACAAAAGGAAGATCTCCACATAGCCCAGCCAGGTAAATATGAATATCTTTGTGATCAGGGTATCGAACAGCCAAAGGATCAGCAGGATACCGATATTCAGAACAGCGAAGATCAGAAGAAGTCTCATTAAGGAGATCACCACCCGAAGGACATACTGCTCAAATGTAAGATTGCTGTCCTTTACAAGCGCCAGAAGGGAAAGTCCCGGAAGTGTAAGGATATACATACCGGCGCAGGCATAGATATAATACCTGGAAATATCGGAGATCTCCGTCTGACTGATCACATACAGGATCACCCAGAGAAAGGCACCCAACCCCGAAAATACATATCCCGTGATGGCGGCCTCTTTACTCTTCCGGCCGCGTAAAACACTTTCCGTAAAAAATGTTCCGACGATGGCCATAACAAGAAAGATCAGGATATATTCTTCATTTCTTGCGACCGTGATCTTTGCAATCTCAAGAAAATCCCAATAGATGCAAAGAATAAAAAACAAACAAAGAGTGACCAGGTATTTTCTTCCTACCTCGCCGATCTTTGTCCTTTGTGTGTAAAAAAAATTCTTGATCTTTCCCATTTTATCAGGTACCCTACATGGATTTTGCAAATTCAATGATCCGGTCTGCCGTCTTCTCCGGGCCCAGGAGTGCGCTGTTAATGCAAAGGTCGTAGCCATCCATCCTTCCCCATTTACCGGATGTATAATAGTTGTAATAAGATGCCCTGGCCTTGTCTTCCTTTTGGATCTGATCTTTGGCCTGCTTCTCCGAAAGCGAAAAGCGCTGCATGACCGTTTGGATCCGTTCCTCCAGAGGCGCATAAATGAACACATTTAATACCGGTCCCATATTCCGGAGGACATAATTGGAACAACGCCCGATGAATACACCGGGGCCTTCCTTTGCGATCTTCTCGATGGTATTGTATGTCGCCATAAAGGCTTTCTGGTTCAGGCTCATACCATACCCCTGATTGTCAAAGGAATAGGCAAATGCATAAGGATCCATGACAACGGAATAAAGGAAACTGTTGGAATGCTTTTCATCCATTTCATCCAGCAGATTCTCCCAGAGTCCGGTTTCCTTGGCAACCTGTTTGATCAACTGCTTATCATAGCACGAGATCCCGAGTTTTTCCGCAACCGTCTCCCCTATGATCCGTCCGTTACTGCCGAACTGACGGCCGATGGTGATAAGAAACTTCTCCATAGTCTTCTCCCCCCCCTCAGTTACTGATACTTCTTCTCCAGCTCCGCTATATAATCCAGACTGCTGCTGACACTGCTTTCCAGTGCGGATATCCTCTTCTGACGCTCATATTCCCGGACCGTCTCTTCATAATCTCTGGCAGCCAGTGCAGAAGCCATGCAAAGATATGCCTCATCCTTCTCAAAATGGGTTTTGATCGCTCTCTTCCCGTCTTTATAACCCAATGTCCTTTTGATGGCTTTATCACCCTCAGAGAAATTCAGCGTTCCTGTGAATACATCTCCGAGATCATGGGTGGGGTCGATCACGATGAACTCCGCATCCGGAAAAGCCGAATCGGAGAAGACACGCCCTGACGTGAGCCCGATCACGATGAACTTCCGGATCCCGGCGTCATAGAGCGGACGGATGGGCTCATTATCCACCACGCCTCCGTCCCGGTAATGTCTTCCGTTGATCGTCACGGTATCATATACGACGGGCATCGCCGTAGATGCCATCAGGATGCTCTGTATCTCACTGAGACTGCGCCCGTTCAGCCTCATATATTCTGCTCGATAATTACCACTGCCCAGTTCTTCGGCCACTCCGCAATAGATATCCATGGGACAGGCTGTGATCTTATCATAATCGATATACTGATTCATCAGCTTATTCATTTCATCCCTGGAGAAATAGATCTTCCCCTGGGCGATCATGGCCGGGTCCAGATCAAAAAGGACACCCATATTGATATCATCCCAGGTCTGATAGGCCCTGTCATAATCATCCTGTGCGAAAAGAACGGCATTTACCGCACCGATGGAGGTACCGGCGACCGCCGAGACCGCATCCAGCTTCCCTTCCTCCTTCAGTGCCCGCAGGACACCGATCTGATAGGCACCCTTTCCTCCGCCGCCGGAAAGGACCAGTCCTACATCGTCCGGGCCGTACTGCTTTCCTTCCGGGGAACCGCTCTCTCCTGCCTTTACCGAAGGAACCTCCGAATATACGCTCTCAGCCGGATTTACCGAAGGGACCTCCGAATATACTCTCTCAGCCGGATTTACCGAAGGGACTTCCGAATATATGCTCTCAGCCGGATTTACCGAAGGGACTTCCGAATATACGCTCTCAGCCGGATTTACCGAAGGGACTTCCGAGTAATCGCTCACTCCTGCACTCCCTGCTTCATTATAGTCTTCCGTATAGTTCTCCGCATTCTCCATAAGCATTCCCCCATAAACTACGGACGGATCTGTCCGTCTCCGTAGATCACATACTTTGTCGAGGTAAGTGCAAGCAGACCCATAGGTCCTCTTGCATGCAGCTTCTGCGTGGAGATACCGATCTCCGCTCCGAATCCGAATTCGAACCCGTCCGTAAAACGTGTGGAGGCATTGACATATACACAGGCAGAATCCACTTCTCTGAGGAACCGCTGTGCGGATGCATAATCCTTCGTCAGGATCGACTCGGAATGTCCGGTACTGTACCGGTTGATATGTTCAATGGCCTCATCCAGGGATGAAACGATCTTGGCGGAAATGATCTTCGCCAGATATTCCGTTCCGTAATCCTCTTCGGACGCAGGTACTACCAGATTGCTGATCGCCTGTGCCTTCTCATCTCCACGGATCTCACAGTTCTCGCTGGCGAGATCGGCAGCTATCAGAGGAAGCGCCTGTTCGGCGATATCCTTATGGATCACAAGGGACTCTGCGGCATTGCACACACCCAGGCGCTGAAGCTTCGCATTCCTGACGATCTTCACTGCCTGATCCAGATCCGCCGTGGCATCGATGTAGATATGACAGTTTCCTGTTCCGGTTTCGATCACGGGGACTTTGGCATTCTCCACAACGGAACGGATCAGTCCGGCTCCGCCGCGGGGGATCAGAAGATCCACATAGTCTCTTTGCTGCATCAGTTCCGTTACAAGCGCACGGTCTGTATTCTCTACCAGCTGTACACTGTCCACGGGAACATTACAATCGGAAAGCGCCTTCCGGATCACCTTGACCAGCGCAAGGTTGGAATGGATACAATCGCTGCCGCCTCGCAGGATCGTTGCATTTCCGGTTTTAAATGTGAGCGCAAAGGAATCCACTGTCACGTTCGGCCGGGATTCATAGATGATACCGATCACACCCATGGGAACCCGCATCTGTCCGATTGCCAATCCATTGGGGCGCTTCTTCATGGAAAGGATCTCCCCGATGGGATCGTCCAGAGCGGCAACCTGTCTCACACCCTCTGCGATCCCGGCGATCCGCTCCTCCGTAAGGAGCAGACGGTCCTTTAAGGCATCTGACATTCCGTTGGCATCCGCATTCTCCATATCGATGTGGTTTCCTTTTATGATATCGGAATGCTCTTCCATCAGTGCATCGGCAACCGCAAGAAGTGCCTTATTCTTCTCGGTGGTCCCAAGTCGACCCATCGCCGCCGAAGCCACCTTGGCTTTTTTACATAATTCCAATATCCCGCTCATACAAACCTCCTTAACTCTCCTTGTTCTGTAATGATCCTGTCCGGTCGTATGTCTGTCTCCAGACAGGGAAGTATCTCATCGTATATCTGAAATGAATAAGCAACTGCCACATGGGCCGGATGACACACAGCCAGAAATCTGTCATAGTATCCGCCGCCGTAGCCCAGCCGATTCCCCATGCGGTCATATACCAGCCCCGGAAGGACCATAAAGCTCCTGTCCTGCTGTTCCCGTTGAAATGCTCTTCCCGAAACCGGTTCGGGGATCCTATAGGAACTGAGGGCCAGCCGTGTACCGGTCATCTTCTTCAGCAGATCACGTAATACCGCTTTGGCTTCCTGTAGATCCACGGTCGTAAGAACGGTCCGTTCCTCTTCCGACAGATCCAGTGGATAGAAGTTCATCTCCTCTCCTTCCACCTTCGGGAGATAGATCTGCTTTCCTTCCCGTACTCCTGTTAACATAATATCATTACAGTCAACTTCATTCCGGAAGGCCATATAGCACATGAGATAGTCCGCTCTCTGAAACTCAGGAAGCCGGACCACATGTCCGGCGATCCGTTCGGAAAGGTTCTGCACCTCTGTATCGGAAAGTGCATCCCTCTTCCTCCTTACGCTGCGCCGGATCTCTTTTTTTCTTTGAATGATCTCCGTATCCATTACCGCTCCAGGTATTTCTTGTTTACAATGAATTCCGTCACATCGAAGCTGTCATCATTATGGGCAAGGAACAGCGTACCCACATCTTCCCCCTCCAGAAGCTGATTGATGATATTCAGATCCGAGGAGTCGCAGATCGCCATATCCGCTCCCACATCCGTAGCGATCCGTCCGGCGGAAAGCTTGGTAAACATGCCTCCGGTCCCGTAACCGCTTCCGGTTCCCTTTGCCATATCCAGCATCCGGGCATCGATCTTCTCTACCACGGACAACTTCTTGGCATCCGGATTCTTCCGCGGATCGTCGGTATACAATCCGTCGATGTCCGTAAGCAGCACCAGCAGATCCGCACCGATCAGGGATGCCACGATGGCGGAAAGTGTATCATTGTCACCAAACTCGATCTCTTCCGTAGCCACCGTATCATTTTCATTTACAACCGGGATCACGTCCAGATCCAGAAGCTGCTTCAGTGTATTTGTAGCATTGATCCTCCTCTCCTGAGAGGTGATAACATCAAATGTCAGAAGGACCTGCGCTGCACGGTGATTGTATTCCAGAAACAGCTTCTGATACAGCATCATAAGCTCCAGCTGTCCGAGGGCCGCACAGGCCTGCGTCATGGAAAGGACCTCCGGCCGTTTCTTCAGCCCGAGTGCCTTGCATCCTACAACGATGGCACCGGAGGACACCAGCACCACATCCTTACCCTGATTCTTAAGATCACTGAGGATCCGGATCAGTTTCTCTATTCTCATAAGATCCAGTTCACCGGTTTCTTTATGGACCAGGGAACTGGAGCCGATCTTGATCACGATACGTTTCTTATCCTTCAAAAACTCGCGGGGATTCATTTTATAACCTTCCTTGTAGATGTAATAAATATTCTGCCGTTTTCTCCGCCATACGGATCCCATCCACAGCAGCGGACATGATACCTCCTGCATAGCCGGCGCCCTCGCCGCAGGGGAATAATCCCGGATAGCCTGCAGCACTTCCGTCCGGTTCCCTGAGGATACGGACCGGCGAGGATGTCCTGCTTTCTATACCGGAAAGTACAGCATCCTTCATGGCAAAGCCCGGAAGCTCCCTGTCAAAAACGGGCATCGCTTCTATTATAGCACGGGACAGGTCCCGGGGCAAACATTGCCTGAGATTTGAGAGATGAACTTTCCCCTTGATACAGGGCGTCACAGAACCAAGCTGTTCCGTCACTCTGTCCTCTTCGAAATCTTCATATCTCTGGATCGGCACGGCTCCCTCCCCTGCCCGGTAGAAAGCCTGTTCCAGTTCTCTTTGGAAATGTACCGCCGCCAGCGGATCTTCGCCGGGGATGTCCTCCGGAAGCACATTTACAACAATGGCACTGTTGGAATTCTTTCCGGAACGTCCGCTGTAGCTCATGCCGTTTACCACCATTCCCTCCGGTTCTGTCGAAGCATTTACAACATAACCGCCGGGGCACATGCAGAAGGAAAAGACCGCCCGGTCCGATGCGGTATGCGCCACAAGTTTATAATCCGCAGCCGGAAGCTTCCCTGCCATATCCCCATAGCGGATCCGGTCGATGAGTTCTCTCGGATGTTCGATCCTGAGACCGATGGCGAAGGGCTTCTTCTCCATACGGAGCCCCTGCTGATACAGCATGGCGAAGGTATCCCTGGCGCTGTGACCCATCGCAAGGATCAGGGCAGAGGTTTTGTACGTCTTTTCTCCGTCCGGCGTCTGAACCGAAAGAACATATCCGTCTGCCGTACGCTTCAGTCCGTTCAGCCTGTGGGAAAAAAGGATCTCTCCTCCGGCATCCCGTATGGATCCCCGCATATTCTGCATGATGGTATGGAGCACATCCGTACCGATATGCGGTTTTGCATCATAAGTGATCTCAACGGGCGCACCGAACTGATGAAAGGTCCGGAGCACAAATTGCTGGGAACCGTCCTTATCCTTATTTCCGGTATAAAGCTTACCGTCCGAGAAGGTTCCTGCACCGCCTTCACCAAAGGAAACATTACTCTCGGGATCCAGTGTTCCGCCTTCCCAGAAGGACTCCACATCCCGGGCCCGGTCTTCCACAGCCTTTCCTCTCTCCAGAAGGATAGGTCGAAAACCGGCAGAGGCAAGCAGATATCCTGCGAAATATCCTGCAGGTCCCGTTCCGATGATCACCGGTCGATCCGGCTCCTCTCCACCCTTCTGCCGGGAATAGGGAAAACGGTAAATCTTCTCTTTAGTCAACATAATATTATTATGGTTAACTGACTGGCAGATCTTTTTTTCTTCCTGCTCCGTATAGCCTTCGATCCCAACTGAAAGCACATAACGGATCCTTTCATGATCTCTGGAATCCAGGGATCGTTTCAGGATCCGGATCTTCGGAAGTCCTTTCCTTCGAAGTTCCTTTTCGCACGCCCTCGTCAGCTGATCCGGTGTATAATCCGGCGGCAGTTTTAAACCATTTATCCGTATCATAGGAGACGTCCTGCCTTTCTTCCGCTGATCAGTGCAAACATCAGATTATAACCGCCGCACCGTCCCACAACGTCAAGTAATTCACCGGTCACGGCAAGACCCGGCTGAGCCGGGATCTCTTTCGACCCGATCACCGACAGATCCGAAGGACTGATGATGTCAGGCCGTACACCGCCCTGACATGCCTGTCCCATATCGCCTCTTTTCCCGCTTATCTTCAGTTGAAAATGCTTCACGGCTCTGATAAGCTTCTTCAGCTCTTCCCCGGAAAAAGCGGAAAGGGGCATCTTCAGGGCTCCCTCATCCCATACCCGTCGAAGGAAATATCCGCAGAGCTTCTCCGGAAGAAGTCCGTTCAGGACGGCAAACAGGCGCCGCTCTTTGTTCTGATGCAGGAAATGATCCATCAGCCCGGCCTCATCATGATCCGGCAGAAGATCCACCGTTACCGTATCACCTACTCCGGTCAGGGTAGACAGATTAAATGTAACGATACCCGAGAGGCCATAATCCGTCAGCTGAAGCTCTCCTTCTTCCGATTCATCTCCCACCGTCAGCCGTGCAGCCACACGTACGCCTGCAAGTTCACTCAGATCCTCTTCCGTCTCCAGAGGGCAGAGAGCCGCCTGAAACTCCCGGTAGGGAAGCCCCAGGTCATATAAAAGTCCGTAAAGAGAAGCTGCGCCTGCCGCTCCGAGCTTCGGTGCAGCGGGACTCCCCATGGACAGGACCAGCCGCCCGGTACGGATCTCCTTCCCGTCACCGGTGTAAAGGACATATCCGCCTCTCTTCTCTCTTCGGATCCGTTCCACCCTTGTATCATAAAGAAATACGACCCCGGATAACCTTGCAGCATCCGTAAGTGCCCACACCACGGCAGAAGCCTGCTGACTGACCGGATAGAGGTATGGCTCGCGTGAAGTAAGAGGGATCCCGATCTCCTTCAGATAGTCCTTCAGTTCCGATACGGACTCCTCCGTAACCACAGATGCGGCAAAGCCGTTCTGATAATAAGCCGAATCAGAAAGAACGGCATTTGCAATATTGCATCTGCCGTTTCCCGTTGCGTAAAGCTTTCGCCCGCTTTTTTTATTCTGTTCCACCAGCAGGGTATGAAGTCCCCGCTTTCCGAGTTCTGCAGCACAAACGAGGCCGGATGCACCGGCCCCGATCACAACTGCGTCATAGCATGATGATTGATTGCTACTCAAATGACACTCCATCCTTATTATTATAAACTGAGATCCATGTCTTTCCGGGATTCAACTTCAGTTCCTGTCCATCGGAAGTATACCATTTGGTGGCCGATTTGCCCTTCTTCCAGGTAACGGGGATCACCTTACCGCCGGTGCAGTAGAAGCCGTCGCCGGAGCCTTCCCAATCCATATCCTGACTTCCTGCAGATTCGTATCCTGCCAGATCCCAATAGGAATTTATCTGGATCAGCACATTTGTAAATGTGAGCTGTTCACCGGTCGTCCCGTCGATCTGCTTGTCCTCGAACTGGAAACGGTCATAGGTCTTGGTAGCTTCATTATACTCAAACCACGGTTTGTTGTTCCGGAAATTGATCGTGATCTTATTTGCGGGATTTCCCTCGATGGGCGTAAACTCATTATTAAAGCTGTGCGCTCTTGTATAATACTCCCTGTGTGTTCTGCTGAATCCCTTGGACTCCATACGGCTGAGGAGCGCCTCACCGGTAGTATAGGCATTGTGCGGCATCTTTCTGGTGTCATCACGGAATCCGCCGGGCTCCCGGATCAGATCGATAAACTCAAGATTCGGGAAATGATTATCGTACAGATCATAATAATTCGCAAAACTGGATGCACCCCAGAATACATGTACCGTATCATATTCCGTTGCCTTCCGGTCATAATAATGACGGTTGGAACGGATGGGTTCCAGGCGTTCGATATCTTCAAACTCGGTGATGATACACATGAGCCGGGTGATACCGCCCTCAACATACATTTCAAATATGATATCCGCTTTGGATATACCATACTGCGGGATCGCAGCCGAAGTATTCTCGATCTGTATGGAGATGGGACGTTTATTATCATAATATGCATCGATCCACTGACCGGTCAGAGGATTCAGTACCTGGCCGTCTCTGGAAAGGGTTACTGCATCTGTCCCTTTGATCATGGAAGTCTCTCCGACGGTAAGGGATGCTGCCTTTGCCTGTGTGGCTGCCTCTGTGGTCCCGGTGGAACCCTCATCCTTCTTTCCGCAGCCGGAAAGCAGCATACCCATGGTCAGGGCGATGGCCGCCAGCTTGTAGATACGTCTCTTACTCATAATCTCTGGTATATCCTTTCTTTTCAAGAATTTGTTCCTGCATCTCTTCCATACGTTCGCGCTCGGATGCTTCTACATGATCATAACCGAAAAGGTGAAGCATGCTGTGAGCTGTAAGAAATGCGATCTCTCTTTTCAGACTGTGTCCATACTCTTCTGCCTGCTCCATGGCCCGATCCAGAGATATCACGATGTCCCCGAGGAGAAGCTCTCCGCTATCGGGATCAAAGGCATCCACACCCGCCTGCTCCAAAAAGGAAAGATCTCCGGGAGCCGGAAATTCCAGCATGGGGAAGGACAGAACATCCGTTGCGGCGTCGATCCCTCTCTGCTCCAGGTTGATCTCGTGAATGGAAGCGTCATCGGTCAGTGTCACCTCGACCGTACAGGCATAGGAACAGTTAAGGAAGGCTTCCGAAGCATCAATAACATCCCGGATGATGGAATATAATTCCTCCTTCCGGGTATGCAAAATGCCTTTTTCATATTCATCTGATATAAATACAGACATAACAGCCCTCTTTCCTGCAGATTACCCGTCTATTTTACTACATTTAGTGTGATTTGTGAAGTATTTCCACAAGATTTCGCTATCTTTTTCCCGAAGCATGTTTTTTATCATATGCCTCATAGGCTTCCACGATCTTCTGCACCAGCGGATGACGGACCACATCCTTGGATGTCAGCTCACAGATCTCGATCCCTTCGATCCCTTTTACAACCCTGAGCGCCATATCGAGACCGCTGGTCATTCCTGCCGCCAGATCCTTCTGGCTCGCATCCCCCGTGATGATCGCCTTGGAACCGAAGCCGATCCTGGTCAGGAACATTTTCATCTGGGCAGGGGTTGTATTCTGTGCTTCATCCAGCACGATAAATGCATTATCCAGCGTCCTTCCTCTCATATAGGCAAGAGGTGCCACTTCGATCAGCCCCTTCTCCATATTCTTTGTGAACTGCTCACCGCCCATGATATCATAAAGAGCATCATAAAGGGGCCGAAGATAGGGATCTATCTTCGACTGCAGATCTCCCGGAAGAAACCCGAGACGTTCCCCTGCCTCGATGGCCGGCCGGGTAAGGATGATCCGTTCCACTTCGTTCTTTTTAAATGCGGTGATGGCTTTGGCCATGGCCAGATAGGTCTTGCCGGTTCCGGCAGGCCCGGTACCGAAGACGATCATGTTTTTATCGATCGCTTCCACATAACGGCGCTGTCCGTAGGTTTTCGGCTTTACCGGGCGGCCGTTGATGCTGTGGCAGATCACATCCCGGTCCAGATCACTGACTCTTTCCGATCGTTCGTCCATAACAAGCGAAATGGCATAGTCTACCGACTGTTCCGTGATCTCCGACTGGGAGACTGCCATATGTCCCAGATCCTGCAGTACCCTGCACGCCTGATCGACCCTTGTCTCCTCGCCGGACACAAGAAGTCTGTCCTCCCGTACCACATAACTGATGTCAAATGCCCGTTCCAGTTTTCTCATATTCCGGTCAAACTGACCGAATACCGTTTGCATGCTTCCTGAGGGAAGCGATATTTCCTTTTCCGTATACCCCATATTACACCTCGCGTCTTCCGTCCCGCCGGACAGGAACCATGGTCCTCCCCGGTCCGACGGAAGTAAAAAAACAGACACCTCATAAATGAGGTGCCTGTGGTTAATTCTGATTATTTGTTGAACTTACGCTTTCTAGCAGCCTCAGACTTCTTCTTACGACGAACTGAAGGCTTCTCGTAATGTTCTCTCTTACGAATCTCCTGCTGGATGCCGGCCTTTGCACAGTTTCTCTTGAAACGGCGAAGTGCGCTATCCAGAGTCTCATTCTCCTTAACTTCTACGCTTGACAATCTTTATCCCTCCCTCCAGTCGTGGAATAAACGTGCGAAAACACATTTGACATTATATCATAACTCCCCTTTTTGTCAAGGGATTATTTCCGGATTGAAGGACTGAAGCAGGCTCATCATATCATCATAGGCATAATAGGACTGATAATCCGCATTCTGCGCATGATCGTGATCAAAGGAGGTCTTTACCAGCTCCTCATACTGCTCCTTTGTGACGGTCTTTTCATCCCAGGTATAATCATATTCTGTAAACGTCATATCCTTTGCGATACGGGATCCCTCATGGATCGTGGTCGACTTTCCTTTTTCAAGCCTGCAGACCTCGTCGCTGTATACTCCCTGACGTCCGTAGGTCATATAGTAAAGTCCCGTGTGTTCCAGGAAGAACAGATCTCCGTCCTTTCCGAG
>CACYMQ010000011.1 GCA_902775555.1 uncultured Lachnospiraceae bacterium | reverse complement strand
CTTTCTGTCACGCCCGGATTTAAGACAAGCCTCCTCGTACCAGATGCGATTTACGCGACCTGCTACGACGATTGCTTTCGGATACGCTTTTTTTAACTGATCATTCAGAGTTCTGATCACTTCGTATGCTTTTGCCCGGGATACTCCCAGATCGAACTGCACCTGATCTACTCCGACGAATAAAGGTTCCTTGTCGTTTCTCATAGTCTCACCTCCTCCAAATATTAGTATTTGCTATCATAATCAGTATATCATATTGGTATATGTTGTCAATATCATTATTTGCTATATTTTTCATTTTTTACTATCAATATATAAATCTTTATGTTATACTTACATCAAAAGAGCAAAACCATACATTCCACATCATCAGATTTGTACGACAGGAAAGGGGTTTATTTACCATGAGCATATTAGCGGACGACAAAACTAATATATTCGGAAGGCGTCTCAGAAACCTCCGGGAAACCGTAATGAACAAAACACAAAAGGAATTCTCCGAAATGCTCGGAATCCCCCAGCCTTCTCTTTCCGCTTATGAAAGCGGCAAGAACAAGCCCACCATAGATAATGTGATCTTGATCGCGGACAAATGTAATGTATCCGTTGACTGGCTCTGCGGACGGGACAAGCATAATTACCTGAACTCCATGGGGGATCTGGTCGGATTCCTATTCGATCTTTATGATGCAAATGAACTGACCTTTAAGACCGAGATCCAAAACCGGATCGACCGGGAGAATCCGGAAGACGGTGACAGTGGCCGCAATCTGGTCCGTCTAACCTTCTATTACGGCGATATCCTGCAGGATGGAAAGCCTCTGTTCTCCGCAGATGTCTGCCAGGCTCTGGAAATTGTTCAGGAGATGCATAACGAGCTGAAAAACTATGAATGCACGCAAGAGTTCTATGACAGCCGGAAGAAGGAGATGATTGAGCGATACAGCGCCTTTCCGCTGACTATGTTTAATACCTCTTCCCTCACTGAAAAAGAACGATTTGACCGGCGTCTTGCCGTTATGCGTGCGATACTTGATGCGGAAACCGCAAAGAGTAAAAAAGACGAAAATTGAGAAATGACCTGGAAATGTAGGCAAAATGTAGGCATAAAAAACGAGAGCCCTTAATTTACAAGGGCTCTCGAACTTTTTTTATTATTCATATTCCACCGTAGCGGGGGGCTTCGGTGTGTAGTCGAACAGTACTCTGTTGATACCGGGGACCTCTGCGATGATACGCTGTACCAGGTGGTCGATGAGTTCATCAGACAGATGCTCTACCGTAACCTCCATAACATCCGTGGTGTTGATGGCGCGGATGATGCAGGGCCAGTCGAAGGTTCTCTGTCCGTTCTTCACGCCGGTGGACTTGAAGTCCGGTACAACGGTGAAGTACTGCCATACCTTGCCCTCCAGGCCGTTCTTTGCGAATTCCTCACGAAGGATGGCGTCGGACTCACGGACTGCCTCAAGGCGGTCACGGGTGATGGCACCCGGGCAGCGTACGCCAAGTCCCGGTCCCGGGAAGGGCTGACGATATACCATGTTGTCCGGCAGGCCAAGCTGCTTTCCGACTACGCGTACCTCATCCTTGAAGAGGGTACGTACAGGCTCTACCAGTTCGAAGTTCAGATCCTCCGGGAGACCGCCTGCGTTGTGATGCGCCTTGATGCCGGCTTCGCTCTCAAGGATATCCGGCCAGATGGTTCCCTGTGCCAGGAACTCGATGCCGTCCTGCTTACGTGCTTCCTCTGCGAAAACTTCGATGAACTCGCCGCCGATGATCATGCGCTTCTGCTCCGGATCGGTAACGCCGGCCAGTTTATCCAGGAAACGGTCCACAGCATCTACATAGATCAGATTGGCATTCATCTCATCACGGAATACCTTGATCACCTGCTCCGGTTCGCCCTTACGGAGCAAACCGTGATTTACGTGTACACAGACCAGATTCTGTCCGATGGCCTTGATCAGAAGTGCAGCAACCACGGAAGAATCCACTCCTCCGGACAGTGCCAGCAGCACCTTCTTATCTCCTACCTGCTCTTTGATCGCCGTTACCTGCTCCTCGATAAATGCCTTTGCAAGCTCCGGTGTTGTGATCCGGACCATATCATCCGGCCTTCTGCTAAGTTCCATTTCCTCCTCCTTTTTCACATCTGCTTTTGCTTAAGATATCATTCTTCGATCAGATAGCCTTTCAGATCAAACATGTAGAACACGCCTTTGATCTTGACTGTGACACCTCTGACATAGGTACCGTCACTGTATTCGAACCACCAGCCGGTCTTGTTCTTATGCCATTTTCCGGTCTTCTCTTCCGGATCGATCCAGTAACCTTCCTTGTCAAAGCTCTGCTGCTTTCCATTGATCTCAATGGTCTCACTCTTGGCATACGTTCCATCCGTGAAGGCATACCACCATCCGATCTTATTCTTATGCCATTTCCCCGGCTTCACCTTTCCTTCCGGATCGATCCAATAGCCTTCCTTATCGAAGCTCTGCTGCTTTCCGTTGATCAGGACGGTCTCATTTTTCGGATACGTTCCGTCGGAGTAGCAATACCACCAACCGATCTTGTTCTTTCTCCATCTGCCGGTTTTTGTTTTTGCGTCCGGATCGACCCAATATCCTTTTTCACTGAAGGTATATGGCTTGCCTTCGATATTTATGGTCTCACTCTTGGCGTACCATCCGTCGCCTCCGAACCACCAGCCGGTACTGTCCTTATGCCATGCAGCCGTCTTTGTGCTTGCGATGCTGCCATCGTCCGAATACAGATGTCCTGCCCACCAGCCGGAGCAATACATGATACCCTCCTCGGAGAAGAGATACTTCTTGCCGCCGATCTCCTGTTCACCCGACACTCTGGCACCGTTATTATCAAAATAATACATTGCGCCGTCGATCTTCCTCCAGCCTTTGGTAACGAATCCGGCCGTATTCAGATAGTACCAGTTATTGTTATACTGGAACCATCCGGTCTTCATGGTTCCGTCCGTATTGAAATAATAATTGTAACCGTCGATATTCTTCCAGCCGGTCACCGGCTTTCCGTTCTGATAATAGTAGAGATCGTTCTTCTCCTTCTTCCATCCCTCTCTTCCTTCATAATACTCTGCATAAGCCATGATGGAATTGTACCCGGTGTAACCTGACCAAAGGGTCTTATCATAATATACGTCGTAGGTTGCAACCTCACCGGAGGTATTTCCGCTGATATAAGTCAGGATATGCTTCTCGCGGTCAAAGGAAACCACGATGCCGACGTGGCTGAAATATCTTCCCACGCCATCCCAGCAGAAGAAAATGAGTCCGCCGGGTCTGTAGGGTATCTCGTTCGGGTCGACTTCCGTATGTACGTAATCGTTCCAGCCTGCATACGCCGCGATCTTATTGCTTGCAAGAGGTGTGTACCATACCTGTGCCTGATCACAGTTAAATGAAGTTGCGATGGAATTCTTCTCCACACGGGGATCCGCGCAGTAGGAATAGTACCAGTTCTTCTTTGATGTGTCCTGTCCGGTGTACAATCCGGCCTGATACAGACACCAGCTGCTGAAGATCGCACACCAGTCATAATCCGCATACTGAGAGGATTCCGAAGTCCGTTTCCAGAAGCGCTGTGCCCAGCGTGTATACTCCGTATTCCCTGTTCCTCCACTGGAACGCTTGGTTGCTCCCGTCCAGAGGTTGCCGTCTGCTCTGGCCTGCTCAACGCTGTAGCCTGCCATAGCAAAATTCTTATAACCTTCCTGTGACTGCGCGATCTTCAGAACGCGCTTCATGATATCCGTTTCACCCTTGAGACCCGCAAGTGTCTCCTGCAGCTTCCGATAATACGGAGAACCCATGTACTCCCTGGAGAAGATCTCATCCGTAGCGCTTCCGTCCGCGCTTCGAAGCCACAGATTGTCGATCCAAACGCCCTGTGCCATCTTTCCGGTGTTGTAGAAATAATACTTCTCACCGGAAATGGTCTTCCATCCGGTAACCATTACACCTGATTCAAAGAAATACCAGCTTGAATCGATCTTCTTCCAGCCGACCGCCATCGCGCCGTCTGCCAGGAAGTAGTATTGCTTGTTGCTGATCTTCTGCCAGCCGGTAAGCATGATGCCGTCACTGCCCAGATAATACTTCTTACCGTTAAGATCCAGCCAGCCGGTGACCATCTTTCCGTTCTTATAATAATACCAGTTTCCGTCGGACTTCACCCAGCCGTTATCTGTATCACAAACGCCGTCGTCAGATGTCTTAATGACCGTCACCGCGGTCAGATCGCCCAACGCGACAGCACTGTCCTGCTTAGCAGCCTGAAGGGAAGCATTTCCCGCATCATCGGATGCCCGGGCCGCTTCCGGAACTGCTTCCGCAGAACCCGATTCCGGCAGTTCCTCTTCTATACCCTCTGCAGGTGCTTCTGTAACCTCTTCGGAATCCTCTTCGGAAACTGCTTCGGTTTCAGCTTCGGAACCTGATATTCCATCATTCTCCGAACCCTCCGGTTCAGCCGCCGTATCCTCCGATACAGTGTCTTCTCCGGTCTCATCCGTTGTTTCCGACACAACTCCTTCATTTTCGGAAGTCTCCGTTCCCGTCCGGATCTCTTCCTTCTCCCCATCCCCAGTGTCTTCTGAGACAGTCTCCGAAACATAGGATTCTGCAGCAGTTGTATCTTCTGCTGCATAGGCTTCGCCTCCGGGCCCCGGCATCAGACCGATCATCAGTCCAAATGCCAATACTGCACTCAGCGCCCTTGTTCGTACTTTTCTCATACAAGATTTCCTTTCTCTCACGTATCGGTGACTGCAAAAGAAGGACGGCCCACGCCGTCCTTCTTTTACAACCAGCCTGAGTTACTTTTGGATATACTTGTTCAGTGTATCCACAACTGTGTTCAGATTATAAGGCTTTGCGATATAATCATCCAGCTGGTTCTCTATGATACGCTCTTTATCACCGAACATGGCCCGCGCCGTGACGGCAATGATGGGAAGCCGATTCCTTCGCTCTGTCTTCTCGATCTTACGGATCTCCTGGGTTGCCGCGATACCATCCATGATCGGCATCTGCACATCAAAGAGAGCCGCGTCGTAATGTTTCGATTTGAAGAGCTCGATCGCCTTCTGACCATTCTCCGCGATATCATAAGAGAAGCCCGCCATACCAAGTAACTTGCCGATTACCTGCTGGTTTACCGGCTCGTCCTCGGCTACGAGGATTCTCGCATTTTTGCCATTTGCATTATTGATGGAATAGAGTGCAGCATCCTGCTTCTCTTCTTCCGCCTTCTGTGCCTCAATCTCTGCTGCCTTTACTACCTTAAGCGGGATCTCGGCGATAAATGTAGAGCCGATCCCTTCCTTACTCTGTACGGAGATCGTACCACCCATCAGCTCCGTGATCTGCTTGGAGATCACAAGACCGAGGCCGGAACCGCCGTACCGTCTTGTATCCGATCCGTCTACCTGTGAGAAACGGATAAAGAGCTTACTCATATTTGCTTCGGAGATACCGATACCGGTGTCGGCAACGGCAATTCGAAGCGTAGCCTTCTCTGCCGTGTCATCGATCGCAGCGATCTTCACACGTACACCGCCCTCGGAAGTAAACTTGATGGCGTTGGAAAGAAGACAGTTAAGTACCTGCTGAATCCGCTGTCCGTCAGCACGAACCAGCTTGGGAATATTATTACCGAAGTTGAGATCCAGGGAGATGTTCTTGTTATCTGCTGCCGGTACATGTGCGGCAACCGTCTCCTCGATGGCTGCGCGGATGTCCGTGATCTCTTCCTTGATCTTATATTTTCCTGCTTCCAGCTTGCTGATATCCAGGATATCATTGATCAGACGGAGCAGGTTGTCAGCACAGTTCTTGGCTGTGATCAGGTTGTCTCTGTAGTCAGCCTGAAGATCCTCAGCCATCAGTGTCAGCTGGATCATACCCAGGATACCGTTGATCGGGGTACGGATCTCATGGCTCATATTTGCAAGGAATTCCGCCTGGGTCTTATAAGCCGCATTTGCATCCTGGATCGCACGGGACAGCTTCGCCTCGGTCTCCTTCTGCTCGGTCACGTCGATGACTACCATGTTGATATGGTCAGCCTCAGACTTGTACATAACGGTATTGAAGACCTTACCCAGCTTCTCCATGGTGATCTCAACATCCATCAGGTCGCCCTGCTTGGTGCCGGATGTATTGTACGCACGGAACCACGCATTGATATCCTGAAGGACTTCGATATTGGACTCACCGATGATGCGGTCTTGATAATCCATTCTGTCCAGGTTGAAATATACACCGAAGGTTTCATTGGCATCTACCATCTTGTAGCCGGAAACCTGGCCGGTGGAATCCGTCACGATCTTTGCCTGGGCAAAACCGATCGGCAGATTCATAAACAATTTGCGGTACTTGTCATTCTTGGAATCTTCTCCTGCACCGCCGATCTGCATGATCAGGAAAAATGCAACGCCAATCTGAAGGACCAGCATGATGATCCCTACAGCCGTATTCCCGACAAGAACTCCGATCAGCCCGAGCACGCCAATTACAACTGCCGCACAGATCGCCAGTACCTTTCCATCCATCTCTCTTAACTTTTCCATAATGCACCCCTTAAATCAATCCGTTCTCTGCCCGATCCGACGCCGCGCCGCGTACCTGATCAGACTTTTATAGAGCTGTCTCTATTACGCCATGAGAACATACATAAAAAGATTATATATCGAATTGTTCCTTATGTAAAGTAACCGATTCCTTTTTTTTGACTTTTTTGCGTTTTTTTACAACGAAAATGAGGATAAATACGACCCATGCCGATCCTGCGATCAGAAGACCGGGAAGAAAACCGGGAGAAATGTATCGCATCCTTATCTCATGATGTCCTTTCGTAAGCGGAACCGAGATAAATGCGTCCGCCACGGGCACGATCTCTGTCTTCACTCCGTCCACTTCTACGGACCAGCCCTCTTCATAGGGGATGGATGTGAACAGAAGTCCGTCCTCCTTCATGTTAATGGTCCCGTCCAGTTTCCCGTCCTTTACGTAGGTGATCTCCAGAGGCTCATCCGCAAGTGCCATATACATTTCCGTATACGCCTTCTCATCCAGCTTGCTGAGATACAGTCCCACGGTTCCGCTGTCGGATGCGCTGTCCTCGAATTCAAAGAGGAAATCCAGCTTGTCCCCCGGATACAGCTTCCCGAGGTCCAGGATCTGCGTCTCCAGACGGTCCTTGGCCATGAGTCTTCCATTCTGGGAATACTCCATACGGTCCACTCCGTTCACCCTGGTATCCATGATATAGGTTCCTTCCGCTCCGATCTCGCAGCTGACGGTGATCTTCATCTTCCCGTTGCCTTCCTTATCAAAATTAACGATATTCGGCCGGCTGTCCGTAACCCATGTATCACAGTTCTCACCTGTCGCGGTAAGGAGCGGGGAATAACGGATGTACGGAGGATCCACGCCGGAGAAGACCTTCGCCATCCGGTTGACGGCCGAGATCCTGTCTCCCGCCGTGGGCTTCCAGTCACGGACCTCATCCGGGACTCCGTACCCAAGGGGAAGGACATAGGGATTCTCATATACCTTTACCCCGTCCGCATCATAGATCGGAACCGCTCTGCTGGCGATGCCCGCATACTCGTCCTCTCTGGCATAAATGAACCGCACGCCGATCAGGGTGTTCAGCACCGGATTCCCGCCATAGAAGAGGAACTCATTTACACCGGTATAGCATCCGATGCGTCCCATGGTTTCAACCAGGTCACCTCCTACCGTGGAGCAGAAGGTTCCCACACTCCGGAATCCGTTATAGGTTGCTTCGTCGATCATCCGGGGATAAGCCTGATCCTCTCTGTAGAAGGTCGCCCCGTTCACCCCGGCATAATGATCCACATTTTCCTTCGCAGTCTTCATGGCCTCCGTATATTCGCCGTAATACTGTCCGTTGGAGACGTCATTTGACATATAGCCTACCGCTGCATTTCCGATCAGCTCCACGATCATGATGGACATCAAAATGAGGGACGTGGTGATAAGCTTCATCCCGCCCTGTCTCCTGACAAAGAAGAAGACCATGTAAACCAGGATCATCCCCAGTGTTATGGCAAAGACCGCCCAGTAGGGAAGCACACTCTCCGCACTGTCCGTCTTCATATAGCAGCCGAAATAGAACAGAATGGAACAGGATCCTGCCATGGCCAGCCGCACAGGTCCGGTCTGACGCAGTCTGACGATGGCCTCATAACCGATGGTCAGCAGCGTAAAGATATAGACAAAGGAAAACCGGTTGGGGATCCCGTACTGGTCATGGAATCCGTGCCAGATAAAATTCAGCGTTGTTGTATTGAAACTGAGGAAGAAGAAAGCCAGCAGCAGGGTCTTCAATATCCGCTCCTTCAGTGAGAAACGGTCACTGAAAAGGAATACAAAGAACAGGATCACGGTGAAGATACCGCAGTAGGCATTCAGCCCGCCGTCATAGCTTTGCACATCCACCGGTGTAAGAAGCGCGAAATGCTGCTTCAACTGATCAAAGACGCTGCCGTAATAAGACCATTTCGGTATTCCCGCTCCGGCAGACGAGGTCTGCATGATCCCGATAAAGGCTGGCATCAGAGTAAATGCCGCCATGAGAGCCGCAAGTATGGAACAACCCGCAAATGTAAGCCCGCTCCGAAGGAAATTCCGGAAGGAACCCATTTTATGTGTCAGGAACCAGAGCACCAGGAAAATGCAGATGATGAACGCAATATAGTAGTTTACATAAAGAATATAGAACAGGGAAAGCACATAGAGCCTTGGGCTTTCTCCGCGGAAGATCCGTTCCAGTCCGAGGATCGCAAGCGGAAGCATCATGATGCAGTCCAGCCACATGATATTCCAGTAATAACCTATGATGAAGTTATTCAGTGCAAATGCGACGGCAAAAACGGTGATGAACAGATTGTTGGAAATCACCCCTCTTCTTCTGGAAAGCCAGTATCCGAAGGTGGCTGAGGAGATCACGATCTTAATAGCCACAAGACAGGAGAATGCGGCAAAGATCCCCGTCCTGGGAACCAGGAACATGATCAGATTCAGCGGACTGGCGAGGTAATAGGTCAGAAGGGACAGGAAATTCGAACCCATTCCGATATTCCATGTATAGAAGAGTCCTTCTCCGCCCCACACCTTACGCTGAAAATCCGAAAAGAAGGGAACATACTGATGCATGCTGTCGATGCGTGAGAAAGAATTCTTTCCGAAGGGCGCCACCGACATGATCAGCATAACGACAAAAAGCACTATAAATACAAGGGCCGCGGCGATAAGCCATGACCAGTTTCTCTCAAGGAACCTAAAGAAGCGCATCCTACGGGTGCGCTTCTTTCCGGTTAATTCAATTTCTCCGGTATCTACCAGCGTGTCGCTCTGCACGATCGATTCTCCTTGCTGTACTTCTCTCTGAAGATATTATTTTGAAGCCGCCAGGAGGTAGATCAGCGGTGAATTCCAATAGATCGTAACCTCATTGGTGGAGAAGCTCTGCGCATTGTCGGCATAGCACATAGCCGCCGGCTGTCCGTAAAGCACCGCCTTGGCATAGCTGTCCTCAAGAGCATTGTCCGCTCCTCCCACCAGCATACCTTCCATAGCCTTTCCGGCCACCTGCGAAGGTCTGTGATGCGGCTGCTTCGGGCTTACGACACCGAATCCCGTTACGAAGCAGTAACCCAGCGGGTTTGCTCCCAGCAGGTAATCCAGCTGACGCTTGGAAAGATTCTTATAGGTGTCATCTCCTGTGAGATTGGATGCCATCCGCATCAGCATACCGAAGTTGGCGATGGACATATTACTTCCCCACGGGTAGTTCGATTCGAGCATCATTCCATAGGAATCCGCTCTTTCCGCAAGCTGCTCCACACGTGTGAAGAAGCGTTTATTTACTTCATCCACCACATCGTTGATGCCTTCCGGCTTCTGACGAAGGATATCATAGTACGCATATCCGCTGATATCGGCCCATCCCAGCTCACTGCCGATGGGAACCGCATCCAGGCTCGGCTTCAGATCATCCTTGACATCTGCATAACCTGCCAGATAGAGTTCGGATGCAGCCCAGAAGATCTCATCCTTTACGCCGTTGTCCGGATATTCTCCGGTCACAATATCCTCCGGATTCTTATAGCCTTCGTAATTGCCGTTCAGTCCCTTGATATAACCCCAGGCCTTTACGGCTGCGTCGTAACATTTCTTTGCAAAATCAGCATCGATGGCCTGATAGGTCTGGGATGCCTTTGCCATAACCGCTGCGAAATCAGCAGTTGCCGTCACGGAGATCGGAGCCAGTACCAGCTCTGCCGTCTCTGCATCCGGTGCAACCGTTTCGGGGAATACCAGTCCGGAAACCTTATGATATACACCGCCGGACTTCTCATCCTGCATCTTCAGCATCCAGTTCAGCTCATAACGGGCCTCGTCCAGGATATCCGGAACTCCGTTCCCGCTTTCGGGGATGTCCATATCATCGTTCTTGATCCCGTAATCCTCATACGCAAGAAGCAGATCCTGTACGGCCTTTGCTCCTGCTACCACATAACGTCCGTAATCTCCGGCGTCATGCCATCCTCCGGTCACATCCTTCTTCTCGGAAGTTCCGTATACAGTTGCCTCCGTCATATGACATTCGGGATGTGCGAAGTCTCCCGCTTCGGCTGAGGAGAGATTGATACCGCAGCGCTGAAGGAACAGCATGCGTACGGCGGAGGTGAAGATCTCATCGTAGATCCCTTCACCGATCTTGAACTCGTAGGTCTCTCCCACATCCGTTACGATCTTGTAGGTACCGGGCGTATTTACCTCCGTAAAATCACCCACACGAACAAGCTCATCGGATGCGGCATGGAATGCAAATGGTCCGAAGCTTCCGGTATAGACCTCTTTATTTGTCGAGGTATCGATCACCTGGAAGGTCTCCGTATTCTGACTCTTTACCACTACCTGCTTGGAATCTCCGGGGAGATAACCGATCTGACTCACATTTACCTTCGGATAATCCGGAAGGCCCTCAAGCACCTGGGCATTGGTTACGTCCTTTACCTCCAGCTTGATATTGTCGATGAATATGTCATGCTCACCCGGGTCGCCGTTCATGCCCTCCCAGATGCCCATGTTAAATACCAGACGGGGCGCCGGATCGGATTCCTCGCTCATAACAAAGTCAGCGGAAATGTGCTGCTCTTCGGGTCCGATCTTGATATTGTCCTCCTGATAGGCGTGGTAGTCCCCGCCGTTGAGCTGACCGCCACGATACTGGATGATACGCTCGATGGAGGAGGAAACATCAAAACTGATGGTGTACTCCGCACCCTGCAGAAGCTGATAACCATCATAGTAGATCTGGTTTGCGTAGTCACAGCTGCCGCAGCGCAGGATGTGGATCTTAAGCTTGCCATTATCATTGGTCATCTCAAAGTCGCCGCCGTTCCGGTACTCTGCAAATTTCCCGGTCTCGCCGTCCTCGAAATCCATACTGACGATGACGTCCCCGGGCTTCACATTGATATCTTCCTTCTTGGCTTCGGTCACTGCCTCGGTGGCAGGCTCCGTAGCGGCTTCCGTCTTCTTCTCCGTTGCGGCTGCAGTGGACACCGTAGTATCCTTAGCGGCTGCAGTCGTTCCCTCATCCTTCTTTCCGCAGCCTGCCATTCCCAGCAGCATGGCGCCGGAAAGGGAAAAGGCCAGAATGCGATGCAGACTTTTCTTTCTCATGTGTTACCTCCATACATTTGCAAAAGGTTTACTCTTTATCCTTAAGGAACCGGATCACTTCCGCCAGTTCCATATCTCCTCCGAAAATGGACAGCGCACTGCCGATGGTCACATCCAGCCGGTCCTGTCCCGCACTCCGCAGACATTCCAGATCCCGGAAGCTGCCGACGCCTCCTGCATAGGTGACCGGGAGCTTCCCCCAGTTCCCAAGCAGCTCTGCCAGCGGTTCCTCGATGCCGTTCCTCTTTCCCTCGGCATCCACCGCATGGATCAGATACTCCGCGGATGAATCCATAAGCAGATCCAGTGTCTCAGGCGTCACATAGGTATCCGTCAGCCGCTGCCAGCGGTCCGTCGCGATGCAATACCCCTGTTCCGTCCGCCTGCAACTAAGGTCCAGTACCAGGTGTTCTCTTCCCACTTCCCGTACCAGAAGGTCCAGCCGTTCCCGGTCGATCCTTCCTTCCCGGAACACATAGGACGTCACGATGACATGCGTTGCTCCCATGTCAAGGAAATGTGCCGCATTTTCGGCCGTTACGCCGCCTCCGATCATGAATCCGCCGGGATAGGCTTCCATGGCTTCGCGGGCTGTCCGAAGATCCGCTTCATACTCCTCTGTCCCTGCGCGGTTCAGAAGTATGATATGGCCTCCCGGCAGCTCCAGCCTTCGGTACAGATCCCCGTAGAAGGCACCGGTCTCACCGGATACGAAGTTGGTTTCTCCGACTCCCAGATCCGACAGGCTCCCGCCTACGATCTGCTTCACCCGTCCGTTATGGATGTCGATACATGGACGCAGCCGCATCCTCATGCCCTCCTCTTCCTGATCAAGCATGCTCCCGCTTTTCGTATACTCCCGCTTCTGCGGATCTCCCGCGATCCCGCTGGCACACGTCACATTGTACCATAAACCCCTCTTCATTTGAAGTGAATATACAAAAAGTTTTTCCCCACAGATTCCGCGGTCTGTGGTATGATAGGAAAGATGGAACGGCCCCGGTCGGGTCGGTTTCTTCCATATCACGGCAGGGGCGGCGCCTCTGCGGAAGGGGTAAAATATGACGAATTACGAATTGTATCGCAAGATCCAGCAGTCCTTTCAACTTGCCGATCAGGTAAACGCCAGCGGCGTGATGCCTCCCGGTACCATGACTCTGCGAGAGATGCTGAAATTCGATTATCTTCTCTTTCTGGGGTTCCTCTACGAACCGGACGGATCCGATACGAAATACGAGCGGACCTTTATCATGGAATATCTGACCATGTATGTGGATCTGAAGAAGTTTCTGGAGCTTCGCTATGACCGAAGCCTGAAGCCCGAGTTTATCAATACGGTTCCACGGTCACTTACCTATTTCGCAAAATATGATCTGTCCGGCGGGGCGCGCAGAGATTCCCTCGGCCGTGCCTTCTCCCGTGTGATCGTCGATGTCTTCAACGACCTCGGTACCGAGTTCACCACCGGAAGCGGGAGCGGCAGTACCGTTACGGAGATCGGTAACCTCTCCAACTATGTGATCATGCTGAACAACTTCCTGAAGGAATTCGGGCTCTACAATGTGGGAAATCCCGGAGAACTGATCTCGGCTGATTCCATTCATGCCGCTAAGCTCCGCGGGTCCTTCCGTAACCCGGGCAGTGTCACAGGCTCCGCCGGAAAAGCGCAGGCTTCAAAGGACGGCGCAAATGCGGTAAAACCCAAGGTTCCCGAAGAGAAGGAAAAGACGCTGGAAGAGCTGATGGAGGAGCTGGATTCCCTGGTGGGACTCGAGGCCGTTAAGCAGGACCTGACGAACCTCATCAATCTGGTGAAGGTTCGTAAGATGCGTGAAGAACGGGGAATGAAGCAGCCCGACATCACCCTGCACCTGGTATTCTCCGGAAATCCCGGTACAGGCAAAACCACCGTGGCACGGCTTCTGGCCAAAATCTACAAGGCCCTCGGGGTTGTGACCGGCGGGCAGCTGGTGGAGGTTGACCGTTCCGATCTGGTAGTCGGATACATCGGACAGACCGCAGCCAAGACCGCTGAGGTGATCGACAGTGCCATCGGCGGGATCCTTTTCATCGATGAAGCCTATACCCTGACTGCCGGCAAGGACGAGAAGGACTTCGGTAAGGAAGCGCTGGATACGCTCCTGAAACGAATGGAGGATAACCGGGACAACCTGATCGTCATCGTAGCCGGATACACGGAACTGATGGAGGAATTCGTCAATTCCAATCCGGGTCTGAAATCCCGGTTCAATAAGAACATTTTCTTCAAGGATTACACCGGAGATGAATTATATAAGATCTTCGAATCCATGTGTAAAAAGCAGGAGTACACGCCGGATCAGGAAGCAGAGGCCTATATCAGACATTATCTCTGTACCCGCGCCAGGGCTCACGAACCGAACTTTGCAAATGCAAGAGAAGTCCGGAACTTCATCGAGCGGTGTATCGAACGGCAGGCCTCCCGGATCGTGGAGAAAAAGGATGTCAGCGATGACCAGCTGCGCACCCTGACCATGACCGACTGTCTGGAGGAAGGCTATCCCGCTGAGGACAACTCAGGTGCCGCCGACAGCGCGGAGGATGCCGGCAGGGCGGACGATACCGGCTCAGGACCGGATGATCAGTGATGAAAATAAGGAAATGCCCCGGATCATACGTTCCGGGGCATTTTCATGTCCTCTATACCGGCTCTCCGTCCGGATTCAGGCAGACGCCTTCTTCATCAAATGTATAACTGATGGAGCCGATCTCCCTCTCTCCGGTGACCATGGCTCCGTTCTCGTCCATGTAGTACCACTTGCCGCCGATCCTTCGCCAGCCCGTATGCATGCCTCCGTCAGGAAGGAAGAAATACCAGATCCCGCTGATCTTCTTCCAGCCCTTTTGCATGGCACCACCGGGGCGGAAGAAATACCAGACGCCTCCGATCTTTCTCCAACCGGTCTGCATGGATCCGTCCGGACGGAAGAAGTACCAGACATTATCGATCTTTCTCCAGCCGGTCTGCATGGATCCGTTCGGGCGAAGATAATACCATTTGCCTGCGTCCTTCACCCAGCCGGTCCGCATCATACCGCTTTCATCCAGGAAGTACCATTTTCCGCCGTCCTTCACCCAGCCGGTCTCCGGGGTAGTTCCCCTGTAGAAATACCAGGAACCATCCTTCTCTTCCCAGCGCGTCTCATCCGCACCCGGCTCACCGGTCTCCTCACCGGTCTCTCCTCCGGTCTCTCCGTCGTCATCCGCACCCGTAACGATCCGGTATACGTAGTATCCCGTGGATCCTCCGTCATCAGCCTCCTGCGTGGAAGGCGTTGTCATGGGGGTGTTGTACTCCACACCCCAGATCGGTGCAAGTGCATGTCCGATGGTGGGATATCCGATATAACCGGTCTTCCATCTCGTCGGACCCGAATTCGCATAGTTTACGACCGTTCCGTCAAAAAGCTCCTTCATGGCGATGGCCGCATGCAGCCAATGCACGCCCGAAGAATCCGGTGTCTTCATGTTCTTTGTGTAAATGATGATGTCACCGGCCTTGATCTTTCCTGCATTTACATCCCGGATCATCCGGTCCGTGGCTTCCTGATAGCCGGACTGTCCGCCCTCCAGACTTGCCACGAGCTTGAATTTCGGACTTTTGGCCATGGCCTCATTCAGTTCCTGAACAGTGCCTCCGACCACAAAATCTCCTACCAGTCCTGATTTATGGATCACGCGTTCCACCCATCCGTTGCAGGCACCAGCTTCTTCATAGCCTGCCAGGAAGAACGCCTTCCTGAGTTTCTCATAATAAGGCTCCACCTGTATCGAGCCCTTTGGTGCCGTCGGTACGGCCGCCTCTGTCACAACGGTAGTCCCGGCCAGCATGCCGAAGATCAGCAATACCGCCAGAAGCTTCCTCCATGTCTTCAAACCTCTTCCTCCTTTATCATATAGCCGTGGTAAAGATCCTTCGCTTCGCTCAGGATGACACCTGCGCTCAGGATGACATGCGGTTTCATCCTCTTTCCGCCTGCTCACGGGCATCCTGCATCAGCAGCTCCAGCATCATTACAAAGAAGCATACTGCGGCTACCAGATTCACGATCCAGTTTCCGATCACGCCCGTGCCGGTAAAGCTTGCCGCTGCGGTATTCTTCATGATCAGACTCAGGAGCACCGCAAAAAGATTTACACCTGCGATGATCGCAAAAACGACCACCAGTGTACCGCGCTTTCTGCGGATACTGCGGAAGGCCCTGCTCCGGTCTGCAGTAATGAGAAATACCGTAGCCGAGATGAGAAATGCGATGAGTTCCACCTGGAAGATACTGAAGGGGAACTGCTCCGTGATCCCGCTCAGGAATCCAAATGCAAGCCCGAGTACGAACATCACCATAAAAGCATTTGTATATGCCTTTCCGCGAAGACGCATCTGCTTCTTGGTACAGGTTCTGGCCTTATTGTTCTCATGATTGATAACAACCACACCAAGAATCGTAAGAACGACCGCCAGCAGAACCGTAAGGAGTATCTTTCCTCCTCTGCCGGTGCTGACTGCACGGATTGTATAATCGATCTTGTAGGTTCCGTCCTGAACCGTGGTTCCTGCCTTTACGCTCCGCACCACCTGGAGCAGTGCGGCATCTCCGGTCAGCTTTACAGCTTCTGAGACCGTTCCCTTCTCAGATGCCTCCACACTGATATAGGAATCCTTCGCAGTAGAATCCTTGTAGATCATGATGGTGGAGCTGATCTCCGGAGCGCCCTCCGCCGTTACCTCGAAGGTACATTCCTCACCGGGCGCCGTCATATAGATCGACTGCCCGCTGTCTCCCGTCAGAGCCCCGTTCTCCACCTTTACCTCTGCCGTATAGTTCATTTTCGTCTTGCCCTGGGAACCGATCACAATGGAAGTTATGAAGATCATGGAAATGATCGTGATCACGATGACCGAAAATACACTGGGTTTGCTGTTCATAGCGCTTCACCTTTCTTTTAATCTTGATGAATCAGATTCACAGTGTGTTGGAACTTACAATATCATCATACAGAGGATCAACATGATAACGGATAAAACAGAGATCAGTACCGCCAGTACCCTGCCAAAGGATCCGCCTCCTCCGCTGTTTCCCGTGTCCTGCTGCTCCATAGTAGCGGAACCTTCTCCCGAGGATTCCGTGGTCTCAACCGGTTCCACGGTGGTCGGAGGTGCAACCTGGGGCTGTGCCGTGGAAGCCTCCTGTTTCTTCTCGCTGGCCTTCTTGTCTTCCTCGGCCTTCTTCTTCAGGGACTCCTGATATTTCTCAGGCTCCAGACGGTATACATAGTAACCGGTGGATCCGTCATCCTCACCCTCCAGAGAAGAAGGAGAAGTAAGCGGGGTATAATACTCCACACCGAACTGTTCCGCCAGAGCATGCGCCATTGTGGGATAACCGGTATACTCGATCTTCCAACGGGTCAACGCGTAGTTATAGAAATTGTCCGCCTGTCCGTCGTAGAGCTCCTTCATGACGATGGCTGCATGCAGCCAGTGAGGATCCGGCGTATGATCCGGGTCATTCATATTCTTGGTGAAGATCACGATGTCTCCCGCCTTGATCTTCCCGTCATTAACGTCCTTGATCATCTGATCAGTGGCTTCCTGGTAATCGGACTGTCCCCCCTCCAGGCTGGCCACCAGTGTACAGAATTCGCTCTCCTTGAGGGCATCATTCAGCTCAAGTACCGTAGTCCCCTTTACGGTGATCTCTCCGATCAGACCGGACTTGTTGATCACCCGTTCCACCCATCCGTTGCAGGCACCGACCTCCATATACCCATCCTGGTAGAATGCCTCACGGAGCTTGTCATAATAGGATTCCACCTGAATGGTCCCCATGGAAACATTTGGTATATTTGCTTCAGCTACTGTTCCTGCCGTGAAAATGCTCAAAGCAAAAAGGAAGACGATGGCAAATAATCTGCCCAGTCCTTTTTTTGTCATGAGTCCCTCCTAACTTAGTTACATCCTCTATCGGTAATAAATAAAAGCAGTGTAACCTCTTCCTGAGGAACCGGAAGAGGTTGCACCATAATCATCATAGTCTATGCATTTACCAGACTGTTGATCAGTCCCTGAAGCTTTACCTCAAACTCCTTGGAAAGCTCTGCCGACTGTTCCAGTGAATCTCCCTTGAGTCCGAAATAGAACTTGATCTTCGGCTCGGTTCCGGAAGGTCTTACACACAGCCATGCGTCCTTTGCAAGTTCAAAATAGAGCACATTGGACTTCGGCAGGAATGTAGGCGTCTCCGCACCCGTATGAAGATTCCGGACGATGTCCGTATCGTAATCCCGGACTGCGATCACTTCATATCCTGCGATATTTGTGGGGATATTCTTTCTCAGCATGCTCATGATGGACTTGATCTTCTCTACGCCGTCCACACCCTTCATGGTGATGGTGCAGATACTGTCGGTCCAGTAGCCGTACTTCTGATACATGTCGATCATGGCATCCCACAGATTCTTTCCGATGGACTTATAATAGGTCGCCGCTTCGCAAAGAGCCATGGTTGCTACGATCGCATCCTTATCTCTTGCGTGGGTTCCGATCAGACATCCGTAACTCTCCTCAAAACCGAAGAGATAGGTTCCCACTCCGTTATGCTCATAGGACAGCATCTTCTGTCCGATGAACTTGAATCCGGTGAGGCATTCCTCCATCTTCACACCATAGGCATCTGCGATCTTGGCAGCCATATTCGTGGTAACAATGGACTTGATCAGACGTCCGTCCGCCGGGAGTCCCCGGGTTGCCTTGATCTGGGAGATCTCATACTCTGCAAGAAGGGATCCGGACATATTTCCGGTCAGACATCTATACTCTCCCCTGCTGTCCTTTACATACACGCCCAGGCGATCCGCATCGGGATCCGTAGCGAGCACCAGGTCCGCATCCTTTTCCTTAGCCAGCGCAAGTGCAAGCTCGAAGGCTTCCTTTGCCTCCGGATTCGGATAGGAAACCGTGGGGAAGTCCCCGTCCGGCAGTTCCTGCTCCGGCACTACATACACATTTGTAAAGCCCAGCTCCTTCAGGATCCGGCGGGCCGGAATATTTCCGGTGCCGTGAAGAGGCGAATAAACCACTGTGATATCCTTCGCGTACTGATCGATGGTATCCTGATGGATCACCAGCTTCTTCAGCTCCGCGATATATGCATCATCCACTTCCTTGCCGATCACCTGATAGAGGCCTTTCTCCTTTGCCTCTTCCACCGTGATCATCCTGGAATCCTCGATGGACAACTTCCGGACCTCCAGCATGATCCCGATATCATTCGGAGGCGTGATCTGTGCGCCGTCCTCCCAGTAAACCTTGTAGCCGTTATACTCAGGCGGATTGTGGCTGGCGGTAATGTTGATACCCGCGATACATCCCAGATGACGTACCGCAAAGGAGAGCTCCGGTGTGGGGCGAAGCGATTCAAAACGATAGGCCTTGATCCCGTTTGCCGCAAGCACGCAGGCTGCCACATCCGCAAACTCCGGTGAGAAATGCCGGCAGTCAAAGGCGATGGCTACACCCTTCTCCTGTCCGCGCCTGGAGATGATATAATTTGCAAGTCCCTGGGTCGCACGTGCCACCACATATTTATTCATGCGGTTGGTACCCGCTCCGATGATCCCCCGAAGTCCGGCTGTACCGAATTCCAGATCGGAATAAAAACGCTCCCGGATCTCCGCCTCATCTCCTGCAATGGACTGAAGCTCCTTCGTCGTTTCTTCATCAAAGAAGGAACTGTTCACCCACTGCTCATATGTCTTCATATAGTCAGCCATATCCTAAGCCTCCTGAATTTAATCGCTGTCATTCTGCTTTTTCAACACAGTCCTATGTATTGTAGCATTATTATCCGAAAATGTCACGATATTTCCATCTGCCCGGCTTCCCGGAGCAGTTCCTCCCGGGTATTCCTGGCCGGGTCCTCCAAAACAAGATCCAGCAGCGCTTTCAGCGTTCCACCCAGCTTCGGGCCGGCCGGAATGCCGATCTCCATCAGATCCTTCCCGTTTACCGCCAGATCCTTTATCGTAAGCGCCGGTTTCTCTTCCAGCAGCTTCTCATACATCTCAAGGATCCGCCGGAAGCCCTCTTCCTTCTCTTCCTTATGATAGTCACTCTGACCATCCATGTCCGCACGTCTGATCTCCAGATACGCGGGAAAATGTTCCAGTCCCATCTTCGAAACGCCTTTTCGGAAGGTCTTCTCCGTCAGGTCTCCCTTCAGCCCGAAGTCATGCCAGCGCACCAGAAGGGACGCCTCATCTATGGTCTTATTGTCCAGCCTGAGTCTCTTCATGACGGACCTGGCCATTGGTTCCCCTTTCACGGGATGTCCGTAGAAATGGTCCACCCCCTGTTCATCCGTGAACCTGCAGTCCGGCTTTGCCACATCATGGAGAAGAGCCGCATACCGCATGACCTTCGTGGGTGACACATGCTGCATAACGGCGATGGTATGATGCCCCACATCCGTGTAATGATACGGAGTATTCTGCGGTGTCTCCATCATCCGGTCAAATTCCGGAAGGATCACCGACGTGATCCCCAGCTGACAGAGCTCCTCCATTTCCTCCGGGTGAGGGGAGCAGATCAGCTTCGTAAGCTCGGTCTCGATCCGCTCTATGCTGACGAAGGACAGCTCCTTCACATGCTTCCTGATGGCTTCCCGGGTCTCCGGCTCGATCTGAAAGCCCAGCTGTGCGGCAAAGCGCACTGCCCGAAGGATCCTCAGTGCATCCTCATTAAATCTTGCATCCGGATCCCCCACGGCCCGGATCCTTTTCTCTTCCAGATCCTCTGTCCCGCCGTAAAGATCCACAAGCCCCTTCTCCGGGTGATATGCCATGGCATTGATGGTGAAATCCCTCCGCATCAGATCATCCGCCAGATTCTTTGAAAATGTGACGCTGTCCGGTCTCCGGTGATCATCATACTCTCCGTCCAGCCGGTAGGTGGTCACTTCGTAACCCACCCCGTGATTCATGACCGTCACGGTGCCGTGCTGCAGCCCCGTATCGATCGTCCGGCGAAAGAGTCCCTTCACCTGAAGCGGTTCCGCATCGGTAGTGATATCCCAGTCATTGGGTTCCCGCCCCATCAGGCTGTCTCTCACACATCCGCCGACCACATAAGCCTCATGGCCTGCCTGATTCAGTTTATTCAGTATCCACAAAACATCCTGTGGGATCCGGATCGTCATAATTCTCCGTCCTTTTAATATGCCCGGCCGAAGTATACCATCTTCTTCGCTTCCTTACCGCAGTAAACACAGGTATCTGCGATATGCTCCTGGTCAAAGGGCATGCAGCGTGCCGTAGCACCTGTCTCTTCCTTAATGGCATCCTCACAGGCACGGTCTCCGCACCACATAGCCTTGATAAAGCCGGGCTTATTCTCTATGGTTTCCTTGAACTCGTTATAATCCTTTACGCTGTAGGTATGCTCGTCTCTGTGAACACGTGCTTTCTCCAGCATATCCTTCTGAATGGTATCCAGAAGTTCCGGGATCAGTGTCTCCAGCTGATCCAGCTTCACGGTCTGCTTCTCTCCGTTGTCTCTCCGGACTACGACAGCTTCACCGTTTGCAAGGTCTCTCGGACCTACCTCGATACGAACCGGGATGCCTCTCATCTCCTGCTCTGCGAATTTGAATCCGGGGGACTTATCGGTCCTGTCCACTCCGACTCTGACCTTCGAAGCCAGCTTCTGACGCAGATCCTCGGCAGCCTCAAGAACGCCTTCCTTCTTCTGCTGGATGGGGATGATCATCACCTGTGTGGGCGCTACCTTCGGAGGAAGCACCAGTCCGTTATTGTCACCGTGAACCATGATCACCGCACCGATCAGACGGGTCGTTACACCCCAGCTGGTCTGGTGAACATACTTCAGGGTATTGTCCTTATCCGTATACTGTACGCCGAAAGCCTTCGCAAATCCGTCACCGAAATTGTGGCTGGTTCCGGACTGCAGTGCCTTACCGTCATGCATCAGCGCTTCGATGGTATAGGTTGCCACGGCACCGGCGAACTTCTCCTTCTCTGTCTTCTGTCCGCGGATCATGGGAATAGCAAGTACTTCCTCACAGAAATCCGCATAGACATTTAACATCTGCTCCGTACGTGCCTCTGCTTCCTCAGCCGTAGCATGTGCCGTGTGGCCTTCCTGCCACAGGAACTCTCTGGAACGCAGGAACGGGCGGGTCTCCTTCTCCCAACGGACTACGGAGCACCACTGATTGTACACCTTCGGAAGGTCACGATAGGAGGTGATATCCTTCTGATAGAAGTCGCAGAACAGTGTCTCGGAGGTCGGTCTTACGCACATTCTCTCCTGCAGCTTGGAGCTTCCGCCATGGGTCACCCATGCCACCTCGGGAGCAAATCCTTCTACGTGATCCTTCTCCTTTTCAAGGAGGCTCTCCGGGATCATCAGGGGAAGATATACATTTTCCACTCCCGTAGCCTTAAAGCGGGCATCCAGCTGGCTCTGGATCAGTTCCCAGATCGCATAGCCTGCCGGCTTCAGTACCATGAATCCTTTTACACTGGTGTATCCTGTCAGGTCTGCCTTCAGGACCACATCCGTATACCACTGCGCGAAATCTTCCTCCATTGAGGTGATCGCTTCTACCATTTTCTTGTCATTTGCCATGAGTCTTTCCCTCTCATTTTTTATTCTTTCTATATGCAGGCGCCGGGTAAGCGCCTTAGCTTCTTCCTGTTGTCATTCTGAGGAGCGTAGCGACGAAGAATCTTTCGGTCCAAGATCCTTCGCTTCGCTCAGGATGACACCTGCTTCGCTCAGGATGACACCCTGCTGTCATTCTGAGGAGCGTAGCGACGAAGAATCTTTCGGCCCAAGATCCTTCGCTTCGCTCAGGATGACACCTGCTTCGCTCAGGATGACATGAGTCCTACCAGTCGGGGTCCTCCGCATCCAGCAGTTCAAAGGAGGAGCCTTCCGGTTCCCGGTGCAGGAATACTTCCTCTCCCGTATAGGGATGGGTAAATACGATCCGGGTGCTGTAGAGCCCGATCTCCGGCGTCTTTCTGCCACCGTTCTTCCGTCTGCCTTTTCCTGCAGCCCACGGGCTCCCGGACTTTCCCGCACCCTGCGGTCCGCCGGACTTTCCCGCACTCTGCGGTCCGCCGGACTTTCCCGCGCCCTGCGGTCCGCCCGATTTTCCCGCACTCTGCGGTCCGCCGGTCTTTCCAACGCCCTGCGACCCGTCGGTCTTTCCCGCATTCTTCCCTGCTTCCGGGCCGTACTTCACATCTCCCCGGATGGGATAGCCGGCATGCGCCAGCTGACAGCGGATCTGATGATGCCGTCCGGTCATCAAATGGACCAGAAGGTAAGTGAAGGTTCCTTCGTCCGTATCCAGGATATCCAGTACCTCGTAAGAAAGCTCAGCCTTCTTCGCGCCCTTCGTCCCCTCCGGGACTACCCTGGACACATTCTCCTTCTTATCAAAGAGCAGCCAGTCCGTCAGGGTTCCTTCGTCCTCCGGAACCTCTCCCCGGACCACTGCCTGATAGCTCTTCTCGATCTTCCTGTCCTGCAGAAGATCCGACAGCTTCGCAGCCGCCTCTTCACTCTTGGCGAAGAGCATGATGCCCGATACCGGCCGGTCCAACCGGTTGATCACCGCCAGATACGGCTCCTCATCCTTACCGGAACGGTCATAGAGATCATTCTTCAGGATGCTCAGCATGTCCTCCCGGTTGGAATGATCCGCCTGGGCAGGCACACCGTAGGGCTTGATGGCTGCAAGCATATATTCATCTTCATATATGATCTCGGGTTTCATATATCCCTCTTACTCCCCCAGAAGCTTCTCTGCACTGACGATCTTTACACACAGGGTAAAGAGCTCCGCTGCCACCTTCAGATCCTCCAGTGTCGGATAGGTCGGAGCCACACGGATGTTGGAATCCTGCGGATCCTTTCCATACGGCCAGGTCGCACCGGCACCGGTCATGGTAACACCTGCTTTCTTGGCACGGGATACGATCTCCTTTGCACAGCCCGGAAGCGCATCAAAGCTGATGAAATACCCGCCCTTCGGCTTCGTCCACTCACCGATCTCAAGGCCTCCCAGCTCACGGTCGAAGATCTCCTCAACCGCTTCAAACTTCGGACGGATGATATCCGCATGCTTACGCATATGCTCCGTCATGCCGTGGATGTCACCGAAGAACCGTACATGCCGCAGCTGATTTACCTTATCATGACCGATGGTCTGATTCTTCATCTGCTTCATGATATCCTCCAGGTTGTTCGGAGATGTAGCAAGCGCTGCGATCCCGCTTCCCGGGAATGTGATCTTGGATGTGGAAGCGAATTTATATACCAGATCCGGATTCCCTGCCCGCTTACACTCGGCAAGGATCTCGATCAGATAATCCTGATCATCGTCATACAGATGATGGATCCCATATGCATTGTCCCAGAAGATCCGGAAATCCTTTGCCGCCGGCTTCAGGCGCGCAAAACGGCGAACCGTCTCATCCGAGTAGGAATAACCCTGCGGATTGGAATACTTCGGCACGCACCAGATACCCTTGATGGTCTCATCCTCCGCAACCAGTTTTTCCACGACATCCATATCCGGACCGGCCGGTGTCATGGCTACCGGTATCATCTCGATCCCGAAATACTCGGTGATGGCAAAATGTCTGTCATATCCGGGAACCGGACACAGGAACTTCACCTTGTCCAGCTTGCACCAGGGAGTATTACCGAGGATACCATGTGTCATGGCTCTGGAAACCGTATCATACATTACATTCAGCGACGAGTTGCCGTAAATGATGATATTATCCGGATTGTTCTCCATCATATCCGCAAGAAGAACCTTCGCCTCATGGATTCCTGTCAGCACACCGTAGTTCCGGCAGTCCGTTCCGTCCTCGCAGGAAAGATCCACGCCCGAGTTCAGGGCATCCATCATCCCCATGGACAGATCCAGCTGTTCTCTGCACGGCTTGCCGCGGCTCATATCCAGTGCGAGATCCATTTCCTGGAATTTCCTGTACTGTGCCTTGAGCTCTGAAAGCTCACTCTTCAGTTCTTCCTTTGTCATTTCCCTGTACGACTTCATAACTATGTCTCCTCTCTGTTACTCCCACGCCCGAAGTTCGGGCAGTTTCCTCATTCTATCACATCTCCATGACTTTTCACAGAGTACATATTCCACAAATTTCACGCCGGATCCTCACACCTTTATGCGATAATAGATCTCCGCAGGCACATATGCCTCTATGTAGACCCCCTCTGCCCGGTAATCCTCCGTCAGAAGTTCTCCCTTCGTCCGGATCTCGGAGAGCAGCGACATTTTCTCAAAGGGCAGCAGCAGCTCGATCCGTTTCTTCCCGTTTCGGAGCAGTTCCGAAAGCGCATCCATCAGATCCTCCAGCCCTTCTCCCGTACCGGCGGAGATCCGTACGGTCTTCTCTGCCCGGTCATCATGAAAATGTGCCTCTTCCCCGACCTTGTCCATCTTATTAAAGACCGTAAGCACCGGCTTCTCCCGGATCTCCAGAAGATCAAGGGTCTCATAAACCGTCTTCATGTAGGTCTCCCATTCGGGATCGGAAGCATCCACCACATGGATCAGGTAATCCGCGAAGGCTGCCTCCTCCAATGTGCTCCGGAACGCCCGGACCAGTTCCGTCGGGAGTTTTCGGATGAATCCGACGGTGTCCGTGATCAGGATCTGCTGTTTTCCCGGAAGCAGCAGCTCTCTTGTAGTGGTATCCAGCGTGGCGAAGAGCTTGTCCTCTGCCAGGATCCCTGCATCCGTCAGGGCATTGCACAGCGTGGATTTCCCCGCATTGGTATAGCCCACCACCGCAGCGACCGGTATCCCCTTCTTCATCCGTTCCTTCCGGTTCAGCTCCCGGTGGGTCACCACATCCTCCAGTTCTCTCCGAAGCTGTCCGATGCGGCTTCGCACCGCTCTTCTGTCCTGCTCCAGCTTCTTCTCACCGGGTCCGCGGGTGCCGATCCCTCCTCCCAAACGGGACAGAGCCGTACCCTGCCCGGACAGGCGGGACAGATGATACCTAAGCTGTGCCAGCTCCACTTGAAGCTTTCCTTCCGATGTACGGGCGTGTGCCGCGAAGATATCCAGGATCACACCGGTCCGGTCCAGCACCTTGACATCCAGTGCCCGTTCCAGGTTCTTCTGCTGTGCCGGGGAGAGTTCGTCATCCGTGATCACCACGTCCGCACCGGTCTCCAGCACAAGCTCCCGCAGTTCCTCCAGCTTTCCGCTTCCGAGATAGGCTCCGGGATCGATCCGGTCTCTCGGCTGGACCATTTCTCCCACAACCTCTGCGCCTGCTGTCTCCGCAAGATCACCCAGCTCCCGGAGAAGGGGCGTAACATCCGGCCGGTTCGGCAGCTGCACTGCCACCAGAAGTGCCCGTTCCTTCTTATCCGATTGTTCCTTTTTCTCTTCCGCCATTTTCTCTTCCGGGGCCGCCGGCCTCACATTTTCCTATTTCTTTTCCTATTTCTGTTCAAGGATATACTTATCAACCCTCTTCTTCAGCTGATCGTATTTACAGGGTCCTGCATTTAATATCACAGCGTGATAATCAACCGCATTAAACTTGTCCCCCAGCTGTTCCTCCGCGTAGTCCCTGAGGTCCTGCATCTCAAAATATCCCACGGAATAGCTGAGATACACTCCCGGATCTCCCACAAAGATGACGTACAGCTCTTCTGCCGCATTTTCATTCAGGCCGAGCTTACGAAGAAATCCTTTCACATCCTCCAGCGTCCAGCCTTCATAATTAACACCCAGATCGATCCGTCCGTAGTACAGATATCCGAGACTTTCTTCGATCCTTGTCAGTTCCCCGAGAGTTTCCGCATATTGGGAACCATTGAAATCACATTTTTTCAGGGTCTGGTAACTGCTGTAAACCGCCCAGCCTTCCATATAGCCCAGATCGTTCCCGATCATCCGGACCGGATCCGGATTCGTCCTGCGATAATAATTTGTCTGATACATATGCCCCGGGCAGCCTTCATGCGCCAGAGTGATCCACATACCGTCTTTATGCTTTCCGTTTACACGGATCAGATTGCCGTCCGGATCATCGAGGGCAGGGAGCAGATAATACGCCAGGGTAGAGTCCTTGATCTCCTCCATGCTTTTGGAGAAATATAGCGCCTTGTATTTTATGGGATCCATTTCAGGGAAATCTCCCATGGCATTCTTCATCAGATAGTCCACAAGCTGCTGTGCATCCATATCCGACAGGTAGTTGAAGAGCGTCTTGCTGTTCTGCTGATAATAGGAAAAACCATCCGGATCCTTCTGGTAGACCTTTGCCATTTCCATTTGCAGCTTCGTCTGCTTCTCTTCCAGATACGTGATCAGTTCCGCAGGAGTTTTGGCACTTCCGGAGTACTCACGCACCACATACTCATAGAGTTCCTTTCCGTGATCCTGGTAATTCACCAGACCGCCCTTGATCTTATTCTTCCCTTTACATCCCGTGAAGAATTCTTTGATCTTCTTATACGTCGGGAGCATGGAATTGTTCACTGCATCCCTGTCCTTCTTCTTATACTCCGTCTTCTCCGCAGCTGTCAGGAAGTCCAGCGTATCTATGGTGTCGTCGAAGTTTCCGATCAGGAAATGTTCGCTCCCCTTCACATTCAGGAACTCATCACACTGACTGATGATCTTGTCGATCACACAGTCCTCCAGGGCATATCCGGCATCCACATGCTCCTGCTCGATCTTCAGACAATCATCTATGATCCTGGGCACATCATTCATGAGCTGCAGATAGGCATCCACATCCGCCTTGTTCCGGAACACAAAATCCGTAAAGGAAGACGGGAGATTCGCCTGAAGACCACGCATCGGAGAGAAGGACGAGCCTATATTGATATTCTCAAAGGAGATCAGCCCTGCCTTCAGGGATTCCAGTACATAATCATAGTCAAACCGCTGCTGTTCGGTCAGTGTCTTTACATCAATGGCCTCAAACTTCGAGATCCAGTCCTGTATATGCTTCTTGTCCTCCTCAAGGGTTGCATTTGAGGTTCCGGCGTCTCCCCAGCTCACCGTTGCGGGCGGAGTGATATTGAAATCCTTCCCGTTCACGATATAGTCATGGTAGGTCATGTAATTCTCGGTCACGTATTCCTCGAAATATGCATGAAAGAGCTTGTTCAGCTCCTCATTTTCCGTATCCGCATACTCATTCGGGTCCGTCGAGGGCGGATCGATCACAGAAGGATCCACCACAACGTCGCCTGTATGCTGCTCCGTTGTCACGTCGATCCCGCCGGTAGTCGGTTCGATCTTCTCATTAAAGAAATCGAAGATGCTATTCAGCTTCTTTCCCGAAACGGACGCCTTCTCATCTTTTCCACAGGCCGTAAGGCTCAGTACAAAGGCCAGACTAAGGATCAGGGCAGTCAGCTTTCTTAGTTTTCGTTTCTTCATCTAGTCGTTCCCGTCCTTTCATCATATGGCTGTAAAAACCATATATAAACACGTTCTCTATGAAACGGCAAGAGGGGATACAGCCTAAGCCGATCCCCTTCTTCCCTATCTTCCTTCCTTTTCCGCCATACGGATACGGAGTACCGAGCGCTTCAGTGCAAGTTCCGCCTTGCTTCCGTCTGCCGCGCTGTCCTCCAGCTTTCGCTCTGCCCGGATCCTTGCCTCTTCGGCCCGGTTCTTATCGATCTCCTCGGGCCACTCCACTGCCTCCGCAAGGATCGTGATCTTATCCGGAAGGATCTCCGCAAATCCGGAATGGAGTGCAGCCTCCCGTTTTTCTTTCCCGTTATGGATCCGCAGAACTCCCGGGTCCAGCACCACCGTAGTGGGCACATGTCCCGGATAGACGCCTACGTCCCCATCGGTGGTAGTGAATTCCACAAATGTGGATTCGCCGCGGAAGAACTCCCTCTCAGGTGTTATAATTGTCAGCTGAAATCTGTCTATCATACTTATCTTCTCTGTTCAGGATAAAACTATTTCGTCTTGCTCTCTTTATAACGTGCCACAACCTCACTGATGGGGCCTGCGTTCAGGAAGTAACTCTCAGGGATCTCGTCATGCTGTCCTTCCAGGATCTCACGGAAGCCCTGGATCGTCTCCTCTACGGGCACATATTTACCGTCGGTTCCGGTAAACTGCTGTGCTACGAAGAACGGCTGTGACAGGAATCTCTGGATCTTACGCGCACGGGACACGGTCAGCTTGTCTGCCTCGGAGAGCTCGTCCATACCCAGGATAACGATGATATCCTGCAGTTCCTTGTACTTCTGCAGCGTCTCCTGTACGCCACGTGCCACCTTGTAATGCTCTTCTCCCACGATCCGCGGATCCAGGATCCGGGATGTGGACTCCAGAGGATCTACCGCAGGATAGATACCCAGCTCCACGATAGCACGGGACAGAACCGTCTTCGCATCCAGATGGGCGAAGGTTGTTGCCGGTGCCGGGTCCGTCAGGTCGTCGGCAGGCACGTAGACCGCCTGTACCGAGGTGATGGAACCGTTCTTTGTAGATGTGATCCGTTCCTGAAGTGCGCCCATTTCCGTCTGCAACGTAGGCTGATAACCTACCGCGGAGGGTACACGTCCCAGCAGAGCCGAAACCTCGGAACCTGCCTGGGTGAAACGGAAGATATTGTCTATGAAGAGGAGTACATCCTTATGGGATACATCACGGAAATACTCCGCCATGGTAAGTCCGGTAAGACCTACACGCATTCTTGCTCCGGGGGGTTCGTTCATCTGGCCGAAGACCATGGTGGTCTTATTGATAACGCCGGAATCACTCATCTCGTGATAGAGGTCATTTCCCTCACGGGTACGCTCTCCTACACCGGTGAATACGGAATATCCGCCGTGCTCGGTGGCGATGTTACGGATCAGCTCCTGGATCAGGACCGTCTTTCCTACACCTGCACCACCGAAGAGTCCGACTTTACCACCCTTCTGATAGGGGCAGAGAAGGTCAACGACCTTGATACCGGTCTCCAGGATCTCCGTATCCGTAGACTGCTCGGAGAAAGCCGGAGCCTTTCTGTGGATCGGATGCTTCTCCTCCGTCTCCGGTGCCGGTTTCTGATCAATGGGTTCACCCAGAACATTGAAGATACGTCCCAGGGTCTGCTCTCCCACGGGAACCCGGATCGGACCTCCTGTGGCTTCTGCTGCCATACCGCGTACCAGACCGTCGGTGGGGCCGAGGGCGATGCAGCGTACGATGTCGTCACCCAGATGCTGGGCAACCTCAACGGTAAGCGTTCCCTCTTCCTTCCGTCTGATCAGGATAGCGTCATTGATATCCGGCAGCTGGCCTTCCGGAAAACGGATATCCAGAACCGCGCCGATGATCTCTGTGATTTTACCTTGTGCTTTTGCTCCCACTATAGTTCTCCTTATACTCATGCGCTTGTTGTCCGTAAGATCCTTCGCTCGCTGCGCTCGCTCAGGATGACATGGTCCGGCTCGCTCAGGATGACATGGGCGATGACACGGCTAGGTCAGCGCCTCCGCGCCGGCTACGATCTCCGTCAGCTCCTGTGTGATCGAGCCCTGACGCGCACGGTTATACTGCAGTTCCAGCGAACTGATCATATCCTGTGCATTTTCCGTAGCGGAATCCATTGCCTGCATACGTGCCGCATTTTCGCTGGCTATTGCTTCCAGGAATGCGCCGTAAATGATATTCGTGATATATTTCGGAATGATCTCATTCAGGATCTTAACTTCCGGATGATAGTGATCCATGACCGAACCGAAGATGACCATATCCTTCTCGATGCCGCTTCCGGACATACCGTAATTCATCTGCAGATTCCGGTCCTCCTTGGACTCTCCCAGCGACGACTCAAATTCTTCATCGAAGTCCTCACGGGACAGCGGAAGCAGCTTACGAACGGTGGGTACGTGGGTCACCGTATTCTGAAAATCGGTATATGCCACATAGATCTCATCGATCTCCCCCTCATCGAAGCCCTTCATCAGGCTCTTAGTGATGGCGATGCAGTCATTGTAAAGCGGTTCATTCATGATATCCGATTCATCCCACTCCACATGGTAACCGCGTCTCTTCAGTCCCTCGATGCCCTTCCGGCCCAGACCGTAGATCACGGTCTTCTCCTTGTCAAATCCATAGGAATCGATCTTCTTTACCAGATTTGAATTATAACCTCCCGCAAGACCACGGTTGGAGGACATGGCGATCACCACCTTCTTCCCGTCGGATCCCTCCTTCAGGAAGCGGTTATCCAGATCCAGGGTCTTTGACATGATGGAGCAGATCGTCTTGTAGAGCGCCTCAAAGTAGGGGGCATTCGCCTCCACCTTTGAGCGTGCCTTCTGCAGCTTGACCGTAGCCACGAGTTTCATGGCCTTGGTGATCTGCTGCGTAGACTGAACGCTCTCTTTTCTTCTTTTTATGCTTCGCATGGAAGGCATAAGACAATCCTCCGATCACTTAAATCACTTGAATTTTTCCTTTGTAGCCTCAATGGCCTTGATCAGCAGCTGTTCCACATCGTCTGCGATCACCTTCTCTTCCCGGATACGGGTAAAGATCTCGGGCTCATTTGTGGAAATGTACTCAAAGAGCTCCGACTCAAACTCGGCGATCCGGTCTACGGAAATGTCCAGCAGATAATGCTTGACCGCCGCATAGATGATGGCTGTCTGCTTCTCAACGGGAAGAGGCTTGAACTGGGGCTGTACCAGGATCTGACGGATCCTTTCGCCCTGTGCCAGCTTCTCCTTCGTATCATCATCCAGCTCGGAACCGAACTGGGAGAAGGCTGCAAGCTCACGGTACTGTGCCAGCTCCACACGGATCGGTGCCGCGATCTTCTTCATGGCCTTGATCTGTGCCGCCCCGCCTACACGGGATACGGAAAGTCCCGGGTTTACCGCAGGACGGAAACCGGAGTTGAACATCTCTGTCTCCAGGTAGATCTGGCCGTCGGTGATGGATATAACATTTGTCGGAATATATGCCGATACGTCACCGGCCTGGGTCTCAATGATGGGAAGTGCGGTAAGGGAACCGCCGCCCAGCTCATCGGACAGCTTTGCTGCGCGCTCCAGCAGTCTGGAGTGCAGATAGAAGACATCACCCGGGTAAGCCTCACGTCCCGGCGGTCTCCTGAGGAGCAGGGACAGGGTACGGTATGCCTGGGCATGCTTGGACAGATCATCATAAATGATCAGCACGTCCTTCCCTTCCTCCATCCACTCTTCGCCGATGGCGCAGCCCGCATAGGGTGCTATATACTGAAGCGGTGCCATCTCGCTGGCTGTGGAAGCCACGATGGTGGTATAGCTCATCGCTTCATATTCCGTAAGAGTCTTTACGATATTTGCAACCGTAGATGCCTTCTGGCCGATGGCTACGTAAATGCAGTACACGTCCAGACCCTTCTGGTTGATAATGGTATCGAGAGCAATGGCCGTCTTTCCTGTCTGGCGGTCACCGATGATCAGCTCTCTCTGTCCTCTTCCGATAGGAACCATGGCATCGATTGCCTTGATACCTGTCTGAAGCGGTGTATCTACAGACTTCCGGGAGATAACACCCGGTGCCACACGCTCGATCCGGCGGCTCTTGGTGGTCTGGATGGGTCCCTTGTCATCGATGGGCTGACCCAGCGCATTGACTACGCGGCCCAGCATGGCATCTCCTACCGGAACCTCAACCACGCGTCCCGTGGTCTTTACAAGATCACCCTCGCTGATGGACCGGCTGTCACCCAGAAGGACACAACCTACATTATCCTCCTCCAGGTTCATGACCATTCCGTATACCTCTCCCGGAAAAAGGAGAAGCTCACCCTGCATGGCATTGTCCAGTCCGTGGATCCTGGCGATACCGTCCGCCACCTGAATGACGGTACCGGTCTCCGCAGTTTCCAGCTTGACCTTGTAGTTCTCTATCTGCTTTTTGATAACCGAGCTAAGCTCTTCTGGTTTTAATTGCATGAACTTGTCGTTCCTTTCTCTGTGATTCGATCCCTGAACTCCGGATCCCGTAAACCGGACATACGATATCACCCGTACACTCTCATCCGCGTGCTGTCACCCGTACACTCTCATCCGCGTGCTGTCACCCGCGCGCTCTCATCCGTGCTCTGTCATCCGCACGCTGTCGTCCGTCAGATCCCTGCTTCCAGGTCTCTCTGCATCTTTGCCAGCTTTGAGGAAAGACTGCTGTCCACCACCCGGTCTCCCAGCTGTATGATCAGTCCTCCGATGAGCTTTTGATCCACGGAATACTCCACACGCATCTCGGTATATTCCGTTGTATCCAGCAGCTTCTTCCGGATCCTTTCCTTCTGATCCTCTGTCAGCTGCACGGCACTGGTCACGCTTGCCACTCCGATCTTCTCTTCCTCCAGAGCCAGATCCACAAAGCGCTCCAGCACATTTGCAAGCTCTCTTCCGTGCCCCTTCTCCAGGAGCGCGGTAATGGCACCCGTGATCAGGTTATCTGCACTTCCCGCAAAGACGGCATTCACCATGTCGGTCTTCTCTGACATTTCGATCTCGGGATGGTTGAGGATGCGCAGAAAGTCCGGATTCTCCTCCAGTGCCTGAAGGATCGTCTCCGCCTGTTCACGAACCTGTGTCAGACGTCCGGCATCCAGGGCTGCAGAGAAAAGAGCGGATCCATATACCGTTCTTACTTGCTTTGCCATGTTTCATCCCCTATCTCATCCAAGGTTTCCTGCAGCAGCTCTTCCTGCTTTGCAGGATCCATTTCGGAATCTACGATCTTGCCGGCCATGGCGGAAGCGACTCCGATGATCTCCATACGGACCTCTTCCTTCACCTTCTCCTTCTCCAAAGCAGCCTCCCGCTCTGCAGAAGCGCGGATCCTTCCGGCCTCGGCCTTCGCCTCATCTATGATATCATTTTCATTTCGAACCGCTTTTCTTCTGGCCTCACTGAGGATCTCCAGCTTCTCCTGCTCAACTCCCGCGAGCTTCGCTTCATACTGATCCTTCAGCTCCGCTGCGTCCTTCTTGTCCTTTTCTGCGGACTCGCGATCCTTCTGCACTTTATCCTGTCTGTTCTTCAGGGCCTTCCGCACCGGATTGATGAGAAGGAATCCGACAAAAAGAAACAGGACAAAGACAGCAACTCCCTGAAAGAGCAGGTCGAACAGCAGCTGACTATCCAGTCCGAAGATACGGCCGGTTGCAAGTACTGCACCATTTGCGACCATGTCGTCACCGTTATCCTTTCTTTATACTCCTACGGCGCGTCTTACGAATCAAACGGCTTTACGAACATCAGCAGCAGTGAAACAACCAGACCATAAAGACCGGTGGTCTCTGCAACTGCCTGGCCCAGCAACATCGTAGACATGATGGTACCTCTGGCACCCGGATTACGTCCTACTGCCTGCGCACCGAGACCGGCTGCATTTCCCTGACCGATACCGGTACCGATACCTGAGCAAACCGCAATTCCTGCACCCAATGCGGAAAAAGCGTGAACCAGATCATTTCCGTTAATGTTTCCCATACTTCTTTTCCTCCATGTCTTTATTATGGTTAATCATAATCTATCTACTCTACAGCTTCCCTCTTGTTCGCCACAAATGTGACAGTCAGCATACAGAACACATACGTCTGGATCGCTCCGGAGAAGATATCAAAGTATACATGCAACGCAGCCGGGATACCCAGCTTTACGAACCACGGCAGCATGCCGTAGAACAGGGCCATCAGCACCGTACCGCCCAGGACATTTCCGAAGAGACGGAGGGACATGGACAGCGGTGTCGAGAACATACTGATCACATTCATCGGAAAGAACAGGGGGAACGGCCGGAAGAGGTCCTTCACCATGTCCAGCTTGTTGTAGCGGATATCCGCATACATGATCATGACCCATGTGATCAGCGCAAGGCATAGGGGCGTGCCGTAATCCGCGGTAGGCGGCCGGAGCCCGAAGATTCCCGATGTATTGCAGAAGAAAATATAAAGGAACAGCACACCGATATAGTTGATGTAGTGCTTTGCTCCCTTCTTCCCGAGGGAATCCTCCACGAAATGTGTCAATGCATCCACGCCCATTTCCACGAGTGTGGAAGCGGTGGTCATCCTGCCCTCTCTTTCCGCCTTAAAGAAGGCATGCCGGAGAAACAGGGTGAGGATCATGATCACCGCAACAACGATGATCGTACAGATATGTGTAGTTGTGATATGCACGGTGGTTCCGAAGAAATCAACCGGATAAAACTCGTGTATGTAGAAGTCCGCATCTTCCAGGATCACTGGGGTCCCGATGGCGGTGGGTCCAAGTACCACTGAACTTCTTCCTCCTTAAATTAAAGCTCCTCCTCGTCCGATATACCCGGGGGCAGCGTACGGGAGACCTTTCCACTCTGTGTCATGCCTGACGGGGTGCCCGTATGATAGACGATCCCGTCCTTTTTCTCCTCCTCTTCGGGAAGAAATACGGCGAATAATTTTGCGATCGGCATATGCAGAAGACCCGACACCTTCAAGGATGCCACGCCCAGTGCCGCACCGACAAAAGCGTATACATCGATCCATACGGCGACCCCCAGCATAACGCCGGTTGCCAGGATCCTCAGGACTCCGTGTAATGAGCCGTAGGATCTCGCCCGCTTCTCTGTCATATTCAGAGCTGCATCGATGGTATCATACATATTGATGACCAGCAGGATCGCTGCCACAGCCCCCACCAGAAGGCCGGCCAGGAAGAACCATCTTCCCGGGAGGAAGATCCCTCCGATCACTGCCAGTACCGCAGAAACCAGGATGATCCCAAAGATCAGTTCAGCGAGGGTCCTCCCCGCTACCCGTTCCCTCCGGATCCTCGTCATCCGAATGAAAAGCTTTCTTCGCCCATTCCGGTTGGTTTCTTCCATTCGCACTCCCTTTGATGTATCTGCGGATCAACAGGTAAACGGCCCGGTATCCGCTGAGGATCCCCAGCACGATAAACACCCAGAGCAGATGTGTCCCCAGATATTTATCCAACAGGATGCCGATGGTAAAGCACAGGCCGACGGTAACCAGCATCGTGATCCCCACCTGCAGGATCAGGAAAAGGATCTCAAAAACCTCCCTCTTCTCCTTCATTGCTTCACTCCTTTACATCCTGACCGGTCCGAAAACCGCAACAGAACTATTATAATATGCTTTCCTTTGATTATCAACCAAAAAGAGGTTACAAATTCCTACATTTGTAGAAAAATTCCCCATCAGTCAAGAAGAAAATGCTCCACTACCTCGGCGATGCCGTCCTCCTCATTGGATGCGGTGATGTAGTCCGCCACCGCCTTCACCTCCGGCTTCGCATTTCCCATCGCCACGCCGATACCGGCATACTCCACCATGGTGATGTCATTGAAGGCGTCTCCGCAGCAGATGGTATTGCTCTGGGATACACCGATGGGGCCGATCACCTTCTTCAGCGTCCGGGCCTTGTCGATATTCCGCGCTGTTACCTCGATAAAGAAAGCCTCGGAACGCATCACATTTGCCGAAGCTCCGAACATCTCCTGCAGTTCTTTCATGTACTGCCCGGACTTCTCCGGGTCTGCGGTCAGAAGTATTTTATAGATATCGTAGTTAACATAATTCAGGAAGTTCTCACAGACCCCCGCAGTCAGGCGGTTGATCCGCGCCTCCAGAAGGATCCATTCATCCAGCCTGCGGCCGGAAAGGACCTGGGGTTCCTTCGTCATATCCTGCTGATAGGTAATGATGCCGAGATCATGCGCCTCCGCATATTCATAGATCGGCCGCAGCAGGGAATTCGAAAGCTTCTTCTCGTACAGCTCCTTACCGGTACTGCAGTCCTGAACCCTGGCTCCGTTGTATGTCAGCACATATCCCCCGTATTCCGCCAGCTTCAGTTCATCCACGTATTTCTGCACGCCCGGGGTGGGGCGTCCGGATGCGATCATCACGCTGTGCCCCCGTTCCATGACCTGAAACAAGGCTTCCTTCGTCCGGGGCGTGATCTCCTTTTTATCATTTACAAGCGTCCCGTCGATGTCCAGGACCAGCAGTTTCTTCTCCATGTTATCTTTCTCTCCAAATTATGATCCTTCCTAAGATCCTTCGCTTCGCTCAGGATGACAGATTGTGTCATTCTGAGGAGCGTAGCGACGAAGAATCTTTCGGTCCAAGATCCTTCGCTTCGCTCAGGATGACATCGGCTTCGCTCAGGATGACACCCGCGTGTCATTCTGAGGCGCGTAGCGACGAAGAATCTTGCGTTCATGGATCCTTCGCTTCGCTCAGGATGACAGATTGTGTCAGCATACCTGATGGTAATCCGCCAGGAAGTCCTTCATCTGTTCCATGGCGGTTTCCAGTGTATCCATGTCCGGCAGATATACGATCCGGAAATGATCCGGCTGCTCCCAATGGAACCCGCCTCCATGCGTCAGCAGGATCTTCTTATCCTTGAGCAGATCCAGGACGAACCGTTCATCATCCTTGATATTGAACTTCTTTATATCCAGCTTCGGGAAGATATAAAATGCCGCTTCCGGCTTCACTGCACTCATTCCCGGTATGTCATTGACCGCGTTGTAGATATACTCCCTCTGCTCATATACCCGGCCGCCGGGAGCGATCATCTCATCCGTCTCCTCCATCATTTTCAGTGCCGGAGCGATCAGGGACTGCGCCGGTACATTGGAGCAGAGACGCATCGAGGACAGCAGGTTCAGCCCTTCGATATAGCCCTTCGCATTCGACTTGTCACCGGATACGGATACCCAGCCTACACGGTAGCCTGCGATCAGGTGCGACTTGGAAAGTCCGTTAAATGTGAGACACAGGCATTCCGGTGCCAGACTTGCGATCGACACATGCTTCTTCCCGTCCATGACGAGGCGGTCATAGATCTCATCCGCGAAAATGATGAGGTCATTCTTCTCAGCCATTGCCACGATCTCCCGCAGCAGATCCTCCGGATACAGGGCACCCGTCGGATTGTTGGGGTTAATGATCACGATTCCCTTGGTCCTGGGCGTGATCTTCCGCCGGATATCCTCCAGATCAGGATACCAGCCCGCTTCTTCATCACAGATATAATGTACCGCAGTTCCACCCGCCAGTGTAACGGAGGCGGTCCAGAGCGGATAATCCGGTGCAGGCACCAGGATCTCATCCCCGTAATCCAGCAGTCCCTGCATGGACATGGTGATCAGCTCGCTGACTCCGTTCCCGGTATAGATATCATTCGGAGTTACTCCATGGATCCCTTTCTTCTCATCGTATTTCACAATGGCTTCCCTGGCTTCCGCCAGACCCTTGGAGTCAGAGTATCCCTCGTTATTGACCAGTTCCTTTGCCATATGCTCCACCAGGGATTCCGGTGCACGGAACCCGAAGGGTGCCGGATTTCCGATATTCAGCTTCAGGACCTTCTCTCCCGCCGCCTGCATCCGGTTGGCTTCGTCCATGACCGGACCGCGGATATCATAGCATACATTATTCAACTTCAGGGATTTTTCAAATACTCTCATTGACGTCGTCTCCTTTCCCCCTTTGGGATCGGGGGTCAAAAATCTTACGCTACATTTTCGCACGCAAGTGCCGGAGTGTCAACAGAAAAAGTCTCTGCCCGAAGTTACCTCCCCCGGGCAGAGACCTCTACGCCTCCGGATCATCCAAGAAGCCGTTTACTGCTTGATCAGATGATAATGTGTATATGTCTCGGTCAGATCCAGTGTGTTCCCATCGAGCGTGTAATCAAACTCCTTCGGAGCATCCCACTTCTCAAGCGTAACGGTGAGCTTCTTATTTGTCTCATCCAACTTGTAGGTTCCTTCGCTCTCAAACCCTGTGGTTTCGCCGACGAACTTCACCTTGCTTCCATCGCTGAAAGTGAAGGTCCAGTTTCCGTCCACCTCATCGGTCTGCTTCCATGAGCCTGTAACAGCATCGGTCTTGCCGCCACAGCCAACCATAGCGGTCGCCAGCATCATCAGGCAAAGAACAACCACCAGTTTCTTCGTAAACTTCTTCATATCCTAACCTCCGTTCCCCCCTCAGGGTAATATTTCAGACACGATTATAAACCCATCCCGATTCAGATGCAAGAGCTATTCCCCGCAGGTAACCATCCATGGCTGCCGTGCGAGGCCAGATGCTCATGGATATCCATCCCCGGAAATGTCTTACTCCCCTGCCGGTGCCTCGGTGCTCTCGGTCGTCGACTGCTGGGTAGTTGCCTGGGTCGTGGGTGTGGTCTGCTTCTTTGAAGTGTCCTCACCGGTTCCGACTTCCAGCATCACCTGTGCGGCATCATCACCTACAAGCGTCGTCGGGAGCTTTCCGTCCCAGGTCTCATAGTATTTGTGGCGAAGCACATTTGCGTCGATGGACTCGGACAGCTTCCGGTTCGCATCCGCCTCTGCCTCTGCCGCTATCACCTTTGCCTTACCTTCCGCTTCCGCCTGGGTCTTCCGTACTTCAGCATCCGCCTGTGCCTTCTCGATATTCTTCTTGTTCTCGATCTGCTGCGTCTCGTAATCGATCTGCGCCTGCTGCTTCTTCGCGATCTTCTGATCATACTCCGTATCAAATGTAGCATCGGAGATCACGACCTTGTTCACATAGACCACCTGCTGACCATACTTCTCATCCAGGGATTTCTGGATATTATCCTTTGCTATGGGCTCAAGGATACTGCGGTTGGTACAGTCCACCGGAGACAGTGTCTTGGATGAGGTCTTGATGGAGGATGCCACCAGGGACTCATTTACCAGACCCTGCTCGTAATTCGTTACATTTGCATAGATCCACGCCGACTTCTCGGGGTTGATCTGATAGGTCACCGTGATCCCCTGGAAGGTCACCTCGTTACGCTCACTGGTCTCGGAGGTGATGGGGTTGTCGAACTTGATGTCCTGCTGCTTATTGTTGACCGTCACGATTTCCTGGATCAGCGGCAGATGGAAATTAAAACCATGTGGCAGGGTATTCTGCTCTACCTGACCGAAGGTCACCCGTACACCGGTGAAGCCGGTGGGGATGATGGTAAAGGACAGAGAGAAAATGACAAGGACCAGGCCAAAGCATCCCATCACGATAGGGATCGTCTTCGTCCCTTTCGCCTCTCCCACTTCGATCACTGTCTCATCACCTTTTTTCTTCGGAGTCACCTTTCCGGTCACTCCCAGTCTCACGCCCAGGGCGATGGCTGCGATGATAAGCACAGCTCCGATGCCGCCGATTATCATATTCAGTAACATTTTCTATTCTCCTTTACGCTTCTGCTTTCCAGAGACCGTGCAGGTTGCAGTACTCATAAGCTGCCACTACCTTCTCTGTTGTCTTAAATACTGCCTGCGGTTTCACTGCAGGAGTCAGGGCTCTCTTCTGATAACCGTTCTCCGTCTCAAGAACGATCCACTGTATATAATGTGCCTCCAGCATCGGGTGCTCAACGGAACCCACGGTTACCGTAACGGTATCTCCGTCAACGGCGATCACCGGCACATGCTTCTCTCCCGCTGCATCCGTAGTATTCGGGATCAGCTCTTCTCCTGCGGACAGCCCGTCACCGATCACGATCTGGTCATCAATCTTGTAGAATTTCATAGCTTCTGTTCCTCCTTTTCATTGTAAGTACAGATCCTGCCCCGCACATCCGGAGAGGCATCATCCGATATTCTATCATATTCCTCGTTATTTGTAAGCATCTAATTCGTTCCGGAGGGAACCGTGATCGGGTTTTGGATCAACCTCACTCTGTTTCTTCCAATCTTATTGATCCTTTGAAACAGATCCATATCATAACCTTCGAGTTTCGGATCCTCCGAAAAGCCTCCACATGCCTTTAGTGTTGCCAACCGGATTGCTGTTGCATTGATACTGCAGCTAAGATCCTTGTACACCCCGGGTGACCGGATCACTTCACGGGACTCGATCACAATCGGATCCAATGATGTGGAACCACACACGGTTTTCCCAAGAATGATATCCGGCGATTCATTTTCGTTGCCGGAGATTTCATGTATCATCGATCGTAGCCATTGCAATAACTCTTCCCGATCCTGCGGAACATCCGTAAGCAGCATCATATAATCCCTGTCCGGATCGGTACCTGTGCCAACGAGCGCATCCAGGATTCTGTTACAACGACTGCCGGCATCCAGATCCGGATCGATCACATATTCATCATAGGAATGGCGGGAGCAAAGAAATCTGCTCTCTCCTGTACCGGTCCCTCTATAGACCGGATGTATGAAACGAACATATCCTCCGGTTTCCTGCTGTAAGCCGACAATAGGGCTAAGCCGCTGATGATTTGATTCTCTCAGAAAAATCACATATATCATGTCCGCATCTTCTGCACTTCTTAAGTACTTACTTTCCCTCACACCATCATCTCGTAGATCTTCCGGCAGTCCTCTTCATCCAGCGTCACAAATCCGGAAATGCTTCCGTTCCGGCCTTCTCCGTGGCAGAGCATATCCACCAGCGTCGGGATGTCTTCCTTCTTTGCTCCCAGCTCCTCGAAGTTCTTCGGCATGCCGATGGAGATCAGGAAATGCTGCAGGGCATCGATCCCGGCCAGCGCCGTAACCTCCGGATGGTCGAAATCCATCTAGCATCCCCAGACGCGTACCGCCACCTTCGCAAACCGCATGACATCATGCTTCATCACATAACGGAAGACTGCAGGCATGGTGACAGCAAGTCCCGCACCATGTGCACAGTCGTAAAGTGCCGACAGCTCATGCTCTATATTGTGGCTGTTCCAGTCCTGGCTTCTTCCCACTCCGCAGGAATTGTTGTGGGCCATGGTTCCCGCCCACATGATATTTGCACGGGCTTCATAGTTATGCGGATCCTGAATGACGCGCGGTCCTTCATGAACCATGGTAAGGAGCAGACCTTCGATCATCCGGTCCGTAACCTCCACATCCTTGGAATTCGTGAGATACCTCTCATAGAGATGCGCCATGATATCCGTGATACCGGCTGCTGTCTGATAAGGCGGAAGCGTCTCCGTAAGCTGAGGATTCAGGATACTGAATTTCGGACGTATCACATCGGAGCCGGACCCGCGCTTGATCGAGCCTTCCTCCTTCGTGATCACGGAATCCCCGCTGCCCTCACTTCCGGCCGCTGCTATGGTAAGGACCGTACCCACCGGAAGCGCGGCTTCGATCCGCTTTCCGGAGTAGAAATCCCAGAAATCTCCGTCATATAATGCACCGGCTGCGATAGCCTTGGAGGAATCGATCACGCTTCCCCCGCCTACAGCCAGGATAAAATCAACCTTCTCCTGCTTTACCAGCTCAATCCCCTTATATACCAGTCCGCTCTTCGGATTCGGCTGAACGCCCCCGAGTTCAACATAAGGAAGACCGCTGTCCTCCAGAGACTTCTTCACACGGTCCAGGAGCCCGGATCTTACCGCGCTTCCCCCGCCGTAATGGATCAGGACCTTGCTTCCGCCAAACCGTTTTACGCAGGCACCTGCCTGCTTCTCTGATTCCTTACCGAACACGAAACATGTGGGGGAATAAAATGTAAAATTCTCCATACCTACCCCTCTTTGGCTTTAATTTTCTTTGCAAACTCGACCGCTGCCGCTATATCGGCATCATTCGGTCTCCCCTTGTGGATCCCCTTGAATTCACCTTTGCAGTGAAATTCCTTCTCATACATCGGGATCCCCACCTTCTCCGCCTCCGCCTTTACCTTCTTAAAGGTGGAGTTCAACATGGCTGCCGAACCGAAATTCACGATCCTTCCAACCTTGTTCTTATCAAGCACCGATATAAAACGTCTTACCTCCGGGTCAATACTGAATGCATAATAGGAGTTCCCGAGGAACAGCAGGTCTACCTTCTCCGTAATGGGAATTTCCAGAGGATGTGCCTCCACTCCGAGTTCCTTCGCGATCGCCTCTGCCAGTCGTCTGGTATTGCCTGTCTTCGTGTAATATCTTACTGCGTATGTCATCTGACACCTCCTGCATCTCCCGACACCACCCTTATCTTTCACAACATGACATATCGTACGATCACATCTGTCTCAGCATACCATATGGTGCGGGCACATAGGTCATCCGGTTCACAACTTCATATATTATATCATATACTTTGACAATTTTACCATCACCCGTTACAATATGAATTATAATTATTATTCGGAGGATATACCATTATGGCGCGTAAGAACTATTCAGATGCAGATAAGAAAGCCGCACTTGCAAAGGCAGACGAAATCGGGATCACCAAGGCTGCCAAGGAACTGTCCATCTCTCCCGCCACACTTACTTCCTGGAAGAAGGCTCTTACAGCCGTCGCCGCACCCGTAAAGGATGCTGCAGATAAGAAGGCTGTTGCCAAGAAGGATGACGCAAAGAAAGCGCCGGCCAGGAAAGCTGCTGCGAAGAAGGAAGCTGCTCCTGCCGTAAATGCGGAAGCAACCGACACAGCAGCCGTTAGCGAACAGGCTGCAGCTAAGAAACCGGCCGCCAAGAAGACAGTTGCCGCAAAGAAGGCCGCTGCCAAGAAACCGGCTGCGAAGAAGACTGTAGCTGCGAAGAAGACAGCCGCTGCGAAGAAGACAGCCGCAGACAAGAAGACAGCCGCAGACAAGAAGACAGCCGCAGACAAGAAGGCTGCACCGGCAAAGAAGGCTCCCGCAAAGAAGGCCGCAGAAAGCCGCTGCCAAGGCTGCTCCGGCTAAGAAGGAAGCTGCCACACTTCTCACTTCTGCAAAGCAGGAGAAGCTGATCGCGGAAAATGCGGTCCTGAAAGCTGACATCGCAGCACTGAAAGCCGATATCGTAAGACTCAAAAAAGCCATCGCGGATCTTACAAAATAGGGATCACCCAAAACCGGACCCGATATTGAGAAACAGGGAGCATGACATGATCTGCTCCCTGTTTTTTATGTATGGCGGAACCTCCTTGAAACCAACTTTGACCACCTTTGATCTCATGAATTTCATTGTCAGGATACGCTGTTTGATGATTTTTTATGGAAAGAAGCAGTACATTTCAGCAAAGAGAATTTAAAAGGGCGCTTATCCCGGTCATGCTTTCTGTACTGGGCGGAACCGTCAATACACTGATCGATTCCACCTTTGTATCCAGAAATCTTGATTCCTCTGCTCTGGCTGCCATCAGTGTAAATATGCCGGTATTCCTGGCACTTTGCATGGTGGGAAGCCTTTTTGGCGTCGGCTCTTTCATCGCGTCTTCCCACGCTCTCGGCGCTTCAAAGGTCGAGGATGCACAGGCCTATTATCACAGCGCCATTCTTTTTTCGGTCCTGTTCAGCCTGGGATTTATGGCAGTCGGATTCTTCTTTCCCACGCAGGTAGCGAATTTTCTCACCAACGATCCCTCCCTGACAGATATGGTCACGGACTATTGCCGGATCACTCTCATCGGATCCCTTCCGTACATCCTGGTCTATATTCCCACTTATTTCCTTCAGCTCAGCGGAAGAACGAAGGACATGACCACGATGACGCTGATCATGGTCATTTCCGATATCATCCTGGACTGGCTGTTCCTCTTTGTCTTCAAATGGGGGATCGCCGGCGCAGCACTTGCAAGCGTGATCTCAACCCTTGCGGCCGCAGTATTTGGTTTTCTCCGTTTACACCTCCACGACCACATTTTCCGGCTGAGGCTCAGGCATTTCCGTCTGTTTGGTTTAAAGAACATCATTCTGTTCGGAAGCTCCGCTGCCATCGGCAACCTGATGGATGTGATCCGTATGTTCGTGCTGAATATGATCATTTACTCCGCATCCGGAACACAGGGTCTTGCCATCTGGGCCGTTGTCAATTCCCTTCTGGAGATCACTCTTTGCATCACAACGGGTATCCCCAGGACAGCTGCTCCCATGCTCGGGATCTATATCGGCGGACACGACAATGAAGGGGTGCGTTCCCTCGTCCGTTTGCAGATACGTCTGGGTCTTATGCTCACGTTTCTCTTCGGACTCACTGCCGTTGTCTTTCACGAACCCATCGGACGTTTTTATAAGATCCGACTGGACATGCTGGTCCCCTTTATCTGCCTCGGATTGTCCGTGCTCCAGGAAGTCCTCTGCTCCATACTGGGCTCCTATTTCAATGTGGCAAAGCGGGTCTTCTTCTCGAATTTCATCATGGTCATACGTACCTTCGTATTTCCGATCCTTTTCGCCCAGATCTGCTACTATTTCAATCTGCCTGTCTGGTTCTTCCTTCCGGTCAGCATGACGGTAACCCTGCTCGTCACGGTCCTCATAGCGAGATCCCAGTCCATTATGACCCGCGGGAAGGATCACGAGCTGTCGCCGATCCTGCTGCTGGATGATTATCTGGAGAAACACAACCAGGTAAAGGCATTCTCCATCGTTTCATCCAATGAAGCCATCTGTCAGGCCAGCGCGGACGTGATCGATTTCTGCCTCGAAAACGGCATGGATCGGAAGACCGGTACAAAGCTCGGGCTTGCTCTGGAAGAGGTTATGACCGTAATGGTCCAAAAGTCCCTGAACAAGGAAAATGATCCGGTGGACGTACGGATCTTCTCCTATCAGAGTACCTTCGGCATCTCCATCATGTGCTCCGGAAAGGAATACAACCTCTTCAAGGAAGCCTTCGAAAATCAGGAAGATGACTTCAACATGGGCGTTCAGATGATCCAGAAGATCTCAAAGGACTGCCATTATCTTTATTCGTTAGGAATGAATATACTTACCGTGGAGTTTTAAATGATGAATAATCTATATCCTTTACTTACAGGTAATTATAAAGAAGGCGTGACCGACCTGGACCGGCTGATCACCCCTGCCCTGATGCGCATCGTTCGAAAGAAATACAGGGGCTACCAGAAGAAGTTCCGGTATCCCGACCTGACCGCCGGGCAGAAGGCAGAAGTAAGAAAATATTTCGGCAAATATGAAAGGGTCAATCTTCTCTGCCACCGGGTATTCACCGGATGCTCAGGGAAGTTCCATCCCGAATACATTTCCGAGGAAATGTACTACCGCAGGATCGAGCCTTACTATTCGGACCGGCTTGCATCCAAATATCTGGACAACAAATGCTTCTATTACCGTTTCTTCTCCTCCGTGAAACAGCCGGAGCTTTATGCCATGCGGATCAAAGGCCGCTGGCTGGACGGGCATTTCCGTCCCATCAGTCTGGAGGAAGCGGCTTCCATCGTCGGCGAACAGGAGAAGTCCGTCTTTAAACATGCCACATTTTCCGAATGCGGATACGGCGTCTATTTCCTCGACGACCTGAATCCGGAAGAACGGCAGCGCCGGTTTATGGAGCTGGCAAAGGCCGCCGATCCCGGAAGGATCGACCTGGTGGTTCAGGCTGCCATAGACCAGCATCCGGCGTATGCGGCGCTTCACCCGTCCTCCGTAAATACCCTGCGTATCATTTCCCTTCTTACAAAAGAGGGTGTGAAGATCCTGGCATCCGCAGTCCGGATCGGTGCCGGTGACAGCCGGGTAGATAACCTGGGATACGGCGGAGTCCTCTGCTGTATCCATGAAGACGGAAGCCTGGGAGAACTGGGTATCCGCAAGGACGGAACCGCCACCCGGGAGCATCCGGAACTGCATTATCAATTTGACGGAATCCGACTTCCGTATTATCATAAAGCTGTAGAAATCGTGAAGCGGGCCCACGGGATCATGGGCCATAACCGGTTCGCCCACTGGGACGTGGCCATTGACAGCTCCGGCGAAGCGGTTCTGATCGAAACGAATATGGCGATGGGCGGTGGCATTGACGCGGTTCAGGAGAGCTGCGGGCCTCTCCTCGGGAAGTATACCCGCGAGGTTCTGGATGAGGTATATTTCCGTCCGGACGGACGCCGTCGGCACAGGCCGTATTTCGGAATGAATGAAAGAAATTATTTCCGTCTCCGGGATAACCTTCTGGCAATAACCGCCGCTTATTATAAGGCCGGTTATACCCAGATCGTACTTCTCTGCAACGCGGCACTCCGCCGGCTCGACCGTAAGGCGATCCGTGCGATCTCCGGTTCCTATCCGGAGCTGACGCAGGAAGAGATCCGTGCGATCCGGAGATACTACGACCCCTATGTGAAGAACGTCCATACCTCTTCGCATCGGATGTACAAGGCAAAATCCGGAGTATTCCATGTGGATTATGTCCCGGAGGAAATGTTTCTATGTGACATCGACCGGTATCTCAGTGACCGGGACATGGCATACTACCTTGGAAATAAATGTTATCAGTATCGTCTGTTCCCCGACGCAAAGCAGCCCGAAGCAGTTGCCATGCGGATCGGCCCGATCTGGGTCGACCGGGACTATCAGCCGGTCTCACCGAAGGAGGTCCTGCGAAAGGTATTTGCCGCCGGTGAAGTGGTGATCAAAGGCGCCCAGGGATCCGAAGGCGGGGCGGACGTACATTTTCTTGAAATAAAGAAGGACCGCAGGGAAAGCCTGAAGGAATTCCGCTCCATCATAAGGAGCCTGAAGCGGGATATCGTGATCCAGCGTACAATCCGGCAGCATCCGGACCTGGCACGGCTGCATCCGGAATCCGTAAATACCTACCGTATCATTTCTCTTCTTCTGGAGAAGGAGGTCGTCATTCTTTCCTGTTCGCTGAAGGTGGGCGCAGGGAAGCACAGAGTCGACAACGGCTGCTCCGGCGGCTTTTACTGCGGCATCGACAGCTCCGACAGGCTCCGGAAGATCGGCTCGCTGGACAACGGGACCACAACCACCGTCCACCCGGACCTGGGCTATACCATTGAGGGAATCCATGTCCCCGCTCTGGATCAATGTAAGGAAATGGTGAAGCGGTGTCATCCTTTTATGGCCTACCATCGCCTGATCTCCTGGGATATCGCAGTCGATGACACGGGAGACCCCGTACTGATCGAAGCCAATCTCTGTCTGGGAGGAAGCGACGATACCCAGTGTATAAACGGCCCGTTCTTCGGGAAGTACAACCACCGCATCCTGGATGAGGTGTATCATAAGAAGTGACACGAGCCTGTCATTCTGAGCGAATGGTGTCATTCTGAGCGAATGGTGTCATTCTGAGCGAAGCGAAGAATCTTGCCCGCCTGTCATTCTGAGCGAATGGCGTCATTCTGAGCGGGCGCACGCGTGCCGGTGGCACGCGGCTTGTGCGCCGAGTATCGACCAAGCGGCAGCGCGAAGCGAAGAATCTTGCCGCCTGTAAGATCCTTCGGGCTGCGCCCTCAGGATGACATATAGGGCTGCGCCCTCAGGATGACAAGGTACATTTATACTCCCCGTATGCAGGGCTGCGCCCTCAGGATGACATATAGGGCTGCGCCCTCAGGATGACAAGGTACATTTGTACTCCCCGTATGCAGAGCTTCGCCCTCGGAAAAATTGAGAAAAAGCCGGTCCGGCCGGCCACGAAACATTTACTATGAACGAAAAATGGAAGGAAAACAATATATTTCGTCCCATGGTCTACCCCGAGCTTGAGAAGGCCAAGCACTCCTTCTTCCGAATGAACCAGGAGACGATCCTGGACATCGTGAGAAGGAACAGCGACACGGAGTACGGAAGGAAGTATCATTTCTCCGAGGTTCAAACTCTGGCTGATTACGACCGGCTGGTTCCAGTCTGCAAATATTCCGATCTGCAGGAATATATGGACCGGATCATGAGCGGGGAGAAGGATATTCTCTTCACAGGGAATCTCTATGCATTTGCCGAGACCTCCGGTTCAACCCAGAAGAGAAAGCACATCCCCGAATCCGAAGAAGCCATGAAGCAGTACGGAAATATCGTAGACCGCTTTCCGGCGGCTTTCGCCCGGGATCATCAGGGAAAGAGATTTTTCCTCTCCTTTCTCCAGTCCGACCTGTCTCTGCCGCATCAGGAGACGGATTCCAGCGTCTTCTCGTCGATCTACTACCGGTACCTGGCAGACCACGGGCTCATGGATCTTACGACCTGGGTCGGAGAAGGGCCCTTAAACTTCTTCCCCGAACCCTGCGACTACCTTTACGCGAAGCTCTGGCTGGCCTTTGCCAGTGAAGACATCATAACCATGGAGACGATCTTCCTCTATGACTATCTGCTCTTCTTCCACTACATGGAGTCACATTTTCGTGAGGTCCTGAAGGATATGGAACAGGGCAGGCCTTCGGAGCAGGTAGACCTTCCGGAATCTGTACGTGAGGCACTGAGCCGGCTCCCGGTAAGTAAGGCGCGGCTGGACCACATACGGGAGGTGTGTGCGGATGGCTTTAAAGGCATCGTGCCCAGGCTTTGGCCAAATGTTCAAATGATCGGAGGCATTGTAAGCAACGCCTTCAAGGTCGAGGAGCTGTCCTTCCAGCGTTACATCGGCAAGGACCCCATCCCGCTCTGGGCGTATATATATGCCGCCTCGGAATGCCTGAGCGCGGTTCCGTATAATTTTGACTCATATGATTATATCTTCTATCCAAACATGGGCGGATACGAATTCCGATCGGTCTCGGATCAGAAGATCTATCCCCCGGAGGAGCTCAGGATCGGAGAAATGTATGAGCTCATTCTTACCAGCCATGCCGGTCTCTACCGCTATTCAATGGGAGACATCCTGAGGATCGTAGGCTTCTACGGACAGCTGCCGATCTTCCGTTTCCTCTTCCGCAAGAATCTGGTACTGAATATCGCAGGCGAAAAGCTGGACATAGAGACTCTGGACCGGGCCGTACGTCACTGGTCGGAAGAACAGGGAGTGCGGATTTGGCAGTACTTCTTCTATGAAGACAGAAGTGTAGTACCTTCCAGGTATTCCGGCATCCTTGCTCCGGACACCGGGCAATCCGTTCCGGGCACTCCCCCTGCAGGGATAAATGATCCCTCCACAGGTTACGGATATCACGGAATGCGCGGAGATGAAATGCTGCGGTATGACGCCGCGGCCCTGGACCGATGTCTCCAACGGCTGAGTGAGGATTACCGTGAGCTCCGTCAATTGGGATCCATCGATATGCCGGTCATCCGGTATATGGAGAAAGACGCATTTTTAAGATACAAAGAAGAGCTGTCCCTGTCCACAGGGCAGGCAAAACCCCAGCACATTTGGAGGACAGAAACAAATGAAAACAAATAAGACTAACAGAAAAAGAAGGCTGTCGATCAAGTTCCTTATGATCCTTCTTTGCATGGGCATCCTGATCTATGCCGGCGTTTTGATCGTCGGTCGTATCGTGTATGATCATTCCATCAAGGAGCATTACGACACGGTGGCATACGATGTCGCAGAGACCGTCAAAGAGTATTTCCCCGACGGGGCACTGACAGAGTATGCGAAGCAGGTAGCGGAATACCAGAAAGGAAAGATCGATAAGTCAGCTCTGGACGCGATCGAGAATTCCGAGGATTATAAACGTATCCTTTCCCAAATGGCCAACCTCCGGTCCAGCTTCGAAGCAAATGACATTTTCGTTATCACCGTTGATATGGACGTCCTGAAAGCCTATACACCCGAAGGCTTTGAAGCCCGGACCTGGAATCCCCTCTGCTACATCGCGGATGTATATGAGGTCGAGGAAGACCGCTTCTATCTGGGAGATGTCGGTACGATCCTTCCGGAATACCGTGATTCCCTGTTTGAATCCCATAAGTCCGGAAAGCGTTATGACGGCTTCTATATCTCTGAAGCCGGTTTCGGATATAATATGACAGCCATCCTGCCCATTACCGACGGGGGCGAGACTGTGGCATTTGTCGGTGTTGAGATCCCCATGAAGACCCTGAACACCAGCCTCAGAAACTTCGTACTTTGGATCTCTCTGATCACCGGAATCGTAGTGATCTTCAGTCTGCTGATCTCTGCATTCCTTGCATACAAATTCGTTATCGCGCCGATCAAGCTCTCCGCTTCCGAGGCACGGAACTTCGTATCGAACAATACACAGGTTTCCGACAAGCTGAAATCCATCCAGACGGGTGATGAGATCCAGGTACTCAGTGAGAGTATCCTTCATATGGAGATCGGTATCAATGAATATATCGAAGATGTGAAGGCCCTCACCTCCGAGAAAGAGAGGATCGGTGCGGAGCTGAATGTCGCCACCACCATTCAGGCGGATATGCTTCCCACGGTATTCCCGGATCGAAAGGAATACACCCTCTATGCCACCATGGATCCCGCCAAGGAAGTCGGTGGAGACTTCTATGACTTCTTCCACATCGATGACAACCATCTGGGACTGGTCATGGCCGATGTGTCCGGTAAAGGTGTTCCCGCAGCGCTCTTCATGGTCATCGCCAAAACCCTGATCAAGAACCGCGCACTGATGGGTGGAACTCCTTCCGAGGTTCTGTCCTATGCAAATGAGCAGCTCTGTGAAGGAAACGGAGCCGAGCTCTTCGTTACCGTATGGTTCGCCATCATCGATCTCACCACCGGAAAGGGGATCGCGGCCAATGCAGGTCACGAACATCCGGTACTGAAGAGAGCCGGCGGACAGTTCGAGCTCGTCGTATATCGTCACTCTCCTGCAGTTGCAACCATGGAAGGCATGAAGTTCCGTGAGCATGAATTCGAGCTTCACCCCGGCGACACCCTGTACGTTTACACCGACGGTGTACCGGAAGCTACAAATGCTGAGAATGAACTCTTTGGCACCGACCGTATGCTGGAGGTTATGAACAAGCATGTCGACGCCACTCCGCAGGAACTGCTTCCCATCGTTCGGGAAGGCATCGATGCTTTCGTCAAGGATGCACCCCAGTTCGACGACATCACCATGCTTGGCATCACCTACTTCGGCAAGCAGGATGATAAAGAATAAAACGATTGGGACGATTGGGGACGGAGGTGGGACGATTGGGGACGGTTCTGGGCGTCCCAGAACCGTCCCCAATCGTCCCACCTCCGTCCCCAATCACGATTGGGGACGGAGGTGGGACGATTGGGGACGGTTCTGGGCGTCCCAGAACCGTCCCCAATCGTCCCACCTCCGTCCCCAATCGTCTCACCCCAATCAACCCACCCCACAAAAAGAATCCGGTGATACCGCCCTCCTCAAGAGGTAGGTGTCACCGGATTTTTGTTGTCATCCCGGCGCCCCGGTGTCATCTCGACATCTTGTTGTCATCCTGAGCGCAGCGAAGGATCTTATCTATGCGGTTCATCCGCTCATCCGCGACGTGCCATACATCCGTAAGCGGCCATGGCAGGTCCAGGATATACTCCCGGTCCGACGGATCAAGCGCTTCCAGCCTTCTGCGGAAGCCCTCTTCATCCCGGTACATTTCTCTTCCGAAGCTGCATCGCACATACCCGGTCCCGGCTGCCGGCAGCTCCTCGGTCACCCGTCGGAAGGACACCTTGCCGTAAGGCCCCTCTTCTCTGACGTAGGAAATCTTCTTACCCCGGTTTCCCCGGTCTTCCTCCGGCGCTTCCAAGCGGATCTTTCCCGTATTCAGAAAATGCTTCCATACCATTTCCGCGACACGTTTCTTCTCCGTGGGAAAAGAAAGACGGGCTGCGATCTCACTCACCGTCATCCCGCTGTCCGCCAAATGCCTTACCGCATCCCCGCTCGCCATATCATTTACAAAATCGGCCAGTGCCCGGTCGAATCCCGTCTGTTTCTTCATACGCTCATCCTATGGAAAGTACTTCCTTCCGGATCCTGTTCCATACATGCTTCTTGTCCCCGCTCCAAAGAGGCGCCAGCAGAAGTCGCTTGTCTCCGTCTCCGGTCAGGCGGTGTATCACCACATTTTCCGGGACGAGCGGCACGCAGGCCTTCAGGATCTCTATATATTCGTCCTCGGAGAGGACATGCACTTTCCCCTCCGCATATTCCTTCTCCAGATCCGTCCCCCGGAGCACGTGGAGCAGCTGCAGCTTGATGCCGGTGGCCCCGCTGCCGCATACATATCGCACCGTTTCCTGCATGTCGGAGACCGTCTCCCCGGGCAGACCCAGGATCACATGGGTGATCACTTCCAGCCCCCGGGCTCTCAGCTCTCTCACGGCGCTGTCGTAAACCGGGAGTCCGTACCCTCTCCGGATATAGGCTGCCGATCCCGGATGTACGGTCTGCAGGCCCAGTTCGACCCAGACCGGTTTGATCCGGTTGCAGCTCTCCAGCAGGTCCAGCACCTCCCCCGGAAGGCAGTCCGGCCTTGTGGCTACGGATACTGCCGCGATGTCCGGGTGTTCGATCGCTTCCATGTACCGTTCACGCAAATGTTCCGCCGGCCCGTACGTATTTGTATACGCCTGAAAATATGCGATGTACCGCCCGTCCCGGATCTTCCGGCCGACACGCCGCTTTCCCTCTTCGATCTGCTCCGTGATGCTCCTGGTCCTGCTTCCGGCGAATTCACCGCTCCCTCCGGCGGAACAGAAGATGCATCCGCCCGTGCCGAGGGTCCCGTCCCTGTTGGGGCAGGTGAAGCCCGCATCCAGAGCGATCTTGTATACCTTGCACCCGAAGGTCTCCCGAAGATACTCATTCAGCAGTTTCACGATGACCTCCCGCGGATTTCCCGCAGAGTTCTCCCAGATCCTTCGTCAGATCCTGCAGACACCGTCCGATGCACATTTCCGTCGCCGGATGATCCCGATGCCTGTCCATGTAATCTATGATCCGGACACATCCGAGGATCCGCGCCTTTCTTACCGTATCCTCCATCGTCTTCCGGTCGGTCTCGCCGAGATACAGTTCAAATGTGCGGTCTGCTATATAAGCCGCCGTCTCGACATCGATCCCCAGGATCTCCGCCGCCATGGGGTCGATGGACGGGAACTGACGATAGGACACGTAAACGGTCGACAGTTCAAAGATCGGGTCCCCGGTACAGAGCGTGTCCATATCAATGAGCATCAGTCCTTCCTTGGCAACCATGATATTCTTCAGATGGAAGTCTGCATGAAGGATCGTCCACCGGTCCGGCACCTCATTTACAAGCACGCACAGTCGGTCAAATAATTCGTCGGGGAGCTTCCCCTTCACCTTCTCCAGCCATCCCATCGTCTGCCGCTTCATATCCGGAAGCTCGCCCCTTTCGGCTTCCACTGCATGCACCTGCTTCATCAGCTCCACCGACTGTCGGATGAATTCATCCAGATTCTCATGCGCTTCCCCGATATAATCCACGGACGAAGTCGCATCCAGCAGTTCAAATACCGTACCGTACTGCTCTCCCACACGCACGATGTCAAATGGGATCGCGGTGGGTATCCCTTTCACGAACGCCCACTTGGCCAGCTCCCGTTCCATTTTGATCCTGTCCAGGGAGATACCCGGATAATAAACCTTCACCAGCATATCCGGCGCGATCCGGTAAACGATCCCGTGCGCACCTCTGCCGATCTCAGGGCAGTCCGTGATACTGATCTCCCGAAGTTCCTTCTCTTTTTTTGTATTCCCGTCTGTCCCGCTCATACGCGTCCTCCCGCACATTTGATAGTTCCTCTGCTTGATCATATCTCAGTATAACATACTGCACGCGCTTACACAAAAAAAGACGGGAACCTTTTTCGTTCCCGTCCTCTGTACCGATCACATATGAGAAAATGCGGCACATTTGCCATACGGATCGATCCGCATTTAGAATTCCAGTTCTTTCTTTCTGAATACAACCTGTGCAAGTACCAGCGGGAGGATGATGAATACACCCACCAATATGCAGATATACAATAATGCCTTCAGATAATTCGGCTCGATGGTTTCCTCAAGGATCTTCTGAAGTGCCGCCTGGCTTCCCTCCTTCAGCCCTTCATTGTTGGCCGCGATATCGGAGAACGTCGGAACATAGCCGAACAGGTTATTTCTTGCAAGCTGATGTACGCCGCCGGGAAGGATGTTGGAGAGCTTGATATCATTGTTCTTCAGGAACGGGATCATATCCGCCAGTGCGAGGATCATACGGAAGACATCCGCTGCAAGCAGGATGTACATAACCAGGCCGCCTGTCGTATTCTGTGACATATACAGGATCAGCATCGCGATCGACATATTTGAAACGACCAGGATCGCATCAAAGAAGAGGCTTCCCGTCATGGATGCCAGTCCGCCGATGGAAGCACCCATGATAATACCCATGATGATACCGATCACGGTGAAGATCAGGCACGCCTCGATGAGCAGTGCGATCACCTCATAGAATCTGGCAAGTACCAGTCTTCTTCTGGAAATGCCACGTCCGATGGCCGTCTGCATGGTGCGGCTCTTGAAGTCATCGGAGAATACGGTCTGGAAAATGGGGATTCCCACCAGGAACGGGAGCATAGAAAATGCGATCCCTATGCTGTCCAGGAACTGAAGCGCCCTTCCGCTTGTTTCTCTCGTCTGTGCCGCCAAAGCTTCCGAAGAGGAAGGTCTGACGAAAGAAAAGATGCATACGATCAACATCAGCAGTACCACAATCGACATGCAGATGATGTAGCTCTTCTTTCTCTGCGCACGGCGCAGGTCCGTAAGTACAATTCGTCTCATCATTCTTCGCCACCTCCGATCAATCCGAAGTAGAAGTCCTCCAGAGAAGTGGTCGCCTGCTCGGTTCCCTTTACTTCAATTCCACCGTCCTTCAACAGCTGAAGCGCCTTCTCCACGTCGGCGTCATTTACATTGATGGAAGTGATCTTGCTCTGCGTCCGCATATCCTCCTGGGACATTTCCTTCATCAGGATGCCCTCATGTACGATACCGAACCGGTGAGCGGTATGCTCCAACTCACCCAGGATGTGAGAGGATACGATGATCGTCGTTCCGTACTCCTCATTTACATGCTGGATCATATGGCGGACGTCCATGATACCCTGAGGATCCAGACCATTTGTGGGCTCATCGAAGATCAGAAGCTCCGGATTGCCCAGCATGGCATTTGCAATCCCGAGACGCTGCTTCATACCCAGAGAATACATTTTCGCCGGTTTCTTCGCCGCATCTGTATTTAAACCTACAATTTCAAGTACGCGATCCACCTCTTTCGGATCCTTGATACCCTTCAGTCTCCGGAAATAATCCAGATTCTGTCTGGCATTCAGATACCCATAGAAATTGGCACCTACGAAGAATCCGATCCTTCTGCGGTTTCTGTTATTCTCTCTGTTGTTCTGACCTCCAAAAATGGATACCGTTCCACCATTTGTTCTGGAGAGACCGAGTACAACCTTGAAAAGCGTTGTCTTACCGGCACCGTTCTTACCTACAAGTCCGTAAATATCACCCTTGTTGACGGTCATATTTACGCCCTTCAAAACCTTGTGCTGGCCGTAGTACTTTTTGATGTCTTTCAGTTCCAGTACTGTTTCGCCCAAAGCTTTTTTACCTCCCTTTCGGCATACCACCTTTCGCCCCAACGCGAAAATACATACGGAGAAAAGGTCCGTCTGCAGTTACTTCCTTACATTATACATATTTTGAAGATGCGTGCAAGGATAACTTGAAAATAGTCTTCCCCCTCAAAAAGAATCCCGATTCATCATCCGCTGTTGATGAACCGGGTTCTTTTGGTAAAGTTGGGGGAAGGTTTTAGGGTGTACAATTCTTTTGTACGATCACATCATAGCATAGCCTTTGTCACAGAACTGTCACACCCGGGATGGAACGATTGGGGACGGTTCTGGGACGCCCAGAACCGTCCCCAATCGTTCCACCTCCGTCCCCTGTCGTTCCACCTCCGTCCCCTGTCGTACCATGATCATTTCGATCGGCGCCAGATGATCACGCTCAGCAGGATATCTACCCCCGCAACCGCGGTCATCAGCATCATGACGGCAGCTATGGATCCATGCTCCACGAACAGGGTCGCCACGGCCGACAGGACCAGCGCCCCGATCTTTTTGGCCCCATTCAACGCAACCAGGATATTCTTCTGTCTTCGCGCCTCACTGCTGTCCAGCGACATATTCTGAACGATGGTCACATACGGGTCCCGCGCAAATGCCGTCATCAGATATCCTACGCATAGAAACGGAACTATGCTTTCCGTATCGACGATCTGCGAGCAGCTCCTGCGCATTCAAACGGGCGTAAGAAAGTCCCGTGCCGGTTATGAAAGTGAAGATGGCAAATGCAACAAGGACGAGGAATCCGTACATTTTCCCGATATGTCCATGATCCTCTTTCAGTATCTCCCGATATCATCGGTCTCGAGGAGGTTGATGTGGGATGTGAGCGCTCCGGATATGCTGACGAACCGGCAGAGCTTGCCCGACTGGCCGGCTATCCTTACCACGCTTTTGCAAAGGCGATCTCCCTCGGTGACGGAGAATACGGCACGGCACTGCTCTCCCGCTATCCCATAGAACAATTTGATGTCATCCCCCTGTATACAGAAATCGGCGAAGACCGCTCCGTAGGACACGCTGTCATTTCCGTGGATGGTGTAAAGCTTCACGTGCTCGTGACACATCTTTCCAACAACGGCCGTTCACTGGTGATCGATCAGATGGGAGCCATAGCCGGCATGCTGGACACATTTGACAATTATGCTCTTCTCGGCGATCTCAACAGCTTTCATCTCGAGGATATCACCCATCTGGATGCCGCCTACTATGTCAATCGCCCTGGCCGAAGTTATACCACCTTTCATCGCTGGAATGTGGCTATCGATAACATCGTGGTAAGCGAAGGCTTCACCGAGCTTTCAAGCGGAGTATCGGAAACGAAATGCTCCGATCACAACCTCCTGTATGCCGACTTTCAGTTCAGCGGCGTACGTTAGATGCTTTCCTTTTCTTTCCCGGCACCGCTCAGTATCCTTGATCCCATAAGGAAAATACTCCATCCCATAACGTTCACACCCTCGGATATCCAGTTCATGGAAGCCTTCTCAAAATTCTTTGATGACAGATAACCCATCATGAGCATGAACACAAATGTGATGATAAACAAAACCATTGCCGATTTCTTCTTCCTGCGTTTAGCCTCAACCGATAAGCCAAGAAACATACCGCAAAGACCCAGGACCATGAGCGCGATAAAAACACCTGTACCGGCAAAAACTGCGGGCGCAGCACTGTGTAAAGAAGTTCCTTTCTGCCTTGTAAAAACCATAAGCATAAGAGCTATACCGGCCAGGAGGAACCCTACCGACTGCAAGGGAAAAAAGGACTTGTTAAGCCTGTCAAAATCACAGACCCCAAGGGCAAACAGCAGTTTCCATGTAGCCTTGAACAGTCCGGCCATGATACTCATGATCATACCGGCCGAGAGAAGGGCAAATGCCCCCCTGCTCATCCTGTCATAAAAATATCTCTGCAGTATTACGGCAGATATGCTGTACAACACCACCGGTATATAATCCACCAAAGCCATTGGAACTGAAACCATCACAGCACCTCCTAACCAATTATAAATACAGATTGCTTTGGAACGATTGGGGACGGAGGTGGAACGATTGGGGACGGTTCTGGGACGCCCAGAACCGTCCCCAATCGTTCCACCTCCGTCCCCTGTCGTTCCAAACCTACTTGATCCACCACTCCGGTGTCAGTTCTCCCATCGTCATGATCCGCTCTTCTTTATAATCCATCATGATCTCGATATCTTTATATTTCCCCGGCATCAGCTGTACCATGAGTTCCCGGCAGGCGCCGCAGGGTGCTCCGCTGGAGCCATCGGGCAGGATCGCGATCACCTTTTTGATCTCCTGTTCTCCGTTGGTGATCATATTGAAGATCGCATTCCGCTCGGCACAGATTCCGAGGGTTGAGCAGGTGTCGATGCAAACGCCGGTGTATATTCGGCCGGTACCGGACAGAATCGCTGCGGAGACCTCGCCGCAGGTCACGTATTCGGATATCCTGCGTTCGTTCCGTACGGCTGCGGCAGCATCATACAGTCTGTCCCACTGCCACTGATCCTTTGTCATGCTGCTCACATGGCCGGTCCGCTTCTCATGCATCAGGGGAACATCCACATTTTCCGATCTCCACTGATATCGGAACCTGCATTTCTCCTGGACACGCTTCGACTTGGTGTTCCCCTCATAATAGCCGACCCAAACCTTCTGCATCCCGCAGTCTTCAAATGCGTGGCGGAGCATTTCCATCACAGCCTCGGGCATGAGGCCCTGTCCCCAAAAAGGCTTTCCGATCCAGTACCCCAGCTCGCACTCATCGTCCCGGTCAGACAGATCATTATGACCGTTCAGTTTCAGTTCAATGGCGCCGATTGCCTTGCCGTCTTCTTTCAGGCAAAGCGCGTACGCCTCTTTCCCGTTCAGGACATTTCGGATCACATCCAGGCTCTCGTCCACGCTCTGATGCGGGGGCCATCCTGCGATGGGGCCAACGTCGGGATCACTGGCGTATTTGTACATTTCCTCTGCATCACTGTCCTCCCAGCGGCGCAGGATCAGACGTTCTGTTTCAAGCATCATCTCTTCGTATCTCCTTCTTTTTTACGTTCTCCCGGCTGTGATACCATGTTTAGTCATTCCCGCGGGGTGACATCCTCCCCGCCTTTGAGGATGTGATCCTCTTGCTGCGGGAGGGCAAAGCCTGAACGATCAAACAGGCTCATTTGTGTATACTTCTCCGGCAGATCCTGCAAATATCCAAAACACTCTTCCGGCGTACACATTATGCCGTTCGTCCTGCAGACACCCGTAAACTTCTGCATAAGCCGGTCATTGTCCGGGCTTGGCAATTCGTAGGCATTGCCGTAGGTCCTGATATATCTCTGTTTCATTCCCGGAAAATGCCTGTCCAGCGCCGCATAATAGTATTCCCTGTCTCCGTCCCGGAGTGTAAGCCCCATTCCAAAGCAAATGATTCCCTTTACTCCGACGCGCACACACGCATTTAGAAGCTGCTCTACATTTTCTTCCGTGTCATTGATAAACGGGAGGATAGGGCTCAGCCAGACAATCGTCGGGATATTTCTTTTCCGCATTTCTTCCAGGATCTCAATCCGCCGCTTTGTATTGCACACATTTGGTTCTATGATCCGGCACAGATCGTCATCAAATGTTGTCAGTGTGACCTGAACAACACATTTTGCCTTTTTATTGATCTCCTCCAGAAGATCTATGTCCTGCAGGATCCTGTCGGATTTTGTCTGGACCGCTGCGCCAAATCCATATTTCAGAATGATCTCAAGGCATCTTCGGGTCAGACGGAGTTCCTCCTCACAATGCATATACGGATCAGACATGGCGCCGGTTCCGATCATGCACTTCTTCCTTTTTGAACGGAGCGCAGCCTCCAGCAGCTCCGGAGCATTCCGCTTAACCTCGATATCCTCGAAGGGATGTGTAAACCGATAACATTTGCTGCGACTGTCGCAGTAAATGCAGCCATGGGTGCACCCCCTGTATATATTCATGCCATAGTGCCCGCCGCTCCCGGTAAGTATTCCTTTTGCATCCACAAAATGCATATCCTTGATCTCCCTTTGTGACGAGTGAGACGATTGGGGACGGTGGGACGATTGGGGACGGTTCTGGGACGCCCAGAACCGTCCCCAATCGTCCCACCAGTCATCCCAAGTCTATCCATTCACTGCCTCTTGTTCCAGTTTCACATTTTTCTCCAACATCTGCCGCAGGGTTTCGGTAATCTTCTCCCTTTCGGGGTTCTCAATCTCACCATTTTCGTACTTTGCGATCAGTCGTTTGATCCGGTCGATATCATTTGCTGTGAGCTTCTTCGTATACGACGCATATCTTTCAAGCGTCTTAGCATTCATATTTCGCGTCCGAAAGGGAATCCCGGTCTTTCTCCTGAGATGCTCATAGATATAAAATCCGCCGGCATCAATATCCCCGAAATGTTCATACACAAGTTCCATATTTTCCGAGTAAAGTTTCTTGAGGAACTCCCGTTTTGCCGAATTATGATATCCACCGAGATAGAGCAGTACCTCATCACTGCCAAAATCATCCCTGTGAAAGCTGGTCAGATTTTCGATGGTGATCACTTTTTCCCCATACACGGAAATTCCAGTTATATCCTTCAATGACCGGGTGGAGAAGGCAATATCTCCGCTCAGCTTCCCCACATTCAGGGTCTGCTCACCCAGAGAAATGATCACCGGTCCGCGGATCATCACATAGGACGGCGTCCGTATCACATTGCACTCTTCCAGCACCGTATCCCGGTCCGGATAATCTCCGTACCGATAAAGGCAACCGGAGATCCTGGTCCGCAAATATTCCAGACGTTTGGAATCATGATAGAGCTTGACCGAAAGATCCCGGATATAGATATCCTCCCGGATCTCCTGCAGTTTCCGAAATGCCTTCCAGATATCCCGGTAATCCGTCATACTATCCTCATAGTATTCCGGAAGCTTTCCTGCCGCAAGACGCTTTTCCTGCTCCTCGATGTATTTCCGCAGCGCCGCCGAAAGATCTCCGGAAGGATACGCCTCTTCGATAAATGTCTTTTCCTCCCTCAGCAGACCAGCGACCTCTTCCAGCACATTCCTCTTCGGATCTCTTCCCAGCGCCGGATAAATCTCCTGCAGCTGTCCGTTACAAAGCACTACCTTCGTGATCCGCATATTTCTCTCGCTGACCGTGACATATCCCATATCCCTGAGCACGCGGATGTCCTGATTCAGCACAGTGAAGAAATCGTACTCTCTCTCATCCGCATATTTCGGAAAGACTGCCTCAGGTTTCAGGGAAAAGGTCTGATTCACCCGGCTTTCTCCGCGAAATGTCGCGCTACGCTCGTACTTATCCACCAGCACATTTAGAATTATCTTCTGTTCTTTTGTCAGACTCATATTTCCCTCTGCCTATCCCTGGGATGGTGGGACGATTGGGGACGGTTCTGGGCGTTCCAGAACCGTCCCCAATCGTCCCAGAACCGTCCCCAGTCGTCCCACGTCCTCACAGCTCATACTCCTCCACTATACTCCGGTTTCCGTCCCTGATGGCGGTGAGTATACAGTCCACTTGCTCCCCTATTATTTCGATCTTCTGCGGCGGCGTGGCCATGATCACCTGAAGCGAGAGATCATTCATGAATTCCAGCATGGACTTGATCCGGTCGTCGTCCATTTTATCGAAGGCCTCATCCAGCAGCATCAGCCGGACGGAATTACCATACCGGTACAGCTGGTAAAATGACGCCGCGATGGCCACATAGTACGGCACCTGCGTCTCACTGCCGCTCTTCTCCCCGTAAATGTCCGAGAATTTCTGCGTCTTTCCGTCCCTCTTCCGGATCTCTATATCATAATCCAGATACGAACGGTAATCCGTGTACTCCTCGATCACCTTTTCACCCTTGTCATCTCCCACCATCAGCTTGGCAAAAAGATCCTCGATCTCGTCCTTATACTCCGCCTCGAAAGCGTTGGTCCAGAGATTGTTCTCCCCTTCCATGTTGTATTCCGAGGTTATCATCCGGTAGAGGCTTTCCTTACGCTTATCGTAGGTCAGGTTGAAATGATAGCTGTCATCGCCATAGTACACATTTTCCAACGCTTTATTGAGATTCCGGAACTCCTGCCGGGCATTCTCGATATGTTCCTTCATCCGGGACAGGAAATCACTTCGGAAGATCCTCTCGCAGTCCGCCCTCGCCGTGCGGAGCTTCTCCTCATACTTTACGATCTCCACCTTCGCCAGTTTATCCCTTGCCTCCCGATACTGATGCGCTTCTGCGGTACCCGTTGTGAAATCCATGGAAAAATCGGCATTGAACCGGCTCTGCAGCCTATACAGCCGATCCACAAAGCTGCTCCTTTCATTAACAAATCTTGCCTTCTGCGGACTGAAATTCTGGAAAATCTGTCCCGGCTCCTTGTTTTTTCTGTTCTGCTTATATTTTCCTTCTGCGGCGCTGTAATCCGCTCCGTTTTGCTCGAAGACCGTGTCAAGATCACGGCTCCTCTCCCGAAGCACGTCCTCATCCCCGGAGACCTTACCTTCCGCGTCCTCCACCTGATTCACGAGCCTTGCTTTCTCCTCGATCTCCAGGCTCTGCTTTTCCCTGATCCGGGCGAGGGTATCTTCCTTCTCACTCAGTTTAATGCTGAGCTCGATCAGTGTCGGATCCTTCTCGGCTTCCTTAAGCTCCGCCCTCACCTTTCCTGTCTCTTTTTTCAGTTCGGAAATACGCGTCGGTGCACCCATATAGATCCGGAGAAGATCGAGATTTACTTCATTTCCGGCACGCAGCACATCCTTATACTTTTCCGTCTCCTCCCGCAGCTTCTTTCGCCCGGCCGAAAGTTCCTCCCGTTCTGCCTTCACATTTAACAGCTGAACCCGGAAAGCCTCCATTCCGATATAGGGATCCCGATAGTCCTTCGGATTGAGATGCCGCACCACATAGCCCTGATAAAGCATACATTCCGGCGTGATGGAAATCTTGTGCTCCTCCAACTCCTGTACATTTTCACAGCGGATCACCCGCCCGAGCACATACTGGATATACGCCGCCGCATAACGGTTCTCCGCCTTCACCACATAGGCGAGGCTCCGACTGTTTTCCTCGTAATCCATGGGGATCTTCCGCGTGTTGATGATCCCGGCGGAATGAATGCTGTCCCGGTTCCGGTCGTACACCTCCAGCGCCAGGGGATAATACTCCGGCTCCACCACCAGATAGAATTTCTGCGTGTTCAGGTATCCCTCCACCGCATTCCGCCACCGCTCATCCGTGATCTCCAGCAGTTCCGACAGAATATACACCTTGGAGGAAATGCCCCTCTTCTGATATGCATTTTCAATCAGTTTTTTCAGCCGCTCCGTCGCCTGGGGGTAGGAAAGCCGGCGTTTTTCCAGCGCTTCCTGCCGTTCCTCTGCTTCCCGGATCTTCCCATCAAGGTCTTTGATCTTCAACTCAAGCAGTGCGTTTTCCTGACGATATTCCTCATATTCTTTATGGAAATGTTCTGCCAGCGCTCTTACCGTCTCGGCATTTTCCTTCTCATATCCCGCCTCAAGGAAAAGTCCTGTATCCTGTTGTCTTTCAATCTTATATCCCAGTTTATCATTCAATGTCCGGATATAGCGGACCACCTTCGCCGTCTCCTCTTCCAGGCTTTCTTTCCGTTTCTTCTCCCCGGCAAGTTCCTCATTCAGTCGGTCCAGGCGGGCCTTCAGGCTTTCCACAAGCTTACTCGATTCATTTTCACGCATACTCACCTGAAGACTTACAATTTCATCTTCCAGTGCTTTGACACTTCTCTCGTAACCCCCCAGGCGCTCCTCGATCCCGGCGATGGTTTCCTTTTTGATCCCGATCTCACGCCTGAGTTTCTCGATGGTATCCTTTATCTCATCCCGCTCCGCCAGTTTGAGCAGGATATCATTTACCCGTATATCCTTGTCCTTCATTTCAATGTCATCAAAAACCCCGAGGATCTCCTCCAGGGCGCCCAGCTGCTTTCTGGTCTTATTCAGTGTATTCTCCAGTTCATCCAACAGGCTGATATTGTTCTTCAGACTCTCCACATCCACATGTCCCTCATTCAGGACAAATTTGTTGATGAACTGCTTCACATTATCCATGGGCTTAAAGGCCATGGACTTCGGGATGATGTCGAAAAACTTCTCATCCAGATTCCCCATGCGGTGGCGGAAGCGGTCTCTCGCCGCCTTGTCCGTCTCCATATACCGGATCCGCCGGGTCCTGTTCCGGAATTCCTCCGCAAGGGACGGCCTTCCGTCCGTGATGAAGGAAAGATCCTCCAGCCTGCACTCCTCGGCATACCATTTTTTGATCACCGGACTCTCCTCATCCGCGGATAGTAGATGAACTCCCAAGACAAAGTAACTCTCGGTCTTCTCCTCATAAAATTCCAGCGCCACATTTGCCGGAACCGTACCCTTCCGATGATAGGTTTCCCCGACATTTCCGACCTTGCACCGGACATACCCCCGAAGGTCACGGTTTCCCTTTTCGTTCGCCGCCTGGTTGAACTTTCTGGAATTCGTCGTAAGCACCAGCTGCAACGCGTCGAGGATCGTGGATTTTCCTGCGGTGTTCTCCCCACTGATCAGTGTCGAACCGGAAAGGCATATCCGTTCATTTTCAAAGAAATGCCAGTTCACCAGCTGAACCCTGCAAAGCCTCTTCATCATCATTTCCATTGTAAATACCTCTCATTTTGAGTGAGGTGGGACGATTGGGGACGGAGGTGGAACGATTGGGGACGGTTCTGGGACGCCCAGAACCGTCCCCAATCGTTCCACTCCACCCTACTACCCTTCCAGATCCTCTTCCTCCATCTTCCCACCCGAACCGGCGTACCCCTGCAGCTTCTTCTCTGTCATTTCATAGTAGGCGTTGATGTCGTCCACCGTAACGGCCATCAGCACCGACGGGTAGATCACGATCCTCGTATCCGCCTGATTCACATCGGAATCCAGGCTCCGAAGGATGTTGTATTTCCGAAAAAGCGAGATCATATTCCGTTCCGTGATCTTATCCATATTGGGCTTCGTTTTGATCTTAAGTATGGAATACTTCTCACGGATCTCCTCCATCAGGACCACCACTTCCTCATAGGAACTGGAAATCTCCTTTCGCTTTTCTATGTATAGCAGACGGAGGATCAAAAGAAAAATGCTCTCCATTTTCGTGAGTGAAAGCCGGCCGGTGTCATACTCACTGTAAATGCCCAGCACCCCCTGGTCTTCGTTGATCCGTAGATTATAACCCAGCAGGTCGAAATAGGTTCTGAACGCCTCTTTGTTCTCCCGCACATAGATATAATCCTTCCGCGTATCCTCTTTCTTCTTGAGGAGGAAACACTGGTTCAGCAGTTTATTCGCCGCCACCCGAAACCTCTCCTTCTCGGCCACGGATGTAGTGATCTTCTCAAATTCCTCAAACATTCATTTTCCTCCAAAATGTGGCGGACGGGTGTGAGCCCCGGTCTTTGCACGAAGACTCCCGGTCCGACGCCAAATGATGAAACCTCCGATGTAATCATCTCCGCAGGATCTCGAAATACGGCATTGTATATTCCCCGATCTTCACCCGCCGCATGGATCTTCTTACCTTATACACATTCGCCGTATTTCCGGCATAAATGCTGACATAGACAAGGCGGATCAGATCCCGCAGATCTCCCACCTCAATCTCCGTAACCGGGACCTTCTCCCGGTCCTTCAGCAGTTCCTCCACGTAAGCATTCACATTTTTACGCGTAAACCTCCGGCGATTCTTCTGTCGTAGCGCCTCTTTATACAGCGCCCGCTCCTCGTCGCTCATCACCGGTGTCATGTCGATCCCGCCGATATCCGCTGTTTTCTTCTTCGTGGGGATCGTCTTCAGGGACTCCCCGGAAATGTACCGCTGCGGGAAAAGGGACACCTGAGGTGCTTCCCCTTCAGCCGGATCCTGCAAAAGAGCATCCTCATTTTTATTCATTTCATCCGCCATAGCGTTCAGGATCTTGGAAAGCTTCCCCTCCAGATTATTTCCCGTTGCCAGAAGGAACTGGGCACGGCGCACGGCATTTCGCATATATTTGGTATGCTTGGCATCTATCTCATGAATAATATCGTCCAGCCGGTAAAATGCGGACTTTATGTCCATCAGTTCACTCAGCACCTGATCATAAGCGGTATCATGACTCGAGAGCTTCCGAACCTCCATGCATCCTGCCACCGCTCGCTCGATGATCTCGCTGCTCGCCAGCATCTGGTCGATGCGGTCGATGATCGAGCTTCGGAAATAAGCGATATTCTCCGCCGTCTTCATCCGAAGGTAAGCTTTGGAGCCAATATCCTGGTGATATTTGAAGAAATGCTCCAGTACCTCATTTGCCTCCATATCATTTGTCTGCTTATCCATGTGCCGCTTGATACTGACATTCAGCCGCTTCAGCTCCGACACCAGTCTGTCCGTATTTTCCTGCACTCCCATAATGATCAGTTCATATGGCTTGGCGAGAAGCTCCTCATTTTGAAGCGTGGAATAAATCTGCGAAATGATCCCCTGATACTCTGCCTCTTCCTCTTTGATCACCCGGTTCATGCTCTCAATGATTGGGATCGCATACTCAAACATCACCACATTCAGCTGATGATTCTCCGCCTGCTCATACTCCAGCCAACCCGCAGATTTCAGGCTCGCGATCACGCCGTTTGCCTTTTCCCTGGAATCCCGTACATAAGTTTCCTCATCGAAAGTGATCTCGTCATCATCCGCATCAAAATACTCTGTCAGCGCCGCCACGATGATCTCCCGACTCACGCCATAGGAAATCTCCGACCTGAAGGTATTGTAGATCAGGAGTATGGTATCCGCATACATTCTACGGTATTTACTTGTGAGTGGTTTATAGAAATCCATCGGCAGGATTTCAAAAAGATTCTTTGCCATAGACACTCCTGCAGGACGACAGCGAACTGGGTGGAACGATTGGGGACGGAGGTGGGACGATTGGGGACGGTTCTGGGCGTCCCAGAACCGTCCCCAGTTGTCCCACTTTTCCCTTGATTTTGTCAAAACTATATGCTACAGTAAAACCACGCATTGAGTACATCGCAAAGTACACACAACAATTTCCGCCCCGGTCCTCAGTTCAGCGCACAATCAACATCACCTTTCGACTATTTTCATAAGAAAATTATAACAAACAGGCATCTATATTCCAACTGAAAAAAGGAGGTTCGCATGGATTCAAAAAAAGATCCAAAGGAAATCATACAAAACATCCGCAGGAAAACCGGCCTTTCCCGTACAGAATTCAGCCAGAAATATGGCATTCCGCTTCGAACTTTGGAAGAATGGGAATCCGGCCGCAGAACGCCACCGGAATATATCCCCCGCATGCTGGCGTATTACGTATATTTTAGCGAGACCATCGATAACCCGGGGGATCTTTTGTAAATTGTAACAATCGGAGTGGAACGATTAGGGACGGAGGTGGGACGATTGGGGACGGTTCTGGGACGCCCAGAACCGTCCCCAATCGTCCCACCCTGCCATCCCCAAGGAGGTAAAATATGCCCAGACAAAGAAGAATCGCAAGCGAAACAGGTGTTTACCATATCATGGTTCGGGGAATCAATAAGCAAAAGATATTTGAGCACCAGGAAGACTATCAGAAATACCTCCAGTTTCTTTCTGACTGCAAGGAGCAGGTACATTTCGACCTTTATGCATATTGCCTGATGCCTAATCATGTACATCTTCTGTTACGAACGGAGTTCTCCGATCTGGAGCGGATCATGAAATGTATCGGTTCACGTTATGCATCCTGGTTCAATTGGAAATACGAAAGAGTCGGCCATCTATTTCAGGATCGATACCTAAGCGAGACCGTGGAGGACGAACGGTATTTCCTTACTGCAATCCGATACATTCACCGCAACCCGGTGAAGGCGATGATGGTAAGGAAGCCGGAAGAATATCCTTACAGCAGCTATCCGGGGTATTTTACATCCCAAACCCTGATCAGCTCCAATGTCGTACGAAGTTACATAGACCCCGACAATTTCAAAAGCTTTCATGACGAGGAAAATGAAGACGAATGTATGGATCTCGACAACATAAAGAAAAAGCTTTCCGACGAAGAAGCTTCCGAGCTTCTGAAGCAGATCGCGAACATTTCAGAGCCCGGGGATTTTCAAAAGTACTCTCCCGAAAGAAGGACGGCCGTAATAAAAAAAGCGTTATCTCAGAGAATAAGCCTCGTCCAGATCCATCGCCTTACCGGAATCAGTATGCGCCGCCTCCGGCAGGAATCGCAGTAACGGGAAGGATGAGTTGTGCGATTGGTGGGACGATTGGTGGGACGACCGGGGACGGAGGTGGGACGATTGGGGACGGTTCTGGGCGTCCCAGAACCGTCCCCAATCGTCCCACCTCCGTCCCCAATCGTACCGCTTCACTCATCTCAATACTTTGTCTGCATAAAGATCTTATTATCGATCCGCATCCCTTCGACAAAGGATGTAACCGCATGAATCTCTCTCTGGATCTCCCGGATATCTTTGTCTGATACCCGGTGAAATACCGGTGGCTCCAGGGAATCCTTATTGGACTTGATCGCCACATGGATCAGATTATTCACGAATCCCACCATGATCTTGCCGTCGCTTTCCGCCGCAAGCCGCATCAGCCCCTGCATCAGGACCGGCGTCAGCAGATAAAACGCCTCCTGATCATTCTGGCACAGACATTTAAATTCCTTGTTAAATGTCACGTCTTCAGTATCAATCGCATGCCGGCGATCTGTCTTTCTTGTGAAAATGCCCGTCCTCTTCTGTGCGTATCCAAAGCCTTTCTGAATGATCTGCAGATCCGCCTCAAAGTATTTATTCGATTCAAAGACCATCCACCGCCCCCGGAAATACGTGGCGGTTGTTGTGTTGCCATCCGAATCTCTCGTTTCATCCTGGATCAAAAGATCTGCCCGCCGGAATTCAACATTGTTGTAAACGCCGGTGATCAGGTCCTCGCTATGATAAATATTTCCCATGGAAATGAGACCGGTATTGGAGATCATTGCACTCGGAAACCCCTGATCCGGCAGGTACTGCCCGGTGGGGATCACTTCCTTGATCATGGCATTAATGTAATTCGCTTTGTAGTATGTCCGGAATTTCTTCTTTGCTTTTGAACTGGTTATCAAAAAGACAATAAAAAGCAGAGTCATGGAACCGACAATAACAAGCGGCACTCCCCCTGACATCATACTTCCGCGAAGCGTGACGATCGCCGCGATCCCTGCAGCTATCGGTATTATGATCATCACGATATACTGCCAGAGAACCCTCTTACGCAACTTCTCGATCATAAGCATTTGTTCATTCATAAATTCACCCTTTCTATACGGTTGAGATGGTTCTGAGCGGTTCTGAGCTGGGCGACGGGGCGGCGGGGTGGGACGATTGGGGACGGTTCTGGGACGCCCAGAACCGTCCCCAATCGTCCCACCTCCGTCCCATCTCAACCGCATCACCTGACTACCCTGATCATCTTTCTATCCACAAACGACAGCAGCCACGCCGCCACAACAGACAAGACGTACACCAGCAGAAGGTACAGAGGATCCGGCAGGGATCCGTCCGGCCCACCGGGCAGCACTTCCCGGAACAATTCATGGATCAGATAGATCTCGTAGCTGATTCCGCTGAGGAAGAGGAGTACCCGGTTATGAAACTCCACCTTCAGATTCACCAGCAGCAGAACGGACAGGAAAAGTATGCAGAGCACGATCTGCACCAGAAGTGTAATGAACTTCTCCGGATATCCCGGATGCCCCGGCCATTCCCTGTAATAACCGAATCGTCCATCCACAAACTGCTCCAACAGGAACCATCCGATGAAAATGAGCACCGTAAGCGGAAGCAGTAGCTTGTACACCTTCTCCACCGCCGCCCTGATCCGTACCTCATGCATTGCCACAAACATGCCGACTATAAACATAAATGTCGTATTGTACCACCACTCCCCCATAAACCATGGGCGGTTGACAGACATAGCGGCATGTCCGAGCAACAGGGAAATGATGATGAGCAGGATCGTAAATCCGGTAAGGCAGAGCATTGCTACACGCTCAGACCCGATGAAACGAAAACACACATAAAATGCGATGTACAGCAGGAGCAGTTCGATCACATACCAGGCATTTCGGTTCAGAAGAGGACATCCGAATATTGCCGTAATGCCCTGCCATACACCGGAGATCCTGTCACCGGCAAAGACACAGAGGTAGATGACATTTGTCAGAAGAAAAGGGATCAGAACCTTCAGAAAGCGATGACGCAGAAAACCCTTCAGGTAATCCTCCCCGGTCTTATACCTTTTGTACAGTCCGTAGCCGGAGAAGAAAAAGAAGACGCTCGTGAACAGGATCCCGAAGGAATTCCATATGGTCACCGGCCCTTTCTTCACAGAGCCATACTGTGTGATGGTCTGAACCAGATGATGAAGAATGATCATCAACGCGGCAAATGCCTGAAGTGCCTTGGCCTGTCCAAGACTCCAGGCTTCCCCGCTATATTCACCCTTCTTCTTCACGCCGGCCCCGAACACAAGAATCGTGACAATCGCCACCGGAAAAAGAAACAATAAAAACTCCGTCATATAATCCACGGTACCTGTTGTCATTCTTCTTCCCTTTCTTTTCCAGGCATGATATACTGAAAAAGCTTACATTACCTTTTATCTCGCTATACTCTTTGGAAGGATCCAAAACGGTATGAAATCAAAACGCGACCTGATCAATGAACTGATAACTTTAGGCATAGTATTTATAGGACTCCTTGTCCTTTTCTTAGTCATTCAGGCCCCTCTTGTCGCCTGGTTAATATGTATGATTCCCGTAGTCTATGTTATCATTCGTGATCTTTGGTATCTCCGATCCAAAAATTATCAATACAAGGTCCCCGGCAAAACCAAGCTCAAAATCACAGACGGAAATATCACGGCAACCGGCTTATGGGCTGAAGGAAAAATCCCCTGCGAAAATGTAACCAGGATCCAAATTTGGGGTCGCCAGGAATTCGTAAATCAAAAGGATAATAAATCCCCGGAAACAATCACCCGAAAAGAAATCATAGAACGAATCAACATCGAAACCGATCGGGCGATTTATTCATTTGATATCCCCGATACGGAAGCCTTCCGCCCCATTTTATCCGAACTCAAAGAATGCTGTACAAACGCAACCATTGAAACGGACTATGAATGGTCCGAGCCTTGATTTTTCTTCATAAAGATGAGATCTCTGCCTCCATACATCGCTTCATTCATCGGAAAATGGATCATCTCATACATATCTTGTCTCTTTTCTTCACTCTCAACGCCCAAAAAGATCAGTATCTCTGTAATGGTTTTTGCATGAATGGCATACCATCCGTCTTTGTTATTCAGTAACTGCCGGATAAAGAGACACATATTTTCTTCTTCGGGAGTATTCTCCATTTGGAGTCTCTTTCGAAGCAACTTACTGATCTCCTCAAAAACTATTTCATCTTCCTCTGATTCCTTTACGCCTTTTTTAAAATAATTCTTAAACCCGTATTTAACAAACAAGTACAGCGTGATCACAACAATTAGGGCTATTAATGACGGTATGAAATACCGTGGATAAACTGTTTTCTCACCGGACTTCAACCACTTGGTACTTCTCTTCCCAAAATTCACATGCATAATGGTCTCACCTTCCAATTCCTGTGAAAGTTCGACTGACTCATTTGCCTTTTTTATATTCTTTGTACTGATATCATCTACATCATACCCGGTTGTTATCGATCGTTCTACAATCTCCCCATATAACGTTGTTTCATATAATTCCCCGCTCGTTTTCAGTTTTTCAAAACGATCTATCTGGGCGCCCTCCAAAAAAAGCACACCGGTGTTTCCTTTATCATCCCGAATCCAATAATACGCTCTGTCTATCATTTCTCCCCGGTCTTCTTCCTGGGTTAAATCAACCGTCTCACCATGATAATTTACTGTTTTTCTTGGAGCATATTCTCGTTCAGTGATCGAAGTTTTTTTTATCACCTCTTTTACTTTTACCGTACAGTCTTCACCTCTGGATAAACCCGGAGCATAATCTACGTATGTTACTTCATATTCGCTGTAGACATTTTCAACGCTTTTGTTTGAAAGAGCAAGCCAAAAGATGAAAAGAGCAATAAGGATCAGCACCCACAGAAAAAAATAGATACCGAAGACCATATCGATAGTTGTATCGAAAAACCGCTTCCTGAAATTTCCTTTGACGTTTCTTTTCGATTCTAAAGTAATTATATTCACAATTCGATCATCCATGCCAAACACCCTCCTGTCAGGGAAAAGTATCTCATCTATCAGTCTTCCGGCTTAAATACTATCTTTCAACCGCGTCGACGATAACCTTGCCGTCATGCTCGTATACCGTACACCTCTTCCCTACATCCTTCGCACTGTAATTGGCGATCTCGTAGGTCTCCGTTGTCTTCTGATTGTGGGACGATTGGGGACGGTGGGACGATTGGGGACGGTTCTGGGACGCCCAGAACCGTCCCCAATCGTTCCACCTCCGTCCCCAGTCGTTCCACTCACCACCCCAAACCATCCCCACTCATCCACTATCGCTCTATGATCCGCAACACTTCATAAACGGTCTCCGCCAGATTCTGCTTCGCACGTTCCGGCCTCATGGCTTCCTCCGGCGATATGATCTCTCTTAGGATAGAGAAGAAGGCATCGATCCCATGCTCATGCAGCACTTCTGCATCCTCCCGGACGCTTCCCGCAAATGCGATCACCGGCTTCCCATACATCTTCGCGATCCGTGCCACGCCGACCGGCGCTTTCCCCTTCGCCGTCTGACTGTCCAGTCTGCCTTCTCCCGTGATCACCAGATCCGCATGACGGATATATCCTTCCAATCCTGTCTCTTCCATCACGATTTCCACGCCGGGTGTCAGCTCTGCACGTAGAAATGTACGGAAGGCAAATCCCATCCCTCCTGCCGCTCCCGCTCCCGGATAATCTGCACCCACTCCCCGACGACCTGCACCAGCACCCGGATAGTCAGCATCTGACTCAGGATACTTCTCCCCGGCAAGCTTCGCGTACGCCTGCAGTATCCGGTCCATCTCCGGGATCATTTCCGGCGTTGCTCCCTTCTGCGGCCCGTACACCGCGCTGCATCCATCGGGCCCGCAGAGCGGATTTGTCACATCACACATGATCCGAAATGTGCAGTCGGCCAGCTCGGATATAGCCCCTTCATCACGAATCTCCACAAGGGATTTCAGCCCGTCATTTCCGCGGGAGATTTCATTTCCGTCCGCATCAAGAAAATGAAATCCCAGGGCCTGCAGCATTCCCACGCCTCCGTCATTTGTGGCACTTCCGCCGATACCGATCAGGAAGCGATCACAGCCACGATTGATGGCATCCCGTATCATTTCCCCAACTCCATAGGTTGTAGTAAACCGCGGATCTCTTTTATCCTCGGGTATCAACGTCAGGCCGGCCGCGCTGCACATTTCCATAACTGCGGTCCTGCCACCATGGATGATCCCATACTCACCGCTCACGGCGTCCCCCAAAGGCCCTGTCACTTCCACCTGAACAAGCTTTCCGTCCGCGGCGGAGGTGATAGCCTGTACCGTTCCCTCTCCCCCGTCAGCCAGCGGAAGAACATCCACCACAGTATTAGGGTCCGCCTTAAGGATCCCCGCCTTTACGGCATTTCCGGCCTCTAACGACGAAAGACTCCCTTTAAATGAATCCATTGCAACTACGATTCTCATCATTTCTCCCCGGTGAAAACATATCACAACATAGTCCCACAACATGATATATGCATTATATATTTCACTACCCGATTATATATATTTCTTTACCCGCTTATATATATCGAGCCCCTTTTCCTGTCCATATCTTGATACTATAGTTCTGTAAGCTGTCTGTTTTCCTTTTTTTACACCATGATTCTTAACAACAATGGAAGCCACTTTCGTGACATCATCATTTGACAATCCGGCTTTACTCAGTATCTGTATGACTTCTTTATTCACTGCCGACTTATCCTTTGCAGTAGCGGTCTGAGATACTGTCTTCCGGGCCGTCACATTCACATACTTTGACAGGATAGATTTAAGATCCTCATACACCTCAGCACCATTCGACCACTCATCATTAAATGCATTCATCACATCGTTTAAAAAGTTCCTGCTTCCGAGCATGCCTGTAGAAAGCTGAGCAATCTTATTTGCTGTAGACGCATCATATCCGATGGTTCTTGCCGCCTGCATAATCTCCTGATTTAGCTTTGTCTTCTTTTCACCACTGACATTTACGGGCGTTTTCGTGGGAGTAACCTTTTTCTTCGATGGTTGTTGCTGAGTCGTCTTCTTCGGTTGCTGTGTCTGTTGTACCTTCTGTGGCTGTTGTATCTTCTGTGGCTGTTGCTGTATCTTCTGCCTTCTTGTAATCTTTATCCCTGCCTGCTTTTTCCAAAACTTTATCACATTGTCATAATCTGTATCCTGGCTGACAATTACTATTTCGCATTTATCCTCACTATACTTCCCCGCCAGATATCCCAGGTAAGATGCAATATGTATATCTGCCGACTGTTTCCCGGCAGGCACCTCAACCATTTCAAAATCCGCACCACCATGTTTGGCAATACCACTCATATCTAAATTCTTAGCATTTTGTGTAAAAAAGATAATGATATGGTCCGTACTTTCAAGTTTCTGACAGCCTTCCAGTCCATCACTATGTACATTCTCAAAATCAATCAAATAATACGTTTCGATTTTTCTGTCCTCCCTCTCAACAACTCTGAAGTTTAAAACAATATCTTGTCAAAATCTATCGGAAGTAAACTGACTCATAGTTTCCGCCATTTTATTGGTATCTCCGGACATCATTCCTTTTAAGTAGTCTTCAAATCTCATAGTCCTCAATCCCCTTATTCCTTCTCTTGCAAAGGCACATGGTCCCAACACTGAAGCAACATGCTGTATCAAGCTTTATGACATCAGATTCAGGTCTAACAGGGCGGATTTGCACTCGTTGAAGATCCTCATTTTATTCAGGTTGGATAATTCCTTATCCTCGATGGTCTGATTCAGGATTGCTTCGATTCCGTCCTTATCCTCCTTCATAAAGCATCTGCCAACACGGATCAGGACTTCCCTTACCTGCTCGTCCGACTTCTCGCTTTCCTTTGTCTCGAGCCGGAAGGCCGTTTCCGGCTTGTCGGAGAAGAAGGCACGAAATGCATTTATCTTATCCTCATCCAGCAAATAATTCCGGGTTCCTCTTCCGAACATATTCTTTCTGTCGTTCAGTTCTTCCTTATCCCGTTTCATTTCCCTCGACAAAACCCGGATCTTGGACTTCAGGAACGAAGTCCCCTTGATGAATACGGCATAATCCTCGAAAATGGACGGATCATCGAAATAGAGATAGATCCAAATCCCCTCTATGATAAACTTCTTGTCCGTATGCTGTTTTGCGTAGTCCAGGGCAAATGTGACGAAATCGATAAATACCTTATCCTCGTATTCTTCCTTCGGAACATTTTCCCTCTCTTCGATTCCGATATAGTATTTCGCGCCATCTCCGCTAAAGAAGCTATAGAACATATCGGAATAATCCTTCAGCTCCTCCATAGAAAAATGGTCCTTGATCAGAAGCAGGTCGTCAAGCTCGATATGATCGATGTCCTCCCCCTCAAGGGTTCTTGCCATCATGGATTTTCCGCTTCCGGAATGCCCGAGAATAAAGCAAATGTTCGTCTCCCCGGAATTGAATCTGTCCTCATGATAATAAAGATCCGGCTCGGAAACCATGTACTTCTCATTTGGCATCTGGTTTTCATCAAATGAGTAGTTGTCCACCTTGAGCTTGTCCTTCATAAAGACATACATTTCCGGAACCGTATGACCCAGAAATTCATTTGAATAATAATCAGAAATTCTTTTGCATTTCTTAGGAAGCGCCCTGTATCTCACGTAGCTACGGATGAGTTCCTTCTCTGTGGTTATACTCTCGGTGATGAACACAAGTGACTTGTCCTGAAGTGCCTGTTCCAGATCAGTATAAATCTCCATTTGCTTACCTCCTTAAATGGTGTGATAGCACCCTTGTCATTCTGAGCGCCCTTGTCATTCTGAGCACCCTTGTCATTCTGACCGCCCTTGTCATTCTGAGCGCAGCGAAGAATCTCTATATTCCTCATGTGTAAAGATCCTTCGGCTTCGCCTCAGGATGACATCCTCTTGTCATTCTGTCCATAAAATATGTCATCTACGCTTGCCAAATCCTACTTCTCCACCCTCAGCTTCTGTGATACAAACACCTTATCCGTAAATGATTCTTTTACTTCCACTTCGACGTCCGACATGTCCTGCAATTCATATCCTTCTTCCACAATGATCGTCGCCCCGCGCTTGATGCTTGAAATCGCCGGAGTCGCATCTACGTCATCGCTGAACACAAAACTACTGCACTCCACTCCGTTCTGAAATACCTTATCCTCAAACTGGACGGAAAATGTGATCTCGTGGTCCTCACCATTATAAACCTCGTATTTGATCACCAGGACCGTCTTCCCATCATGCCCTTTGCTCAGGAAGGAATCCCTGATGCGAACTGAGGTTTCAGCCGGAACCTTGGAATTCTCTTCCCAGGTTCCCTCTCCACCGCCCAGATCGATCGTCTTCTGCATCAGCATTTTCTTCCCCATCAGATCGGTAACTTCAACATGCGCATTTGTTTTGTCCTGAAGGATATATCCTACTTTCAGATTATAGGTTGTCCCCGGTTTTATATCCAGGAATTCTTTTTGGGTATCAACATCATCCAGTAAAACGGTGAGTGACGAACACTCAATCCCGTTCTGAAACACTTTGTCCGTGCACGCAAATGTAAATGATGTCTCCTTCTGACTGTTATTCGTCCACGCGTACTCGATAACCAGAACATCCTTACCATCGTAGTTCTTCTCGATCGAATGCGATACATACTTGACCGTATACTCACCGGATTCATCCGAGCCTTCCGTCGTGGTATCCGTCGGCGCAGGTGGATTCTGCGGAGAATTATCAGCCTGGTCAGGCGTTGGCCCCGAATCTGTATTCGTCTGACCCTTCTTGTTACGGTTCATGGCACCTGCCACTGCTAAAACGCCCACCACGACAGCCACCAGGATCAGAAAGACCTTTGTAAATGCAGACATCCCCTTCTTCGACGGTTTGTATGGCTGTCCCGGCAGACCATATCCCGGAATCCGCTGCCCGTTCGGCAGATCCGTTGGTACGCTATCAGGGAAACGCCTGTTTAATCCCTGTGAATCTCCCTGAAAGACCGGCACATCGTCATACTGTCGGGGCGACGTATTCTGCCTGTTCCGGGCCGGCGTCCCGACCGGATCTGTTCCATATAAAGCATTTGAATTCCCCTCACCTTCCGGTTTCGGAATGTCTATTATAGCTCCACATTTATCACATACTGTAGCTGAGTTGAGTAAAAATACGCCACATTTCGGACAAAGCATATTCTATTCCCCCTCTCTGTTCTTCTGTTTACTGTAGAATGATAATGCTGTTGGGTTTGTAATTGTGCGTTCGCTGATAGCACAATCTCCTTTTCAGTTGGTGTCAATTTGTCACCGACTGACTTCTACATCTTCGGTGAAATCACAATTTGTGATTTCACGAAGATCATTTCCTTCGTTTCTCATATACAAGCGTCACATCATACCCCAAGGCTTCCATCATTGCTAAAAATGTATTGTTGACTACATTTTCATTTTTTCGTATGAGACGGTTTACATATGAAGGGGGTGATACTTATCCCTCCTTGCAAAGATACTTAACCGGCACCTCCTTCGTCAGCCACACCCCGTTCTTCGACAGATAAAACTTGTATCCATCCCTACTCATCTCGCCGGCCTTCACGATGTACAGTACGGGCTTGCCGTGGCGCTGGCCCACCTTCACTGCGGTTTCCCTGTCCCTGGAGAGGTGCACATAGAGACGGCTCTTGGGGATCAGACCCTGTTCGTCGATGGAGACTTCATACTTCGTTGCTGTGCCATGCCAGAGCTCCTCCGGTGGCAGGGTTTCCTCCAACTCCACGTCCACAGGAATGGAGTGTCCCTGGTTCGCACGGATCAAGGTCTTATCCTCGTTGAAGGAATATCGCTGCTTCTCATCGGTCCGAACGATCTCCTCCAATATGTCCATGCTGCATTCATGTGTGCGGGAAATCCCTTCGATCAGCTCGTCCACATTTGCCCAGCCATGTTCGTCCAGGGTTATTCCGATGGTCTCCGGCTTATGGCGGAGGATGAGACTCATGTATTTGCTGGTTTCTTTATATGACATAGCTATCAACTCCTCTAAACTCATCACCCGGACATTTAGTCCCACAAAATGTACTCCGTCTCCGTCAGCGGGATCTTGCAGGTCGGACATTGTAACTCGTCATGATCCATTACAATTTTCATGGGGCCGGCGCACTTCTCACATTTATGCGGATAGTCCATGATCTTCTTGAATCGTTCTTCCAGATCACCACTGTGAATAAACTTGCCGGAAATGCCACAGCTCCATTCTCGTTTCTTCCGTTTCGGTTCTGCTTTTTCATCAATGGGGATCCATACAGATAATTCCGGACCATATTCAAGATTCCCGCAAACAGTACAGCATAGCGCAACCATGTCTATTTCTAACGCCGCGTGCTCATGCTCCATAAAGATCCTCTTGACATCTTCGCCCAGTTCCCCACTCTTTGCTTTTTTTTCGCACGCCTCATACACACGTGGAAAATTTATACCTACACCGAAAAGTCCACTGAAGGTATAGCCGCATTTTTCACATTTAAAAGTATTTCCTGAACCCATATCAACATCTCCTCTCCCAATTATAAACTGTCTCCGGAAATTCCATTCCCTTCATGTATGCTTTCAAGCATTAAAAAGTTCTTATCTCCTTAGCCATCGAAAATGGTATTATTTCTCCAGGATTTGTTCCTTGATATGCCTTTTCCTCATGCATGTAATCTACGATTTCTTGTGCCTTATAATTCTTAAACTTCCTTATCACAGCATCCAAAATAGATTTATCCTTATCGCTTAATACACTATAATCCATGCCCTTACTCGGATAAATATGAAGCATGGAATCATAGTTGATGCTTACTTCCTCACGAACATTCAGGTTTTCAAGATTCATGAGGCTATAATGCCCAATCGGAAGCGCGCCCATTTCATTATGGCGATAAACCAATCCGGTAATTGCAACTCCATTCTCTTTATAAGATAAGGCGTCAGCGTACCAAAGCATTTTCATCAACTTAACCTTAAAAAGATTTGATACCTTCTCAGCTATATAGGAAATAGCGGCTTCAAGCTTATCTATATTCAACAAAACAAATCCATTTGAATCAGAGGGTTCTTCAAAACTTGCATACTCACCTTCAAATGCTTGTCGTGTCAGGTATTCTTTTCCATATGAATCTAACTTCTCCACGATTTTTGATCTTACTTCAAGTCTCTTAAGACCAGGAAATTTATCCGCATTTTTCTTCAAAAATTCCAAAGCTTGCAGCGGATTATCTTTTATCAAACGCAGCATAGTATCATATGCCTCATCTTGAATCGCCTTACTCTCATAACGAGAAATTGTAGCTTCTCCCCATCCAAGTAATCTTGCTAAGTCTACTTGAGACAATCCATAGCTTTCTCTTATTGCCACGATTTCATCAGAAGTAAGTAATCCATGTTTAACACGATATGCATTCCTAGCGTTGAGAAGATTTTCATTTGTCATAGAGCCAGTTTCAAATTCATTTTCCTCATCATCCGCATTTGCACAAAAATAAAACCTCTCTTCATAGGTTACCTTATCCCCTTTCAGAGTAATCGTTGCAAAGCGTTTTCTTTCTTCCACTTCATGTGTTTTGTCGCACAAAGGACAATCCATATGAACCTTTCTAATTAATGTGCTGGCCTCCATAGTTTGCCTCCTTTCCTTTCCGTTTACGCATATGGGAATTTCATAGGATCCCTTGCGTAGTGGAATGACACGCATAATACGCGTCGCTTCTGATCTCCCTTAATCTTTAATTTCACATAAACAAGCTTTCTGTTAATGTCTTTTCCGAAAACAAACAATAATGGTGGATCTAAATCATCTTTGTCAATCTTTGTCTCGGAATACTCGGAAACTGTTAGCTCTTTAAGTCTCTCAACCACATCCCATGTATCATAATCAAGATCCAATAGTGTATATGGTGTAGAGTGCTCTTCATCATTGGGCTTTTTCTTTTTTATCAGCGTAAGATCAGAATCTATATTAAAATCCTCTTTTCCCAGAAGCTCTTTCAATTCTTCCAGGAAAGCGATGACTTCTCTTTTTTTCGATTGCGTACTAAGAAAAATGTCAATCACCTCTCTCAATATATTCACTATCAATTGATAGTATGCCCATCAATTGATAGTTTGTCAAGAGCCCTTTTACAAAATCAACAGGCCGCGCTCATCATAAACACTCCCCTGTGGCTCCGTCTGATTGCGGATGCACCGGTCGAGCGCCATGATTGCAGCCACAATGCCGTCGATCTTTTCTTTCGATTTTGCTTTCGTCACCTTCCAGATTCTGGATCATCTGTGTGGCGTTCCATCTGTCCACAGCTATCTCGACGATGCGATACTTCTCTGTCCTCTAAATCCTTATTGAATTCATATAGCCGAATCCAATACCTTTACTCGTGTTCTTCACTCCACTCTATCTTACGGATCTGTGGTTCGCTATTTGATATCACATCACTCCCCCACTTCGCTTTCTCCCGTCCGGTAATCGATCTCCACCCCCGGCTGTACGTTATAGCAATACACACAGAATTGTATCCCCTTCCCCTGGTCCTCTATGGAATAGGCCTCGATCAGCACGCCGGTCGCCAGGAGGTTATCTCCCCGGAAATCCGGCGTCACGCGATACAGTACATGCGAATCATTTTGATCCAGGTACCTGGCCACCTTCTCTTCAAAAGGCAGCATCCCTTCCACATTCATGTAGCGCGTACCCGTGATCAGGTTCTTCTCATTATCATTTTCGGCCGTTAGGCAATACGCGATCAGATGGCAGCGGTTATATAGGTACGGCGGTTTGGAATCAACGACTCCCTCATATTTTGCCTGTACCCATCCGGTGGGTTTGATATGCCCGATCTGGCCTCGTTCTTCCGTCGGCATCAGCTCCCGGCTGACACATGCATACGCCACACCGCACCTCCCAAGGGAATCAAGGTCACTGTATGATTCAAATGTGGATCCTGCCTTATCTTCCTCCGTGAAATACGGTACATTTCCATTGATCTCTACATACGGCGATCCGGAAAATGCCGGAACGTCCATCCCGGGAGATTCACTGCCTTTCTTGTTCCGATATCTGAAAATCAGTATGACGACGGCTGCAGAAATACACAAAACCATCAACACCAGAAGAAGGATGATCACCTTCTTCCGGCGTTTCTTTCTTATTTCCGCTTGTTGTCTTTTTGTTACATACGCCATATCGTCTTACCTTTTAAATTGATCCGGCTCAACCGGCACGGCGCCAAATCTGATAGCTTGATCTATTTGATGCACCTTACCCGATATGATGCACTTTACCCGACATGGTGTACTTTACCCGGTAAATAATCGGTATACTTCTCATCACAGGTTATAAAAATGACCTGGTTATTCTCCGCAAACTTCCGGATCAGTTCACACGCCTGCTGAACACGTTCCGGATCCATATCCGTAAAAGGATCATCAAATACCGCCAATCCACCGCCGTCGGGGAACAAATGCTCCAGCATAGCCAGTCGGAAGGCTATGGAGATCGTATCCTTCGTACCCTCAGACAGGATGTCATATGTCATGGCATGAATTCCGCTCGACAGACTGACGGACATCTTATCATCCATCTCCTCAAGCTTCAGACCGCTTCCCGAAATGACAGACAGATAGTCCCGGAATCTGCTTTCTATATCCTGAACCGCATTGCCCGGGTTCTCACTCTTAAGTCTGATAAATGTATCGTATATCCGCTTCCAGTGCATATATTCCGACTTCTTCCGGTTGAACACGGATTCTTTATCAGCCAGTTCGTCCCTTAATTCTTCAACGGACTTTTCGCTGAGCTTCGTCAGATCTTCCTGAAGTTTTGTATTATGATCGCCTATTTGTTTATCAATAGCCGCTATCTGCTGTTTTAGCTCATTATCATATGCATCAGAATCTTCGATCTTCTTATATTCTTCCGGTATCTCACCGATTCCGGCAAGTTCTTCCTGATTGGAATCAAATTCTTTCTGAGCCGCATCAATGGATTCATCCAGCTCCTTCATTGTGCCATAGTTTCTTTCATAATTCTCCAGATTCGAATCAAGCCTTCCGATAAATGTGTTGATCTCCATTCCTTTACAAAGACCAGATATCATTCCCCGGATCTCTTCCACGGATTCTATGTCTGATGGAACATTTGCTTTTTCTTCCCGGATGTCTTCCCAGTTTCTGCCGCCTAAAGCTTTCTCGAAATCGTTCTTACTCGTTTCTGTATCCTCAACCGCCTGATCATATTCCTCAAGCAGACCGGAAAGCTCCTCATAATCCTTTGTCCCGTATTTGTCGTGGATCTTAGCGATTTCATCTTCCTTCCCGACAATGAAGGCCTTTACCGCCTCCGCATCCACATCTCCGGGCATGAGCTGTATATCCGCCACTCCCGGAATGTGAATATTAACGGCTTCTGATATATTTGCCGTTCCATCCGTCACATCGATCTCTTCCCCGGTAAAGGATGTGACAATAAAATCATATTCTCCCAGTTTATTCAGTTTTAACGCCAGATTCATCCCGGAGAGTTTACGCTCTTCTTTCTCCTTTTGCCGGATCAGTCCTTCCAGAGCCTTTACATCTTTCCGGTCGATCACCTTAAGTGCGTTTAATTTTTCTTTATTCTCATGATACTTATCATATTTCTCCTTAGCCGTCCGGTAGAGCTCATTTATCTCAGCCTTCTTTAATCTGTCACTGAGATATGTGGCGCGCTTTTGGTCTTCCTTGTCCTTCGGCCATTTATCACGGGCAGTTTCCATCTTGGCAAGATCCCCACTGAATCTTTCTGCATTTTCTGTCAGCGAACTCCGCTTGATGAGTTTTTCCTTATAGCCCAGAAAGTCTTCTCTGTTCCTGCTTTGCTCTTCCCTTTGGGTCCCCAGGCTCCTCAGCTCAGCGTAATCAGCTTCCACTACCTTTTCCGCATTTTCCGCCGCATCCAGCTCATCTCTTATTTCATCGCAGCTGTAGTATGCTTTTACAATCTCCCCGGCTCCCTTATCCCATGCGTTCTTATAGGATGCACGCTTGGGTCCTCCTTCGGGCGCATCCTTCTCAAAATCCCATCTTCCGCCCAGCACATCCATATGTTCAAGCAGTTTTTTCTCCAGTCGGTCAAGAGACACGCCTCCTGTCTCCAGTGCTGCCTGTTTTAAAGTGGAGGTAAGGTCGTCTCTGGTGTTGGAAAGGTCGTCACTCTTCTTCCCGAGGGTACTCATAATACTTTTTACTGCCATCTGACTGCTTTTCTGTGATGCAAATACGATCTCGTTATATACACCTGCTTTATGTTCTAAAATACCTTCCAGTACGGATGCAACTTCTGACGTACCTTTAATAATGGTTTTATCCGGAAGCGTCAGTCTGCAGCTGCCTTCCCCACTTTCCCATTCCTTTCGAAGCTTATAGGTTCCTTCCTCTGTTTCAAAGACCAGAACGCCATCTACCGCATTTCCATCGGGACCGCTGACCTTTTTGGGGAAATACTTATCTATGAATGCTTTGTCACTTCTTTTATCGAGCTTTGTCGGTTGAAAGAGCAGATGATAGATCAGATCCGCCATCGTGCTTTTTCCGCTCTCATTCTTTCCCACAACGATATTTAATCCGTCTTCAAAATCCATTTGTCTTTCCTGAAGTCCGGCAAACTGTTCACATTCAACACTCTTTATCTTCATATCCGAAACCCTGCCTTTCTCTATTCCCTGCATTCCTTCAACAGATCATATGCCATTTGCAGTTCCGTACTGTTATCCATCAATTCCGCCAGAAGTCTGGAGGCAAGACTTGTCTCGGCATATTCCGTCTGAATCACATCCATGGTGATTTCTTCGCTGAGTTCCGCATCTTCGACTTCATATGTCAGATATTTTTCCAAATGATCTTTATAGATCTTTCCTCTCTCCTGATATTCAAACTGTTTTACCGAACCCGAAACCTTTACCCTGACGATACTGTTTTCTGCGATCCCCTCCACGGCCTTTGAAATGGCATCGGACAGCGCGGTCTCGCTATCGGGAGCCACTTTCACTGTCAGATCATAATACCTGATCCTTCCGCTTACATACTTACGTGCGGCAACCTTTGATTCCACACCGTTTTTCTCTATCGTAATGATGAACCCATATCCCGCTGTATTATTGTGCAGATCCGTCTGCTCATGGGTTCCGGCATTAAATATCCTGTAACTATACGTATCCTCATCCGCACTCAGTTCTGCCGGATACGGGATATGCGTATGACCGATCAGCCATGCATCAACCGGTATACTGATCAGTTCTTTCTCTGTCATCAGGAAGTATTCTTCCTTCATATCCGGCGTGATCCCTTTTAAAGCTCCGTGGGCTATACCGATATTGATCACCCCGTCTTTTGATATATCTTCCGCCTTGATCCAGCCAAGCTTATTCTCCTTCGCGTGCTTGCTGTCACAAAATGCAGGATATACGACCACCTTATCCTCTCCCTGCTCAAACTCATATTTTCTATATTCAGTGATCAATGTGATATTGTGGTCTACGGATGAAAGGGCCTTATGAAAGTCATTCCATACCTTCTCTTCGCCTGTATAATAATCATGATTCCCCGGCAGCACGATCACGCTTCCGCCAAACCCCGCCAGTATATTTACGACTCTCTTAACATCTGCCACTTTGATGCCGTTAATACTGTCGAAGAGATCGCCCGTCACGACAAAAAGACCGCATCCCTGCTTCTCTGCTTCCTTCACCATATTTTCAAGACATACAAATCGGCTTTCCAACAATTGATCCCTGATCTGCGGATAGCGATCATATTTCTTCCCAAAATGATTATCTCCGGTTACGAATATCTTTATCATTTTTTCCTCCTCCTACGTAACGATCAACACAAACCCTGTCTTTCTCACTCCTCCAACAATCTCTTCCCGATCTCCTTCACCTTCTGCACTACATCGAAAATAATGAAACCGGAGCTGTCGATCAAGATTCTGCGCAGTGAAAATAACATCTATCGTAGAATAGATGCTTTCCTCCATATTCTTGATCCGCCCCGGCACCTGTACAGCCCGGAGGTCAGCCAAACTGGCTGTTGTAGAGCACCGCATATTTCCCGTTCAGTTTCATCAGGGTGTCGTGATCCCCCACTTCCTTGATGTCACCATTCTCCATATACAGGATCACATTTGCATCTCGGATCGTCGAAAGTCTGTGCGCGATCACGAAGCTGGTGCGTCCCTTCAGCAGCACCGCCATGGCATTCTGGATCGCCTGCTCCGTATGCGCATCCACATTGCTGGTTGCCTCATCCAGGATCATGATCTCCGGATCCGCAATGATAGCCCTGGCAATGGTAAGGAGCTGGCGCTGCCCCTGGGAAATGTTCTCCGCACCCTTACTGAGCTTCATATCGTATCCCCCGGGCATCGTCCGGATAAATGTATCGGCGCAGACCGACTTCGTTGCCGCCTCGATCTCCTCCATGCTTACCTCACGTTCCGCGGAGTATTTCAGATTATCGAGGATCGTTCCCTCAAAGAGCCAGGTGTCCTGCAAAACCATACCGAAATGTTTCCGCAGTTCATGGCGCGTCATCTCCTTCGTATGGATCCCGTCTACCAGGATCTCCCCACCGTCGATCTCATAGAACCGCATCAACAGATTGATCAGCGTCGTTTTCCCGGCGCCGGTCGGTCCTACGATAGCGATCTTCTGACCGGGTTTTACCCGGAAGCTTACATCCTGCATCAGCGGGTGATCCGGTGTATAGCCGAAGCGCACATGCCGGAATTCCACCGTTCCGTCGCACCCTGTTCCGCATCCGGGATCTCCTCCTCTGCATCCAGAAGCCCGAAGATCCGCTGCCCTGCAGCAAGTGCCGCAGAGAGCTGGCTGGACATCTGCGCAAAGGTGGTAAAGGGCTGCTGGAAGGTCTTCGTATACTGAAGCGCCGACTGCACATTTCCGACGGTCAGCTGTCCGTCCAGTACCAGAAGACAGCCCACCAGTCCGGAAACCGCATACCCGATATTATTGATCATCTGGGTGATGGGCATGATGGTACCGGAATACTTCTCGGCCTTCATGGCTTTCTCGCGCAGCTCTTCATTTAACGCGTCAAACCGCTTCTCTGCCTTCTCCTGATAATTGAAGCTGGAAACCACATTCTGTCCGTCGTAGGTTTCCTCCACGTAGCCATTTACCGCACCCAAAAGCGCCTGCTGCGCGGCGAAGCTCTTTCCTCCGAGCTTCATGATGGGAATTGTGGAGAGAAATGTCGCCGGGATCATGGCAACGGCGATCAGCGTGAGCCACCCGTTAATGCCCAGCAGCATGATCAGCACGCCCACCATGGTGACCACTGCCGTGAGGATCTGGAAGAGATTCTTGCCCAGCAGGGTATTTACCGCATCCACATCGTTAGTGACAATGGAAAGGATCTCCCCGTTGGTGTGCGTATCATAATAATTCAGTTTCATTCTGTGCATCTTATTATCTATGTCGGTCCGGATATCCTTCACCATATAGGAGGCGATCCTTGCCATGGTCCGGTTGGACGCCGAGCATAAGATATAAGACAGCGTATACATCACTACCAGTACCACCACCAGCCAGATGACGGCCTGGATCTTTCCGACGGGAATAAACGGGGACTGTACCCATACCGTCGTAGGATCCACAACTCCGCCCGTCTCCTCCACGAACCATTTCCCGTCCACAACGCCGGCGTATAGGACCGTGGTGATATCACCGAGCAGGCGCGGTGCAAGTACCGTAAAGAGCGTTCCCACAAATGATGCGAGGACCGCCAGGATGACTCTTCCCTTATAGGGTTTCATGTAGGAAAAAAGGCGTTTATAAGCTTTCGAGCTCATGTGCCACCACCTCCTTTCCCAGCTGGATCTCCGCAATCTCCCGATAGAGTCTGCAGGATCTGAGAAGTTCTGCGTGCGTGCCCATGCCTGCCACCTCACCGTCCTCCAGAACGATGATCCTGGTCGCATCCATGATGGTGCTCACGCGCTGTGCCACAACGATCATGGTGGCATCTCCCATGCTCTCCTTCAGGTTCTGCCGGAGCTGCTTATCCGTCTTCATATCCAGCGCGGAGAAGCTGTCATCGAAGATGTAGACCTCTGCCTTCTTCATGACCGCCCTGGCGATCGCCAGTCTCTGCCTCTGGCCGCCGGAGAAGTTGGTCCCCCCCTGGGAAACTGCCGCATGGTACGTGCCTTCCTTTTTCTCCACGAATTCATCGGCACAGGCGATCCGCGCGGCTTCCTTCCATTCCGCCTCGCTGCCGTTCTCATTTCCGAAATTCAGATTCTCACCGATATCACCGGAGAAAAGAACATTTTTCTGAGGCACATAACCCACCAGATCCCGAAGCTCGTTCAGCCGATACCGCTTCACATTGACGCCGTCCACCAGCACCTCCCCGTAGGAAGTGTCATAAAGTCTGGGGATCAGCTTTACGATACTCGACTTCCCGCATCCGGTCCGCCCGATGATGGCCGTAGTCTCTCCGGGCTTCGACACAAAGCTCAGGTCCTTGAACACCGGCGCATCGGCACCCGGATAGGAAAATGTGACGTTGCGGAACTCAACGGTTCCGTGACAGGTCTTCGCCGGCATTTCCTTCTCAGGATCACGGATGGACACCTCTGCCTCCAGGACCGCACTGATCCGGTTCATACATGCATAGGCATCCGGAAATATGCTGACTACGGTAGCCAGCAGTGTAATGGCGATCAGGATGATATTAATATACTGCGTCGCGGAAACCAGGGCGGACACATCCAGCGAATCCTGCATGACCTGATAGGTTCCAACAAGCATGGCCCCGACGGATGTGAGTCCGAACAGGGAGGTGACGACCGGCGTCATCAGGCCGGAAATGACGATGGACCTCCGGGAAACCTCGGTGGTTTCATCGTTGATCTCATCAAAGCGCTTCATCTCATTTGACTGCTTGTTGAAGGCACGGATCACCCGGACACCCTCCAGGGTCTCCAGAAAGCGCTTGTTGATGGCATCGATCTTATCACGGAGCTTTACGGAATACCGGCTTGCCACGATCAGGATCACAGCGATGAAAAAGATCAGGATCGGGATGGCTATGGCGATGACCACGGCCAGCGCCCCCGAGGATCCCACCGCAAAGATGAGACCCAGTATAGCCATAAGCGGTGCCAGAAGTCCCAGCCGGAACAAAAGGGTCAGGAAGTTCTGGATCATGGTTACATCCGTTGTACTTCTCGTGATCAGGGATGCTGCACCGAACTTATCGATCTCCACAGCCGAAAAGCCCTGAACCTTGTAGAAGACCTCCCTTCGAAGATCCGCCGAAAACCGGGTCGTCAGCTTCGCAGCAACATTTGTGGAAACGATATTTGTCAGGCAGGCCAGCACGGACAGACCGATCATAACCACGGCAAGGATTATGATGGTCGTCTTATCATTTCCGCTTACTCCGTCGATCATTTTACTGACCAGCATCGGCGCAACCATCTGCGCCAGAGATGCTATGACCGCAAAAACGATCATGACGGCCATCTGTCTCCTGTTAAACTTGATTGTAGACAGAATCGTTTTCATAATTCGTCCATCTCCTTATAATACCGGTTTATGTAAGACGGGACGTTTCCTCAGATTGAACTGCCGGCTGACTTCGTCACGTCTCTGCTGATCCCTGTTCTTTGCATTGTTCAGGATCTTCGTCTGGGAGCTGACCAGATTCTTTACAAAGGTTCCATTCGCAAGTTTTTCTACGAAGTCACGACGGATGTTATTATTTCTGTCAAGGATGCGGATATTCTTTCGCTCTATAAAATCCATAGCTTCGATCACCACATCCGCATGCTGCAGGCTCCCTGATGCAAGGGCCCGCTGAAGGGTTACAAACTTCGGATCCTTCAGGATACTGTCAGCCAGGACACGGGCAAATCTCGCATTTCTCGTTATCACCTGCCCGGGTGCTGCCGGATCGTGCATTTCCCCTCCTCCATAGGCGATATATCCCGGAAGTCCGGCATATCCGCTCTGTTTTGCGAAACCGTCAATGGTCGCTTTCGCATCCTCACGGATGTTCATGGCCTTCCTCTCGATGGTCTTCCAACGGGTGTAGCACCTGTCCGGATTCATCTTCGCAACCTGGCGGAATATAGGATCAATGGTGAGGTTCTCTACTCTGTCCCCAAAGTCGCCTCTCTTTACCTCCTGCCGCATCCGGGCAAGCTGGCGCGGATCCCCTGTCGCAGATGCCAGATCGATATATCCCCTGACCAGACAGTCAGCGGCAATATCATATATCGTTGTCGTCGATGCGTCATTCCGAAGGAGTTTATTTCGATCCTCCACGTGCAGCTCATCCGCCATTTGCGACGTCGTCAGCTTCTCCAGATCTGATTTCAGATGAACCTTACCCTTTGCCAGCTGGACTACATTTGTGAACTCATCAGCCACTTCCCGTCTCGACATGGGTCTCATCTGATACTGTTCCCTGCCCTTTGCTTCCGCTGCCAGACAGGTATCGACGATCGTCCGGAAACTTGTAGTCAGGCTGCGTCTTCCGGAAATGTCTCCGTACTTGAAGTCCGGTGAGGTCATCGGGCCGACTGCCGTTTCAAAAGCGGACTGCATCACACGCATGGTCGTGATGGCACTCTTGGTCATCTTAACACGGTTTTTGGTCTCTTCTCCCCTGAACAGGCTGAAGCCGCCATTGTCCTTTGTATAAACGGCACTCGCCTTGCGGAATGCAGTCATGCTGTCCCACATCTCCCTGGGCGACCGGTTCCTGTCCTTCAGCGTATTCAGGCATGTATCCAGCGCCTTCTCTACCGCCTGGAACTTCCGGTCACCGTTTGCGCCGAAATGATCCAGCTGATACTGCCGGAAGTCCTCATCCGACATTCCCTGCGGTCTCTTCTGCAGATTCATGAAATTCTGCTTCATCTGTTCCAGGGTTGCAACAAATCTCTTCCTGCTGTAATTAAATACATGGACAGCCTTCGAGAATCTCTCCACCTGCGCGGGATCCACCAGATCCTGCGGGGGCACTTCCTGCGGAACCTCCCTCATCCCATTCTGCGGGGCTTCCTGCGGGGCTTCGTTTCTCTCCAGCGGGTCGGGGGCAGGAGGATTCTTTACGATAGTATCCGAGAAGAGACGGATCTCGATCAGGGGCACCTGGTCCACGAGTTCTTCCATCGACTTCGGCTTCTGCTCTCCCGGCGCTTTCTCCTCCGGCGCCTTCTCTCCCGGCGCTTTCGCCTCCTGAGGTACCGACGCCTTCGCCCTTCCTTCTTCCATATTCCGGATCTGCAGGATCTCTTTATCCATCTCGGCCGTATAGTCCTTATCTATGGCCTCTGTCAGTTCTGCCTTCTTCCACTTATTCAGTTCCTTATCCGCGGCGTGATCATATACATAGCTTCCGATCTTACCGATGGTAAGGGAGCCCAGAGTTTTCTTGAACTCCGGGATCCGGTCGACAAATCCTCGGGCGTACTTTTCGGGCTCGAACAGCGGAATGTTCAGGCTATCAAAGCGTGCAAGCACACGCTCCGCCATCACATCCCTCATATACTTCTTCGCGTCATCCATATGCTCACGGATGTGATCTTCACCCTTCAGGATCATCTTGGATAATGCTCTGGATGCCTTCACCGCATCGTCGATCATTTTCTTTCTGATCTGCGAAGCCCCGAGTTTCTGAGCCTCCAGATTCATCCGGTTGATCTTGTGCATCTGGCTCATGGCTTCCCGGGAAATGCCCGCATAGAGTTGGTCCGTCGGATCGGGTTCCCCATTCTGATGTGCGTTCCGGAATCTCTGTACATTCTCCGGATCCGTGATCTTCTTCTGATTCTCGATCTCCTGATCTCTCCTCTTCTGGATCAGCGGAGCAAGAAGCACCTCACGTCCCGCAGGCAGCAGATCCTGTACCCGCCGGCACATCATGATCAGATATTTTCCCTTCTCCGATGCCTGCGCAAAATCCGCATTCCTGATCATATTCCGGGCGGATTCTTCGACAGCCTCCGAAAGTTCTTTATACTCCAGCGCATCCTCCCAGCCGGGGGCAGTGCCTCCGCCCAGAACACCTGCCTTCTTCTCCAGCTTCAGGTAGGCTTTCTTAAACTCCTGAATCCGGTCTTTACCGGCAAATGGGATCTCCTCCTCACCAAAATCAAAATCACTGAAGGCTTCCCGCAGGGTGGACAGTTCCGTGCCGAAATTGTCCGGTTCCGGCTGACCGTCCTCCATAAAGCGCAGCCGGTATGACATGCGGATATTTTCCTCCGCCTGCTCGGCAATCTCTGCCTTCCGCAGACTGAATGACGCTTCATTTTCGGCATTGAACGCTGCCGCAGGATCACCGACCTCCACGTCCTTAAACTGCTGAAGGCCCTTAAATGCCTCATCATCCAGGGTTTTCAGCAGGTGCTGAAACTCCTCACCATCAGCGGCGAGAAGATTCTGATAGAGCTCCGTCTTCCGGATCTCCGGAAGATACAGACGTTTCAGGGTTTCGATCCCCTCAGCAGAGCCTGCCAGAAATTCATGTGCTGTCTGATGGGTCCGGATATAGGCCTGTCGTAATGGTGCGACCAGATTATTCAGTTCCTCACGTGTATCCCGGTAACCCGGCCAATCCAGTTTCTGATGATATCCGTGCTCCAACAGGATCCGGTCAAGCTCGGACTCCATCATCTTATTCTTCTCCGTATCAGCAACCTCTGCCGTGCTGACCAGATATTCCCGGAACATCAGCTCCTCGATCTGCTTTGCCCTGGCTTCGGATCCCGGTTCCGCCGGCTTCGAAAGAACGTCGTACTTGGCCTCATAAACGTCGAATACGGACTTCATGTTCTGTTCGAAGTTCTTGCATCTGGCCTGATCCGCCGCAGGCACATTTTCCCCCGCATTGAGCGGCGGCTTTCCGATCATCTCGCCTGTCAGCTGGACCACAAACTTATTCGGTGCAACCGCGCCGTCTTTCACCCGGTACAGGTCCGTACTGGCAACCGGCAGCAGCATCTTCAGTGTATCCACACCGAAATCGATAAAGGTCTCAACCATGGACCTGGCCTTCTCCGGTTTTCCTGCTTTAAATTCCTCGATGGCCTCCAGGGCCTTCCTCCGCCCTTCCACCAGGGCCAGAGGGATACTTCCCTGCCGGCTCACATCCGAATTCTCGCTCAGGATATTGTCGATCAGGAAGTTCCGGTTGAACTCCAGGAAGGTGGTATTCTTATCCGCGAAGCTTGAGGATGTGGACCGGTGTACCAGGCGTTCACTCTGCATGATCGAGCCCAACACGATGGCCGTTACCGTATTCTCGTCCATTCCCTCCGGAATGTCGATGGTCATGGCATTGTACTCCTGATGGAGGTGGATGCCCTCCACCATATCCGGCTTCGAACCGTAGAATTTATGGAATGTGTTCTCCACACTCTTATATTCCGTGGAAAGTATCCTTACCCTTTCCATGTATTTCTCATTTTCCCGCCGTCTTGTCTCCTGCCGTTCAGCCTCCCTTCGGGCCTCCTTCCGTGTCCGGACCGTCTCACGGATCTGATCACCCACAGACTTTCCCCAGTTATTCTGTGCATCCTTGAAAATGTTATTCAGTGTTTCTTTTCTCTGGAATCCCGGATCCCCCTTATGGAGATTGACCAGATTCTGGGGAAGACCGATGATCTCATCGGACTTATTGCCCACGGCGAACCGGAGAAGCTGTTCCTTCGTCAGTGTCTCTGTAGCGGCAGTGAATTCCGGTATCCGGTCCAGTGCATCCGGAAGAAGCAGGGCCATAGGCGTGGAAGTGTCCCGAACCTCGGATACCATCTTCGTATAGAGCCGGAAACCGAATACATCCCGCACCAGATTCTTTGCTTCCACGGACTCCTCGGGCGTAAGCTCTCCCTCCTTGGAGACCAGCTCGCCCAGCCGTCCTGTTGCCGAAACCGCCTTGTCCAACAGCTGCTTTTTATCCGCATCCGCACCGTAGCGCTCCATCTCCAGGGATTCCTGCATGCTGCGGATCAGCGGTGCGATCCCCTCGGCAGTGATGGGATTCCCGGAGGACAGAAGCCGATCCATCCCGGCCCCGCATTCCATACGCTTCACGGCCATGCTCACACCATTCCGGTGTCCGGTGATGGAACGTTTCATTCTAAGCATGCCAAAATACACAGCCTTCTCCGCCTGATCCTCAGGTGCGTTGCTGTGTGTCTCAAAGTACCGGTCAATGACGCTGTTCATTTTCCCAATCTGCGTCAGGTACGCCTGTGCATCGTTTGTATTCACATTTCCCTTTTTGTTCCGGGCATTCAATGCATCCGCTCCCTGCACCAGTTCGTCCAGCCCGGTCCGGATCTCCGCGAGCATCGGCTCCTTCACGCCCTCAGCGGGAATCAGATTGTTGAAATCCGAACGGATCGTTTTGGCTGTCTTTGCCAGCTGCGCCGTCCCGACCGCCGTAAGATCCGGGATCCTGCTCCGCTCCATGGCGATCCCTTCCAGGATCGTTTCACAGCGGGCTTCGATCCTCGCCCTCTCCTCATCGAACTGCGGCTGCATCTCCTGATTCATGGCATCCGCCTCACCGCCGGTCTTGATATCCGTAAATGAGACAAAGCTCTTTGGAAACTTCGTTTCCACCTCCAGAAGGGCATCCTTCAGATCATTTCCCTGTGCGGATACCAGCTTCTGATAATGCGCCGTCCCCCGGATCTTGTCCATATAGAGACCCCGCAGTTTCTCGCGGCCGTCCGGCATGGCAAGGATCGCCTCCAGATCCGAGATCTTATTCCTTTGGATATTGTATTCCGTACCGATCACGACACGTGAGATCGAATCGGAGAGCAGCATAAACCGGGAATAATCAGAGGAGCCGGGTACCATGCCGTACTTTTCGTACAGCTCCGTCGCCATCCGCGTATTCATATCATCCCGTTCCGACCTCGCATCCCTCATGATGCCGGCTACGTATTCGTTGAACAGGAATTCCGCAACCTGATCCTCACGTTCCTTCGTATTCGGGGCAGGCGGCTCCTTCATCAGACCGATCTTCGCTTCCGTTGCATCCTTCAGCGCTTCTGCATGATGCGTAAAGGCATGCAGCTTGGCCCGGTCGATCTCGGAGATCCTGCACTCGCTCTTGTAGGGCTCCTTCTCCAGGAGTCTTTCGGCGATCAGCAGGGCGGCTCTCTGCTCATTATACTCCGCAGCGGAGCCGGACATGATCGCGTCCTGCGCACTGCCGATATACACACTCTTTACGGTGGAAACGGTATAGCGGATAAACTGGTCCACCATCCGGATGACCCCTGTCCGGTCACCGTTCTTATATGCCTCAATGGCATCCTTTGCCTGCTGTCTTCCTTCGATCAGAACCGGAGGAAAATCCCCTATACGGGCATCGCCCTTGAAGACATTGTCCACAAGGAACATCTGATTGAACTCCGCATAGGTCATGCTCCCCATGGGAAATCCCGAGTTGGTCATGACACGGTCGAGCCATTCCTCCCGCATACATGAGCCGATCACGACGACCGATACCTCCACAGGGTCCATATCCGCCGGGGGTTCGATGGTGATCTCATCATAATCCGTCTTTCCCGGAACCTCGTACATTTTCCCGTTCGGACCATAGCGGTCGATAAACTCCTGCTCCGTCTCCCCTCGCTTATTCCTCAGACTCTCCAGCTGTTCAAGATGCTTGACCCTGCGACGCTCCTTCTTCTGCTCGGGTGACAGCTTCGGTTGTGCCTTTACTTCCTTCTTAGGCATACATGTTTCCTCCGTTCTTTCTTACCATGTATTTGAACATTTCTTCCAACAAGCCCCGATCATCCTGTCATCCGGTTGTATACTATCAGTTGTTCCTCGCCGCGCGGTTTCTCTCCCGGTCGCAGATCATATGCTGCAGCGTGATCAGGATCGCGATCACGACGGGTTCGGCGTTTGGCTGGTAGATATCCACACAGTACTTGTCATGCATGGATATCATCTTCTGTCCGATAACTGCAACGATCCTGCCATACTGGTCATACAGAGCAAAGTTCAGTTCCCATACATTTCCCTGCAACTGCCAGCCCAGGCCTTCGATATTCGTGATATCCCTGATCATATGAAAGAGTTCATTTGACAGCTCGAACTGAAGACCGCCACCCATGGAGATATAATGCCGCTCATGGAGGCTGAAAACCTTCTTCTCTATGTGGGCGACGTGCACGCCCCGGTAATCATACAGATCCGTCTTGTCCCGAAATGACATCACGCTCGACTGTGCCTGATACACCACATTTCCGGCATGATCCGTTACATCGATATGGTGCCGTAACGTGAAGATTTTCGTTGAAGTGAACAGGGAACGGACCGGCTGCCCGAAGGCTGCCACATTATTCACATTCGGATCCTGTCCATTTCCATGATAACGATGGTATTTCGAGAATACACCCATATCCACCTCCGGGCATCCGCCCTTTTTCGGATTTCCTTCCTTCCAAATTTTACAATAACTTTCGGGTTCTTCATAGTTTTTTTCGCCCGTTCTCATCAAATTCGGATGCTATCTGCCTTGCTTCCTCTACCGTCATACAACACACCCCTTCCTGTCACAGCCGGTCAACTCCGCCGGTATTATAGATTTCTGTATCCCCCGGATTGCACTATTTCATTCTTCAATGCAGTCGCCTGCTCAAATCCCAGATTTCCTAACTCATCAGCAGCAGCAGTAAGTGCATTTTCATATCTTTCTGCCACGTCATCAAAGGTATTCAGAACCATTCTGCCAGACATGCCTATTTCATCCGCTGCCTTCTCGAAATTCCTCCGGTCGATCTTCTCGATATCCAGTTCTCCCCCAATGAAAAATGACATGAGAGACGTGGTTTTATATACCCTGGTTGCTACCAGATCGTATATGGGCGCCAACCGTCTGGATCGTAAATCCGGACTGTATAGAAGCGAATAGTTTTTCACATGACAATCTGTATTTCCGATCAGAAAATTGAATATGATACTGCTAAGAAGCGCCCGCTGATCCTCAACAGGATCCGAGGAATAGTTCCTTACCAGTTCAAACATCCTTTTCATATACCCAGATGGCTTCTTTTCATATTTGTCGTTTGGCAAAATACTTAATGCCTGAGCAAAATCCTCCTGATGCAATCTCAAAGGACAGGGCAGACCGTTTATAGTTTTTCCATCGGAAAATGTGCGATCATATCGTTTCGTTGCATATAGCAGTTCATCATCGTCCGCTCCTGTATTTACGATAAAGCTTTCAGGGACATCGATGCCCAGATTACCTGCCGTAAGCATACATAACTGTTCGTTGAGAACGATATGCTTCAGTCTTACATGGCTTTGTTTTACAATGTGCGTACTTGGAGCATTGCCTTTCGGCAGATACCACCTGCCGGAGGCTTCATCAAAATACAGTCCCACCTTTCCTGTGGCTCCTGTCAGGGACAAATGCGTCTCCATCAGGATCTGTGTGGATTTTGTTGCTCCTTCTGCCGCCAGTTCCTTTATTCTCGCCTCTGTCAGCAGCTCATACTCCGATTCTCCCGTATACTGTCCTTCGATTATTTTCACTGCGCCCAGGCACTCTCTGCCCAAAACGGATAAAATCGTCAGATAATCCTTCTCATCCGTTTTGATCCAATCAGCAACTGCTGTTCTGGAAAAACCTTCCGGCAACAGATTCTCAAAATAGGTTCTTGTTTTATCAGAGCTAAAAGACTCCTTTTGAAGTGGAAGTGAAATGGAGATCGCTACAGCATTCCCTGCAGATAAGTATTCATCATGATATGAAAAAACGGCGTCCATGGAGTTTTTTCCCCTGATCGTTCCGACAAGAGTCTGACTTCCATTTTTGTCCATGTATACGTTCAACTCCCTCATGTTTCACCCTCTTTCAAAGGCACCTTCTTCGCCGTACGGCTAAGTTCATATTGTGCTGGCGTAAAATTAGCCGTTCGACTCATTGAAACGACGCAACACCGCCAGCATCTCCGGTTCTATTCTCTTCTCGCACTCTCTTTTCAGTTCATCCGGGCAGCCATAGTAGGCTTCCCCCATAGCTGCGGCGATATCCGTCAATGTGTCGCAGTCTCCGCCCAGGGAAACCGCAGTCCGGATCACATCCTCGAAATCCTCGCCCTCCAGGAATGCAGTGATCGCTTCCGGCACAGTCTCCTGACAGCTTTCCACATGATGATAACCGGGGCGGATCTCATCGCAGGTCCGGGATAGATCGTATCCGAATTCACGGATCACATATTCCCTGATCTCATCCTTCTTATGACCTGTCCGGGCAAGGAAAATGACAGCGGCTACCGATTCTGCGCCCTTCACTCCCTCCGGATGGTTATGCGTCACCTCTGCGGTCCACCTTGCCACCTCCCGGGTTCTCTCCAGACTGTCATACAGCCATCCCGCCGGGGAGACACGCATCGCAGAGCCATTTCCATAGCTGCCATAGGGCTCTGTTCTGTCCGTGAAGAGCCAGGTATAGAACCTCCCGCCATACCCCGCGTCGGGAGTCCGGCGTCCCCATTCCTTCATCAGCCGGACCAGCTCTGCTTTCACTTCGTTCTCTCCCGCTTCCGGCCCAACATTCATGAGGGCTTCCGCTACCGCGATCGTCATGACCGAATCGTCCGTGTACTCACACTCCGTTGTGAAAAGCTCAAACTCCTTCGTCTTCCCTCCACGGTCGAACTCAAATCTGCTGCCAATGATATCTCCCAAAATAGCTCCGTACATAGTCCACCTCCGTATTCCTATCGGTTTTACCTGTTATAGGAACTATAGCATATCGGGCTACTCCCGGGGTCGCCCGGGATGCGACTTCTCTGACCCACATCCGAAACCTACGCCGGAACCTCCGAATGCTCTCGAAATGCGTGCAGGATCAAAGAGACTTCTCCGTCCACCGGAATCTCTCCAGGTCCACCACGCCGTCCCGTACCTCTACCCCCTCGGCTTCCAGAAGCCCTGCCTGCACCTCTGCCCCGCCGAAGGCAAAACCACCGGCCAGCTCTCCCTTGGCGTTCACCACGCGATAACAGGGAATATGTTCGGGATCGGGATTCTTGTGCAGGGCATTTCCCACAGCACGGGCCATCTTCCGGTCTCCTGCCAGCTCTGCCACATCAGCGTATGTGGCAACGTGGCCATAGGGGATCTGCTTCACCACCTCATAGATCCTTTTGGAAGGGCAGTCGCTGATCAGGTCGTAGCTCTCGCGGATCATCAGCTTGATATCCCGGTCCGGAATGCTCCCATCAAGAATGATGGTATTCCAGTGCTCTTTATTCTGATGGTAGCCCGGAATTACAGACGGATAGATACTCCGCCAGAATAACGCCTTGTCCGGGTCCGCCTTCACATTCAGGTTCATAAAACCATTTCTCTCGTATGTCCATAGGAACGCCTTATCGTTCCCCTTATACCGGACAAGCTGCCAGTTTGCATCATGGAACGGCGCATCCTGATAGGTATCCGGAAATGTCAATGCATATGTCAGTGCCTGTTTTCTAGTCTTCATACGCTGGTCAATGATCCTTTCTGCTAACGATCTTCTTTACCAAACCATTAACCTCCATATTTCCGTAGTTCCTCCCTGCCTGCCGCAAGGATCTCGTCACTCAGAACTGCAAATACGATCTCCATCTCCCACTGCCGGTTCTCGTCAGTGAAATCCATACAGGCTTTAATCGCGCGTTCCCAGGCCGCCTGCATCGGATATCCGAATATCCCAGCGGATATGAGCGGAAATCCGATGGAATGACAGCCTGCTTCCATGGCACGCTTCAGCGCATTCTGATACGCACCATAAAGCAGCGCAGGTTCCCGATTACCACCGCCATACCACACCGGGCCGACTGCATGGATCACATACTTTGCCGGAAGCTGAAAGCCGGGGGTAGTCACCGCATCACCGGTATCACAATGTCCGATCTTGTCACATGCTGCCTGAAGCTCCTCATAGCCCGCTGCTCTGAAAATCGCACCGCATACGCCGCCACCTGCCAGCAGATGCTCATTTGCTGCATTCACGATTGCATCCGTATGCAACTCCGTAATCGATATCTTCTCTATTCTGATCATAGCCATCACCTCTTTACAGCCAGTCCACCTTACCGGTCTCAACATGGTAGACTGCCCCGATGATATCCAGTTCCTCCGACGGGATCTCCGGATGTTCACGAAATGCGTTCCGGATCACATTTACTCCGTGTTTCACGTTCAATGCGGTTGCTTTGTAATCATCCTTCTCATCACCGATCGCCTCACGGATGTCATCCGTGATATAACGGATATAGCCCTCCGCAGAGCCTTTGATCGTTGCAGAGACAGCGCCGCATCTCGTGTGTCCCAGCATGATGATCACATTGGCGTCAAGATGAGAAGCTGCATACTCTATACTTCCCAGCTGATGGTTATCCAGCACATTTCCGGCCACACGGATCACAAAGAGTTCTCCGATCCCCGCGGAGAAGATTGCCTCCGGTATCACACGGGAATCCGAACAGGCGATCACAATGGCGTAGGGATGCTGACCGGCATCCGCAGTCCTTTGCCGGAGCTCCGGGGAGATGTCTCCTGCACTCCGAAGACTCTCCATGTAGAGAGCATTCCCCTGCTTCATTTTCCCGATAACATCGGGATTTTTTAAATCCATTCCCATTTCCTCCGCACCTCCGGACACTATCATAGAAGCTCCAGCATATCCTGCGGGTTATCAGCCGCCTTCACCTTATCCATCGCCTGAATGATGACGCCATTTTCATCAATCAGATACGTGGTGCGGACAACCCCCATAGAAACCTTGCCATAATTCTTCTTTTCCTTCCACACGTCATACGCCTTGATGACGGAGAGCTCCGTATCGGACAACAGGGTAAAGGGAAGCCCGTACTTTTCCTCAAACCTCTTATGAGAAGCCACGGAATCCTTGCTTACGCCAAGAACAATCGCCCCCTTCTCCCTGATCTGCGGATAACGCTCTGCAAAACCACAGGCCTGCTTCGTGCAGCCTGCGGTACTGTCCTTCGGATAGAAATACAGGATCACCCTGCTTCCCCTATAGTCCTTTAATGAATGCATCTCTCCGTTCTGATCCGGAAGTGTAAACTCCGGAGCCAGTGTACCAATCTCAAGCATAAGATCCCTCCATTCTCAAATCCAATTGTAACCTTCGGTGTTTCTTCGTCAGGCCCCGATTTCTATTATACACTACGAGTTGCACTCATTTCCATTTTTTTCAGGACCACATACGGCAGGCCATCCATACCGGATGCATTTGAAAATCTCGATTCATGCCCCCATGTTCCCATAATCGTTCTCCTTTCTTCTCTTACGAATAGCAGTTTCTGTAAAGTTCCTTGATATACTCCGGTGCATTCTCCGAAAGCCACACCTTCAGAAGTCCGTGTTCCACACATGCACGCAGCCAGGGTGCCAGCTGCAGTGCAACCTCATCTCTGTCAACCGTATTTGAAGTCGTCATAGCCATATTCTTACTTCTCCTCCATTCCCATAATATCACTTCTGCACATCTTGTAATATGGACATTTCAGGCAACATCTTCCGCAGTCCTTGCCCCTCCTCATCCAGAACAGGAATCTCTTCCACATCGTTTTTACCATCCTTCCTTATCCTCTGCCCCTCCGCAGTCCGCGCCTTAGTTCGCCATGCGGGTCAGTTCCATATCCCAGTCCTCGTCGTAGTAATCACCCCTCCGGTCCTTACGCATCTGCTTCTCGTACTGTCTGTGCTTGCTGAGGCGGTCCGCCTTTCGCCTTCCCCTGGACAGTGCCTTCCGTACAGCCACCGCATTCTTCGCCCTCTTCACATGCTTCTTCTCTTCTCCCAGCGGATTCCGTTCACGGAAAATGTCATGCTTTACGATATAATCCATGTAGCCGAGGATCGTGCTCTTCCGGATGTGCTGGCAATGATATCCGGGGATCATCGACTCCGGATCATTTCCAAAAGCGTTTCTGTGATAGAGCCAAATGCGGTTCTGCCGCCCGTTGGCGATGATCTTCCAGGTATCCATTCTCGAAGTGATGATCAGGGATCCGTCTGACGGATCAAATGTGTAGCTGAGGCCTGTAGCGCTGCCGTAGTTGTCCATATCCTTCTTCTCCCGCCTCAGATATCCCAGGACCGGTGCACAGCATCTGCAGTATCTGTACCCTGCATCGGCCGTCTCCTGACGGTTCTGGAAGTAACTCCGGTTCTTATAAGGGATCATCTTCACGTATCGGCAATCCGGTGAATGAGCTATTTTGTTTCTTGATTTCCCACATATGTAACACATCTTCGCTTCCTCCTTTTCCCGATGTTCTCCCGATGTTCTCTATGATACCTAGTCTATCCGGAAAGATGTCCCTTAGAAAGGTCCACTCAAATACCCCAGTTGCCCATGGTTACTGTTCAGTGCCTGGCCAAATCGCCTATCTCATAACCATATTTTCTGTCTTTAAACCCTCAAAAAAGTCAGTAAAATAGCGCATTTCCGCTATTT
>CACYMQ010000010.1 GCA_902775555.1 uncultured Lachnospiraceae bacterium | reverse complement strand
CATTTGAGATGGTTGTGTAAAAAACAATACGGTCACAGAATGATAGGTTATTGTATGAAGTTATGACTTCTTTCAGTTCTGACATATACGTGGCCTCCAGGAGAACAGGCGTTCGATAATATGATTATATCGAACACCTGTTCTCCTGTCAACCACGAAATAGAAAATAGCCAAATGTTGTTAAGCTTTAGATATCACCCGATTCCGGAGCGACGGGAATCATTTTCAGATAACCCGCATCCAAAAAACAATTAAAAAAAAGGAAAAGCCATGAACGTGATCGAAACGAGAAAACTGACAAAATACTATGGAAGCTTTAAGGGGATCGAAGACCTTGATCTTTCGGTGGAGCAGGGAGATTTCTTTGGATTTATCGGGCCGAACGGAGCCGGAAAGTCCACCTGTATCCGGACACTGCTGGGGCTGATACAGCCTACCGGCGGAAGTGCATCGGTGCTGGGGCATGATATCGTGACCGGACATAATGAGATCCTTGCATCCGTGGGGTATCTTCCATCCGAGATCAACTTCTATGCCGGGATGAAGGTGCGGGATACCATCAGGTATTCAGCGTCCCTCAGAAAGAAGGATTGCAGCAAGGCAGCGGCGGAATACATCGAACGTCTCGGACTGGACACGGAAAAACGAGTGGACCATCTTTCCCTCGGAAACCGGAAGAAGGCCGGGATCATCTGTGCCATCCAGCATCAACCGGAGCTCCTCATTATGGATGAACCGACCTCCGGGCTGGATCCGCTGATGCAGAAGGTGTTCTTCGATATCCTGAAGGAGTTGAACGAAAAGGGAACCACCATTTTCCTTTCCTCCCATATTTTATCCGAGGTGCAGGCCCACTGCCGGACGGCCGCCTTCATCAAGGACGGGCGGATCATCATTTCCGATAAGGTGGAAAAGATGGAGGAAGCAGGAGCGAAGAAGATCATCCTGAAGGGGGTACTCAGTGAGAAGCTTCTGCAGGAGCTTCGCCGCATGGAAGAGACCGGGAAGAAACGCGGAAAAGGATCGAAAGAGACGCAGGGAACGGGGTCCACGGAGAACCGGGGAGGCAGATCCGGGGAGAACCGGGGAGGCAGATCCGGGGAGAACCGGGGAACGAGTGCGGATAGTATCACGGATCTCAAGATCGGAGAAGGAAATACGGCGTTCCTGTATAACGGAGATATGTCCCGGCTGCTTAAGCTTCTGGCGGAGGAAAAGCCACGGGATGTCAGCATCACCGAGCCGACGCTGGAAGAGATCTTCATGAATTACTATGAATGAAGCATGTCATCCTGAGCGAAGCATGTCATCCTGAGCGAAGCGAAGGATCTTGCGGACATACGATTCAGTACGGAGGAATGAATATGATAATCCTGAAACGAGAAATACTATCCCAGAAGCTGACGATCCTGATCTGGGGACTGGCCATCGGGATCATGGTGGGTGTCTGTATCTTTGTCTATCCGGAAATGCAGTCACAGATGGACAATATCAATGAAATGATGTCATCCTTGGGAGGCCTGACGAAGGCCTTCGGTATGGATCAGCTGAATTTTCAGACCATGACCGGCTTCTACGCCATTGAGTGTGGAAATATACTGGGGATCGGCGGGGCATTCTTTGCAGCATTTATTGCAATTTCCGCTCTGATGAAGGAGGAACGGGACCGAACGGCAGAATTTCTTCTCACCCATCCGGTTTCCAGGATCCGGGTGGTCACTGAAAAACTGATCAGCGTCTATGCGATCATAGTCATCATGAATCTTATCGTATTTGTATGTGCTGCAATTCCCATTTTCATCGTAAATGCGGAAATATCCTGGGGAACCATGATCCTGTTCCACTTCGCATATCTGATCCTGCAGTTTGAGATCGCAGGGATCTGCTTCGGGATCTCCGCTTTTATCAGTAAGCTTGGTGCCGGGATCGGGATCGGTGTGGCTGCTGTATTCTACTTCATGAACATCATCAGCAACCTCACGCCCAACATGAAATTCCTGAAATACATCACACCCTATGGTTATACCGATGGTGCAACCCTTGCAAACCTCCATCAGATCGATATGAAGTATATGTTTCCGGGCTTATGCTTTCTGATCGCGGGGATCGTGATCGCATATATTAAATATACGAAGAAGGATATACAGTCCTAAAAGAAGAGAAAGAAGAGAAGGCTGCAACCTGTAATATTTGCGGCCTTCTCTTTTGATATAACGGATCTATGCTACCAGGAATTTATGCTTCTTTACACTGTAGAGCGGGATAAAAGGAATAAGGATCGGTACGGTGGTGACGTATTTCTGATATTCCGGATCCTCTCCGTAATTCCGGTCCTGACGGATCTCCAGACGGCGTGCGCCGCTGAACATGATCCAGACGATGAGCAGGAATCCGAGAATGGACAGCACCCACTGCCATACACCCTGCAGAACCGTTGTTCCCGACAGGAAGACTCCCAGCCAGATCAGGAGCTCACCCAGATAATTGGGGCACCGTACGAAGCGGTACAGACCGGTATCTACGAACCGGTGGATGTTCTTCTTCTTGGCGGCGGTTTTTTGCAGATCTGCTGTGGTTTCCATGATGAGCCCGCATACCGTGATCACGAAACCGACCCAGAGCATGGCATCCGCAGGCGCGTTGTTGAGCAGGCGGAAATACACCGGGATGGTCATCAGCGTGTACAGTAAGCCACAGGAAACCCATAATGAAAATTTGACAAAGATGGGAATATGCTTGCTTCGCTCCAGCTCCGGACTCAGGACCTTGCGGTATCCGGCGCTCTTTATCTCACGGATCAGAAGATAACCGCTGAGGCGCAGTCCGTAGAGCATGAAAGCAATGCAGAACAGCCATTCCGGCAGTCCCATGATATCGTGGAAACCGATTGCCAAAGCAACTCCGATGGCGGAGATCGACAGTCCGTACCCCACGGAAATAAACCAAAGGTATTTGAGGAAACCGATGGAGCAGGCAAGCAGGCTGACGATAAGTAAGATCCAATAACTCAAATCATATCCTCCTTAAAGCAGTATTTATACTGTATCATGATATATTATACCCGTATTGTAGAAACTGTGTCAAGAAACGGATTCCCATGATCCGGCGGCAGGGGAATTTTCGTGCTTGTTGCGCTTTTGTTGCGGTGGAGTGGAGTATAATGGATCCTGTCGGGTCCCGGATCGAATGCTCTGTATTCGGATCAGACGATGTGCAGGATCATAACCGGACAATGGCAGACGGAGGTAAAGGTCATGAAGGAAGTTGATGATACTTTAGTGATAGAAGATGCATCGGCGGGAATAGAGATTCCCGAAGAGCAGAAGCCGGAAGAATACAGAACCAGGCAGAAACTGATGGCGGAGCTTTCCGAGGCAGAGCGTGACTCCGTTTTGGATGAGGAGTTCAATGCTTCCTTACGGGAGTTAAATGAGACCATGCGGGAACTCCTGCTGCCTACGAAGAACGGATGGCCGATCCTGGATCAGATGAGAAAGGATGACCTGCTCCGGCAATATACCCGGGTTGGAGAAAAACTCGAGAAGTTCCTGAAGGACGGGAAGCCCGGGAAGGAAGAGATAGCAGGGAAAGAGGAAGAGAAGGCAGGGAAAGAAAAAGGGATAAGAGAAACTGCCGAAAAACTCAGCCATATTCTCGCAGATGATTTCCGGGTATTGAAAGCGTATGATCCCCGGAAGAAACAGAGTTTTCTTACGGTCCTGGAGGATGGAAGAACGAAGGAGATCCGCATCGACAAGAAGAAAGCGGAGACCATGAAGGGGGCTATTTCCGAGAGGATCCCCATACGGATGACGCGTTCGGACGGGAAAGAGATACGGGGATTCTTTACGTCAGAGGATCATTTCAGCCTGGTCGAAGAGTTTCATAAAATGGGAAAGGCAGCGGCAGGATCAGCGAAAACCCAACAGGGCCGTATCATGCTGGAAACCTTCTACCGGGATTATTTGAATTATTATTCCAAACACCTGAGAGAAAACCATCAGCGTGCTCAAAATCAGGACTATAATTCCGCTATCGAGTTTCTTAAGAATATCAGCGAGAAAGAGAAAGGTATCTACAAGATATCGAAGAAGCGGCTGGTCAAAGAACTGGCATATATTCATGATGTGACAGAAAATGACGTAGTACGGCTATGCGGATCGAATGCACTGAATACCCTCTATGAACAGGGAAGGGTCGCCATGTCGGTCTACTCCTATTGCCTGAACGGCGGGATCCGTGAGGGTGCCAGAAAGGATAACCGGAATTCGGCCATGAGTACGGTGGCGGATATGCTTGGTATTTCGGAAATTGTATGCTATGCCAAACCTATGAAGATGATCCGGGATGACGGCTCGGTGGTAAAGGGGACCTTTATGGCCTCCGCAGAGGGACTGGATCCTTGCAATCCGGATCCGCAATACGTTGAGGCCATTCGGAACAAAAACCGGGAGAAACTGCTCATCGGGAAGGACGGAACCTCTCTGAAAAAGATATCTGAACTGCAGGCACTGGATTATATCTGCGGAAATATGGACAGACACGCACAGAATCTTTTTTATAAGATCGACAAAAATGGCAATGTGACCGGCATTCAGGGAATCGATAATGATACATCCTTCGGGTCAGCCGGGAAAAAAGCGCGGGGTAAAAATGTATGTAAAATGGTGGTTCCCGAGAATATGGGAGCCATCAGCAAAGAGATGGCAGAACGCATCCTGAAGCTGCAGCCGGAACAGCTGAAATTCGCTCTTCGGGGACAGCTTGGTGAAGATGAGATCCACGGAGCAGTTGAAAGACTGGAGAATATGAAGGAAGCGATCCTGACCGGCCGAAAGAATATCGCCGGGGATGATAAGGGACTCAAATATCCTTATCTCCGTGAAGTTGCGGACAATGAGTGGACGCGGCCGGATATCCTGGAAGGTCTTCGGGATGAGAAGCATAATAATCTCTTCCGGTCGATCCGGGAGGGGTTTCCGAAGATCACACGGGTGTACGACAGCCTGGGTTATAATGCTCCGAAGCTCTCAGATGCGGAAACGAACAACAGGGCTGAGTATACAGGACTCCTCGGGGAGATCAAAACTGCAGGCGCATTCGGGAAGGATCTTGCTAAAGCTGTCGGAAAGCCCGGGTATGCTACGGATGATTACCGTGCACTGCAGAATGCCGTAGAGGATTATCGAAAGAAGATGGAAGCGATCCGCGAACGGATCAAAGCGTCTACGATCAGGATACGGAAGAAGAAGGACTATTCTCCGGAGGCGGTGACCGGCCGTTATATATCGCATTCGGACCTGACCACCCTTACGGATGTGGCAAAAAAGATAAAGGAAGCGGCGAGGCAGTATTATAATAATGCGAAAGCAGAATTGAACGCTAAGGGCGGAAACGCAGCGGATGTCCGCCGGATGAAAAAAATGAAGGAAGTCGTGAAGGCAATTCATACGCATGTAAGCGGACTGACCACTCTGTCCGAAGGGGAGAGAAAGCAGCTGCAGCAGAACCAGCGCCGTCAGACGGATGATATGGTACGGATCATCAGAATGCAGCAGCAGAAGCCGGGAGATATAAAGAACTCCGGGAAGTCGCATACCGTCCCGAAAGCCGGAAAGGGGATGCATTTGTAAAAAGGACGGAAGCTCCTTTTTCCGTTAGAAACAGGATGAATTCTCATGGGTATTATGGTAAAATAACTATGTATGGGATCGCGCCGGCAGGGAGAGGAACGAAATAAAAGAGATAGCAGTGATCGTCCCGCAGACGGAAACGTATTATTCCACATGTAAGGTGGTCTATGGCCAAAGTGAGAATGAGATGTTCGAACTGGGGCAGGAGAGAAAGATCAGGTCAAAAAAGCTGAAGGAGATCCTGGAGCGGATATGGACCGGATCTTCCTGTATACGGACGGAGTTACCGAGGCAAAGAATCCCGAGGGAGAGCGCTTCGGAAATGATCGTCTGGTGGATGCACTGAATGATGACCGGGAGATCGGAAATGACTCACTGATCCTCCGGGTGAAAGCAGCAGTGGATCTTTTTGCAGGAGAGGAAGCGCAATACGACGACATGACCATGGTGAGCTTCACATATCTGGGCGCCCCGAAGGCCGGATCCGATAGTGAACCCCACAGTGGATCCGATAGTGAACCCCACAGTGGATCCGAAAGCGAACCCGACAGTGGATCCGAAAGCAGGACGGGAGATCTGAAAGGAACGAAATGATCGACAGAGAAAAGGTATATACGGACATAAGTGCATTTATCTATAAATATACGCATGATGCAGCCCTTACTTATCCGAAGCCGGAGGATTATGTGCAGCTGTCAAAGGATATGGGCTTTGCAAAAACGAGCCTCAGGCTGGATTTCCCGGAGGGGATGTTTGCAGCTGCGAATAATATCACCCGGATCATTTATGATTCCGGAAGAGAACCGGGAGAGGAGATCCCCTTTCGTTATGCGGTCGCAATGGGCGGGATCGTAGAGGTGGTTTACTATCTGGACCGGGAGATGAAGCTGTCGGAGGAAGACAGAACCCTTTATCAATGGGTATGTGATCAGATCTTTCTGGTATACGGAAAGCAGCAGGTGGTGGATGCCCTGAACCTGGTCTCAAAGGTGAGCCGTCCCGATGGGATGCCTCCGCAGCGTAAGGCACCTGACAGGGCTTAAATCTTTTTTGGATCATGCGCATTCGGAAGAAGAACGGAAAGCAGATGTAGTACAGTAAAACAGGGAGAAAAATCATGGCAAGTGAGAAGACTCCGGATACCACGCCGGAAACCGTGGAATACGCGGAACCGAAGGATACGGCGCCGGCCAGGGAGAAAAGAAAGATCAGGCTGCCGAAGATCAGGCGGGACAGGAAACTCCTGGTGCATGTCGGACTGATCGTTTCATTTATCTTTCTGATCGTGATCGGTGTAACCGCCCTGATCCTGATAAAGGGAAATATCCGGACCTATCTGGAATCCAAGGAAGAGTATATGAGACCTCTGGCGGACCGCCAGCAGCTCAATCTGGATGCCACGACGAAACTCGGGTGGTTTATCGATTATTGGGAGAATAATCCCGATATCGAACAAATGTATATTGAGAGAGATGAAAAAGATCCGAATTACCAGGCGCTGAAAGCAAAATTTTCTTTTGATGAGGATACCAATCTGCCCATCTATGAAGATGCAGACCTGGAAAAGCTGGAACCCGGGATGCAGAAGATCCTGGCGGCATACGTCTATACGGATATATACATGGAGCAGATGCTCAGTTATGCATTGATGCGGAACCTGTCCTGTATGGAGATCGATGTCAGCGATGAGCACTGGGGAACCATGATCCTGTTCATGGGGGATCTCCTCAGGGAGGATGTAAATCTCAGTGAATTCACTACGATGCTGGGGGAGGATTACAGTTATCTGCTGAATGATCTGGAAGGCGTAAAGAAGGTGATAGCCACCGGGCGGCCCATGTTCCAGCGTTATGATTCTCCGAAGAACGGAAACTATTATTATGTCTATATCTCACCGGTCTTAGACCAGGACGGGGTAAGGGCTGTACAGCTTCTGGTATATGACTGGAGCGATTTCCACTCAAACGTCATTAAGAAGGTACTGTGGATCGTCGGGATCAGTGCGCTGGTTCTTGCTCTTTCAGCCGTACTGCTGCTTTATTTCATCAACCGTTCGGCGATCCGGCCCCTGGGCAAGGTGCAGAAGGGTGTCCGGGAGTATATGGAGACCAAGGACAGCCTGAAGGTTTATGATCATTTGAAGGACATCAAACAGCGAAATGAGATCGGTGCGCTGGCGGATGATGTGACACAGATGGCAGTCGAGATCGACCGATATACTGAAGAGGTGACTACGCTGACAAAGGACCGTGAGCGGGTGGCGGCGGAACTGTCGCTGGCTGCTGATATTCAGAAGGGATTCCTGCCCGGAGATTTCCCGGATGCTCCGGACTATGAACTCTATGCATCCATGAATCCGGCAAAGGAAGTGGGTGGAGATCTCTATGACTTCTTTGATATCGATCCTGCCCATGTGGGACTTGTCATCGGAGATGTGTCCGGAAAGGGTGTTCCGGCGTCTCTCTTTATGATGATCGCGAAGGTTCTGATCCGCGAATATGCCAGAACCGGACTGTCTCCGGCGGAGGTACTTACAAGGGCAAATCAGACCCTGTGTTCCAATAACAAAAATGATATGTTCGTTACCGCCTGGTTCGGTATCCTGGACCGCACAAACGGGAAGATCGTAGCGGCAAGCGCAGGACATGAGTTCCCGATCCTTCGGAAGGAGGGTGAGGAATTCAGCCTTATCAAAGACCGGCACGGCTTTGTCCTCGGTGGTATGGAGATGAGTAAATACCGGGAATACGAGCTGGAGCTGGGAAAAGGTGGGATCCTTTTCGTTTATACCGACGGGGCTGCAGAGGCGACAAATGCAGAGCAGCAGCTGTTCGGCACAGACCGTATGCTGGAAGCGCTGAATACCCATCCCTGCGGGCATCCCCGTGAGGTGATCGATGTCATGGACCGGGCAATCTCGGATTTTGTCGGTTCCGCGCCGCAGTTTGATGATCTGACGATGCTGTGTGTCAGGTATATCGGACAGAGTACGGACATGGATGGAGGGCAGTGACAGGCATTGATGGCAAATGCGGGAAAATGGCGGGCATTGACGGCATTGACAGGCATTGACGAAAAATGTGACATTTCTGTGACAATTCATCTGATACTATTTGCATGTCGACCGGAATTCATATATTATATGGAATGGTTGTAAAACAAACGTAAAGTTTTAGGGAGGAAGAAAAGAATATGGCTACATTATTAGGAGTTTTGGCTATTGTTTTAGGACTGATCGGAACCTTTGTCGCAGGATGGATCGGCGTTGTTATCGCAGTTATCCTGGGCGGACTTGCAATCTTCTTCAGGATCAAGAAGAATAAAGAGTCGGAAGAGGGACCCAAAAAGATCGGTGCTATCATATGCGGATGTGTTGGGATCGTTATTTCATTGCTTCTTCAGCTGGGACTTGGTTCCTTTGCTACAAAGCTGAAGGAGACCGCTGATGAGATGGGTGATGTTCCATTTGTATCCGCAGGTGCGGAAGGATTTAAGTCAACGGGTCTGATCGGATTCGTTACAAAGGCTATGGATGCTAAGCCGGCAGATATGAGCGATACCGAATTCGGCGATGTGCTGAAGGAGCAGTTTGACAAAGTATCGAAGAAAATGACCAACAAGTAAGCATGGGGATGTAAAACAGGATCCTCATACTGGAACGGATATGAAAGAAAGGATGACATCGTGCCGGACAGGTTTGATGTCATCCTCTTTCTTTACTCTACGTTATTTGGATTCTCCCAGATATTCCTCAAGGGTGATTCCCTTGTCCATGATCTCCTTTGCAAGCGCAGGATCATTGATGTAACGGAAATGCCAGGGCTCATAGCTGTAACCGGTCTTGTCATCCTTCCCATCCAGATAACGAAGGATGAAACCATACTTCGGAAGCTTTTCGTGTACCTTTGCAAAGATCTCCTTCTCGGCGATCATCTCGTCGTTGTCATCGATCCGCTTTCCGTCCTTATCAAGACATACATCGATGGCCAGACCTGTATGATGCTCGGAATAGCCCGGTACTGCCACGTACTTCTTTACGTAGTCCTCGCCTTTTTCCACGGTCCAGTCATCCCAAAGCTTCTGCTGTTCTGCAACACTTCGTGTGGTGCTGTCCAGCTCGATGTAGATGCCCTCATCTGCCAGCTCCTTCTGAAGCTTCAGGAACTGCTCCAGGGCCTTCTCCTCCACCTTGTAGCTTTCGCCGTAACGATTGGTGGCTTCCTTCAGGACTACGGTGCTTTCCCAGTCATCCGGGAGCTTGTGGCTCTTATTTACAAGGATCATATAATCGTAGGCTGCCTTGCTGTCTTTCTTTGCTTCGGTGGCTGCATTCGAAGCAGCTGCGGTGGTTCCGGCTGCCGGTGCAGCTGTAGTTGACGTCTCGCTCTTTCCGCAGCCGGCCAGCATAAAGCAGGTGGTTGCAGCGAGAGCACAGGTTAGAAGTTTCGTTCTTACGCACTTTCTCATATGGATAGTCCTCCTGATAAAAAGATATGGGGATCGGAGTTCCGTCCCCACAATATGTGTAAATTATACCCAAAAAGAGAGGAACTGTCAAAAAACCATACAAGCACCTTATAAATGTGATACAATAACGAAAGTGATGGTGAAAGGAGTAGTAAAATGGATAAAGAGAATAAAATGTTTCAGGTTTCTACACTTCAGGCGCTGGCCCTCGGTTATTCCAGATCCGTGATCACGGTGGCCGAGCTGCTGGAGGAGGGGGATACCGGTCTTGGGACCTATGAGGATGTAAACGGAGAGATGATCGTCCTGGACGGACACTGCTACAGGGCAAAACAGGACGGGTCGGTGATCGAAGTGGAGCCGGATGCGGGAGTTCCTTTCTCGGCGGTTGCGAAGCTTCGCGGAGAAAGAGAATTTCCTCTGGAGAATATGAAGGATATACAGTCTATCCGGACAGAGCTGACCAGAAAGATCGAAGAACGTTTCGGCCTGAACAGCATGCATGTGATCCGGATCGATGGTCTGTTTGAGAAAGTGGATGCAAGATCGGAGGCTCCGTACCGGTCGCATCATGTTACCCTGAAGACCGTATTGGATTCGAATCAGACAGCATTTGTCTTCGAGAACATCCGCGGATCCCTGGTGGGGGTATATTTCCCGGATCATATGGACGGGATCAATATGCCCGGCTGGCATCTGCATTTTCTGTCCGATGACAGAACGAAGGGCGGTCATGTCTTTGACGTGTCCATAAAGGAAGGAACCGTGCGGCTGGATAAGATCAACCGGGTCGAGATCTATCTTCCGAAGGATGCGGCATTTGACACGTATTCTCTGAAAAATGTGTCCGAGGAAGAGATAAATAAGGTTGAAAAGGGATGATCAAGAGTTCCCTGAGGAAAACGGTCCTATGAAAGACAGGTACGGAAGACTGATCAACTACATAAGAATATCCGTCACGGACAGGTGCAATCTGCGATGCCGGTATTGCATGCCGGAGAAGATCGAGGCTGTTCCGATGAAGGAGATCCTTTCCTATGAGGAGATCCTGGAGGTTGCGGAGCAGGCGGCTGCCATTGGGATCAACAGGGTCAAGATCACGGGAGGGGAACCGCTGGTCAGAAGAGGCGTGGAGCAGTTGATCGGGATGCTGAAGAAGGTACCCGGGATCGAACAGGTGACGCTGACGACAAATGGCGTGCTGCTGGAAGAAAGATGCAAAGCGCTGAAAGCCGCCGGGATCGACGGGATCAATGTCAGCCTGGACACAACGGACCCCGTAAGATACCGGGATGTGACCGGATCCGATGCGCTGGATGCGGTGCTGAGGGGAATGAAGGCCACGATCGCGGAAGGGATCGCAGTCAAGGTCAATGCAGTTTCCATCGCCCGGGAGGATGTCCTTTCCATGATCGATATCGCCCGGGATCTGCCGGTGGACGTCCGTTTTATCGAAATGATGCCCATCGGGATGGGAAAGAACTATCCGGGGATATCCCATAGTGAACTGATACCTTTGCTCCGGGAGAGGCTGGACGGCTTCGAACCGGATGATACACCGCATGGAAATGGGCCGGCTGTCTATTACAGGGTTCCGGGTCTGCAGGGAAGTATCGGACTCATCAGTGCGATCCATGGGAAGTTCTGTGACAGCTGTAACCGGATCCGCCTTACGTCGAGGGGATACCTGAAAAGCTGTTTATGCTATGACCGCGGGGTTGATATGAAGGGGATCCTGCGGGGAGGTCTGACCGGAGAGGAGCGGTGTGACGCGATCCGTCAGGGGCTGGAACAGTGTATCTATGAGAAACCGGAAGCACATCAGTTCAACCGGCCGGAAGGAATCTCGGAGGAACATGAGATGTACACCATCGGCGGTTAGGAAGACTTACATCGGATGAGGAGTGGGAGATGGATACGATCACAGGTAGGATCCGTGCAATCTGCGTAAGCGAGAAGCGCGGTGTTGAGAAAAAAGAAGTGGGATCGGCTGTGCTGATCGAGGGTGAGGGCATACAGGGAGATGCTCACGCCGGCAAATGGCACAGGCAGGTGAGCACCCTTTCCGGTTTCCGGATCGATGATTTCAATCGAAGAGGCGCAAATGTTGAAAGCGGGGCGTTCGGGGAGAATCTGATCATAGACGGAGTGGACCCGTCAACCCTCCCGGTAGGAAGCGTTTTCTGCATCGGTGACGGAGAGCATCCGGTGCGTCTCCGGATCACGCAGAAGGGCAAGGAATGCCATACCCACTGCACGATCTATAAGCGGATGGGAGAATGTATCATGCCCCGTCAGGGAACCTTTATGGAGGTCCTGGCCGGTGGTACGATCAAAAAGGGAGATACATTTTCGGTGATCTATCCGGAGCCTGACCGGCCGTTTCGTGCGGCTGTCGTCGTAATGAGCGACAAGGCCTCTACGGGAAAAAGAGAGGATCTTTCGGGACCGAAGGCAGCGGAGATCCTGGTTCAGAATGGCTATGAGGTGATCGAAACCGTGGTGATACCGGATGAGATCGGAAGGATCAGGGCGGAGCTGATCCGTCTCAGTGACGGACGGGAAGCGGATCTGATCATTACCAGCGGTGGGACCGGATTTTCATCCAGGGACTGTACGCCGGAGGCTACGCTGGAGATCGCCGAGCGCAGTGCTCCGGGGATCGCGGAGTATATCCGCATGAAGTCGATGGAGATCACGGACAGGGCCATGCTCACCAGAGGTGCGTCCGTGATCCGTGGCAATACCCTGATCGTGAACCTGCCCGGCAGCCCCAAGGCCGTGGAAGAGTGCCTGGGCTTTATCCTGGGCGGACTGGAACACGGGCTTCGCGTACTGCGCGGGGGCGTATCCGAGTGCGCCCGCCCGGACTGACCCGAGCTTGTCATTCTGACACACACATGTGTCATTCCGACACGCACATGTGTCATTCCGACACACACATGTGTCATTCTGACACACACATGTGTCATTCTGAGGGCGCAGCCCGAAGAATCTTATGATCCAAGATCCTTCGCTTTGCTCAGGATGACACGTTACAGCCCGAAGAATCTTATGATCCAAGATCCTTCGCTTTGCTCAGGATGACAAGTCGATGTCATTCTGAGGAGCGCAGCGACGAAGAATCTTTAGACGATTTACAGATACCGGAAGGTTGATCCTCCGGTAAGGAGAGAAGAAGATGATGGATTGGAAAGAGGCGATGGAACTACTGACACATAGTGTCAGTCCCGTAGGAAGGGAACGGATCCCATTGGAAGCGTGCTACGGCCGGGTGTTGGCAGGAGACATCGTTGCCGGGGAAAATATCCCGGGATTCGATCGTTCCCCGTATGACGGATATGCCTTCCGGGCTTCCGATTCGGCGGGTGCATCTAAGGAAGCACCGGTCACTCTTTCCGTCATCGAGGAGATCCGTGCGGGACAGACACCCGGGAAGAAGGTGGAAAGCGGTACGGCAGTCCGGCTGATGACGGGAGCGCCGATACCGGAGGGCGCGGATGCCGTATGCAAGTACGAGGATACGGTATTTACGAAGGAGCAGGTCACGCTTTCCCGGAGCTACCATCCCGGGGAGAATATCGTGAAAGCGGGAGAGGATATCTGCCCCGGTACGGAAGTGATGCAGAAAGGCTATCGGATCGATGCCGGGATGGTGGGTACGCTTGCCTCCCTGGGGATAACGGAGGTACCGGTATACAGAAGACCCGTTGCGGGGATCCTTTCCACGGGAGATGAGGTGGTGGAACCGGGTGAGCCGCTTCCTCATGGGAAGATCCGAAACTCCAACCGCTATATGATCGCAGCGGCACTGGAAAGGATCGGATATGATACGGTCAGCCTGGGACACAGCCCGGATACGATCGCAGATCTGAAGGAACATATCCTCCGGGGCGAAGAAGCCTGTGACCTTCTGGTCTCCACAGGAGGCGTAAGTGCCGGTGACTATGATCTGGTTCCGGATGCCATGCTGGAATGCGGATATGAGATCCCGGTGAAGGGCGTGGGAATGAAACCGGGTATGGCCTGTGCATACGGAGTGAAGAAGGACCGGGTGATGCTCGGGCTTTCGGGAAATCCGGCGTCCTCGCTGACCAACCTTCAGTGTATCTGTTATCCGGCACTTCGAAAGCTGGCGGGATATGGGGAATACGGGCACATGGTATACACCGCAAAGCTCGGAACGACCATCGTGAAGACCGGAGGGCATGGAACCCGTTTTGTCCGGGGCCGTATGGTCGTAAGAAATGGTGAGCTTCTGTTTGAAGCTCCCACTGCACAGGGAAATCAGGTGATCAGCAGTGCGATCCGATGTGATGCCTACGGGATACTGAATGGTGTGACCGGGCCTCTGGAGAGCGGATCACTGATCGAAGTTTTTATGATATAAGAAAGAGAAAGGAAATAGCTACATGAGAAAGAAACTGTTACGACTGGCAATCGCGGCGGCTCTCTTTTCCGGGGTTATGATCCCGGTGACCTCACATGCTGAAACGGCTGGGGGAGAGGGATTGAAAGCGGGAGAGGTGAGCACGGAGATCCGGGAGGTCACGACCTACGTCTATGACGAGGATACGACGGAGAAGACGAAACTGCTGTTTCGAAGTGATCTTCCCACCGTTCCTTATATCGATGTAGATAAATATCTGGATACGATCTACACGAAGGATTTTGTTGTTGAAAAGCTGTCAGACGGATTCTTCGTTATCACGAGCCCGTCCGGGACAACCATGGAGGTTGATACAGAGAAGGACATGATCACTTCGGAGAAGTTTGCGTCCTTCGTCAACCAGGAAACTGATGCGGGTTCAGCGTTAGACTCGCCTTATGCGAAGGAGATCTCCAATACGTCCGTTTCAGGAAAGCCTTCGGTCATATTTGATCTGTCAAAGTATTCGATCGATCTGATGGATGTTAACGGCCGGCTGTATTTTCCGCTTTCGACGATCCGGGATATGACCGCTGTTACTTACAATATCGGTCAGTATTATGAAGGTCAGTTATACTATTTTCATGTCTCCGATCTGATCGCAAACGGGGAAGCCTACTATACAACGGAGGCCCTTTATGAGAAACTGGAAAGAGATCCGGCAGAAGCAGAATTTACCTATAATGAAATCTGCTTTACGATCGACAATTTCTATGGTGCACCGCCCAGAGCGCCTCTCGCCAAAACGATAAGGGAATATGGCTTTGACAGGGCGCTGGACAGCAGCGATGCCCTGAAGCGTGCGAAAGAACTGCTTCATTCCACGAATGTGATCGAGTTTACAAAGGGACTGGCTGCGGTTCAGGTACAGATGCATGACGGTGGACATACCAATCTCATATTTGAAACTGCAAGTTGCATGGATACATATCCGGATTCTTCTTTCGCAACGGCCCTCCAGGAGGAAATGGAGGACCTGCTGGATCCCGATAATATAGCGATGATCAAAACAACCAGTCTGCTTGAAGAAAGAAGCATGTATATAGAAAAGATCAATGAGGCCAGACAGACCGGTATGAAGGACTGGAAACTGGCCAGGACGTGGGTGGACGCTTCGGCAGCGCTTTTTACTGCGGAAGACACGGCAATCTTCTACTTCGATGATTTTTTGAATCCTGTGGTACCGGCATTTAAAGAGGCCTGTGATTATGCCCAGGCAAACGGGATCCGGAATTTCATCGTAGATCTTGGTACGAATGGCGGGGGATCCACGGAAATCGCCGAGTATATGGTCACCCTTATGAAGAACAGGAGTAAGACCGACAATCAGTACGATGCCTATTATACTGTCACTACAACCCATGAGAAGATCAGGGATGTGAAGGCAATGGATCTGAATCTGGATGGAAACTTTGATGAGAAGGATAAGGCATTCGGTTATGATCTGAACTTTGCGATCCTTACGACAAGAGTGTCATTTTCCTCGGCAAATTATCTTCCCGTAATGGCGAAGGCGGCCGGGATCCCGATCATTGGGGAAACCTCCGGCGGTGGCGGATGCATCATGTCAATGTTCTATATGCCGGGTGGATTCCGCTATCAGATCTCCGGAAATATCACATTATGCCTGGCGGATGACACGGAGGTGGATCTGGGTGCGGCACCGGATTACCTGCTGGTAAAAGAACCGGTGCCCTATGAGCTGGATTACTCCGATTGCTTTAAACTGTCGACCCTCCGTAAATCGATCCGTGACTATTATAAGGATTATGCAAATGAATGGGTAGACGGGATCTGGTATGACAAGGACGGAAAGGCAAACACCAAGGTAACCGGCAAATGGGTTAAGACCGCAAAGGGCTGGACGTTCAGGGATGACACCGGCTGGTCCGCAAAGAACCAGTGGCAGAGGATCGACGGAGTGCGGTATTTCTTTGATAAGAACGGCATCATGGAAAGTGATGCGATCCGTGACGGCTATACTATTTCAAAGAACGGATCCTGCAATGAACAGGTGAGGCTCGGCGGATGGAAGAAGGACAAAACGGGCTGGTATTATGAGCTTGCAAAAGAAGGAAAACGGATGGGCTATCTTAAGGACCGCTGGATGAAGATCAACGGAACCTGGTACTATTTCGATAAGAAGGGCTACATGGCTTCCGGCGAGTTCGTGGACGGCTACTGGCTTGAGAAGAGCGGTGCATGGAAGGATACGGCAAAGTATACCTGGCATAAGTCCGGAAACCGCTGGTGGTACGGGAATAAGAAATGGTATGCGAAGAACGGCTCTTATGTCATCGATGGTAAGAGGTATTACTTCAACAAGGCAGGATACATGGCCTCAAATGAGTTCGTGAAGGGTACCTGGGCAGGAAAGAACGGGCTTAGTACGGATGCTGCGAAATATGCATGGAAGAAGTCCGGGAACCGCTGGTGGTATGGAAATAAGAAATGGTATGCAAAGAGCGGATCCTATGTGATCGACGGTAAGAGCTATACCTTTGATAAGGCGGGCTATCTTGCGGAATAATGCACATGGGATGACTTTCATCTGATTTCCGTCAGAGATTAATGTTTATTTAATAATTCCTTTCTATAATGAAGCCTGAAGGTGAAAATCTTTAGGCTTCATTTTTTAGGAGAGGAACAATGAATGATCAAAAGAAAAGCAATTATAGAAAGTTTATGCTCCTGTGGGCGGGAGAGCTGGTGTCATCCATCGGAGGAGGACTGACCAGCTTCGGTCTGGGGATCTATATCTTCCAGAAAACGGGAAATGCCTCCGGTATGGCGCTGATGATGCTTCTGGCATTTCTTCCGGGTCTTCTGCTGAAGGTTCCTGCAGGCGTATTGGCGGACAGATATGACAGAAGGCTGCTTATGATGATCGGCGACGGATGCTCGGGTCTGGGCGTGCTCTTCATCCTGCTCTGCATGCTGAGCGGTGAAGCAGAGCTCTGGCAGATCTACCTGGGCGTGATCGTAAGCTCGGTTTTCTCTGCACTTCTGGAACCCGCATTTACGGCTACGATCACGGATCTTCTGACGAAGGAACAGTATTCCAGGGCAAATGGGCTGGTTTCCATGGCGGGCAGCTCCAGATATCTCTTCTCACCGATCCTGGCGGGCTTTATCCTGGCCTTCAGTGATATCAAGGTGATCCTGATCATTGATATCTGTACATTTTTCCTGACGATCCTTTCTGCGGCAGTCGTTAGAAAGGGGATCGCAGTGAAGCCGGTCCGGGATAGAACCCCCTTCCTTCAGAGCATGAAGGAAGGATGGAAGGTGATCACGGGAAAGAAAGGCATGCTCCTTCTGATCCTGGTCTCTTCAGCGGTTACCATGTTCATGGGCGTGTTCCAGGTCCTGGGAGAGCCCTTTATCCTGTCCTTCTCGGACTCGAAAGCCCTTGGTATCATTGAAACGGTTGCGGCTTCCGGGATGCTTTTTACAGGAGTGCTCCTTGGTATCAGAGGCATTCACAGGAATTTCGTGAAAATGCTCTGCATCGGGCTTTTCTTCTCCGGCATCGGTATGGCATTCTTCAGTGTCTTTCAGAATACGGTGGTGATAGCGCTCTTTGGTTTTCTCTTCTTTGCTGCGCTTCCCATTGCGAATAACAGCCTGGATTACCTGGCAAGGACAAATATCCCGGAGGAGTATCAGGGCAGAGCCTGGGGCTTCATCGGCTTCATCTCGCAGCTTGGTTATGTGGTATCCTATGCACTGTCCGGGATCACGGCAGATGCAGTGGGAGCCGTGACCGGCGGCGGTGTCGGAAAGGGCGCATCCCTTACGATCACCTTCTCCGGGATCTGCCTGGCGCTGATCGCCGTGGGTATGCTCCGGATCCGCAGGCTGAAATCCCTCGAGAAGACAACAGAGGCAGCGCATCCCGAAGCGAAGGATCCGTCAACATGCCTGTCATCCTGAGCGAAGCGAAGGATCCATCATGTCATCCTGAGCGAAGCGAAGGATCTTTCGGACATAAAGATTCTTCGTCGCTGCGCTCCTCAGAATGACACCGGTGGCTGCGCTCCTCAGAATGACACCGGCGGCTCCACTCCTCAGAATGACAAAAGAACCCCGCGATCGCGGGGTTCTTTCGGTTATTCGGAAGTATCGGACGGTTCCTCCTTCTTCACGAAGCCTTCCAGCTGGGACATGCAGTCTTCGCGTGTCGTATAGGAAAGCGGGATATGATATTCCGTTTCGTAGATCTCTTTCCAGTCTTCGTAGTTTTTATACATCATGAGCTCAGCCTGCTTACGGACCGGAAGATCCGGCTCAGGGAAGATCGGAGGTGAGATATGGATGGTATACTCCTGAACGAAGAAACCGTCTTCTCCCATGACATCCGAATCCTTCATGGTGATAAAACAGGGAAGTATCGGGGCACCGCTCCTTGCGGCACACTGATAAGCGCCTCTCTTTAAAGGCTTCGGCTTACGATAATTCCACCACATGCTCTGCTCGGGATAGAAGAGTACATAGTCTCCGTTTTCAAGCAGCTCCGAGATACCACGGAAGAATTTCTTCATGGTGACCGCATTTGAGGAAAGCGGCAATGTGTTGCAATGACGCATCAGAAATCCGTAGAATCCGGGGAAGGAGGTGTAATTTCCTTCCCTGATCACGCGCCAGAAATTACGGTCCGGCTGGTCGGCAGCCTCATAGGCCATCTGAATGGCGAAGCTGTCAAATGCATTGAAGTGGTTGCAGGTGATCACGGCTCCGCACTCCAGATTCTTGAAATGCTCAACACCCTTGATCTCCTTGATGATGAATTTTCGATCCTCAACCAGTTCGTCTATGAATTTGTGCGCCATCTTGAAGGCGAATTTCGTCTTCAGCTTCTCGGCTCTGGTTTTTCTTACATATTCGATCTCATCCGGCATCAGCATCCGTCCGGGAGGATCATTCTCGACATCCTCGTCAAAGCGTCCTTCCAGTTCGAACTGGTCGATCTTATGCAGGATCTCAACGCGGTCCTTATCTCTCTTGTCCCGGTTGATCCGATTGAGGAAGTTGTCTTCCCGGTTCGTCTCGTCGATGGCGATCTGGGTGAGCCGGTCGGAGGATGCGGCATCCCGTTCCTTCTCCTCATCGGAGTAGTTCCGGCGGATCGACAGAAGCTCCTCGTAGACCTCGGTCTCTCTGGCATATTCCCAGAAAATGTCACCGAGGATACAGCCCTCGTAATGCCAGGGCTTATTCGTCATGATGTAGTGGATCATTTCCGCCTGTTCCGGCGGATGCGGGATCACACCGAAGGTCTCCGTGTTCCAACGCTGATCCAGCCAGTATACATGATCCTTGCAGATCAGGTTCAGATAGTCCTCATCCTGTGTGACCACGAAATTGTAGTAATGCAGATAGTCGATGAATTTATCCAGAACGAAATGAAGCCGGAACTGTTCGCAGTTGATCAGCATCAGACCTGCGTTAAAGAAATTGTAGCGGGATACGCCCACCACCTTTTCAACGTAATTACCGAACTCGCGGCTCTGCACCATGACCTGCTCATGGCAGGCACCGAGGTAAGCGTCACCGATCTCCGTGAGATACAGCTTGCTGACGTCTCCGCGGATGACCGTATCGCTGTCCAGGTACAGGGCTTTGGAGTACTGCGGGAACATTTCCGCGATAAAGAGACGATAGTAGGTCGTCTTGGAATAATAGTCCCGGAGCGGAAGCTTGTCGGAAATGGACTGAAGATACTCGGTCACATCTATGAACCGGATCTCGACATTCTCGCAGGCAAGCCGGAGTACCGTGTCCTTCATCTGTTCGGAGATCTCCGTGTGAAGGATATGTATGACATATTGATATTCTTTTGACGCATTTCTGATCAGTGAATGCATGGAGACAATGGTAAACTTTACAAATGCATCGTCACAGGCGTAAAAGATTGGAATGATCTGTTCTTTCATGATTGTTCCTTTTTTGGTGTACTGGTTATTTTCAGATACTCATCATAAATATCGTCGAACTGATTGTATTTAAAAATGGAATGAACCTTATCGATATGCCACTGCTTGATATTGTCCGTATGAGGATAAGGCAGCCAAAACAGGCGTTTTGAAAAATGCCGGATGACTGTATGGCGGTGCAGGAATTTCTGGTCGTTAAAACGCTGTGGAAGGACCTTCTTCCTGGTTGTGGAGCGGATCAGTGCACTCTGGTCTGCAAAGGTCAGCTTCTTTCGTTTGATCCATTTCCGGGCTTTACGGAACAGCCCTGTCTCACGTGACAGCTTCATATTGAAGAGCAGGACACCTGCGTTGATGTAATTCGGATTCAGCAGGTATTTCCCGTAATGATCGCGTGCTGCAGCATATTCGTATCCCGTAAGGTCGGTATCCCAGAGCAGACGGATATCACGGTTGAACATGATGTCCGCATCCAGATACAGAAGCTTATCCGGGATCCCCTTCACCACATCCGCGAACAGACGGATCAGCGTATAGGGGGAGCAGTAGGCGCCTTCATTCGGACAGCCGGAAAAGGCTTTCATGTAGTAGCGGGTCACGTCATACAGCTTTACGCTGTTTTCGGGATGGAAGGATCTTACGGTTTCCTCCAGGGTCCGGACGTGGTCTTCCGATATACAGACGTATTTCTCATCCAGATGAGACACATCCATGGTAAATATATGAAAGCAGAAAGGTTCTTTGGTCGTGGTGCGCATAAGGATCGACAGCGCGGAAGTCAGAACACCGTCGAATACACCATCATTTCCGCAGAACAGAATATCTATCATTGCGTATTCTCCCGTTTGATATATTGTATTTGTACATGCGTGGATTTCTCCGCGCGTTTGCACATAAATCGGTACACCGTATCGCGCAGCTCCTGTCTGCGGGCTTTCAGAGGCTTCTCCATATCGGGGTAGAAAGGACCGTCGATATAGGTTATGATCCTCGGATGCCGGAAGAAGCGCCGTTTATGGTAGGTATTCGTAAAGCAGTAAACCGGGACACCCTGCTTCGCCGGATAGGTAAATGAGGTGTCCGGGAAGTTCCGGATCTTTGTATAATAAGGCCATATATGTGCTTCCGGATATATGACCACCACGTGCCCCTGTGAGATCCGCGTCTCTACGGCCTCCAGGAAATTCTTATAGGCCTTCATGCCCTCCGGGACCGGGAGAGCACCCAGTGAAGGTGTGATCTTTCCGAGGACCGGCATGGAGACATTGTTGGGATGCACGATCATATATGTGGTTTTCGGAAAGCAGATCATATTCGGGATGAAAGGATCTGCGATGTCCTGGGTATGATTTCCGTATAGAAAGTACCCGTCCTTCCGATGCTTTTTCAGCTTGTGTGTTCCCTTTGCCTTATGTCCGAATACGAGCTTGTCGTACAGAAAGGCGATGGGAGTGGCAACCACCCGGTACCAGAAAAAATGCGTGAACTTCTTGAAACGGGAGGTATGGATATATACATAGTTCTCATCTATTACGCGCGGTTCGATCTCTGCTACGGAGAACTCATCCGTACTTTCGTCAGTATAATATATAACCTTCCGTTTGTCCATTTTAATGCATTTGCCCCTTCATAAAAGGTGGGTCCGGGAGACGGCCGTGTTCACGAAACGCACAAACCCTTCGCCATTATATCACACTTTTTGAGAAATATCTTTAAGAATATGATGCAAAATCAAGAAAAATCGTGCCAAATCATGAGAAATATGATACCATATGTCGTGTTCCCGTGAAAGAAAGCGGGCAGAGACTGATAGAAAAGGCAATATCTGCAATGAAAGATATAAATGAGACAACACAAGATACGAATGATGGGATGAAGGACGAAGGAAAAACAGGCAGGAGACTCACCGGAAAGCGGGTCTGCCTGTCACTGTTGGGATCCCTTCTGATCACGGGGCTTGGCGTGGTCAGAGCGCCCCTGCATCTTTCGGAGCTCTCTCCGGCGGCATGGGCAGTGCTTCTCCTTGTTCCGCTGGCGGTCCTGTTCCCGTTCTTCCTGCTGGTCAGGATCCCGGAACGTTCCGTGTTCCGTTTCAGCAAGTGCTTCTACTGTATCGTGGCGCCGACGATCCCGGCATTTCTGCTTTTCGCCCTCTACGACTTCAATCAGACGGCGGACTATACGAAGGATTTCTTCGGCAGCTTCCTGCTGAGGTGGGTATCGGTCTGGGTGCTGGGAATGCTCGTGGTATATGCGCTTCTCCGGCTGTTTGAGTATATTGGGAAGAGATGTGCAGGCAGGGATACGCTGTCTGTCCGGCAGCTGTACGATCTTGCGGTCATGTATACGCCGCAGAAGAAGCTCCGGGCCAAGAAGAGAGAAGGGAAGGGCAAATGGGTCGCAGCAGGCCTGTGCATCCTTATGGTCGCTCTCGGAGTCTTCATCTTCGTTGTCGCTCTGTTCCTTTTTAATGTATACTCCAATATGGAGTTCGAGGCGATCCTCTTTACGATCCGTTTTGCGGAAGGAGGACTGGCGGCAGAGGATATCATCGCCGGTACGGAATATACGCTGCTTTTCGTGGTGATCGCAGGATTTATCAGTTATAATCTTATCAAATGCTTCCGCAACGATTCCTATGTGGTGGCGGATTCCGACAGGAACGGTGAGTATACCCTTGTGATGACCGGCAAAAAAAGAGCGATCCATATCGTTCTGTCCGCGGTTCTGATGGTTGCCTGCTTCACATTCTTTGCCCTGCAGACGAATTTCCTGCATTATATGAGCATGAAGAGTGATAAGTCGACCATTTACGAGGATCACTATGTAAAGCCGGATGCGAGCGTCCTTACATTTCCTGAGAAGAAGAGGAATCTGATCTTCATCTATCTGGAATCCTACGAGACCACGTATACATCCAGGGAAAAGGGCGGATCCCAGGATCAGGATTATCTGCCGGAGCTGACGGCTCTGGCCGGTGAGAAGGACAGCGTACATTTTTCAAATACGGATAAGCTCGGAGGAGCCTCCGTTTTTGTGCCTTCCATTACATATACCCAGGGCTCCACCGTAGCCCAGACCTCCGGGATCTCGCTGAATACACTGATCTTTCCCCAGAACGGGGAGGTGAAATATCCCACCATGATCCGTCTGGAGGATATCCTGCATGACAATGGATACAATCAGCTGTACATCGAAGGATCAAAAGGCGAATTCTCCATGTACAACCGGTATGTGGCAAGATATGATGACAGTAAGCTCTATGACAGAAAAGCACTGGTGGATCAGGGATATGCTTCCGAAGAGGAGGATTATATCTGGAAATGGGGCATCGAGGACCGAAAGCTTTTTGATGTGACAAAGGAACTGATCACGGAGGCATCGAAGGAGGATAAGCCGTTTTTCGTTACCATGTACACCATGGATACCCACTCCTTTGAGTGCGGCCATCGCTGCAAACTCTGTGACGAAACGATAGGCAGCGATTATCTTGCGGCAGTGAACTGTACTTCGAGACAGACGGCGGAATTCGTAGACTGGGTAAAGCAGCAGCCGTTCTATGAGAATACGACCGTGATCCTTGTGGGGGATCACCTCGGAAACCAGAAGACATCCTTGGTCGATATCGACGAGGGTTATGTTCGTACGACCTACAACTGCTTTATCAACCCGGCGAAGACTCCGGTCCGTACCAAAGACCGCAGCTTCTCTTCCCTGGATATGTTTCCTACAACGCTTTCTGCCATCGGTGTAGAGATAAAGGGAGACAGGCTGGGACTCGGGACCGATCTTTTCTCGGATACGAAAACGCTGAGTGAGGAACTCGGTGAGGAGGAATATAAGCAGCAGTTGGAAAAGGAAAGCGATTACTATGACAGGATATTATGCCCGGACTGATGTGCTGTAGAACATGGTTACCCGATTGTATGGAATGGAAAACGATGGGGAAATGTTATGTGGATAATGAATTGTATTCTGTTGATGGTCGGAACGGTTGCCGCCGTGATGGGCATCAGTTTCTATCTCAGAAACCGGGAGGCTGCAGGTAAGATCCGGCTCTATATTTTCTGTTACGGCATCACTTCCGCCATATGGTGTATCAGTTACGGACTGGTGGGGATCTCGGATGATTTTCAAGTCTGTGAGGTGATCCGGAAGTTCGGTGTCTTCGGATATGTGAGCTTCTTTTTCACGGAGGTCCTGCTTGCCACGGAAATGTCCGGCATAAAAAGGAAGACTTCTGCACTGATCCGGTGGTGTATGATCGTGATCTGCGTGGTCGACTGCGCATTTTATGCAAAGAGCGGAGTGGATATCTTCATCAGGGAGGAGAACTGGACGACCTGGAACTCCAATCCGGAGTATGCCCTGAACCGCTGGATCCATACCGGTTTTATCACGACGGGCTTTCTGGTGCTGCTCATCCTGTGGATCATCTGGAACCGGAACAGCCGGCTGAAACGCCATCGCCGTTTTCTCTTTATGGCACTGGTGTCCAATTGCGGCATGCTGTTCTTTACACTACCTGATTTCGTATTTCCCATTTTCGGGCTTCGTGCGGTCTCTACCTCCGGGATCGGAGGGGCTCTGTGTGCCATCGTCATGTGGTACGGAGCAACACAGCTTACTTCCTTCGATATCCGTATGGGACGTATCAAGGATAAGATCTTTGATTTCATGGAAGCGGGCATCATCGTAATGGATATGGACCGGAAGCTCTCTCTTGTAAACCGTTATGCGATGCAGTATGAGGAGCAGAAGGAGACCGGAGATATTACGCTTTCCGACTTCTTTAAGCTGGAACCGGATGAGGAGGAGAAGATCTATGCGGAAGCACATGACGGGATCTATGCCGGCCGGTTCTGGGATAAGAAGGGAGCCGGCATCTTTTCCGTCCGTGTAAAGGCGGTGGAGGATGACTACGGAGACCCCTTCTGTTATATGTGCGTCTTTGTAGATGTGACCGAAGAGATGGCTACGGCAAACCGTCTGGAGATCGCCAGCCAGGCGAAGACCCGATTCCTGGCACAGATGTCCCATGAGATCCGTACTCCCATCAATGCGGTCCTCGGCATGAATGAAATGATCCTTCGGGAGACCAAGGAGAAGGAGATCCTGGAATATGCGGAGAATATCGATTCCGCGGGCAATACACTGCTGACGCTGATCAACAGTATCCTGGACTTCTCCAAGATCGAGGACGGAAAGATGGATATCATCCCGGTGCAGTATGATACGGCGTCCTTTATCAATGATCTGGTCAATTCCGTTCTGCAGCGGGCGGAAGCAAAGGAACTCGCGTTCCGGGCAGAGGTGGATGACAGTCTTCCTGCGGCTATGGTGGGAGACGATGTCCGGCTTTCGCAGGTGGTCATGAATCTGCTGACCAATGCGGTAAAGTATACGGAAAAGGGAAGCATCACCCTGACGATCCGGACGGAAGAATGCAGGAAAGACCGGATCCTGCTCTATATCGCTGTAAAGGATACGGGGATCGGTATACGGGAGGAGGATGTCGGGAAACTGTTCCTGTCCTTCGAACGTCTGGATGAGATAAGGAATCACAATATTGAAGGAACCGGACTCGGGATCAGTATCGTGAAGAGTCTGCTTGGCATGATGGGAAGCTCCCTGCAGGTGGAAAGTACCTACGGAGAGGGCTCCACATTCTCCTTTGTAGTGGAACAGACCATCGCGGATGCGACGCCCATAGGCAATTATGAGGAGCGGGTACGGAACAGCCGTCGGGGCAGAGATGAGGAGGAACTGATCTCGGCACCCGGCGCCCGGATCCTGGTGGTGGATGACAATCATATGAACCTGAAGGTGGCGCGGAATCTCCTGAGACTCTGCAAGATCGAACCGGAACTGGTAACCTCCGGAGAGACGGCCATTGAGAAGATGCGAAAGAATACCTATGATGTGGTTCTTCTGGACCATATGATGCCGGGACTGGACGGGATCGAGACGCTGAAACGGCTGCAGGAAGAGGATCTGATCCCGGAAGGCACCGCAGTGATCGCGCTTACCGCAAATGCAGTGGTCGGCTCCAGGGAAACTTACCTGAAAGCCGGTTTTCGGGATTATATCTCCAAGCCCATCGATCTTGGTGAACTGATCCGGCAGCTGAGGAAGTATCTTCCGGCAAAGGCGTATGAGATGAAACGTACTCAGGAGAAGAGCGGGGGACCGGATGAGGCGGAGATCCTGGAATTCTTCCCGGAGGAAGAACCGGAGATCCTGGAATTTGTCCCCGGCACGGAAGAGAAGGCGGAGGAGAAGCAGTACGACCTTCAGAAGCTGAACGAAGTGGGGCTGAAGACCGAAACGGGACTCCGTTACTGCGCGGGAAACAGGGAATTCTACTTTGAAGTCCTGGATGATTTCGTATCCACGGCAGCGGAACGAACGGGACTTCTGGACGGATATTACGAGGTGGATAACCTCCGCCAGTATGAGGTCCAGGTCCATGCCATGAAGAGCAACCTGCGGACCATCGGAGCCGGAGAGCTGTCCGACAGGGCCCGGATCCTTGAGGAATCGGCCGAGAAAGGAAATGTGGAATATCTGAATGTACATCACCGGGACTTCGTTGCGGAGGTCCGGGAGCTTGCGAGAAAGATAGGACTGACGAAGGGATGATGACAGAAACGAAATGATGAAAATGGAATGATGGAAACAACGTGACGGAAACGCCCGTGCCATAGGATGTGGCACGGGCGTCTTTGTTATGATATACTGTTTATGGTTATGGTCTGTGGATCACGGTCTGTACTGTTCGCCGATGGGAGTGATGAAGGCGTGTTCGAAACCGACCTTATGTGAGAAGATGGAAGCTGCCTCATTATCCTTTGCATGTCCGTTGGTACGGATCGCGTTGGATGCGCTGCCGCCCAGGTGGATCTCTCCGGCATTGTCGATATAGACATCCAGCTGGTAGGTGTTCCAGGTTGTTCTGGCCTTTACAATCAGGTTGTTGCGGAATACATACTCGTCGATACCGCTTCTCCGGATGTAGTCGCCGTCCGGTCCGCTGGGGAACCATCTGTTGGGGTCTTCCTCGTTTGCAGCGATTTTGGCTGCGGTTTCGGGACTTACATATACAAGGCCGGCATCGATCAGTGCAAGTGCACAGCTCTGGTCGGAGCAGCGGATCTCATCCTTATCTACATATACCCAGCCACGCTTGTAGCTCTCGGTATCTCCGGTCTCGGGATCTGTATAATTTACGACCCGGCCCTGGAAATCGCTGGGGAACGGATAGACGTTCAGTGCGTCCCTGATCAGGGCTGCATTATGAACATCCACGGCGATCCTGGATCTTTCCAGATAATGGATGATGAAAAGTCCGACTACGGAAGCAAGTACTGCGATGATCGCAATCGTTATGATCAGTTCGACCAATGTGAAACCTTTGTTTACATGATTTCGCTTACGATTGAGCATTTTTATTACCCCCTAAAAAAGATGATCGATAGTTCACTGATATTTCACGGAATTCTGACGAATATTCACATACAATCTCTTGTTTGTTAATATCTTGTTCATATTTCGTTCAAATTATATATCGGCGTTCACAATTTTTCAAGGGGCGATCCCTATAAATATGAAAAAATAGTGAACAAACTTATTTGAGCATATTGTACAAAAGCCGATCTTATGTATCCTAAATCGAAAAACCACGGAAAATCGTGCTTTTCTGAAGGCATGGACACATCGGAAATTGTTTGTTTGGCATCTGCTTTCATATTATGGTATAATTTTCATGAACCTTTTTTCCTTCCGAACTGTGTAGGAATGAGGATAAAAAGTGTGAAAATTTGAAGGAATATATATGAACTATGAAGAAAAAACCACGAAATATGAATAAAATGCTATGGAATTTGAAGAAAGTGTAAAATTATGGTAACCACCATGTCATCCTGAGCAACCATGTCATCCTGAGCGAAGCGAAGGATCTTTATAATTATAGAAAATAAGAGGACAAGCATATGGCAGAACAGTTATACAGAGAAAAAAGCATGGACCGGATCTCTTCGCCGGAGCAGCTAAATGATTATCTGAAGGTGACCAAGACGACGGTATGGGTGGTGCTGATCGCCATCATCCTGCTGCTGGCGGGATTTTTTGTATGGGCCGCCCTCACTTATATCGGAAGCAATGTGTCCGGAACGGGAGAGGTGAAGGGCGGCAGGACCATGGTCATTTCCTTTGACGATGACGCCGATGCTGCAAAGGTGGAGGAAGGCATGGAAGTGAAAGCCGGGGACGGCTCCGCTGTGATCACCCGGGTCGAGACCGGACCGGACGGGAAAAACTATGCGGTGGCGGAAACCACCATGGCTGACGGGGTTTACAATGTGAAGGTCTGTTATAAGAAGACCCGGGTGCTGGAGTTTCTGTTTGGGAACTGAGGGAAAGTTATGAAGGATAGGAAACAACCGGTCACAAAAGGCAGAGCGAAGGTCCCTGTGATCATGCAGATGGAGGCTCTGGAATGCGGAGCTGCCTGTCTGGCCATGATCCTGGCTTATTACGGGAAATGGATCCCTCTGGAGCAGGTTCGTTCGGACTGCGGTGTGAGTCGTGACGGGTCAAAAGCAAAAAATATACTGGGAGCGGCCAGAAATTACGGCCTGATCGCCAAAGGATTCCGGTGCGAACTGTCCGCCATACGGGAGAAGATCGCATTTCCCTGTATCATCCACTGGAATTTCAACCATTTCGTGGTATTAAACGGTTTTAAGGGAAACTATGCCTTCCTGAATGATCCCGAAAGAGGAGAGGTAAAGGTTTCCATGGAGGAGTTTGACCGGGCATTTACGGGGATCTGCCTTACCTTTGAGCCGGGTGACACATTTGAACCCACCGGCAAGAGAAAGAGCACTCTGGCCTTCGCGGCAAAGCGGCTGACGGGTGCAGGGACGGCTATCGTCTTTCTCGTCATATCCTCCGTCATCGCCTATATCTTCGGGATCATAGATCCGGTGCTCTCCAGATTTCTTGTGGACCGGCTTCTGACGGGGGAGAACAGGGAACTCCTGTCGCCCTTTATCACTATCATGGTCCTGCTTCTGATCCTGCAGGTGACAGCGGCGTGGGTTCAGTGTATCTATCAGATGAAGCTGAACGGAAAGATGGATCTGGTAGGGTCAGGGGTCTATATGTGGAAGATCCTGCGGATGCCCATGGAATTCTTCTCCCAGCGCCTGGGCGGTGATATCCTGCAGAGGCAGGGGCTGAATGCCTCTATCGCCGCAACGCTGGTGAATACCTTTACCCCGCTTCTCATCAATACCATCATGATGTTCATCTATCTCTTTGTGATGCTCCGATACAGCGTAATGCTGACCATCGTGGGGATCGGTACCATCATGATCAATCTGCTGGTATCCCGGATCATTTCGACCAAAAGGGTCAATCTCACCAGAATACAGATGCGGGACGAGGGAAAGCTTTCGGCTTCGACCATATCCGGGATCCAGATGGTGGAGACCATAAAGGCGAGCGGAGCGGAGAACGGATATTACCGGAAATGGGCCGGCTACCAGGCCTCCGTGAATACCCAGAGAGTGAAATATACCCGCCTGAATCTGATCCTCGGGACGATCCCGGAACTGATGTCTTCCCTGGCAAATGTTACGGTTCTGATCCTCGGGGTTTGGCTTGCGATGCAGGGAGAATTCACCGTCGGTTCCATCCTGGCATTTCAGGGCTTCCTGGCATGCTTCATGAATCCGGCCATGATGCTCGTATCCGCGGGACAGACGATCCAGGAGATGCGGACCGAGATGGAACGCGTTGAGGATGTGATGGAATATCCGACGGATGTGAATTACAGGGATGAGCCTGTTTTGGAGGATGTGGATTACAGCAAACTGAAGGGAAATCTGGAGCTGAAGGATGTGACCTTCGGTTATTCCAAACTGGCCGAGCCTCTGATCCGGGATTTCTCCATGAGCCTGAAGACGGGACAGAGTATTGCTTTCGTTGGGGGCTCCGGCTCCGGCAAGTCCACACTTTCCAAGCTGATCTCGGGGCTGTATCAGCCCTGGAGCGGGGAGATCCTTTTTGACGGGAAGAAGCAGGAGGAGATCGACCGGGCTGTATTTACGGGTTCCGTCGCGGTCGTCGATCAGGACATCGTGCTTTTTGAAGACAGTATCGAGGAAAATATCCGGATGTGGAATCATTCCATAGAGGATTTCGAAGTGATCCTGGCTGCCAGGGATGCTCAGATCTATGATGATATCATAGCCAGGGACGGAGGCTTCGAAGGGAAGCTGACCGAAGGAGGCAGAGACCTCTCCGGAGGACAGAGACAGAGGATCGAGATCGCCCGTGTACTGGCGCAGGATCCCTCCGTCATCATCCTGGATGAGGCAACGAGTGCCCTGGATGCCAAAACGGAATATGAGCTGATCAAGTCCGTAAAGGCGCGGGGGATCACCTGCATCATCATTGCGCACCGGCTGTCAACCATCAGGGACTGTGATGAGATCATCGTTCTTGACAAAGGTACGGTAGTCGAACGCGGAACGCATGAGGAACTCTATGCAAAGGGCGGAGTTTATACCGAGCTTATCACCAGTGAGTAGGAGCAAAGGCTATGGGTTGGTTTGACGAACAGATCAGACAGATAAAAAAGAAGGATCAGGAGGAATTCGAAGATTCCATATTCCGCATGGCTTCCGTAGTGCTGGGTAAGCGCGATTCCGGCATAGCAGGCGATGAGAGGATCGTGACCCGGGAAGCCATAGGAGAGATCCTGAAATACTATCATTACAAGCCGGCGGAGATCCCGGACAAGATCGTGGATCCCGAGGCGCAGCTGGAGTATTGTATGCGTCCTCACGGGATCATGAGGAGAAATGTGCATCTTGCCGGGAACTGGTACAGGGACAGCTTCGGTCCGCTCCTGGCCTTTCGAAAGGAGGACGGGCTTCCGGTGGCATTGCTTCCGGGGAGGGTCTCGGGATATCAGTTCCGTGATCCGGTGACCGGCAGATACTGCAAGGTCGGGAAGAAGACAAAGGATCTCTTTATCGGGGAAGCGATCTGCTTCTACCGGCCGCTGCCGCAGAAGGCGCTGGGACCGCGGGATCTGTTGAAATTCATGAAGGGCTGCATCTCTGTCCGGGATATCGCCCTGTATCTGGTGCTCACGGTCTTTGCGACCCTGGTGGGAATGCTGATGCCGTACATCACCAGAGATCTGACGGGACGGGTCCTGGAGAGTGGCAGGATATCCTTTCTTGTCGGGAGCGCGGTGCTTATGATATGTGTCACCATATCCACCCTTCTGATCGATTCCTCAAAAAGTCTCGGGATGGAACGCATCATCACGAAAGCATCCATATCCGTGGAAGCGGCGACCATGGCGCGGCTGATGAATCTTCCGGCGGCTTTCTTCCGGGAGCATTCCTCAGGCGAGTTGTCCAACCGGGTCGAGGCGGTTACGGAGCTTACGGACCTTCTTCTCAGAAGTGTCCTGGACACAGGTGTTACAGCCCTGATCTCACTTCTGTATCTGATACAGATCACGGGCTTTGCTCCGGCGCTTGCCACACCGGCGATCCTTTGTGTGGTGCTGACGCTGCTGGTCAGTGTCATTTCTTCCCTGGTTCAGATCAAATACACAAGACTGGCCATGGAGAGCCGTGCGAAGAGCGACGGGCTTGCGTTCGCTCTCATTACGGGGATGCAGAAGATCCGGCTGGCAGGAGCGGAGAAGAGAGCTTTTGCGCGCTGGGCAAAAAAGTATTCGGAAACAGCCGGATATACCTACGATAAACCGGTTCTGCTCATCGTGAATCCGGCCATCAGTCTCGGGATCACCCTTGCGACGACCATCATCCTGTATTATCGGGCGGTGGAGTCCGGCGTGTCACCTGCGGATTATCTGGCATTTAATGCGGCCTTCGGTGTCCTGATGGGTGCTTTCGGATCCCTGACGTCTGTGGCGATCAGCGTTGCAGGGATCAAACCGATCCTGGATATGGCAAAACCGATCCTGAATACGGAACCGGAAACCTCCGGGAACAAGGAGGTCCTTACTTCCTTATCCGGAAGGATCGAGCTCAGTAATGTCTTCTTCCGGTATAAGGAATCCTCCCCTTATGTTGTAGACGGGATGGACTTAAAGATCCGCCCCGGAGAGTATATCGCGCTGGTGGGATCCACCGGATGCGGCAAGACCACGCTGCTCCGACTTCTTCTCGGTTTTGAGAAACCGGAACGGGGAGCGATCTACTATGATGGCAGGGATATGTCCAAACTGGATCTGAAGTCTCTCCGGTCACAGATCGGAGTGGTCACACAGGACGGAAGTCTGTTTCAGGGGGACATCTACTCCAATATCGTGATCTCGGCGCCTCAGCTGGGGCTTGAGGAGGCGTGGGAGGCTGCGGAGATCGCAGGGATCGCGGATGACATCCGTGAGATGCCCATGGGAATGAATACCATGATCTCCGAAGGCCAGGGAGGGATCTCCGGCGGGCAGAAGCAGAGGCTTATGATCGCCAGAGCCGTAGCCCCGAAGCCTAAGCTCCTGATCTTTGACGAGGCCACAAGTGCGCTCGACAATAAGACACAGAGGAAAGTATCCGAGGCGTTGGATGCGCTGAAGTGCACGAGGATCGTGATCGCTCACAGACTGTCCACCATACGGCACTGTGACAGGATCCTGGTGCTGGAGCATGGACGGATCATGGAAGAAGGAACCTATGAGCAGCTGATGGAAGCGAAGGGAATGTTTTCCGATCTGGTTGCCCGGCAGCTGCCGGATCTTTCTCCGAAGAATGCTTGATTTCGGCGGGCTCTGAGTATACTATAAAAAAAGATACATTTTTTTCGTCCCGTGGGGTGATTTCATCGTATAAACATATAGAGAGAGAAAAATGGATTCAAAAGGAGGATCGCATTATGGAAGAAAAGAAACTGAACGATCTGGTTGAGATCAGTGATGACGCACTTGATGAAGTGGCAGGAGGATTATCGGTTACAAATAATCTGAAACCCAAGAGCGCAGCAGCGGTGTTTAACACAAGCCCCGACAATGTTTTACGGAAAGCAGCCGAGGAGATCAAGAAAGCTACCGGCCAGAGAAACCGCTACAATGACGGTTCGTCCGGGATCCGGTCGGTCTGACGGGCTGATGCCTGTATCGGTGAGACCGGGGGAGTAGATCTATGGATAAAACAAGACTGAAACTTCTCTTTGATTATCAGAGGTTTGAGCAGAACTCTGCGTTGCAGAGAATGATCGATGATTCCCTGGGCAGATACGATTCCAATCCGGTACCGATCGATGATGATGCACTGGAAATGGTCGCGGCAGGTTTCGCTGACATGAGGGAGAGAAAGGATGACGGACAGAGAAAGGTTTGAGGAGGCATGGCATACCTTCCAACCTAAGATCCATTCCTATTTTCAGGGGCATGTCGACTCGAAAGAGGACGCGGATGATCTTTGCAGTGAAGTCTTCCGAAAGGCGTGGGAGCATCTGGAGAAGAACAGGGATACGGGACTTTCGTCCTATCTCTACGTGATCTCCAGAAATACACTTACGGATTATTACCGGACGAGGAAAGAAACCCTGCCCCTGGAGCATTTTGAACCGGTTCTTCCGGATTTCACGGAAGAACTGCTGAGAGAGGAAACACTTAAGGAACTCGGGAGAGCACTGAAGGAGCTTCCCGAGTTCCAAAGAGATATCATCATTCTGCATTATTATTCGGGAGTCTCTCTGGCGGATATCTCGAAGAAAATGGGTGTTTCCTACAGTATCATAAAAAGAGGCCACAGAAGTGCCCTATGGAAGCTGAGAGAGTTATGAGTTCGCAGTTGTCCTTGGTGTACTTTTTTTTATTTGATGCAAAGGGCGTTACGTGATACAATACAATGTGGTTCTTTTCAGAATCAAAGGTGAACACTACAAGTATATTGGGGGGAATGAAAAAATGAAGAAGAGAGTGTTGGGTCTGCTGCTTTCGATGGTACTGGTACTGCTCTGCGGCTGCGGAAAGGATCAGCCGATCACATCCAAGTGGAAATTCGTGGAGTCCACCATCAACGGGAAGACCATGACCATGGAAGTGTATTCCAAGATGGAGAATCCGACGATCCCGTCCTTCTCCACAGACGGAAAGACCTGCAAGGTCGTGATCGAGGAAATGGCACTTGACGGTACGGTGGAAGGAAGCGATCCCAAGCATTTCATGATCGATTTCGCAGGTAAGGCTCCGAAGATGGAGGCGGATATCGAAGAGGACACACTGGTACTCATCAATGAGACAAGAACCGCCACACTGGTATTTGAGGTAGATAAAGATAATTAATGGGGTAGTGTCTTTACAGGGGTAGTGATCAATATGGGAATTGTTGATCTGATCAAGAGAGATGTCCGGTTCGAAAATGAGACCAAGAAGGGCGTGGTCACGGTACGGATCTTTTATATCATCATTTTGCTTGCAGATATCCTGAATCTGATATTTGCGGGCTTTCCTGTGCTTGAAGCATTTCCGGTCCGGATCACGCTCATCTTTCTGAGTATCCCCATACTTTTTATATGTACGTACTTTTTCAGGACAGCTGTCTCGCTGTTCCTGTTTCTGCTGTTTGCATTTTGCTACAGTCTTTCGATGATCCCATGCTTCGGCTGGAGTGCCGGCATGCAGAATTATTTCATCATCATACTCATGATCAGTTTTTTCGCCGTCCATGGGAGCCTGTCCTTCAAGATCATCCTGACGGTGATCGTCCTGGCTGCCCGCATCTTTACGATCTTCATTTACAGCGGGACGCCTTCCGAGGTGAAGATCAGTGAAGTCTCGGGCAAGCTGATCCAGAGTGTCAATATCTCGGCCGTATTTCTGTCGGTGGTGATCATTTCCTATATCTACGGTCATAGAGAAACTCTCGAAGAATCCAAACTTATGAAGTACAATACCCGTCTGGTACGGGAAGCCAATACGGATCAGCTGACGGGGCTCTACAACCGGCGGTATGTCAGTGAGTACCTTGGGAGCCTGGAACAGTCCTCCAATCTTCCGGCAGTCAGTGTGGCCATGGGAGATATCGATTTCTTCAAGAAGGTAAATGACAGATACGGACATGACGCGGGGGATGCGGTGCTGAAGGCAATCGCGGATGCTCTTCGGACCTGCGGAACGGAAGGATCCCTTGTGGCCCGCTGGGGAGGAGAAGAGTTCCTGATGGTATTCCAGGGGCTGAACGGAGATGAGGCCCGCGTGATCCTGGAGGATCTGAGATCTCACATAGAGAAGATGATCATCCCTGTGGGAGATGCCGGGATCCATGTGACCATGACCTTCGGCCTTACGGAATACGATTTCAGCGGGAATACGGAGGCAACGATCAAGGAAGCGGATGAGAAGCTGTATCTGGGCAAGACAAGCGGACGTAACCGGGTGGTGTACTAGACGACCGGCCCGGGACAGGGAACGAAGAGAAGTGATCAGGTAGTTGTATTATGAGTTAACGGGAGGGTATTTATGTTAGCAGGCCTGGATCTTACGGGGGATATGATCTCCTATTCCTACTTTGACGGAAAAACCATTGAAACAGAGGTACTTACGAATACAAGAGGATTCCGGACGAAGGAACTCTTTACGATCCCGGGAGCGCTTTCGGGGCTGCTCCGAATGACGAAGGATATGATCGGATTCAGCGGGATCACCATATCCGAGGCGATCTGCGTGGTTCCCGCCTATTGCAGTTATGCGGAGAGGGAGCGAATCAAGACCGCTGCGGAGGAATGCGGCCTGAAGCTCAGATTTCTCATGCGTGGATCCCTGGCTGCCGCGCTGCAGATGTATCAGACCATGGGACAGGAGCAGGAAAATGTGCTGCTGGGATGCGTTTACTCCGACTATGCGGAGCTTCTGCTGTTCCAGGCAGACGGAGATGTGCTGACGGTGAAAGGGTCGGCAAATCTCATGCTGAGGGAACTTCCCACCGCGGAGCAGCTCACGAAGCGGCTGCAGTCCGAACTGAAAGCCCTGTATACGGAACAGGAAATGTCCTTTGAGGACAGGGCGGAGAAGCTGTATCTCACGGTTGACGAATATGCCGGAGCTGCAGGGGAGCTTTTTAAAGAAAGTCTGGAAGGCTGTTTTGACGGGGAAGCCGAGATCATGGAAAATGAATCCGTACGCGGGGCCATGTATCATTTGCTGAAACTGGAGGATGTCTCCTACGACGGGATGCGTAAGTGCTATCTGGTGGACAGCAGTATGGAAGGGATCAGTATATCCTCCGGCGTTGGAGGGGAACTGGTTGAGGTGTTCCGGCGGAACCGCCCGCTTCCCATGCAGAATATCGTGGACCTTCTGGCGTCCCACGATAATGTACTCTGCTTCTATTCCGGGAATTACAGGAACCGTGAATATGACGTGCCCATAGGGACCTGCAGGATCCCGGATCAGTACAGGGGTCAGATGATCCAGGTCAAGATCACGCTTACTGCGGAGGGAGTCGTGGAATATGTGGTCCTGGACAATAAGAAGCAGATCATTTTCCCACGGCAGGTCCTCAACTGATATGCGCTTCAGGTTGTAAAGGACCGGCGCTTTCTGCTATACTGAACACAGGACATTTCCTATCACATTTAAGGGACGGAAGACATCAGACAGAGGAGGGACTTGCCATGGGTTACAGAAAGAGACTGGGGGTTATCACAGGACAGGCGGACGAGGAATACCAGAGACATTTCATAGAGGGCTTTCTGGAGCAGGCATTTGCGTCGGATATGGATGTCTGCGTTTTTTCCATGTACAGGAAATATCAGGATTCCGTGGAACGGGAGATCGCGGAAGGAAATATCTTCCGGCTGATCAATCCGGAGAAGCTGGACGGGATCGTCTTCCTGAAGGATTCGGTACAGACCCCGCGGCTTGCGGAAGAGATAGAGACCAGACTTCATAATACATTTCACGGACCGGTGCTCGTGATCGACAGAAAGAGTGATCACTTCGAAAGCATCATGACGGACGGATATCAGCCTACGTACCGGCTGATGGAGCACCTGATCGAACATCACGGCTTTAAGGATATAGCCTATCTGTCCGGAAAGAAGTGGCATGAGCATGCGAAAGAGAGACTGAGTGCCTATCGGGATGCCATGAAGGATCATGGACTGGAAGTATCGGAGGACAGGGTGATCTTCGGAGACTTCTGGTATACCAGCGGAGAGATCTGCGCAAAGCAGCTGCTCGGCTCTCCCCGGGGGCTGCCGGAGGCAGTGGCCTGTGCAAATGACTGTATGGCCATCGGGCTGTGCAGATCCCTTACCAACCGGGGGATCCGCGTGCCGGAGGACGTGGCGGTGGTGGGCTTTGACTGTACGGAGGAAGGGCGGAGGAGCCCGAAACCCATCACTTCTCCCATTATGCCGGCGGGTGCCAACGGACGATATGCAGCGGAGTATCTGGATGCGAAGATCCGGGGAACGGAGGTTCCCGAATATAAGGTGAGTACGGAGCTCTTCATCGGTGAGAGCTGCGGCTGTCAGATGAGATCGGGTTCGGCGGACCGGGAATTCCGGCGTGACCGCTGGGAGACCGAGATCTCCGAGGAAGGTTTCCGGTCAGTCTACAATTCCATGCTCCCGAATCTCATGAACGAGGATACCCTTACCGGCTATCTTCAGGGGGTTTATTCCTATCTGTATCAGCTGACGGATGTTGTGGGCTTTGTCCTGTGTCTGTCGGAACAGTGGAAGGATATGGAAGAAAGCGCCGAGATCCATTCCACCAACATGGGTTATGCAAAGCGGATGATCCGTGCGGTCAGTTACCGGAAGGACGGATTGGAAAATGTGGCAGGCCTGACGGAAAGCTTTGATACATCGGAGATGCTCCCGGAACTGGAGGATCCCTCGGAACGTCCGAAAGCCTTCTTCTTCACGCCCTTCTACTACGAGGACAAGTGCTTCGGCTATGCGGTTGTGGGGTACGGAGATAATCCCAGGTGCTATGATGAGGTCTATCGTCTGTGGATGGGCCAGATCTCCTGTGGTCTGGAAAGCGTCCGCAGAAATCTGGTGATCCGGATCCTTGAAGAGAGAAATCATCCGGTCAACAAGTTCGAATCCGGCCGGAGGGATGAGAAACTGTCCGACGAGGAGAAGCAGGAGTATTATCTGGTGGAGAATCTCCTGGATCATAATCTGTTCACGTATCATTTCCAGCCCATCGTCCGTGCGACGGACGGAAGCATCTATTCCTACGAAGCCCTGATGCGCTCCGATACGGAGAAGAAGATCCCTCCCCTCACCATTATCCGTTATGCGGGAATGATGGGGCGGATGGAGGATGTGGAGAGAGCTACCTTCCTGAATATACTGGACAGGGTGGACAGTCAGGAGGAACTGTTCAGGGACAGAAAGGTCTTCATCAACAGTATCCCGGGAACCTGGTTAAAAGGGGAAGACCGGGAGAAGGTGGACGCCTATCTGACACGGAATTCGGAGACCGTGGTCGTGGAACTGACCGAAGAGGCGGAACTCTCCGATGAAGAACTGGAGGCAACGAAGGAGCATTACCGCAGCCTCGGCATCGAGCTGGCGGTTGACGATTACGGCACCGGTTATTCGAATGTCAGCAACCTGCTCCGGTACATGCCGAATTATGTGAAGATCGACCGCTCGCTTCTTTCGGAGATCCAGATCAAACCGCAGAAGCAGCATTTTGTAAGAGAGATCATAGAGTTCTGTCATGCAAATGGCATCCTGGCACTGGCCGAAGGCGTTGAGACCCCGGAGGAGCTGCAGATGGTGATCCATCTGGGAGCCGATCTCATCCAGGGCTTCTATACCGCGCGTCCTTCGGCGGAGGTGGTCCGGGAGATCGATGAGAAGATCCGCAGAGAGATCGTGTCCTATAAGCAGGAGCAGATGGATGGTCAGAAGAAGCATATCTACAAGGCCGGCCGGACGAACCGCATCCCTCTGAATGTCCTGGTGAGGGACGGGAACACGGATATCATCGTCGGTGCCGAGAATATGGTATATAAGGATATCTCCGTCATCGGGACACCGGGTCTTAAGACCGATATCCATATGATCGTGGAACCCGGCTATGAGGGAAGGATCACGCTGGAGAATGTGTATTTCTCGAATGTGAAGAACCGCCCCTGTATCGAGCTGGGAAGGGATTCGAAGGTGAATCTCGTACTGAGGGGCGAGAACCATTTCAATGACGGCGGCATCCGTGTGCCGGAATCCGCGCAGTTCACTTTGGAGGGTGAAGGAGATCTGGAGATCATACTGAACCAGTCGGGAGCCTTCGGGATCGGAAACTACGCCGGAGAAGGCCACGGCGGGATCACACTGAATCAGGACGGCGAGCTTCATATCGTGACGAAGGGCAGGGAAGGGATCTGCATCGGATCCGGCCTGGGAGGAAAACTTGCCATCCAACGGGGAAAATACACTCTGGAAGGAAACGGCGACCGCTGTATCGGTGTCGGGGCCTGGACGGGAGATATGGATTTCCATATTCATAAATGTCACATGGAGATCGATATGTCGCCTACGGAAGGTGTGGGGATCGGATCCATGGACGGCTCCGTGAAACTGGAGATCTCACAGACCTCCATGAAATGTAATCTCGGAGGACATGAGATCACCATGCTGGGTACCAGTCATGGAAAGAGAATGGATCTGTCCGTTGTCAATTCCAATCTGTCCCTCAGTCAGGGGGCGGATATCGGAACGGTGATCGGTGCCCTGAACGGGGAGAGCAGCATTCACGTGGAGAAGGCGAATCTTGCACTGCGGGGAACCGGTACCGGCTGCATCGTGCTGGGCGGAATGAATGAGGATACGGATCTGTATCTGGATAATGTGGAGCTGAGGACGTTTATACAGAATGATCCGGGTATCATAACCTATCTGAAGGAAGACCGGACCAGGATGATCAGTGTGATCCAGGGACATGATCTGAACGGAGTGAATCAGGAAACTCTTTGGGGATGATAAGGGTTATCGGGAGCATCCGTTCCCGGGGGATAAAACAGACAGAAAGATCAGCCGGATTTATTTGTTCCGGCTGATTTTTTTTGTTGAAATATAGAGGGGTAAATTTTATAATTTTGTATAGACGGCGTTGATCGATGTAGAAGGAAGGAGAGGGGAACATGATCACGTATAATAACACGAAAACGTTGAAGGATCTGGTCCGTCGTGTGGGAGATGATTTTGAGAACAACATTTTCTACCGGTATGAAAGAGATGACAGGATCTATGAAAGGGGTTACGGTACTTTTGTGCAGGACACGCTGGCAGTGGCCTGTTACATCCATGCCCAGAGCGAAAAATACGGGCATCCCGCCCATGTTGCATTATTGGGGAAATGCAGCTATGAATACCTGACGGTCCTGCTGGGAACGCCCTGTGGCGGCGGTGTGTCGATCCCGCTTGATATCCAGGCTTCCACGGATACACTGATCGAGAATCTGAAGAAAGCGGATGTGGATATCCTGTTCCTCGATTATTCCTTTAAATCCCAGTTTGATGTGATAAAGAAGAAATGTAAATTCATCAAGCGTTTTGTTGCTATGCAGGTAGTAAAGAATATCAGGAGCGTGCCCATGATCCATCGGGTTTACCGCGGACAGGATACCTCCTGGAGGATCCGCCCGGAGGATACGGCCATGATCATCTTCACCTCCGGGACCACGGGACACGGAAAGGGCGTTATGCTGTCCCATGGCAATCTGATCGATAACCTGTTCTGTGTGGACGACTATCAGGAGGTCTGCCTGAATGTACTTCCGATCCATCACATCTTCTGTATCAGCAGTGATGTGCTTCTGGTGATGCGTTACGGCAGTACGCTCTGCCAGTGCAATGACCTGTCCCGGATGCTGTATTACATGAAGCTCTTCCGGCCTACGGTCATGCGTGTCGTACCCATGATGGCGAAAATGCTCTGCAACCGTGTAGCCATGCTGAAGCAGCAGCGCCCTGAAGAGTCCGTCCTGAAGCTCCGGGCCGAAGTAATGGGAGACCGGTTGAACCGGCTGGTCAGCGGCGGAGGATATCTGTCCGGCGAGCTGTCCCATCAGTTGATGGAGCTGGGCATCACGGCAGCACAGGGCTATGGTATGTCCGAGTGTGCACCGAAGATCACCATTCCGGATTATGAGCATCCCGAGAAGATCGAGTCCGTAGGACGCCCCGTGACCGGCGCAGTGATCCGCATCGTGGACGGGGAGATCCAGGTGAAGAGTCCCTCTGTCATGCAGGGATATTATAATGACGAAGAGCTTACGAAGGAAGTACTTCTGGAAGACGGTTTCCTTCGTACGGGAGATACCGGTTATCTGGATGAGGACGGATTCCTCTTCCTGAACGGACGGATCAAGAACCTGATCATTCTCTCCAACGGTGAGAATGTATCTCCGGAGCTGATCGAGAATAAATTCGATTCCGACCGGATCGTGGAGGATATCGTTGCATACGGCGAGGGTGACCGGATCGTTGCGGAAGTATATCCGAACTTTGAATATGCGGAGAAGACAGGAATTACCGATATTGCTCCCGTGGTGGAGGAGATCGTGGCAAAGCATAATGAGGAGCTTCCGCCTTATGCACGGATCGCAAAGGTGACGCTCAGAAATCATCCGTTCCCCAAGACTTCGTCCAAGAAGATCGCAAGGAACAAACTCTTTGAGGAGAAGGCGAAAGCCGAAGAGAAGGAGAAGGTACGGAAGCTTCCGGAGACGGAGCTGCAGAAGAAGCTCTTCCTGTTGGTTGCAAGGGAACTGGGAACGGAGAACTTCTCCGTCGACGACGACCTGTACGATGTGGGACTGGATTCCCTCGGCTCCACCATGCTGATCTCCGGTATCAAGGACGAACTGAACCTGACCATCTCCCTTTCGGAACTGATGGATCATTCGTCCATCCTGAAGCTGGAAGAATTCTTTACCGGCGGAGCAGAAGAGGTGAAGACGGATCTCTCGAAGAGGGATGTATATCCGCTTACCAGCATGCAGATGTATTTTGCATATGTGATCCCGGGAAATACTACGGGCAATCTGCCCTTTGCATTTAAGATGTCAAAGGATATCGATGTGGAACGGCTGAAGAAGGCCATTTATGATGTGCTGGATGCCCATCCTACACTGAAGGCCATCGTTAAGCCGACGGAGACCCGGTATCTGGGGATCTACCGGCATGACGACCGTGTGATCGATATTCCGGTGGAAGAGATCAAGGATGAAGAAGCGCAGGAGATCATTCAGAAGACCATCGTGCCCTTCCGGTTCCGGGAGGATGATGATCTGGTACATATCCGCATCTTCCTGGGTGAGGAGCATACCTATCTCTTCTTTGATGTGGCACATTTTATGGGCGACGGTATGACGATGAATATCCTTCTGGAGGATCTGGCAAAGGCCTACGAGGGCAAGCCGGTCGAACCCGAGGGAGAATACACGGGTTATGAATATATCCTGGATAACTGTGCGACGGCACAGAACGGAAAGCGTGCAAAGGATGTTGTGGCTACGGCAGAACTGATGAAGGATCTGAGACTCTCCAGAAGTATCCTGGCGAGGGGCGGAGAGCAGGATCTGTCCGAGGGTGTTTACGGTTCCATCCGCCGGCGGCTGTCCCGGGTACCCAGAAAGAAAGTGCTTTACTTCGGTAAGGAACACGGTGTATCCGAAAATGTGTACTTCATCACCGCATTTAATTACTGTATCCACCTCTTCTCGGATGAGGAGGATGTCTTCTGTTCCTCCATCCACAGTGGTCGTACCGACAGCCGGTGGAACCGCCTGGCCGGATCCATCTTCCGGACCTATTACAGCCGGTTTAACCGGATCCCGCACGAGACGGTGGATGAGCTTCTGAAGAGGACCGGAAAGCAGATCCTGTCCACCATGAAGTCCGTCACCAGCTGCCCGAGAGAGGGGGAGATGTTCTTCCAGTTCCAGGGAGACATCCTTGAGGTAGACCAGATCGGCGGCAAGGATACGGAGAGGATCCATGTACAGCTGGATTCCCTTCCCTTCCATCTGCAGGTAATGAATGATGATAAGGGATATTATTTGGAGCTTCGTTACTGGGAGAACCGTTTTGACCGGAGTGTACTGGAGCTGTTCCTTACCTGCTTCGAGGAGATCCTCCGGGCCATGCTCTCGGAGCCTTCGGTACGATGCCTGAAGAAGCATATACCGGCAGATGCCTACCCGAAGCATTTCTACTGTCCGGCAGGCAGGCTGAATGAGGCGGCGAAGGAAGTGCTTCTTCCCGCTACCGGAGAGGAGGATCCGGTACGGATCTATATCCTGGATGACGAGTACAGAAAGAAACCCTTCGGTGCATGGGGAAGCCTCTGCATCATGGATTATGAACCGTCCCATTATACGGAGGTTCATCAGTATCCCTTCGGACCGGGTATGGTATACAATACCGGACTGACCGCAAGGATCCTTCCGGACGGAACCGTGGACTTCCTTGAGGATGCCGGACGTAAGGTCCTGACCGACGGAGCGCACGGACGTGTATACTATGATCTGAAGGCGCTGGAAGACAGCCTTCTGGCACTGCCGGCCATCACCGAGGCGAAGTGCTACATGACCTTTGATACCGAGATCAATGAGATGTCTCTTGCAGCGGATATCAGGGAGGAAGAAGAGCTTACGGCAGAAGCGATCATCGAGCAGCTGAAGAAGGATGACGAGAAGGCCATGGTGCCGAAATTTATTAATATACTCAAATAAAGGGGGACTTTTGAAATGACTTATTATCCACTTACACCGGCGGAGAATATGCATAATCTGTGGATCAATGAATACGGGACCCAGCAGGTGGCGGGACTGTCCATCGTATCCGCCCTTCAGATCCCCATGCAGATGGATCTGATGGAGCAGAGCATCCGTATGCTGTATAAGCGGCAGGGATGCATGCGGCTGCAGTTCACGGCGCCGGATAAGAAGGGAAATGTGCAGCAGTATTTTGTACCCGAGGATACGGATATGGGAGAGATCCCGACGGTGGATCTGTCGGACAAGACCCGTGAGGAAGCGGAAGCCATCATGCAGGAATGGGCATATCATACATTTGACGGAAATGATATCCCTATGTGTGAGTTTAAGCTGATGCATCTGCCGGACGGATATCATGGCATTTTCCTTCATATGGACCATCGTTTGATCGATTCCAGCGGACTCTATGTGATCATTGCGGATCTCTATGGGATCTATGCCCACCTGGCTTTGGGAAAACCGATGCCGAAGGATCCGGCGGATTTCGAGCAGCTGCTGGTGAAGGAACTGGACAAGGCCAACAATCCGAAGCGCCGGGAGAAGGACAGGAAGTTCTGGGAATCGCAGCTGGATAAGTACGGAGAGCCCCTGTATTCCGATATCCAGGGCCCCGGACCTCTGGAGAAGGCCAGAAAGAAGCACCGCAAGCCGGAGCTTCGGGCTGCGGATATCGAGAGAAAGAATCTCTTTGTAACAGTAAAGAATTATTATCTGGAGCCGGAACCGGTGAGCCGGGTGATCGATTTCTGCAAGACGAATCAGATCTCACCCACGAATCTGATCCTTCTTACCATGCGGACCTACCTTTCCAAGGTGAACGGAGGACAGGAGGATATCACGGTGGAGAACTTCCTTTCCAGAAGGTCCACCCAGGATGAATGGGCATCCGGAGGAAGCCGTACCATTACCTTCCCCTGCAGGACCGTTTTTTCGGCGGACATGAGCTTTATGGATGCATTGAAGGAGCTGCAGCAGCTACAGAATCTCACCTACATGCATGCCAATTATGACCCTGAGCTCCTCAGGGAGGAGATGCGCAGGAGATATAAGACACCGAAGCATACCACCTATGTCAGCTGTTATCTTACCTATCAGCCCATTACTGCAGATGCCATCGGAAAGGGAACCGGAGGGATCCCGGTATACTTCAAGTGGTTTGCCAACGGAGCAGCTACGAAGAAGATGTATCTGACCGTATCCCATACCCCCAAGGGAGAGATGGAATTCTCGTACCATTACCAGACGGCGGACCTTACGGAACAGGACATGGAGGTGCTGTATTATTACATGATGAGAGTGATGTTCAAGGGGATCGAGAACCCCTCCATCACCCTGGGTGAGCTGATGGGAACCGTATAGTACCATCCTGTCATCCTGAGCCCATGTCATCCTGCGTCCATGTCATCCTGAGCGAAGCGAAGGATCTTTACAAAAACTTTATGTCAACCTGAGCGAAGCGAAGTATCCTGCTACCCGTGTCATCCTGAGCGAAGCGAAGGATCTTTACAAGATAGGATTCTTCGGGCTTCGCCCTCAGAATGACAAGGTGTTGTCAACCTGAGCGAAGCGAAGGATCTTAAAAGGATTAATGCATGAATAACTACTATGTATACATTTTGACAAACTGGAATAATAAGGTGATGTATGTCGGCGTCACAAACGACCTAAACAGACGATTATATGAGCATAAGAATGGTCTGGTCGATGGTTTCACAAAAAAGTATAACGTTCATAAACTTGTATACTGTGAAGACTGTGGAAGCATAATCGATGCTATATCCAGAGAAAAAGAGATCAAAGGCTGGAAAAGAGAAAAAAAGAACCAATTGGTAGAATCATTGAATCCGGAGTGGAAGGAATTATCAGATTACGGATAATGATTCATCGGGCTTTGCCCAAAGAAAAAGAGAGATCGGAAGGATGGAATGTCCTTTCGATCTCTTTTTCTGTTACTGATATGTAAAGATCCTTCGCTACGCTCAGGATGACGAGTGGTGTCATTCTGAGGCCGTTAGGCCGAAGAATCTATCTGTAAAGATCCTTCGCTACGCTCAGGATGACATGAGTCGCAAGGTCCTTCGCTACGCTCAGGATGACATGGGTTAGCCCTGAGCAGGAGGAGCAACCGGCTCATCCCTGTGTGCCTCGTGGCGCAGGATCTTTCTCGTTGCATTCTTGATGAAGGGGTTCTTTCTTACCACCAGCTTCGTCAGGCGGCGGTAAGAGGGCTGCTCTTCATTGAACTTGTCGAGGATCTTCTGCAGCTCTTCCTGTACCTTCTCGGGGGCCCAGCCCTCTGTCAGCTCGGGAGAAGCATAGATATGAGCGGTAAGGCCGTTTCCTTCGCCCATGACTACGACTTCTTCGATCAGATCATTCAAGCAGAGCGTTCCTTCGATCTCCTCCGGGGATACATTCTCGCCGTTGGAGAGGATGATCAGGTTCTTTACACGGCCGTTGATGAAGAGGAAACCGTCCTCATCCATGTAGCCCTTGTCTCCGGTATGGAGCCAGCCGTCCTTCAGTGCCTCATTTGTCTCTTCTTCCATCTTGTAGTAGCCCTTCATGACACTGGCGCTCTTTACAAGGATCTCGCCGTTGTCGGCAAAGGAGATCTCCACGCCGGGGAGAGGACGTCCGATGGAACCGGGCTTATAGGACCTGACGCGGTTGGAGGAAATGACGGGCGAACACTCGGACATGCCATAGCCTTCCAGTACCATTACGCCGTATTTTGCAAATTCATCGATATAGAAGGGCTCCAGATGAGCACCTCCGGTGAAGACGTGCTTCAGCTTTCCGCCGAACACCTTCTGTCCGATGAGGGCAGGCGGGATATTCGGATCTGCGGCAGCCTTCAGACGCTTGTAAATGGTTTCGATCATCAGGGGAACCATCAGCATAACGTCCGGCTTGAAGATGGACATGTTCCGTACCATATGAAGGAAGGAATCGTTGATACATACAACGGCACCCATCCAGAAGGCCTGCATCCAGTCCATGACCAGGCAGAATGCATGGTGGACCGGAAGTACGCTCATGAAGACCACGCCGGGATCCACGTTGTAAATGATGGCTTCTACATTTGAATAGAGGTTCTCCTGGGTGAGAAGAACACCCTTGCTCTTTCCGGTGGTTCCGGAGGTATATACGATGGTGGCAATATCGGAACCGAGAGGTTCTGTCAGGGCAACATCACCGGCTGCAGCACCTGCGTCTGCCAGGTCCTGCACGGTCTCGGCACCCTCCACGGGAGTGAAGAACCAGATACCGCGGATCTTCGGGCAGGATGCCTTGATGGCCGGTGCCAGCGGAGCCAGACGGGGATCCAGGAATACGCCTTCGGAATCCGAACGAACCAGAAGCTCTATCAGTTCCTTCGGGGGAAGCAGGATGTCCAGGGGGATCGCTACATTTCCGCCGGTTGTGATACCGAGATATGTCTGCATCCATTCTACGCTGCTTACGCCGATCAGGGCGAGGTGCGCACCCGAGAAGCCCTTTGCTGCAAGTCCCTTCTTGACATTGAGGGCCTTTTCATTCAGCGCGCCGTAGGAGATCTCCTTTACCTCTTTGCCTTCCAGCCAACGGATGGCGGGGAGGTCGGCATGCTTCTCAACGCTGGTATTCCATAAAGTGTAAATCGTTTTCTCCATTACTGAACCTCCATCTTTTCCTTCAGATATGCGATGGCACCGCCCACTGTCTGCAGCTGTGCCAGCTTATCGGCATTCTGCTCCAGGGAAAGTTCTACATCGAATTCGTCCTCGAGATCACCGAGAAATGTCATGAGGTCCAGCGAGCTGAATCCCATGTCCTCACGAAAACGCATATCATCCTTCATGTCTTCTGCAGCAACCGTACAGTACTGTGCGGCCAGTTTCTTAAATCTTTCCTCCATGTTCCTCCTCCTTGTAACAATATTATGGGGTTGATCGGGCGTATACGGTTGCCCGGAACTTCCTAATCAGTTTGTCTGGCGGCGTCTGTGATAGACGGCCAGGCTCTTTCCCACCTCTTCGGCGAACCGGACAGGATATTCGCTCACCAGCATATGGGAACTGTCCGGAAATGGGATCTCCCGGTAGGCAGACTTTACATTTTCCCTGTACCAGTCCTTCAGGCCCGGAAGGAAGATCGTTCCGGGATCTGCGTAGAAATAGGTGACGGGACAGGTGATGGTGGGGATCACATCCCGGTTGTCCTGCAGTTTCATGGATCTGGAAAGGGTTTCCAAAACCGTGGTATCGTAGTTCATCAGCTTTCTCCAGATAGCGATACGCAGCAGGAAGTCCGGATGGAACTTCTTCTGGGAGAGGGCCTTTCTTGCAAACTTCAGATACAGGTCATGGAAATTCACACCTTCATCCATTTCCATTTTCTCCCGGGTGTATTTCCCGCGCATGAGGCCCAGGTTCCAGGTCTCATCGTTCAGCTGCTTCGGGGTCATATCACAGAGGATCACCTGCTTGATCCCTTCACAGCCAAAGAGCCTTACATAGTTCATGATCACCCCTGCACCCATGGACCAGCCCACGAGTGTGACGGGAGCCAGTGAAAGACCGGTAATGATCTCGTGCAGGTCTGTGGCAAGGGTCTCCATGGTGACGGGATCCTCCTCGGTTCCGCCCGCCTTCCGGCTGTCACTGTGTCCGCGCTGATCGTAAATGATGCATCTGGCCTCGTGGGACAGCATCTTCGCCGGTTCCCGGTAGATCTTCCGGTTACTGGTCCACCCGTGCAGGAAGACCACGGTTTCCGCTCCTTGCCCGATATCTTCGTAAGCAAGGACATTTCCGTCTCTTAATGTAAAATGTTTTTTCATACTGCCGCGTCCTTCTTTTACCGAAAATGTCCCTCAGACCGGCCCCGGCTGTTTTCTTCTGCCGGCCGCTGGCAGCTCAGGGTTGCAGGGTGTGGCGATACCGCACACATACATAATAGTATCAGTTTTAGGGGGCAGAGTCAATCGGATATGCCCTCGACACCATCCATGCTCTGGCGGAAATTTGCCTTTTTGTAGTCAGTGGGAGTCATACCGGTATACTTGTGGAAGATCTCCGTAAAGTAGCTTTGGCTGGGGAAGGCCAGGATGCTGGCGATCTCAGCGGGACGATAGTCGGAGTATATCAGCATGTTCTTGGCGGTTTCCAGTTTCCGGCGCCGGATATAGCTGCTGACGGGGATCCCGACCTCTTTCTTGAACTGCCTGGACAGATGGCTTTCATTCATATGGACATGGGAAGCCAGATCCTTGATGGTGATCCTTGCGTGCAGGTGGTCATAGATATAATCGATGCATCTGGCGATCTCCACGGAGGTGATGGAATTCTTCCGGAGCTCCCGCATCCGCTTGGCATACTCGATGCTCATCTTCGGATGCCGCCGGCAGTTGTCGGCCTTCAGGATGAAATAGTCGCTGAGCCCGTAGGCGTCGGACAGCTCCATGCCGCCCTGGATGCAGTATCTGGCCACAAGAGCGGTGGTGATGACAAAATGATACTTCAGATTCTGCAGAGGATCATTTGAGAGCCGGCCCAGTCCGGGCTTGTCCTTCAGCGTGTCCTTGCAGAGCTCCCGTACCCGTTCCACATCGCCGGATTTGATGCAGCTGTAGAATTCGATCTCGGGGTTATAGGGGGCGCGAAGAAAGTCATCCTCACGCTGTACGAATTCCTTGTAGAAAAGTTCCTTATCAAAATCCATGGGCACCTCCTTCCGGTCCTTTTTCATTTTAGCATGAAAACGATAAAAGAGAAATAAAAAAGATATATTCCCGTGTGGAATGCGGTTATATTTAAATCATCATAGTGATCGTAGCTAAATCTACAGAAAGGAGTCATGGATATGACAAAAGGAAGAAGAGGAACTGCAAAGCAG
>CACYMQ010000009.1 GCA_902775555.1 uncultured Lachnospiraceae bacterium | reverse complement strand
ATGCCATGCGTAGAGTAGGCTGTTCAGACCATCCATGGATGGATCATGATTATCAAAGGTAAGGGTAGTCTGATCTTCGGTCCGTTCTATCTTCATGTGATATTGTTCTTCCAACAAAAAGAGCACGCGTAAAACATCAATCTCCGACTGTATATCTACATCAGAGAGTGCGGAGGGGTGTACCCCGAGCACTTCTGCAATCCGGCTGCGGATTTCAGCCTTTGGAGCCATTTTATCCTTTTCATACTGATTTACACGAACATCGGCGGTTCTTGCGGTGAAACCGAGATCCAAGCCGAGTTCTTTTTGTGTCTTTCCACACAGTAAACGGTACTTTCTAATCTTTTCCCCTACGGTCATAGCACACTCCTTTAAGATATGAATTTAGTGTTCTGCAAACATACTAACACATTTCTTTTGATTTGGAAAGAAAAACTTAATAAAAACATTTGACATAAATATACTGATGGAGTAAAATGTAGAAAACTAAATAAAAATACTATATTTTCAAAAGGAAGTGATGTTATGGAAAGAACGAAGGAACCGCTCATGATCGGAGCGGATACTGTAGCAAATGATCTGGATGTATCGAAGTCAAAGGCTTATGACATCATCCGTAAACTGAATCAGGAACTCTTGGAGAAGAACCCGCAGGCGATCGTCATTGCCGGAAAGGTGAACCGCCTCTGGTATGAGGCGTGTCTTCTCTCCGGGGACAGAAGGGAGTGAGAACCATGAAGAAGAAAAAATGGGAGCTGCCGGAAGGAATGCTGGATGGATATCCGGATGTGTTGGAAATAAAGGATGTGCGTAAGATCCTCGATATCGGGGAACGGGCAGTCTATAAGCTCCTTCAGAGCGGTGAACTGAAGTCCATTAAAGTAGCCGGAAAGTATCGGATTCCGAAGCTGTACCTTGCAGAGTACATCCTGCGAGGTTACACATGGTAAGGAGGAAGCACTATGGCAAGACCGAGAAAACAAGGAAAGAAAGCTGTCGGTATTCAGGCAAGATCAGGAATGCTGTATATTCTTGAAAATGAGTATGAATATGAAGGCGGTAAGAAGACCAGAAAGAGAGTCTGGGTATCCACAGGACTCAAGGATACGGATGAGAATCTGCAGCTCGCGAAGGATATGCGCGAGCTGCGGAAGCACTCCAGGAAAAATGAAACGCTCGGAAGGAATACTACGATAGAGGAACTGATCGAGCGATTTCTGGAGCTGAAGAATCGAGAAGTCGCAAATACAACCTATGCTGCGTATAAGTATAAGTTGCTATATGTAACCAAGTATTTTGGCGGGGTAAAGGTTCGTGACATGGATGAAACGAAGATCATGTGTTTTCTGGATGGACTGTTCACGAAGGACAAGCTCCAGCCGCGAACGGTTAAGGACATCAAGATGGTGTTTACGGCAGTGATGGAGCTTGCAGTGGAGAAAGGACTCCTTCCGTATAATCCCGTGAAAAAGGTAAAGATCAGTAAACGGCTTGCGGTGCTGAACAAGAAACGGAAGAATCAGAGTGATTCATTTTTCTCTTATGAAGAGATCCGAAAGTTTCTGGCTGCAGTGAAGGACCACCCGATGTACGAGTTCTTCTATGTAACTGTATTCTTCGCTCTTCGTCGGGAAGAAGCTCTGGGACTTCGGTGGCAGAGTGTCCGGCTGAATGTGAAGAATCCGGTACTTGTCATCGAGCATACGGTTACCGTTGGCACCGAGATCAACCGTTTGGATACCACAAAGACGGAATCCAGTCGACGGGAGTTTCCTCTCACGGAGGAGCAGGTGAAAATGTTCCGTGAAATGAAGAAGAAAGAGGAGCATTACCGCTGGCTGTGTGGATCGTCGTACCACGAGAATGATTATGTGTTCAAGCATGAGGATGGTTCGCTGTTCTACCCGGATTATCCGTCAAAGGTCTTTAAGCAGATCGTTAAGGCAAATCCGGACCTTCCGCAGGCGATCACGCTTCACGGACTTCGGAAGTCCTGCGTATCCCTTCTGGTTCATCAGGGATGGGATTTCAAAGAAGTCATGACCTGGTCTGGGCATGCAGATCCGGGAACCATGGCAAAGTTCTATGCACTGGTGAAAGAGAAGGAAACCAAGCAGACCATTTCCAAAGGGCTGGAAGCGCTAATCAAGCCCGCAGAGGATCCAAAGCCGGAAACGGAAGCAGATAACAAAGAAGAAGTACACGAAGAAGAGGAATCGTAGTTCAAAAAAGATTCGGCACCGTCGGACAAAGAAATATCCGACAGGTGCCGTATCGCAGTTTTTGGAGGAGTTTATGGAAAAGGGTAGAAAAAAGGTAGAAATGAAGAGGCGGATTCAAAAAGAAAAACCCGGGAAAACCCAGGTTTTATCAGTGTCGGCGCGACAGGATTTGAACCTGCGACCTCTGCGTCCCGAACGCAGCGCTCTACCAAACTGAGCCACGCGCCGATTGATGAAGATGTTGCACCCGAAGCAGAAACCTGTTTCAGACGCAACATCTATCATACTGACTTTTACCTCATTCGTCAAGTAGTTTTTTCAGAAATCTGTTCAGGGCGGAAGGATCAGTCTCCGATCTTTTTGATAAACAGTTCAAATGTGCCATCGCCGTTATCATCGATCCGAAGCACCAGATGTCCTTCTTCCTTCACGCTGCGAGGAACATTCTGGATCGGTTCCCCGTCATTGATATGTACCTGCAGGATATCACCGTCCTCCAGTTCCTCCAATGCCACCTTGGTTTTCACAAACGTGATGGGGCAGGTAACATCCGTTATATCGATTGTGTCCGTTACTGTTAATTCATCCACTTCTTTATCCTCCGTTTCATTCCCTGCACCGCTGCTATCCGCATCGCCGCATTTTTCTCCGTGCTCTGCATTTTCTTTCTTTTGCTCATAAAGCCTCACAGCTTCCTCCACGGACTGACCGTCCTCAACGAGGATCAGTTCTTCCTTCCGGGCAGTCCTGTCCTCCACCGGACCTTCCACATGAAATGCATTCAGGACCGGATCCTTTGCCGCAAGCGACAGGATGAGATAGCTTGCTCTGCTGTCATTGGCAAGTCGTTTATCCTCCGCGGAAGGCCGGGACGGGGTCTCCGGATGAGAATGCCAGTTACCGAGGGGGATGATCCCCTCCGTCCGCATATCCTTTATGGACGCCAACTGCTCCCGTGGGTCTATGGTAAAATGTTCATTTGTATGATCGATATTCGTGAGAAGATAAACCTTACGGATCTCTCTGATCCCGTCTTCCCGATCCACTCCGCCGATCACACCGCAGACCTCCTCCGGCTGCAGGGATATCGCATGCTCGGCCATCCGAATGAAATCCGATCTTCTGATGGTAATCTTCATCAATCTCTCCTAACCTTCCTGTACACTTCTCCTGTTGCTGACTGCTCATCACCCCGCTATGATACGAAGCCGAGCTGTATTTCCGGGCAAATGTTCCTCTCCTTCATCGATATCTTCGTCAGCCGTTACTTCCCGGATGGAAATCACAGGCTGCCTGCTCATAGTCGATCAGCTTCGTGATCGTCGGCTCATCGGAGCAGACCGCGCATCCCTTTCCTCTGGGCGGAAGCTTGATCTTGTGGAACTCCATCTTCAGGGCATCGTAGGTCAGCAGATATCCTACCAGCAGATCACCCACGCCTGTGATGTACTTTACAGCCTCCATGGCCTGCAGGGATCCGATCACGCCTCCCATGGCGCCGATGACACCCGCCTGCTTACAGGTCGGAACCGCATCCTTTGGAGGCGGATTCTTGAAGATACAGCGATAGCAGGGTCCCTCTCCCGGAATAATGGTGGTGAGCTGTCCCTTGAAGCGGATGATCCCCGCATGACTGAGGGGTTTCTTCGCCATGACGCAGGCATCATTGATCAGGAACTTCGCCGGGAAGTTGTCCGTTCCGTCCAGGATAAAATCATACTCGCTGATAAGATCCAGAATGTTATCACTGCTCACGAATTCATAATAGGTGTTCACCTTCACATCCGGATTGATGGCGCGCATGGTCTCTGCGGCGGATTCCACCTTCTTCTTTCCGATATCATTTGTGGTGTGGATCACCTGTCTCTGAAGGTTGGAAAGATCCACCACGTCGGCGTCCACGATACCAATGGTACCCACACCGGCCGCTGCCAGATACAGCGCCGCAGGAGCACCCAGACCGCCTGCACCGATGATCAGCACCTTTGCATTAAGGAGCTTCTTCTGACCCTTGGCACCGATCTCCTTCAGGATGATGTGCCGTGAGTAGCGCTCCAGCTGCTCATTTGTAAATGCCATTATCTTCCACCTCCCATGAAGTACAGGAATTCCACCTCATCGCCCTCCTTCAGGACCGTGGATTCAAATGCACCGGATTCGATAAATTCCTCGTTGACGGATACCGTTACATACTGAGGAGTCTCCACATTTTCCTGCTGGATCAGTGCCGTCACCGTCAGTCCGTCAGCCACTTCCTTCTTCACACCTGCTACTGTAATGTTCATCTTTCATGCCTCCTGTTAAATCATATAGAACCATTCTTCACTCTGTTTTATCTCTTCCTTCACACGGCGGTTGTCCCTGGTAGTGTACTCCATCTCCGGGTTCTTCATGCTGACCCTGGTATTGGCCGGAACCGAGCTTGTGATAAATGTATTGCCGCCGATCACGGAGTTCTCTCCGATCACCGTCTCGCCGCCAAGGATGGACGCCCCGGCATAGATGGTAACATTGTCACCAATGGTGGGATGACGCTTCTTACCGGACAGTTTCTGGCCGCCGCGGGTAGACAGCGCACCGATGGTAACGCCCTGATAGATTTTCACATTCTTTCCGATCACTGCGGTCTCGCCGACAACGATGCCCGTACCGTGATCAATGAAGAAGCTGTCTCCGATGGTGGCTCCCGGATGGATATCCACTCCGGTTTCCGAGTGAGCATATTCCGTCATCAGCCGCGGGATCACCGGCACCTTCAGAAGGTACAGCTCATGGGCCAGGCGGTACACCGTGGTGGCCATAAGCCCCGGATATGCCAGGATGATCTCCTCCAGACAGCAGGCGGCAGGGTCTCCGTCATAGGCTGCCAGCAGATCCGTCTCCACCTTGGCACGCACCTTGGGAAGCTGTTCGAAGTATACCCGGCAGATACGGTAGCTCTCCTTCTCCCGGTCCTCCTCCGTCATGGTTCCGCGAAGCTTACAGAAGTCCAGCGCCATCATCACCTGCTTCTGCAGATGATAGAAGATATCCTCCACATTAACCGCGATACTGTTCTTCAGATTGTACAGCTTAAATGTTCTGTCCCGGAAGAAGCCCGGGAACACCAGCCGCGACAGATGGTTCACGATCTTGCGGACCTCCGTCTTATCCGGCTTATTCTCTATATTTTCGGCATCGATGTTCTTCTCGCCGTTCAGGTCGGCAAGGATCAGCTTTACGATGCCGTCGATCTCCTCTTCACGTATTCTGTCGCTCATTGTTCCTTCGACTTTCTTTATACCTTATAACTTGGAACTTTCAACTCCTTGAGGGTTATCCCCTGTGAGTCATACTTATCCTGTCATCCTGTTTTGGATCATATAAGCTTCCCGGCGCCGTGTGCGCCTCTGCGCACACGGGCAGGGAATACGTATCAGTCCTGCACAGTCTTTGTCAGAATGACAGGTGCTATGCGAATGACCTCAGCACCTTCACCAGTGCGTCGATATCATCCGGCGAGTTGTACAGTGCCAGCGTAGGCCGTACCGATCCTTCGTATCCGAAGTGGCGCAGCACCGGCTGTGCACAGTGATGTCCGGTCCGAACTGCGATGCCGTAGGCATCCAGCCGCTTCCCAACCTCCTCATCCGAGTATCCGTCCAGCTTGAAGGACAGAACGGAGGCCTTGTTCAGAGCCGTGCCGATGAGGGTGAGTCCCGGGATGCGACGCATTTCCTGCATTGCATACTGCAGCAGTTCATGCTCCCACCGATATACACAGGGCATACCGATCTCGGTCAGGTACTGCAGTGCAGCCCCCAGTCCCACCGCATCTGCGATGCTTCCGGTTCCTGCCTCGAACTTGTTGGGGATCCCGTTATAGATGGTCCGTTCAAATGTTACGTCGGCGATCATATTTCCGCCGCCATGATAAGGCTCTGCCGCTTCCAGCAGTTCCTTCTTTCCATATACCACACCGATACCCGTAGGCGCGAAGATCTTATGGCCGGAGAAGACGAAGAAGTCGGCATCCAGCGCGGATACATTCACCGGAATGTGAGCTACGGACTGTGCTCCGTCGATCAGGATCCGCACGCCGTGCCGATGGGCGATGGCGATGAGTTCCTCGATGGGAGTTACCGTACCAAGTACATTTGATACATGGGTTACGGCAACGAACTTTGTCCGTTTGGTAAAAAGCTTCTCATATTCCGACAGGATCAGCTGGCCCGTCTCATCACAGGGAATGACCTTGATCACGGCCCCTGTCTTTTGGGCGATCAGCTGCCACGGAACGATATTTGCATGATGTTCCAGGATGGATACGATGATCTCATCACCCGGCTGCAGCTGCGGCTTCACGTAGGCGTTGGCCACCAGATTGATGGCTTCCGTGGTTCCTCTTACGAAGATGATCTCCTCCGAGCTGGGTGCTCCGATGAAATCCCGCACGGTATCCCGTGCCGCCTCGTACGCATCCGTAGAACGCGCTGCCAGGGTATGTGCACCGCGGTGCACGTTGGAATTCTCATGTGTGTAATAGTAACTGATTCGGTCGATGACCTGCTTCGGGCGCTGGGTCGTGGCACCGTTGTCCAGCCATACCAGCGGCTGTCCGTGGATCAGTTCCGAAAGGATCGGAAAATCATCACGGATCTGCGCCAGGGTCTTGCTGCCGATGCGGATGGAATCATTTCTCGAGGTTCCCTTCTCACCGGATACATCTGCCGCTGCCACCCCGTCACCACCAAGGGATGTGGGTGCATCGATCCTGCGGTCATACTCCTCAGCCTCCGTTTTGGACTGTACCTTGGGTGCGTAGGAAGTACTTCCGGCCGTCGGATAACCAAAGGGATTCTCCCAGTCAAATGCTCCTGCCTCCGGCAGTGTGGTTCCGTCCTGCGGCGCAGAGGCATATGCCCCTGCCTGAGGAACGCCCCAGTCGGGCTCACTCTGTGCAGCCCCTGCAGATGCCGGTGTTACCGGCACATTCGGAACTGCTGAGGTTTCAGCCGATGCGGGTGCGGACACCTGCGGTACCTCTGCGGGAACCGGCGTGATGTAAGCATCCACCGGAACATACGGATCTCCCGGCTCCTCCGGGATCACCGGTACGAAGCCCTCGGTTGCCGAGATCCCCGGTGCTGTGGCAGCTACTTCCTCAGCTCCCGGGACCGCCGCCCCGTTTACTCCCGGATTCACTGCCGCGTCTGACACGGTGGTTCCCGTGGGGACACTGATCCCAGTGGTAAGATCCGGAAAATATGCATTTGCAAGTGCGGCCAGATCCGCAGCGCTCGGAAGCCCAAGATCCGCCTCCGAAACAGCATAGGGATTAGTCGTAATCATAGTACTCACCTACTTCCACGTCCTCAAGCACTGCGATGGCGTCATCTGCAAGGATGGCTGCGGAGCAGTACAGGGACAACAGGTAGGATGCAACTCCTTTATCATCGATACCACGGAAACGTACGGAAAGGCCTCTGGAATGCTCATTCTTCAGGCCTGCCTGGAAGAGTCCGATAACACCGCGCTTTGCCTCACCGGTACGGATCAGCAGGATGTTGGTCTTGCCGCTCTGGGAAGTGGGGTTCTTCAAACCGTCCACCAGAAGCTTGTCTGTCGGAACGATGGGGATTCCTCTCCATGTAACGAAATTGCCGCCTGCGATATTTACAACTACCGGCGGTACTCCACGCTTGGTGCATTCTCTCTCAAATGCAGCGATGGCGCGGGGATGTGCCAGGAAGAAGGAGGGCTCCTTCCATACCTTGGAGATCAGCTCATCCAGATCATCCGGTGTAGGTGCACCGTTTCTGGTCTGGATCCGCTGGGAATCGGCGATGTTCTTCAGAAGTCCGTAATCATCGTTGTTGATCAGCTGGCTCTCCTGACGCTCACGCAGAGACTCGATGGCCAGTCCCAGCTGCTCCTGAACCTGATCATAGGGTGCGCTGTACACATCCTCGATGGCAGTGTTCACATTGATGATCGTGGAAATGGAATTCAACCGATATTCTCTCGGCTCTGTCTCATACTCTACGAATCCGTCCGGAATGATATCGGACTTCTTGGTCTGGCTGCAGAGAACATCCAGCGGTGTCTCTCCCTCTACAACCTTGTTTACACGGAAGATACCCGTCTCAAGTCCCTTGAACTCCAGGAACTTGGTGAGCCACTTCGGGGTCAGTGCGCCAAACTGCGGCTTGGTTTTGGTGACATTCGCCAGGTTATACGCTGCGGCTGCGCCAAGAGCGTTGATCCCTTCTGCCTTTGTCTCTTCTTTTGCCATGTTTCTACCTCCATAGAACTTACTCTTTCGACCGCCTGTATCCTTATCTTTACAACCGCAGTCGAAGTGAAAATATATCTGACATGCTCCTTAGAGCTTATGCCCTGCTTCATGCCGGCTTACAGCCATCCACCTTCATTTACAAAGATGATGTCCTTCATGGCGTCCATGCCGCCCTTCAGGTTGTACATCGGACCCTTATAACCTGCCTCACGCAATGTGTTGATGGCCAGGATACTCCGCTTGCCTTCCTTACAGATGAAAATGGTATCCTGTTCGGGACTGAGTTCCTTCTGGCGCCGTGCCAGCTGGCCGATGGGGATCACCAGTGCACCGGGGAACCGGACAATGGCGCGTTCATGCGGCTCTCTTACATCCACGATGGTGATGGGGTCGCCATGCTCGATCCGATGTGCAAGCTCCTTCGGCGTAAGGCCCTCCACCGGTATCTCATTTTCATCTTCCTTAAGACCGCAGAACTCCTCATAATCGAAATCCTCCGGTGCGGAAATGGTCGGGTTATCACCACAGAGCGGGCAGCTGCAGTTATGCTTTACCGTCAGCAAATGAGACCGGAGTCCCAGTGTATCCACCGTCAGCAGTTTCCCCGAAAGATGCTCGCCGATGCCGATGATCAGCTTCAACGCTTCATTTGCCTGGATGCTCCCGATGATGCCGGACAGGGGACTGATGGTTCCGCCTTCCGCACAGGTGGGAACCAGCCCGGGCGCAGGCGGTTCCGGATAAATGCATCGAAGACAGGGGCCGTCCCCGTAACCCAGGACGCTCACCTGGCCTTCAAACTGATAGATGGAGCCGAAAATGAGCGGAATGCCGGACAACACGCAGGCATCATTGATAAGATATCTGGCCTTATAGTTATCCGTGCAGTCGATCACAAGATCATAGCCTTCGATCAGCTGCAGGGCATTTTCCGCGGTGAGCTGTGTATTCTCGGGGATCACTTCAATATTTCGATCCACATTTCGCACGGTATCCCGGGCAGATGCAACCTTCGGGCGCTTCACATCCCTGGCGCTGTGGATCACCTGGCTCTGAAGATTTCCGAGAGACACCGCATCGAAATCGATGATCTTCAGTGTTCCCACCCCCGCGGCCGCGAGATACTGGATCACCGGGGAACCGAGGGCTCCGGCACCCACAACCACAACCCTTGCCGCCTTGATCCGCTTCTGTCCTTTCACGCCGATCTCCCGAAGGAGAAGATGCTTGTTGAACCGCTCGATGTCCTTATCATCCAGCGTTACCGCCTTCCTCCGTTCATCGGAAATGATCCCCCGATCCTTCCCGTTTGTCGGTGCGCCCCCCGCCACAAAGGGGAGGAGGTATACCTCACGGACCGTATCCAGCGGCCGGTCGTGATATTCCGGGTCGGTGTAATCCTGCTCATCTGCAAAGATCCGGATGAAGCTTCGGAGCTTGCCGTCTTCACTGTATAATCCTTTTTTTGCATCCGGGTATTCCTCCAGAATCCCTTTTAGAATATCGCGGATCGTATTCCCCTCGATTTCCGTTTCGGCAGTGCGTTCGAAGAAGGTACGCAGTGTCGCAGATATGATCACTTTCATTTTCGTCTCCTTATTTCACTCTGTACAGCCGGAAAGATTCTTCGCTTCGCTCAGAATGACATGTGTGTCATCCTGAGGGCGCAGCCCGAAGGATCTTATATCTCTGCCTCCGTCATCTCTTTGGAGCGAAGGTCCTTCTCCCAACCCCGCAGCCCGTCCGTTTTTCCATCCCGTACCGAAAGAATGAGATACAGCATTCCCGGAAGCATCTCCCTCCTGTCCTCCTCCGAGGGCACCGCCGGACAATCCGGATGAGAGTGGTAGAAGCCTAGGATTTCCAGTCCCTCTCCCTGCGACTCCACCTCCCGTCGATAGAGTTCCATGGGATCGATCCCGTAGTGCATATTCCTTCCGACGACCTGATTCTTCATCGGTACGGTCTTCCGGATGAGAACCGTTCCGTCCGGCCTTGCTGTCCCGAACAGCAGCCCACAGCATTCCTCCGGATACTGATCTTCCCCGTGCTGCATCAACCGCTGCAGCAGGGCTTCGGTAAGAACCGCTTTCTTCTCTGTCATTGGCGGCTCTCCTCCAAGGCCTGGAGGAAATCGCGGATCAGATCCTCTTTATCCTCGATCCCCACACTGACACGGATAGTATCTTCAAAAACTCCCGCCGCCTCCCGTTCACTGTCATCGGAATGAACATACAGGGTGGAGGCCGGGTGGATCACAAGGGTGCGAAGATCGCCGATGTTACTTGCGATCATGGCATATTTCAAAGCATTTATAACACGGAATGCCCGTTCCTTCGTGCCACAGCGGAAGGTAAGGATCCCTCCGCCGTGTCCCCCCAGCTGCCTTTCCACATATGCATGACAGGGGTGGGATTCCAGTGTCAGATAGTTCACCTCGATATCCTTTTCTTTCTCCAGGGCATGGGCCAGCGCATCCGCATTTTCGGAGATCCTCTCCATTCGAAGTCCCAGAGTGTCCACACCGATAAAGGAAAGAAATGCGTTCATGGGTGCCATACATCCCCCGAGATTCTCCCAGATATCTGTACGAAGCCGGAGCAGAAATGCCATCTTTCCATATCTTTTGAATTCCGAAAGCGCTGTGTGCTTCCCGAAATCCCAGGCGAATCTCCCTCCGTCGATGATGATCCCACCGATGGAATTGCCTCCGCCGTTAATGTATTTCGAGGTGGAATGGATCACCACATCCGCACCGAGGCTCAGGGGATGCGCGAGATACGGCGTGGCAGTCGTCGCATCCACGAAAAGCGGAATGCCCGCGGCGTGCGCCACCTCCGAAACCTCCGGAAGATCCATCACAGTAAGGGATGGATTGCCGATCAGTTCCCCGAAGATCACCCGTGTCCGGTCCGTGATCACTTCCCCCAGCGTTTCTCTCCGCATTTCCTTTACAAATGTGGTATGGATCCCCAGTTTCTCCAGATCATGGAACAGATTGATGGTCCCCCCGTACAGTCCGCTTCCGGCAATGATCTCGTCACCGCTCTCACAGACAGCCAAAAGAGCGGTAGATATCGCCGACATCCCGCTGCTGCAACAGACCGCCCCTGCACCGCCCTCCAGATCACTCAGCTTCTGCTCAAAGGCGGCCAACGTCGGATTCCCAATGCGGGTATAGGCATAACCCATACTCTTATGCCGAAACACTCTCTCCAGTTCTTCCATACTTTCGTACTGAAAAGCCGTCACCTGCGAGATCGGAGGCAGGATCTCTCTCTGCCCGTAACCGGTTGCCGTCTTCCCATGGAGAAGCCGGGTATTGAATTTTGCTCCTGTTGTATCTTCCACGATCTCGCCTCACCTCCGTCAGATCACGTAGAGATCCCACTGATCCTTACTCCAGTTCTTGCACTGTTCCGCAAATTCCTTAAGTGTCAGGCCGGATGCATACTGATTCAGGGATTGATTGATCTTCTCCCAGAAACATTCATTCACCACCGGCCGAAGTCCCCCCTCCTCATCCTTCGGATCCATTTCCGCCAGGATGTTCATGTCCAACGCATTCAGGACATCCGAGAGAGTGATCGTCTCCGGCGAGCAGGCCAGGGTATAGCCTCCGCGCAGCCCCTTCTGTGCAGTGATAAAACCGGCCTGCCGGAGCAGCAGAAGAATGTGCTCCAGATATTTATGCGATATCTTCTGACGCTGCGCAATCTCCGGTGCCGATACACTGGAACCGTTTTCACTGTGGATCACGATATCCGTCAGTGCGATCAGTCCATATTCCACTCTAGTCGATACTCTCACCTGTCTCCTCCCTTCTCTTTCTCTGTCCCCTTCACTTTCCGATACATTTACCTTCTATAATCTTATAAAACAAGTTGTTGCAACTATAACACTATTTGCCTACTATGTCAATAGGTTTTATGTGGGACGATTGGGGACGGTTCTGGGCGTCCCAGAACCGTCCCCAATCGTCCCACTATCCCACTATATTAGATCTCGTAGTCCAGGCAGCTACGAAGCTTCGTATAGGGCCGAACCTTCCCGTCCGCCACTGCCACATGTGCAGGATTTACGGCGTATGCCTTAAGAGCCTCCTCGGACTCAAAGGTTGAATCCAGCATCAGATCGGCATTGGAGCTTGCCAGGCCATCGATATTCACCCTGATCTCGACGATTCCTGGGACAACTCCCTTCAGGCCCTCGAGACCTTCCTTGATCCCTTTCTTCACCTGCAGCTTCTCCTCCGCTGTCAGCTCATCCTTCAGGGTCCATAAGATCACATGCTTAACCATAGTTTCTCCTCCTGTTCTTTGATCACATTTTCCAACAATAGTTCAATAAATAACCGACATAAAGATCACCATCAGTGCCGCGATCGTCACCATGGATACCAGCGTGGTAACAGCGATCCCGTTGGACAGGGTCACCGTTTCCTCCCCTGTCTTCTCCGCCTGGATCAGTGGCAGATTTCCCACCGGCATCATAGCCATCAGGGAAAAGCCCAGCACAAGCATGTCATTCATTCCCAGGGTTCTCAGCGTAAAGAAGACCGCCACCGGTACGAGGATCATCCTCACAACCACAAATCCCCACAGCTTTTCATCCCGGAAGCCTCTGCCCACCTTGCTTCTTGCGATGGAGACCCCAAGCAGGGACATGGACAGGAATACGGTTGCATTTCCTACATAACCCACGCTGTCGGTGATGATGGCAGGCGGAGTAAAGCGGAACCAGCATGCCAGAAGGCCGAGCACAGCCGCGATCGTCCCCGGGCTGAGGATCTTCTTCAGGTTCATTTTCTCATGACCGCCGCTGAGGACCGTGACCCCATGGGTATAGAAAAGCAGGGCATACACCACATTGCAGACCACCACATAGAGTAATGCGCTCTCCGGAAGGATCGCCCGGGTAACGGGAAGTCCGATGAAGCCGATATTCGTATAGACTGTCATCATATTATAGAAACGGCGTTTGTCCTTCCCGATCCGAAGCATCCGCGGGATCAGAATCCCCAGAACCACAAGAAGGAAGTAAAATGCGACGCCGACCCCCAATGCGATCAGAAGCTCCTTATGGCTGACCTTCACCTGCCCGGAGATCATGGATGAAAGGATCATCGCAGGATTGCAGATATCGATCACGATCACGGAAAGCTTCTGTGACATGGTATCATCTATGATCTTCCTTTTGTACATGAGGATCCCGATCGTAACCAGTATAACGATCATCCCCATCTGCTGAATCACGATAGCCGCATTCATTCCTTACCCTTTCCCTGATCCGTCCCGGCTCTTCAAACCGTCATAAAACTCCTTCAGCACATAAAATGCCGGCTTTCGATATGTCTTATCCTCATTCAGAAGTCCCTTTCGGTTGTAATACTTCTGGATCACATTTGTCCTTCTCGGGCAGCGGAAGTCATACAGGATCCACGGGGTCATTCCCCTGACATAATCAATCTTCCCGAGGACCTCCACCTGCTTCCTGTAGACGGCAGCCTGACACTCCTCCGTTCCCTTATCCTCATCCGTTCCGTGATAGCCGCGAAGCGCATCCGCACCGAACTCGGTAATGATCACCGGCTTGTCCGGATCACTGTTCTTCATCAGCTCCGGCAGCTTCGCAAAGTCCGGCGTATACCAGCCGCAGTATTCATTGATCCCGATCAGATCCAAATGCTCTGCCAGCCGGTCTGCGATCCGGTTCTCCTCGCTGTCCACCAGACAGGCCGCCGATACGGGTCTGGTGCTGTCACAGCTATGGGCAACGGATGCCAGTCGGCTCATAAAGGAAAGGCGTTCGTCCGTATCCGCATTTTCATTTCCGACAGACCAGATGATCACGCTGGCGCGGTTGTAATCCCGGCGGATCAGCTCCTTCAGCTGGTTCTCCGCATCTTCATAGGTCTTCTCTCTTCCAAAGCGGATCGCCCAATAGACGGGGATCTCCTCCCAGAGAAGCATTCCGATCTCATCCGCCAGCTTTGCCATATTTTCATGATGCGGATAATGTGCGATTCGCATGAAATTACAGCCGAGTTCCTTTGCAAGGAGCAGATTCTCCCTTCGCTCCGCATCCGTCAGTGCCTTGCCGTTCGGAAGGCTCTCCTCATGACAGCTGATCCCGCGGAGGAAGACAGACTCTCCGTTTAGCAGGATGTCGCGTCCCTTTACCATGATCTCCCGGAAGCCGACCCGGTCCGTCACCGTATCATCATCGCAGGAAAGGCTTACATCATATAGCTTCGGGCGATCCGGGGACCAGAGTACCGGCGATCCCGGGATGATGACCGTACCCTTTCCATTCTCCACCATGATCTCCTGCCGGATCTCCAGCTCGGGAATACTGAGCACAACGGAATGATTTACGTGTGACGAGAGCTCCACCTCTGCCAGGATCCTGCCGTAGGTCCCGTCCGGTACAAGCGCGATCCGAAAATCCCTGATATGGAGCCTCGGAACCCTGTAAAGCTCGATCTCCCGGTAGATCCCGCCGTAATTGAACCAGTCCGTATTCTCCGTGGGGACCTGCTCCGCTCTTCTTGTACTGTCCACCTGAAGGATGATGCGGTTCTCTTCCTTCAGAAACTCCGTAACCGCAAAACACGCGGGAGTCGAACCTCCCCGGTGCATCCCGATATATTCTCCGTTCAGGAATACCCGGATCAGATAATTTGCCGCACCGATCCGAAGATATACCTCTTCCTCTTTCTCCGGGCGATAGGAAAATGTTCTGGTATAGACCATGCTCCCCTCATAAAGCAGGTATTCCGGAGCCTTTACATTCCAACAGGAAGGCAGCTCCGTCTCGGGCCATTCGTCAAAGGAATAATCCAACGGGAGGGTAAACCCGTTCTCATCATATTTCTTCTCCTTATACCATAGCTGTCTTACGCAGGTATCATACTGATCCACAGCGAAATGCCAGGGCCCGTTCAGACTCTCCCCCTTCCTTCCTCCGGTAAAGAGCAGCGTCTCTGCGGAAGCCTTTCGTACCTCGTACTGCTCCGTATAATCCTCCAGATGAATATCCGACATATACTTCTTTGCTTTGGCCATATTCCCACCTCCGATGGTTCCCGGAGAGATCATTCTTCCCAATCGTATTTCCCGTTTCTTCCTGTTTCTTCTTCTTAATCATTTTCCTTCAGGGGCTTCCTCCGGTATCAGGATCCCGTACCTGTCCTTCAGATCCTTCGCCAACTGCCCGTATCCTGTGAAGAGAAGTGATTCCATCCCGACCGCTTCCGCGCCGTCCAGATTCAACCGGCGGTCATCCACAAAAAGGCTTTCCGTAAGATCCACACCAAATCGCGACTCCAGCAAACGGTAGATCGCAGGATCCGGCTTGACCAGCTTCTCCCGGCCGGAAATGATATACCCGTTACTCTCCGGCAGGAACTGAAATGTGGGCCAGTGCCGTGCAGCGATCTCCGTCGGATAATTGGACAGGATATACACTCCATACCCCTGCGCCCTGATACTCCTTACCAGATCCCTGGCGTAAGGATACTCCTTCACCAGACCTTCCGTATGATCCCAGAAGATTCGGATTTCTTCCCCGTACTGAGGGATCTCCTTCGTGAAATGCTCCAAAGCATCCTTCTCCGTCCGGATCCCCATATCCATTTCATTCCAGAAACCCGTCCGTACCATATGCTCCGACAGGTAATCCACCGCATCCTCACTGAACCCGAGATCCTTCATATGATCCCGGTAGCGAAAATGCACCAGCACGTCTCCCACATCAAATACTACATTTCCGATCCTGCGCATCCCGCTCGTTCCTTCCTGTTCTCCAATCAAATATCAAATGACGGTCAAAGCTTCGGTCCACCCTTTGACCTGGCCGCTTTCCCTCATCCGGTTGCGCACCGTCATCCGACCGCTTTCCTTCATCCGGTTGCGCACTGTCATCCGACTGTGGACCCTCATCTCATCCGACTGCCGTGATCCAGAAGGCCAGATGCTGCGGTTTCCCGGGATCGATCAGGTACTCCTCATGCACCGGCGCTCCCCAGGAATCATCTCCGCCGACTCCCATCTCTGCAGAAGCGACGCGGATCCAGGTATGTCTTACAGGCGGAAGTTCGAAGATCCGGTTTGCCTCCTCAAGTTCATATGCGCTGTGCGGAAGCACGCTCATCTCAAACGGATCTCCTGCCGCCGTAAACCGAAGTCCGACACCGTCCGCATCCGTTACGGTGAATTCCCGGACACCGGTCCGGTTCCCGCATTCCTGCGGCCGGAGATACCGGGACAGATTCTCTTCCGCTGTATAACCGAATCGTCCGAGACGGGCACCTTCCGCCCGGTCGATATAGTTCTCCTCCGGTCCCATGCCCAGGTAGGTCACACGGTTCACATCCGGCTTCGTTGCAAAGTCCATCGCAAAGACCGGTAATGCCGGATACCCGGAAATTCCCGGGAAATCCGCCTCCACCAGAATCCGTCCGTCCGGATACAGTGTATAGTTCACCTCTGTACGGACCACACCCTCCGGTCCTCCCAGAAATGCGGTATGCATCTTCAGACCGCCCTCGACCGGTTCGATCCCGAAGCTTGCATAATCCTTTGCCGTAAAATGTCCCGCTGCATGCCAGATACCCATTTTCGCCGGATATCCCGCTCCCTTATCATTGTCAGTCATGGCGCGCCAGAAGCTGATCCCGGGGATCCGGTCGATCAGCTCTTTCCCCTTGTAACGGAAGGAACTGAGACCTCCCTCCGACATGGAGAACTGGATCTGCAGCTCCGGCCCCATCAGACCGATATGTCCGTCTCCGCCTACGATCTGTCCGAGACTTCCCTTCGGAAGACACCCGGAAGACTGCCTTGTTCCACGGGTCTCAACACACTGCCCGAAGGCCACCTCCGTACCTTCCCGGTACGCGGTCACCTCGATCACGCATTCACCCGGACCCTTCGGCATTTTCAGTCCGTGCCGCAGGGTTTTGCTCTTCCCTGCCGTTACAGTGATCTCCAGCTCCTTTTCTTCCGCTGTGACACCATCCACCATGGAACGTGCCACGAAGCTGTATCCCGAAGTATCGATGAACAGATTCCGGTTCTCCACCGTCACATCCTTTGGCGATACATCGATCCGAAGCGGACTGTAGAGCTGCCGGACCTCCTGCATTTTCGGAGATACCGTGCGGTCCGCATAAATGATCCCGTTCGTACAGAAGCCGTAATCCGTGGGCCGGTCATCGAAATCGCCTCCCACGCCCTGTACCTCCTGTCCCTCCGGAAGCAGCAGGGGAAGCGTCTGGTCCATATAATCCCAGATAAATCCGCCCTGATACCCGTCATAGCGGTCCTCAAGGTCGGTATAGAGCTTCATGCCGCCCAGGGAATTTCCCATGGCATGCATATATTCACAGCTGATATAGGGCTTCATCACGTAGGAAGGATCCTCTGCCTTCTTCGCCAGCTCCCCCTCCAGATACGCCTCGATCTCCACCGGCTTCGCATACATCCGGCTTTCCATATCCGAAATATAGCGATACTCCGGATTCCAGAAGCAGCCCTCATAATGTACGAGTCTTCGCGGATCGACATCATGAAAATACTCCGACATGGCGGCAATGTCATCTCCCGCATAGGACTCATTTCCACAGGACCAGATCAGCACCGACGGATGGTTCTTGTCACGCTCGTACATGGATCGCGCACGATCCAGCACCGCATCCTTCCACTCCGGAAGGGACGCCGGTACATTCCAGGACGGTTCACACTGTCCCAGCTTCTGCCATGTCCCGTGAGTCTCCAGATTCGTTTCATCGATGAGATACAGCCCTGCCTCATCACACAGGCGGTACCACAGACTCCTGTCCGGATAATGACAGGTCCTGACCGCATTCATATTGTTATCCCGGATCAGTTCGATATCCCGGCGCATATCCTCATCCGACACGCAGCGCCCGGTCCGGTAACTGAACTCATGCCGGTTCACACCGCGGAAGAGGATTCTTTTCCCGTTCAGGCACATGATCCCGTCCTTCATTTCGAAGGTCCGGAAGCCGACCTCCTGCCTGATCCTCTCCTTCCTTCCGAGCTGCATTTCCAGAAGGTAAAGCGCCGGATGCTCCGCACTCCAGGGTTCTGCCCCGGAAATGACCGCCGTCCATTTGAGCAGGTACATTTTCCGTTCCCTGTCTGCCGGATTTTCGGTCGCCGCAGGATTTTCGCCTGCCACAGAATTCCCGCCTGCCGCAGGATTTTCGCCTGCCACAGGATTTTCGCCTGCCGCAGGATTTTCGCCTGCCGCAGAATTTTCGCCTGCCGCAGGATTTTCGCCGTAGCCGATCCGCAGGGGTTCCGTCTCCCTGACTTCCTCCGTCTTCCAGTCCACGGAAAGCTCCTCCCCCTCCGGGGAAATGAACCGCAGCCCGAACTTCTCCGGATCCGGCGCCTTCGCTGCCATCACCTTTGCCTGAACCGAAAGGACACCGGAGCCCGCCGGAAGCTTCGTCCCGAGGACACCCTTCCTGTAAATATAGTCCGCTGTCACAGCCAGGTCATAGACTGCCTGTGCCGGAAGCGTCATTATGTAAACCGATCGGAATATGCCGGAGAAACGCCAGAAATCCTGATCCTCCAGCCAGGACGCGCTGCTCCTCTGGTATACTTCAACCGCAAGCTTATTTCCTTCCTTACGCACCAGATCCGTCACACAGAATTCGGCCGGTGTAAAGGAGTCCTCACTATATCCCACATAAACCCCGTTCAGCCAGACGGAGAAAGCCGTCTCCACGCCCTGGAAGGACAGGATCACCTCTTCTCCCTTTGACGGTGTACGTTTCAGATCAAAGAACCGGACATAGCTTCCCACCGGGCAGAGATCCTCCGGGATCTTCGGCGGACGCAGGAGTTCTACGCCATCCCACGGAAAAAGCGTATTGATATACTGCGGTCTCCCGTAACCCTGGAGCTGCATATGTCCCGGCACCTGTATGGTCCCGAAGGAGGAAAGATCATAATCCTCCGCTTCGAAGCCCTGTGGGCGCTCTTCCAGCCGTTCGCTGTAGGCAAAGCTCCAGGTTCCGTCCAGACACTGCGTACCTCCGGTGCCTGCCTCGGCCTGGCGGATCCTGTGGTCCGAATGGGCAGGCAGACGATGGATCTGATAGATTCTCGGATCTTCCAATAATTCCCTTAACTTCATGCTGTTCTCCTTATAGTATATCAGGCAGAAGCTCCCATGCTCCGGCCGATCTGTCTTCCTGTCCGTCTGTCTTTCTGATCGTCTGTCTGGCTGTCTGTCTGACCATCTGTCATTCTGACGGATTCGGCAAAGAGGGAGTTTTCTATATCGGTGTCATCTGTGGCTGTTGTATCATCTGTGGCTGTCGTATCATCTGTGACTGTCTAATCATCCATGGCTGTCATATCATCCGTGACTGTCGTATCATCTGTGGCTGTCATGTCATCTATGATTGGATCGTCTCCATATCTTTCGTTTCTCTGCTTCACGGATCAGCTCGTCCCGGAAATCCGGATGGGCGATGCTGATCAGGAGCTCGGCCCGCTCCCAGGTGGACATTCCCTCAAGATTTACCACACCGTATTCCGTAACGATGAAATAGACCTGACTTCTGGGGGAGGTGATGATATCCCCTTCAAACTGCGGCCGGATCCTGGAATGAACCGTACCGTCCATCTTATCATGGTAGGTGGATTTCAGACAGATAAATGCCTTGCCTCCGTGGGATGCCGATGCTCCCGAAAGGAAATCCAGCTGTCCTCCCGTTCCGCTGATCTGACGGGCTCCGGCACTCTCGGCCGCTACCTGACCGTAGAGATCCACGGCCACGCATCCGTTGATGGATACCATATTGTCAATCTGCGCGATGGTAAATGGGCGATTCACATATTCCAGCGGATAGGCGGCCACGCCCGGATTGTCATCCAGCCATTCATAGAGCTCGGAGGAACCCACCGCACATCCGAAGACCCCTTTTCCCCGGTCAATACTTTTTCTTTGGTTCGTGAGCTTCCCTGCCTTGTGAAGCGACAGAAATGCGTCTGTACACAGCTCCGTATGCATTCCCAGATCCCGGATGTCTGTTTTCGCTATGATGTCTCCGACCGCATTGGGGATCCCGCCGATACCGAGCTGAAGCGTCGCTCCGTCCACAATATACGGGATGATATGCTCTGCGATCTTACGATCCTTCTCCGTGGTGATCACAGGAAGCAGGTCCGTAAAGGGCTCATGCTCCCCCTCTACGATATAGTCCACCTCGGAAATGTGGATACATTCATTATTTCCTCCGTGGATCCTTGGCAGATGCTTGTTGACCTCCACGATCACGATATCCGCCTTCCGGCAGATGGGACCCGCAACCCCCGTATTTACGGAGAAATTGAAATAGCCGTGCTTATCCATGGGACTTACGCTGACCATCACCACATTTACTTCGATAAAGAATTCATAGTACGCAGCGTTATTATGGAATACCATGGGGATATAATAACAGAGTCCCCTGTCACACAGTTTTCTTTCGTAGGAGGAACAGTGCCAGCTGTGGTATACAAAATGCTCCTGGGTCTCATCGCACTCTGCCACCGCGATGGGGCCTTCGATCAGATTGCCCCGGATCTTCACATCCTCCAGCTCGTCTCTTCTTTTACTGAGCGCACGGTCCAGCAGAACGGGCTTTCCCAGGGTACTGGTATAGTCCACCCAGTCGCCGCTCTTTATCACCTTTACCGCCTCCTCCGGCGTCCGGAGCTTGCTCATATATTCTTCCTTGAAATCCTTTAGCATAGTTCCCCCTTTTCGATACGCTTCTCCCATAAGGGAAATATTTTCCGATCATCCCGAAACAGGCCGGTATTCATTTTCATAGGAAGACCAGTAGCTTCCGATCTTCTCCTGATCCAGTCCTTCTCCTATGGCGATCAGCACCGGCTGTCCCACGGGACTCTCCGTAAGCTCCACCCTTTCCGGCGTGGCATTGATCTGGGTCCAGGTTCCGTCACTGCGCGCCACAAAGCCCTTGATCCTGGAGACTCTCCCGCATTCCGTATCATGAAAGATCCTGTCCATCAGCTGAGGAACCGGCTCATCCGGGAGTTCCGGATGAAAGAAGAAGGCCGACCGGAATTCTCCATCGGAAACCACCTGCCGTTTCACATAGGCATCGTCTCTTCTTCCGGCATGCAGCAGCCGCTCCCAGTCTTCGGGGGAAAACCCTCCTTCCGGCTTCCGCAGGATATCCGCCTTCGTCAGTACCCTCCTGCATCCGATCTCCTGCAGGCAAGCATTCAGGTAATCCGTGGTCTCATCCAGATCCTCTTCCTGCAGGTCCTCAGCCTTGCTGTAAACCACGCAGCCGGCTTTGGTCAGTTCCTCCGCCAGGATATAAGAAGCATCCGGAGATTCCTGAGGGCCGGCGGAGGCATCCACCACCGTGATCACATTTTCAATAGAAAGCATACGGTCCAGGGGTTCCTCGTAGAGAAGATCCAGGAATTCATCCACGTCAAATACCCCGGAGGGTTCCACGATCACCCGGTCGTAGCGTTCGATCCCCATGGTGATCAGCTTCGTCTTCAGCCGCCGTCTGTGACAGTCCGGATCTCCGCCGATGACCATTTCGAGCCTGCAGCGGTCACCCAGTTCCCGGTGAAGGAGCATAAGATCCACATTAATGGCACCATAGTCATTCTCTATGATCCCGATCCTTTCGCCTCTGCGGATCAGCTCTCCTGCGTACTCCAAAATGTATGTGGTTTTCCCGGCTCCCAAAAAACCGGTGATCAGATCTACCTTTGTCATGTCTTTCCATCTTTCTTCCACTGCGGAACGATTGGGGACGGTTCTGGGACGCCCAGAACCGTCCCCAATCGTTCCAAGGATCTTTACCCTTCAGCCAATAGAGATGATCCCTGCATTGAGTCCTCTCTTTCCTTCGGTCCGTCGGTGGGAGAAGAAGAACTGCGGATACTGCAGGGTCGAGATCCCCATGATATGAATATGTTCGTGACTTACTCCCGCTCCGCAGAGCAGTTGACGGTTCAGCTCCCAGAGATTCAGATAACTGTGACCCGGACGTTCCGAAGGAAGAAGTACTTCCTCCTCCCGGATCCCACAGGTCCGTACCTCCCGGGCTACAGTCTCATCTACCTCATAACCCTCCGGTCCCGCGGAGGGTCCGATCATCACAAGAATATCCGCCGGCTCCGAGCCGTAGACCTCCTGCATTTTCTTTACTGTTTTGGCTGCGATCCCTGCCACGGATCCCCGCCAGCCGGCGTGGGCCGATCCCACCACATGATGAACCGGGTCAGCAAAAAGGATGGGTACGCAGTCTGCGGCAAATACGATCAGGGGAAGTTCCTTCACATCCGTGATCTGTGCATCGATCTCCCGGTGGGTCTTGTCCCGCAGGATCCCGTCTCCGGCATCCGTCTCTCCTGCCACCAGGATCCTCGTCTTATGTACCTGATCCGGGCATGAGATCCTTCTATGGTCCACACCCAGTGCATTACCGAACCGTTCGTAATTCGTGAGCACATCCGTCTCGTCATCTCCGATCCGAAGCGCCAGATTCATGGATGCATAGATCCCGCTGCTGACTCCTCCGAGCCGGGTCGAAAAGCCTGCACGGATCCCGGGAAGCCGAAAGCCTTCCATGGTAAGTACCGGAACCTGATCTACGATATCCAGTACCACTCCCGGGTACTGCTGTACCACTTTTTTCAGTTCCTCCGTGGTTCCGACCTCTATCAACATCGGGTCACATGCTCCCTTCCATTTCTTTTCTGTCCTGTCTGTTCTGTCCGATTAGATCTGTCCGTTCTCACCGCAGGGCTACTACTGGCTTAACCAATCCGTAAGCCCCTCCGGATTCTCCTGTCCTGCCCCCCGCGTCGGTGCCTGCCGGTTCGCGTAGGGATTCGCATATGGATTCCCCTGACCGGTCCTCTGTCCCGCCCCCTGCGTCGGTGCCTGCCGGTTCGCGTAGGGATTTGCATATGGATTCCCCTGACCGGTCCTCTGTCCCGCCCCCTGTGCCGGTGTCTGCGGGTTCACGTAGGAATTTGCATAGGGATTCGCATATGGATTCGCATATGGATTCCTCTGCCCCGCCCCCGGTACCTGAGGGTTCGTGTTAGGGTTTGCATAAGGATTTACATAATGTCCATACTGTTGCTGCAGATAGGTCGGCTGATAGGGGCCCTGATTCCCCTGTACCTGACCGTAATAAGGCGTCTGGTACGCCTGATAGAAGGGAACCCGGTATACCGGCTGCTGATAGGTCCGGTAGATCGGCGTATCATTTTTCGATGCTGTATGGATCTGTACGAGTACCACGATATCCAGCGCCACTATAAATACCAGGAAGATCACGGTAAGAACCTGATTCCCGCTCAATGCGCAGAAATCATAGAATCCATGCAGCAGGGTTGCGGACAGCCACCCGAGCCAGAGGTAATTTCGCTTCTTCTTCCGGTCACCTGCCACCTCATAGAACTTCGCGAGTCCGTAGTAGTACCCCATATAGACCCCGAAGGATGCATGTCCCGGAATCGCCGTGATGGCACGGAGGAGTGCCGTTCCTGTCCCATACTGCACCACATACAGGATATTTTCCACCAGCGCAAATCCCAGGGATACAAAAACCGAATAGACGATACCGTCGAAGGTATAATTGAAATATCTGTTTTTCCATGTAGCCAGCCGGAGTGCCAGGAATTTTCCCGTTTCCTCCACCACGGCAACACCCAGAAAAGCCGTCACTGCGATCCCCACCAGCCTGTGTGCATTGCTGAGTCCCGTATTGATGAGATACATGGTGAGCTGTTCTCCGAGAAATGCAAAGATCACGGAGAGCGCCCCGAAAGCCCCGCATTTGACAAGAAGTCCTATCGGTTCCCTCTCATGCTTATCTCTGGTATAGATAAAGATCATCAGTATGATCGGCGGTATCACCGCGAACAGAAACAGAAGCCAGCTGAACTCTGAATACTTGTGCATGATCCGAACCCTCCACTACACCCGGATATCCAACATCTGCATGTCTCCGGAAATACTTACGCCGGAACAGCCTGCCGGCAGGAAGATCGTTTCCCCCTTTGCCAGCGGGAACTCCTGCTCTCCTGCCTTCAAAATGCCCGAACCGTCGATGCACATCAGCACATGGAAGCTGTCGGGATCCTCCGGCAGTTCCGTCTCTGCCGCTTTCTCCCTGAGCCGGACCGTAAAATATTTACAGGACTTAAGGATCCCGTCCTGTTCCGGACCCTCCGGAGCTTCGGAAGAATCCTCTCTCCGTAAGCGGGCAACCTCCAGCGCCTTTTCCAGATGCAGCTCCCGCTTCTTCCCGTCCTTACCGACACGGTTATAGTCATACAGACGATATGTGATATTGCTGCTCTCCTGGATCTCCGCCACCAGCGTTCCCGCTCCGATGGCATGCACCGTCCCCGCTTCGATCAGAAAGACATCTCCCCTGTGGATCGGTACATAGTTCATCAGCTTCTCTATACTTCCGTCGAGAGCCGCTTTCCGTACCTCCTCCTTCGTCACATCCCTGTTGAAGCCATGAACCAGCCGTGCTCCCTCAGCCGTTTCCAGTACGTACCACATTTCCGTTTTGCCCCGGCTGTTTTCATATAACCGGGCATAGGTATCATCGGGGTGTACCTGCACGGACAGATCCTTTGCGGCATCGATCAGCTTTACCAGGATCGGAAGCTCCGGCACGCCCTCCGTAAGCTCCAGAGATCTTCTCCCGAGCATTTCCGGATGTTCCCGAAGAACCTCCGCCAGCGTACGGCCATCCTCCGGCCCGCCCAGGATCCGGCTGGGTCCGTCCGGATGCGTGGAGCATTCCCAGGTCTCGGCCAGCGGTTCTACATCAAACAGCTTTCCATATTCCTCTTTCAGCCTGCTCCCGCCCCACAGATAATCCTTCGGTGCCGGAGACAGTTTCATCGGCATGTAGCTCATACCACCAACCTCCGTAGCTGCGATCACTCTATGCCGCAGTATTCAAAATCCTTTGCTTCCACTGCAGCCTTCACGGCAGCTGCATCCGGTTCACCGCACAGAGTCAGTACGGCGGTTCCGCTTTCATGGCTGACCTCTGCAGACTCCACGAAATCCAGAGCCTCCATTGCCTTCTTGATCGTTGCTTCACAGTGCCCGCACATCATTCCCTTGATCTTAACTGTCTTTGTCATCGTCTTCTTCCTTTCCGAATCTTTATAAAATGTATGGATCACTTCCGCTACCTCTGCCGACCGGTCTTCCCCTTTTCTCCGCGGACGGTCCTTCCCTGTCTCCTTCGGCCGCATAAGATTCAGCCGGAGTGCATTCATGCAGACCGTAAAGCTGGACAGGCTCATGGCCGCAGCAGCGATCATGGGGTTCAGCTTCCAGGGGAACAGTCCCGCTGCCAGCGGGATACAGATCACATTATAGAAAAATGCCCAGAACAGATTCTCATGAATATTCCGGAGTGTCCCCCTGCTGAGCCGGATCGCGGCAGCCACATCGGACAGGCTGCTGTTCATCAGCACGATGTCCGCACTGTCGATGGCTACATCCGTTCCCGCACCGATGGCGATCCCCGTTTCGGCTCTTGTGAGTGCCGGCGCATCATTGATCCCGTCGCCCACCATGGCCACCCGGCCGCAGCCCTGCAGTGTCCGTACCACCGCTTCCTTTTGGTCCGGCAGAACACCTGCCACCACATGCTCCACTCCCGCTTCCCCGGCAATGGCCTCCGCGGTCTTTTGATTATCTCCTGTGAGCATGACCACCTGAAGTCCCAGCTTCCGGAGCTGACCTATGGCATCTGCCGAATCCTTTCGCAGTACGTCCGCGACGGCGATAAGACCCAGGAGCCGGTTATCCTCCGCAAAGTAGAGCGGCGTACGTCCTTTCTCCGCCAGGGCTTCTCCCCGGGCTCTCCATTCCGAAGTAAGCAGTCCCTTCTCCTCAAAGAATCCTCCGCTTCCCCCCAGCAATCCGGCTCCCCGGATCTCTGCGGATACTCCGTTCCCCGGAAGGACCCTGAAATCCCGGATGACCTCCCCACCCGGATTCGTAAGACCCTCCGCGCCCTCCGATGCCCTCTCTACGATGGCTCTCGCCAGAGGATGTTCGCTTCGATATTCCAGAAGTCCTGCCTTAAGGAGCAGTTCCTCTTCTTTCACTCCTTCCGCCGGAAGGATATCGGTCACCACGGGAGTTCCCTCCGTGATGGTCCCCGTCTTATCAAGAACAATAATGTCCGCTTTCCCGGCTTCCTCGAGAGCCTCGCCGGTCTTGAACAGGATCCCGTGCTTCGCTCCCACTCCGTTCCCCACCATAATGGCAACCGGCGTGGCAAGTCCCAGCGCACAGGGACAGGAGATCACCAGGACCGAGATCCCTCTCGCCAGGGCAAAGGTCCAGGTCTGTCCCGCCAGCAGCCAGCCGACGATCACAACCAGTGCAAGAACGATCACCGTGGGAACAAAGATCCCCGATACCCTGTCGGCGATCCGGGCGATGGGTGCTTTCGTAGCCGCCGCGTCGCTTACCATACGGATGATCTGACTGAGCGTTGTATCCTGCCCGACTCTGGTCGCCCGGCATTTCAGATAACCGGAACAGTTGATGGTTGCGGCGCTGACCGTATCTCCTTCGCTCTTGTCCACAGGCACCGATTCCCCTGTCAGGGCAGATTCATCCAGGGCACCGGTCCCTTCAAGAATGATCCCGTCCACGGGAACCGAGCCTCCGGGTCTCACTGCGAAAAGATCTCCGACATGAACCTCTTCGATCGCCACCTCGGTCTCAACGCCGTCCCGGATCAGGGTTGCCGTCTTCGGAGCCAGCCGCATCAGGCTTCTCAGGGCATCCGTCGTTCTCCCCTTTGAGAGGGATTCCAGCAGCTTGCCTACCGTGATCAGGGCCGGGATCATGGCCGCTGATTCAAAATACAGCGAGTCATGATACAGATCCATGATCTCCGCGGATGAGCCGCCTTCCGCAAGCAGCTGTCCGATCCGTATCAGGATCACCACGCTCCATCCGAAGGATACGGAAGAGCCCAGTGCCACCAGCGTATCCATATTCGGCGCACCCTGCATCAATGACCGGAAGCCGCTGACGAAGAACTGTCCGTTGATCACCATCACCACGGCGGCCAGCAGCAGCTGGATCACTGCGAGCCCTACCACATTTTCATGAAGAAAAGAGGGAATGGGAAGCCCTAGCATATGGTGTCCCATGGTGATATACATAAGGATCACCAGGAAACCTACCGACCAGATCAGTCTCCTTTTCCTCTTCGGAAGCTCCGGATCCTTCAGCTCATCTTCACGGAGGACCGCCCCGTCTTCGCTCTTCTCTGTATCGGCTCCCTTCTTCTTCGCCCCGTATCCCGCGTCGCGGACTGCCTGTATCACAGCCTCGGGACTCGCAGTCCCTTCCACGCCCATGGAATTTGTAAGAAGGCTCACGGAACAGGCGGTCACACCGGGAACTCCGGATACCGCCTTCTCTACACGATTCTGACAGGCTGCACAACTCATACCGGTTACAGTATACTGCTCCATGTCCATCCTTTCTTGTACGCCCTTACCCTAAAGATTATATCATAGTTCCCCTGCAAATGCGATGTGAAATAGCACGGAAAAAGCCCGCCGGGCTTCTGCCCGGCGGGCCGGATTGCAAATATAGATCATGTAAGAATCATGCAGCCGTAGCCGCTGACTTTTTCGTCATGAAACCTTCCACCCATACGGGCAAACCGGTCATACATACGGAAGTCCTTATTGTCCGGAGCGATATCCTGTGTCATCTCCAGATCCCTTCTGGTCTTCAGTGTGAATTCTCCGTCAACTGCCTTCAGTCTGACAGTCACATCCTTACCGGAGGATCCGACATCACCGCCGAAATCCGTAGCTGCGATGAGGATCGGCTCTACCTCAACCTCCTTGGAGCCTGTGGATGTTGAGAGTCCTACGAAATCATCCTGCTCCCTGTCATTGCCATAGGATGCGAAGAGGATCCTGCGTCCGTTGGACAGAACAAAGAACCCATACAGCGACTGCATGCCTTTCTCTGAATCCCTGCCTCCCCGAAGAATGGCTGTCTGACCCAGTCTCCGGTCAAAGAATCCGCCATGATGCTGGAATCTTCTGACATAGAAGCACTGTCCGCTCACCTCACAGTAATTATTGCCGATAAAGGCCGTCCCCTGTGTGGTGCAGTACGGATAGGAATATCCCTCGATCCGGTTGTTCAGATTGGATTTCCCGAGACTGTGATACTCGGAACGATGTCCGTCATTTTCCACCAGGAAGTCCAGTGTGACAGACTCATACTTGATAAAGACCTTAAGACCGTAAATGGTTTCCGATATCTCAACCTCATCCGCACGGATCATCAGCTTGGAATCATTTACACGGATCTTATCGCTCTCATAGAAATACCGGACCTCCGAGAACTCTCTCATTGTGTCGTCAAGAAGTCCGAAATAAACCTGAATGTTCTCTCCTGAAGATTTTGAACCAAAAGATGTAACACGAAGGACATAATTCATGTCATGCCCCAAGACTGAGAACTCGCCCAATAAAAGGATCGAATCCTCAAAATAATTCTTTCGGATCGCAATATCCACGTCTCTGCTCATGAATACTCACCCCAAACTATACCAAATTGTCCCCCAATTACAAACTATACCACGTTATCACACATTATGACAACCCCTGATCCCGTTTTTTAAGAATAATTAACCCGATTTCTCCCGATTTCAGCTGATATTTGTCGCGATCCCAACGGAAACATAATTCTCCACAATGGCCCGCATGTCGGTTCCTTCCTCACATTCCAGATTCTTCACTCCCTGAACCATGATCCTGGTCCCGCCGTTCTCCAGCTGTTCCAGTGCGCGATATCCGTCCCGGAAGAACATGCTGTGGGATACCGTGCGGTCCCGGAGCACGCCCCTGCAGTCCGAAAGGGAACACCCCGGAAAATTCACATTATGGATCTGCCCGTATCCCAGCGGTTTTTTCAGCAGTTCCTCCAACAGTTCGGGAAGGTAACGGTCCGTCACCTCATGATTCCCGTCAAACCCCTCCGAAAAAGCGATGGAATGGCATCCCTGAAATGCCCCTTCAAATGCGGCACCGCAGGTTCCGGAATACTGAATGTCCGTAGCGGAATTATATCCCTTATTGATCCCCGACAGCACTGCCATCGGCTCCTCCTTCATCAGATACCGGATCCCGACCCTGATACAGTCTGCCGGCATACCGCTGCAGCTGTAGGCGGTAACTCCCTCCAGCGGATACCGGTAGGGATGGATCTCCATGGAATCATGCAGATTGATACAGTGCGAGGACGCGCTTCTCTGCCCGTCGGGCGCCACGACCCACACTTCTCCGTATTTCATTGCCTCCTTCACCAGGCGGAGCAGACCGTCTGCCTCTATTCCGTCATCATTTGTTATAAGAATCCTGCCCATGATCATCATCCTTTCTTCCTGCTTTCCTGATTATATCAAATGGACGCGCGGTCGGGCAAGCCCGGTTCAACCCGGCCCGTTTTGCGGGCAGGCAGTTCAAAAAGCCCCGCCGGGCAATTCCGACGGGGCATTCTGTACAGGAGGTATTTTTTATGGCGCGGCTGTTATTACTCTGTAAAGAGCGCAGTAGAGTAATAACGGTCTCCGCTGTCCGGAAGCAGGGCTACGATCACCTTGCCTTCATTTTCCGGACGCTTTGCCAGCTGGATCGCACCGAAGAGAGCCGCTCCGGAGGAGATACCTACGGAGATCCCTTCCTTCTTTGCAAGCAGCTTGGCTGTTGCAAAAGCATCATCGTTGGATGCCTTAAACACTTCATCAAAAACTTCCGTATTCAGTACATCGGGCACAAAGCCTGCACCGATACCCTGAATCTTATGCGCACCTGCACGACCCTCGGAAAGTACCGGAGAATCTTCCGGCTCAAGTGCAACAACCTTCACATCCGGCTTCTGCTCCTTCAGATACTCACCGGTTCCGGTTACGGTTCCGCCGGTTCCAACGCCTGCGATGAAGATATCCACATTTCCGTCGGTATCCTTCCAGATCTCCGGACCCGTGGTTGCCTTATGGATCGCGGGATTTGCCGGATTGACGAACTGACCGGGGATAAAGCCTCCCGGGATCTCCTTCACAAGCTCCTCTGCCTTTGCGATGGCACCCTTCATACCCTTAGCGCCTTCCGTAAGCACCAGCTCAGCACCGTATGCCTTCAGGATGTTTCTGCGCTCCACACTCATGGTCTCCGGCATGGTCAGGATGATACGATAGCCCTTTGCCGCTGCGATGGCAGCCAGTCCGATACCGGTATTTCCGGATGTGGGCTCGATGATCACGGAACCTTCCTTCAGAAGTCCCTTCTCCTCCGCATCCTCGATCATAGCCTTTGCGATACGGTCCTTAACGCTTCCTGCCGGATTCAGATATTCCAGCTTTACCAGGATCGTAGCCTTGAGATCCAGTTCCTTTTCGATATTCACTACTTCTACTAACGGTGTATTTCCAATAAGTCCAAGTGTTCCTTTATAGATATTTGCCATGTGATTATCCTTCTTTCTTTTTTCGTATATGACTGAGGTTGTAAGATCCTTCACTTCGTTCAGGATGACAGGCTGTCATTCTGAGGCCGCAGGCCGAAGAATCCCCCGGCTTTGGTCAGATGACACCAGAATTATACAGCCCTTACTTAACTGCGTCAAATCCCTTCTGCAGGTCTGCAAGAATATCATCGATATGCTCTGTTCCGATGGAGAGACGGATCGTTCCCTGTGTGATGCCCTGATCCAGGAGCTCCTCATCCGTCAGCTGTGAATGTGTGGTGGATGCCGGATGGATCACAAGGCTCTTTACATCAGCCACATTTGCCAGCAGCGAGAAAATGGTGAGATTATCGATAAACTTCCATGCAGCATCCTTTCCGCCCTTGATCTCAAAGGTAAAGATCGATGCTCCGCCGTTCGGGAAGTACTTCTCATACAGTGCATGATCCGGATGATCCGGAAGTGACGGATGGTTCACCTTTGCCACCTGCGGATGGTTGGAAAGGAATTCCACTACCTTCTTTGTGTTCTCGGCATGTCTCTCAAGACGAAGGGACAGTGTCTCCACGCCCTGCAGAAGAAGGAATGCGTTGAACGGTGAGATCGTAGCGCCGGTATCACGGAGCAGGATCGCGCGGATATAGGTAACAAATGCTGCCGGTCCCACTACCTCATAGAAGGATACTCCATGGTAGCTGGGGTTGGGTGCAGCGATATTCGGGTATTTTCCGCTCTTGCTCCAGTCAAACTTACCGGACTCAACAATGATACCGCCGAGAGTGGTTCCGTGACCGCCGATGAACTTGGTAGCGGAATGAACCACGATATCTGCGCCATGCTCGATCGGACGGATGAGATACGGCGTTCCGAAGGTATTATCCACAACGACCGGAAGTCCGTGCTTATGTGCGATCTCTGCTACAGCATCGATATCCGGAATATCACTGTTCGGATTTCCGAGAGTTTCAAGATAGATGGCTCTGGTATTCTCCTTGATCGCGCCCTCTACCTCTGCCAGATCATGTGCATCCACAAATGTGGTCTCGATGCCATACTGGGGAAGTGTGTGTGCCAGAAGGTTGTAGCTTCCGCCGTAAATGGTCTTCTGTGCTACGATATGACCGCCGTTTGCGGCAAGAGCCTCAATGGTATAGGTGATGGCTGCTGCACCGCTGGCCAGTGCCAGAGCTGCGGAACCGCCTTCCAGTGCTGCCAGTCTCTTCTCCAGCACATCCTGTGTGGAGTTGGTCAGTCTTCCGTAGATATTTCCCGCATCCGCAAGACCGAAGCGGTCTGCTGCATGCTGACTGTTCCTGAACACATAGGAGGTTGTCTGATAAATGGGGACTGCGCGGGAATCCGTAGCCGGATCCGGCTGTTCCTGACCTACGTGCAACTGAAGTGTTTCGAATCTGTAATCGCTCATTTTTTATTCTCCTTTTATATATCTTTTCTCTTTTATTTCTTTATTGTCTACTGGAATATCCTGTGCCGATCCTGTCCTCTCCGCTGCCGGAAGGAATGTAAAATGCCCGGGGGCGGTGTGGCTTGCTCCCGGACATACGGCTTACAGGTTAGACATGATCCTTCCGATCATATTTTCACGAGGCGGCAACATCGGCAGTCAAACGCCCCAGCCATATGAAATGCCCGGGAGATAAACATTCGACAACACATGCGATCATCAATCTTCAATACTGCTCTATACATATCGTTTCCGCCTCCTTTCCTTCATTCTTATCATACATGGTTCCGACGGATCAGATCTTCTCTTTCCGGGAACAATGACATAATAGCACCTTTAACCTACTATGTCAATAGGTTTTTATATTATTTTTTGGGGAACGTCCCGAAGGTGCCGATCACCCTCAAAACGTTCCCTTTCTAATTCTTATTTATAAGTTATCTGTCAGATCCTTACCATGCGGTATAGATATCGATGGTTCCATAGGAACAACCTGTGTCATAAACCTTCGCCGGTCCGAGGCTGGTCATCAGTGTCGTATGGATCCTCTTATATCTCTGGGATGCTGCTACACAGATGTATCCATCCTTATCGCGGATCGTACCGTCCTTGGCAATATGCTTGCCCGGGATACGAACTGCCGTTACGGTCTGGCCGGGCTCATGGATGGAATACCAGGTTTCCTTGTTTCCATCAAACCGAACCGTTCCGTTGGACCTGGTTATATGCCCCTTGGATGCTTCATAGGGTTCCGAATACATCAGACGGACTCCGTTATAGGTAGCTCCGGTTGCATCCGCCGCAAGTACTCTTTCCTTTGCAAGCTCAATTTTTCTTTTCTCTTCTTCTTCTTTCTTCTTGGCTGCTTCGATCATTCTTTTCTTCGTCTCGGCAGCTTCCTTAGCCTGTGCCTTAACTTCTTCTCTCCGTGCGGCCTGCTCTTCCCGAAGAGCGATCCACTCGGCTTTTACCTTCTCGGCCTCTTCCTCGGCCTTCTGTTCATCGGCTTCCTTCTGGATCAGATCCGCAGACTCTTCCATCATTGAAATGGTAGCGGTACGAACACCCTGCGGGAACTGATCTGCGAGGCCTGCTGCAGATGCTTCTACACCGACCTCCTGATTTCGGCTATCGGAATGGATCTGAAGCAGCGGATCACATTGGCCGCAGACCAGAACGATACCCATTGCCATAATAGCCAGCTTTTTGGTAGTCATGATTTCTTTGATCTCTCCTTTTTATTTTTGAAAGAATTAGAATATGGAGAGAATTATAACAATTATGTAACAATTTTGCAACACTTTTAATGTTTTTTCATAATATTTATGTATTGTTTCTAATATTTGTGTAATAAACTATGCATCTGTAACATAAATGCACAAATAAAATCCCGGTTTTTTGCCCGTCTAATGGGCAGCGTACTCCATGATCACCTCTCTTAAGGCCCTTCCGGCCTTCTGTTTTTCTATAAAATGCTCCGCCGGATTGGTTCTTCTCTCCACCCGTTCAAACAGCGGCTCCAGGAATCCCTCCTCATCATGTCCTCTTTTTGCAAGTCCGTCCTCCGCAAGACGGAGTACCTCCTCCGCAAGACAGTAGGCGGCGTCATCGAAGCGGCGGGTTCTTTCCCTCCGGACGAAGATCTCTCTTAATTCACCTACGCTGTAGCCCTGCTGATAAAGCGTTACATTTTCATTTAATAAACGGGTCAGCTCCGGAAGCTTCTGCAGCAGGCCGGCATGAAAAGCCGCTACGCTCATCACATCCTGCACCGGCTGCTCGCAGACCGACCGGAATTCCACCGTCCCCCGGAAGGTCAGATCATTAAATTTGAAGGAACGGAGGAATGCCAGATCCTCGAGCTGCGGCTCAAAGGAAGCAAAGCGGTACCGGCTCTCCTCCGGATCGAAATACTCTCCTCTTACCATTTTCCCCCGGAAATAGTCCTCTATCGGGATTGGCGGAAAATTGATGTATTTCCCTTCCCGTTCCAGACAGTAGAGACTTTCGGACGCGATATACCGGACGATCTCATCGACGGAATGAAGCCTTTTGTCATATTCATCCACATTATGAGGATTCAGTCCGTGAAGGCTGTTCTTCCACAGGTAGTCGCGGCTTGCCAGGAACCGGTGATCCGGATCCGCGTCAAAAACCGAATTTGCAAAGATCAGCGCCTTCAGCGGCTCCAGACGGTTGAAGGTGTTGAGCAGCTCCACAACGTGTTCCTTCTCCACATCCACCTGTACCTGGGAGGCACAGCTGAAGAGCCCGAAATGCGGGTACTCATGAAACTGGATCCGGTTCCCGTACTCCCGGTACGATTCCAGGTGGTGCAGCAGCATCCGGTATCTTCCGTTATGGATCGGTTCCTTCCGGTTCACCATGTAACCGGGGTTGATCCCCATACCGGTCAGCGTATGCCGTTCCGACAGGAGATTCTCCTCGATAAAGGTATAGTAACGGTCGAAGCGGTGCTTCAGGATACGGATATTCTCTTCGATCCCGAAGGACAGCTCCAATGTATTATAGCTGCAGTCAAAGGAAATGGTATCCCCTGTCTTTTCATTCTCCGCCAGATAGATCTCTCCATCCTCATCCCGGGAGACTGCGCGGAAACCAAAACGGACAACGAAAGCCTCCGCCAGACGGTGCACCACACCGTAATCCACCGGCTCCGTCACTTCGGACAGTCCGATGTTCCGCAGATTAACGATGGGGTATTCCAGCTCCACGCCCACCACCGGCTTCGACTCACGCTCCGTAGGCAGGATATACTTCCTGTAGATCGCGCCTGTCAGTTCTTCTTCCTGAATCATAGATCTTTCCTTTCTTCATCTCAAGGTCGAAGGACTTCCTTCCGTTACAGTCCTGAATATCCCAGGTACAGCATCCGGATCTGCTCTTCATTTTCAACATAGGTTCCGTTATGCTTCTCACCGATGTAGATCCGCATACCGTTCTTATAGATCAGAAGCTGATTCTGGGGAACCTCGTTCCAGCTCCCTTTTCCCAGCGGCCGTGTGGAGAAGTATGCCTCTCCCTTTTCCTCCCGGATATACAGAGTCCCTGCCGCATTTTTATGGATGTACAGATATTCCCCGTCACTGAATACCAGATTCAGTTTATTTCCCGGCGAGAGGATCCGGACCACATCCTCCGCCACCTGAAAGCGCTCATTCACATCAAAGGAATTCAGTTCGTCCTCCAGGTTCTCATTGATCCGATCCACAAGATACAGCAGGATCCGCTCACTGTCGGTATTTCCGTTCTGATGATGCAGATAGGGGCTGAGGACACCGGATTCGAAGATCGTTCCGTTATGCATAAGTGTCCAGGACCGTCCGGAGACATCCCGTTTTACGAAGGGATGGGTATTCCTGTATTCCACATCTCCTATGGTTGCCTTGCGGATATGTGCCATCATACAGGATACCTCAAACCCGCCTTCCAGCCTGTTTTTCAGATAGGTACTGAGGGAAGCCCGCACCGGCTCCCGTTCCACATTCTGGGTCCCCCCGTCATATACGGCGATCCCCCATCCGTTGGAATGCTCCAGACTGTGGGAGAAGAATTCCTTCAGAAGCCCGGTCACCCGGACCTTTTCTCCCGCACTGACTGCAAATAATTCACACATCGTTATCCCTCCCGTCATTTCGAAGTCCCGAGAGATAGTTCTTCTCCTCCTCCGGAAGACCTGCCTCTGCAAGCCGGATCAGATCCCCGACCCAGGCTTTGATCCTCTTACCCGAATAGATTACTGCATTTTCCCCTTGTATCTCCGCACGAAAGACAGCTTCCTCCGCATCGATCAGACAGCCCGCAAGCAGGTGTTCCAGGCCCTTCTGATTCCCTTCTCCGTAGAAAAGTCCCTTCAGCAGTGCGGCATAACCCAGTGCCTTCCCTATGGGCACGCTGTCCGCCACCCGCACCTCCAGATATCGTTTCAGGCGGATATGATGGAAGAACATGGAGAGAAGGTGTTCCGTCACTTCTTTCTGTCTCTTCGGATCCTCTTTCAGCGAAGAGAGACTCAGGAGCTCCGGGAGCGTCTTCCTCTCCGCGTAGGTTGTCGTCCCCGAATCCGTAAGGACAACCAGCGGACGGCTGAGCAGCAGGTCCGCATAGGCGTCATACCCGAACTGTCCGTGAAAAGCTCCCGGGAAGAAGCCGGTCCTGTCCGGATCCAGATCCTCCCAGATCTGCGTCCGGAGCAGATGCTTCCCGCCATCCCTGTCCAGACGGCTGTCCGGATCGGATTTATTCTCCATCATCAGCATCAGGATCGGCGAAATGATCGTAAGGAGCCTCAGCTTCCGCACCATATCCTCTTCCGATTCGTAGTCCAGCGAAACCTGCGTGGACGCTGACGCCCGCATCATATATCTGCCGTATCTTCCGGAATTCACGAAGTACCGGTCCATACAGTAATACCGGTTCTTGGGGATCAGGGGAAGGTCCTCGGGGCGGATCCGTCCTGCCTCCACTCCCGGATGAAGTCCTCTGGTAACCAATCGAAATCCCAGCCCTGTAAAGATGGGGTCCCATGTTGCGCGGAACCTCCGGTATACCTCCTCAATCTTCTTCAATGAAGAATAAGGCGCGATGCTGACCTCAAACTGACAGGATGGTTCCACGCTGACAGTGTGGTCTCCCGCATCGTAGCCCACTACATGACCGTCAGCGACACTGAGCTTTGCACCCAGTTCGGAGCCTGTCCTCTGAATCAGATTGGAGAGGACATCGAATTCGATCCCCTCTTCCATCTCATTCAGGATAAAATGTTCCAGCTCCAGTCCGATCCTTTGCCGGTCAGTTTCTCCCTCTTTTATGTAATTTACGATCACTTCTCGGTCCGTCATGATATCCTCCGGTTTCTGGTGATCTTATTGTAGGTAAATGTTTCAAGGAAACGTTTTGCCCTCTCTGTCTTCGGGGCAAGGAAGAACCCGCTGCCGGTTCCCTCTTCCACGATGCCTCCCTGATCCATAAAGATCACACGGTCCGCGACGGCACGGGCGAACGCCATTTCATGCGTAACGATCACCATGGTACGCCCCTGCTCCGCAAGCTGCAGGAGTACATCCAGCACCTCCCGGATCATTTCCGGATCAAGGGCTGCCGTCACCTCGTCAAACAACATGACCTCGGGATGCATGGCCAGTGCCCTGACGATCGCAACCCTTTGGCGCTGTCCGCCGGACAACTGCCTGGGGTATGCATCCGCCTTCTCCTCAAGGCCGACTCTTCTAAGGAGGGACAGTGCTTCCTCCCGAACCTCCGCTTTCTCTCTCTTCTGAACCTTAACCGGAGCCAGCATCACATTCTGAAGGATCGTCTTGTGCGGAAAGAGCTCGTAACTCTGAAAGACCATCCCCAGCTTCTGCCGGATGAGAGAAAGATCCTCGGCGGACTTCCTGTCCTTCCGGTCCGCCGCTCCGTTTACACGGGATCCCCGATAGGTTACACTACCGCCCTGGATCTCCTCGAGTCCGTTCAGGCAGCGAAGCAGGGTACTCTTGCCGCACCCGGAAGGACCGAGGATCACGATGACCTCTCCCTCCTTTACGGAGAAGGAAACGTCCTTCAGGATCACATTTTCACCATATGCTTTTGTCAGTTCTTCCACTCGAAGGATCTCAACGGCTTTACTCATGTTTTAAGGTATCCTTTCTCTCTTGCCTTTCTTCCCGTTCTATGCCCAGCGTTTTTCCAAATGCTTTGCCAAAAGACTGATCGGCCAGCACGCCAGAAAATACAGAAGAAAGACGGCTGCGTATACACCGAATGCTGCATTCGGTGAGCTGGTCCGGTTTGCTTCTATGATCTGCTGCCCGACCTTCAGCACCTCCACAACACCGATCATCATGACCAGACTCGTTGTTTTGATCATACGGGTGATGAGGTTGATGGAAAGAGGGACCAGCCGGCGAAGTGTCTGGGGGATCACGATCAGAGAGTAGGTCTGTCTGCTGTTCATTCCCAGCGCTTCCGCACTTTCATACTGATGCTTCGGGATGCTGATCAGGGCCCCTCGGGTCAGATCCGCCATCTCCGCCACGCCCCAGAAGCTGAAAACGATCACTGCCGCAAGTTCTGCGTCGATATCCCAGCCGAAGACTCTGGTAGAGCCGAAGAATACGATAAACAGGAGGACCATTTGCGGCATGAACCTTACAATCTCCAGATAAGTCCGGGTGATGACAAGGATCAGTGTATTCTTCTTCGTCATAAGGATCCCTACCAGAACCCCCAGTGTCAGGCTGATCGCAACGGAGATCAGACTGATCCGGAGGGATACCCAGAGTCCCTCCAGGAGTCGTTGTCCGTTCGTACCTTTGAACAGTACGTCAATCCCCAAATCCTGCACGGCGCACCCTCCTTTCCAGATAGCTTCCGAAGAAGGAAACCGGCAGCAGCATGATCAGATAGAAGATCACCAGCAGCACCAGGCACTCCGTTGTCTTGTAGTACAGACCGATCAGATCCTTTGCCGTAAACATCAGGTCCATCAGACTGATGGCCGAGAAGACGCTGGTCTCCTTCAGCAGGAAGATCACATTTGCGGTAAATCCCGGGATACTCACGGATATGGCTTCGGGAAGCACCACCAGACGGAGCACCTGCCATCGGGTCATCCCAAGAGAGTAGGCGCTTTCGATCTGTGTCTCCTCCACTGTCTCCAGTCCGCTGCGAAAGGTTTCCGCCATATAGGCTCCCCCCAGCAGCGCCAGGCCCAGGATCCCGCAGAGCCCGGCATCCAGCTTGATCCCCAGCCTCGGAAGTCCGAAGTAAAGGAAGAAAAGCTGAACCAGAAGGGGTGTATTCCGAAAGAGTTCAATATAGACTCCTGCGATCCGGTGAAGTACCGGAATCCGGTAATGCCTTACGATGGCAGTCGCGAATCCGATCACGAAGGCAAGCAGGATCCCCAGCCATCCGATCCAGAAGGTCAGCCAGAGTGCTTTCCCGAACAGGGGCAGATATGACTCCATAACCTCTATATTCATGCTCTCCGCCTGTCAATCTTTCTGGAGAGAAGCATTCCCAGCCACTGCAGGATCTGCATCAGCAGGATCAGGATCACCACCGTGATGATCATGACCTCTGTTTCATAGCGGTAGTATCCGTAACGGATGGCAATATCTCCAAGCCCTCCGCCTCCGACCACGCCCGCCATCGCAGAGTATCCGAGGATCGTCCCGAGTGCAATCGTTATACCCACAAGGAGAGATGTCCTGGCCTCTGTAAGCAGAACCTTTCGTACGATAGTAAAATCGCTGGCCCCCAGACTGACCGCTGCTTCGATCACCCCGTGGTCCACTTCCTTCAGTGAATTCTCCACCATCCGCGCGATCAGTGGTGCTGCGGCAACCGTCAGCGGAACGATAGTCGCGATCGTACCGTAGCTTTTGCCGACCACCAGCCTCGTAAGCGGCTGGATCAGGATCAGAAGGATCAGAAAGGGAACGCTTCTCGTCACATTTATGATCAGGTCCAATACCCGATATAGGATCGGGTGCGGACTGATTCCGTCTTTATTTGTTACTGTAAGAAGGACGCCCAGCGGCAGTCCGATCAGATATCCCAGCGCCGTGGAGATGAGTACCATCCGAAGCGTATCCCAGGTACCCTCCGCCAGCATGGGCATGATATCAGCTAACTGCATGTGCACCTCCTCTGATCACCCGGTAACCTTCCTCCGAAGCATCTTCCGTCAGCTCTTCCTCAAGCTGCTCGGTCTCACGCAGGAGAAGCAGCTGCCTTGCCGCCTTCGTCTTCGGATTCCGGAACACCTCCTGTACCGGTCCGGTCTCCGCCACTCTTCCGTGGTGCAGTACCGCTACGCGGTCACAGATGTCTGTGATCACACGCATCTCATGTGTGATGATCACGATCGTGATATGATATTCCCGGTTTACCTTCCGGAGCAGATCCAGAATGGTCCGGGTCGTCTGCGGATCGAGAGCGCTGGTTGCTTCATCACAGAGAATGATCTTCGGATGAGATGCCAGTGCTCTTGCGATCGCAACTCGTTGCTGCTGTCCTCCGGAAAGCTGGACCGGATAGGCCTTCGCCTTCTGCTCCAGTCCCACCGTCCGAAGAAACTCCAGTGCTTCTTTTCTTGCTTCCTTCTTCCGAAGACCTGCGATCTCCAGCGGAAAGCAGACATTATCCAGCACCGTTCTTTGCATCAGCAGGTTGAACTGCTGGAAGATCATCGCTATGTTCTGCCGCTCAAGCCGAAGCTCCCGCTCCGACAGTGCTGAAATATCCCTGTCTCCGATCCGGATCTGACCGGATTCCGGACGCTCCAGCAGGTTGATGCAGCGAACCAGCGTGCTCTTCCCGGCGCCGGAAAGGCCGATCACTCCGAAGATCTCGCCTTCCTCTACGGATAGGCTGACCTCTTTCAGAGCCTGTACATCACCGTTCTTTCCGGAGTACGTCTTATTTACCTGTTCCAGTTCAATGACTGCCATAGTTGCCTCCATACCATCCGTATTATGGATGATTACTTAAAGGGGATGACTGCTCCGTCATAGGTATCGTTGATGAACTGACGGATCTCATCGGACTCCAGCACCTTAACCAGTGCCTGGATCTTTTCACTGTTTTCATTTCCGGCCTTAACACCGATGATATTTACATAGGTCTTTGCTGCTTCGGAATCTGCAGTTTCAAATGCAACGGCATCCTTTCCTACGGAGAGGCCTGCCTCAAGTGCATAGTTTCCGTTCAGGACCACGAAGGCAACTTCGCCTTTAACGCGGGATACCTGTGCTGCTTCCAGCTCCTGGATCTTTACATTCTTCGGATTCTCTACGATATCCAGTGTGGTAGCTGTGAGGCCAGCGCCGTCCTTCAGCTTGATCACGCCGTTTGCCTGGAGAAGAAGAAGTGCTCTTGCTTCATTTGTGGTATCATTCGGTACTGCGATGGTATCGCCGTCGGCAAGCTGGTCCAGAGCGGACTTGGTTCCCGGATAGATTCCGAAGGGCTCATAGTGGATGCCTGCTGCATTTACGATATTGGTTCCGTTTTCCTTATTGAAATCATCCAGGTAAGGTACATGCTGGAAATAGTTGGCATCGATCTCACCGCTCTCTACTACGAGATTCGGCTGTACATAATCTTCAAACTCTGTCACCTTCAGTTCCCATCCTTCTGCTGCCAGGAGGTCCTTTGCCTTTGCAAGGATCTCAGCGTGCGGTGTGGGAGATGCTGCTACGGTAATGGTTCCTTTGGACTCTGCCGGTGCATCCTTTGTTTCTTCCGGTGCTGCGTCCTGCTTTGCTTCCGGTACTACACCGCCCTCGATGACCAGTGTATCCTCAAATTCCTTACCATAGGTTCCCACGAGTGTTGCTTCATAATCTGCATGGAAGAATTTTTCCTCTCCCAGCTTCTTGATCTCGTCGTTGATCCAGGAAAGAAGTGTCTCATTTCCCTTGGTTACGGCCGGTGCGATGGTATCTGCACTGCCCAGAGAATCGATACCGACTGTGTATCCCTGATTCTCCTTTGCAAATGCGATAACCTCTGTATTGTCATTTGCCCATGCAACGCCGGTTCCGTTTTCAAATGCGCTCTTTGCGGCTGCATAGGTATCAAACTTCTGAAGCTTGATATTCTGGTTGTTCTTCTCCAGATAGGTTTCTGCTGTTGTTCCGGAGATAACGATCACCTGCTCATCTGCAGTGATCTCACTGAGATCCTTGATCACATGATCGTCATGGGATACAACACCCAGCGCTACGTTCATGTACGGAAGTGCGAAGTCTACCTCCTCTGCCCTCTCAGGCGTAACGGTGAAGTTTGCAAGAACGATGTCTACCTTACCGGTCTTCAGATACTCGATGCGGCTTGCCGCTTCTGTGGATACGTAGTTGATCTTAACTCCCAGATCCTTGCCGAGACGCTCTGCCAGATATACATCGTAGCCCTGATACGTTCCGTTCTCATCCACATATCCGAACGGGGACTTATCGGAGAAGACTCCGATATTCACGGTTCCGGATTCCTTGATCTCATCCAGTGTTCTGTAGATTGCCTTGCCCTCCTCTGCTTTCTCGGTTCCCTTTGCGGAAGCAGTGGAATCATTCTTTGATCCGCAGGCTGTGAGCAGCCCAAGGGATGCAACTGCTGTCAGTCCGAAGGCTGCCAGCTTCTTCAGTAAACTCTTTTTATTCTTCTGTACTTTCTTCATTTTTATATTCCTTCTTTCTATTACTTATGCTTTCGTCTGTGTTTTTTTCTCAGCGTTCCTCTGAACGCATCGTCTGAATCCATCGCGCTCCAACATCGCCGCCCCTGCGGCATTCGCATTGCATCTTTGTATATGCTCATATGCTTATCTCCTTTCTTTCGCCTCTTCGGGCGGGTATCCCGGCGAAAAGAAAACCCGGGATCCTTAATTTCTGGAATCCCGGGCTCAAGTCGCTCATAATACGGCAGACGGTTTTACACACGACGATACGCCGCATCACCGCTGTCTCGACCGGATCGGGATTCCTGCAGCATGCAACCACACATCATACACATACATGTTGTTGTGACAATGAATTTCATCGTATGTTCTCCTCTCTTACTCTGCTGACTGGAGTATACACCCATTCGCCTACCATGTCAATAGGTTTTGTGAAAATACTTGAATTTCTTTTTTTCCCTATGGTAAAGTAGGTAAAAGAACGTCTATACCGAGTAAGGGGGTTTGCTTATGATTTCAACAAAAGGACGATATGCACTGCGCGTTATGATCGACCTGGCAGAGCAGCAAACGGACAGCTACATCCCGCTTAAGGATATAGCCACCCGCCAGGGGATATCCAAAAAATACCTTGAGATCATCGTGAAGGGACTGGTGGACGGCGGCATGGTGACCGGTATCAGCGGAAAAGGCGGAGGATACAGGCTTTGCCGAAGCCCCGAAGCATATACCGTCGGTGAGATCCTTGAATTAATGGAAGGCACCCTCGCTTCCGTGGCCTGTCTGGAGGATCCGGGTTACGAATGTGCGCGACGGAAGGTCTGTCAGACACTTCCCATGTGGATGGAATTCGATCAAATGGTCCACGACTTCTTCTACGGAAGGACTCTTGCGGATCTCCTCGGATGATACATAGATAAGGTGAGCATAGATAAGATCAGCAAGAGCAAAGAAAAAGGATCTGCCGGGACAAAACGTCCTGCAGATCCTTTTTTATGTATCATCCCCCGTAAATGAGGGACCATGTCCTATACTTCCATGCTTCCGGAACCGCTCTCTTTCGGTTCCTGCCTGTTACAGCTTCTTCAGCACTTCCCGGATCACCTGAAAAGCGACAGATGCACTGCGGATCACATTCTTATTGTAATCCCCTCCGTCCCCGTCAAAGGTATCACTGATACATTTGATCGAGAGGCAGCGAACCTGATTTCTGAAACAGATCCGTGCGATGGCTGCGATCTCCATCTCACAGATCTGGCAGCCGAGGGATGCAAGCCTTCTCTTCTCCTCCGGATCAACCACGAATTTGTCCCCGCTCGCAACCGAAACCTGACGGATCTCCGGCATTTCTTCCGTTACAAGCTGGATCAGTCCCTCATCCAGCGGGATAAACTCATCCTCAAACTCTTCATACTGATATTTCTTCACGGGATCGAGCTGTGAAACATCATAATCATAATGGAGTGCCCTCCGGACCACAAAGAGATCTTCCACTCGCAGTTCCGGAACCAGCGCACCCACCACACCGAAATTCAGAACGATCTCGCATCCCGTGTAGGTGATCAGCAGCTGTGTACCTGCAGCCGCATCGATCTCTCCGTAACCGGTCTGTACCGCATAGACCTCATGGCCGTACATTTCCGTACGGTACATCGGTCTTACACCCACCATGATCTCGGTTATTTCACTACCGGCTTCCAGAAAAGCCTTCAACTCTCTTTGTGCAGCAATTTACCTGCCTTTGCAGCCTCTTCGATGGATACAGCGGTAGAAACCGTCATACCTACCATCGGGTTGTTACCTGCACCGATCAGACCCATCATCTCAACGTGAGCCGGAACGGAGGAGGAACCTGCAAACTGTGCATCGCTGTGCATACGGCCCATGGTATCTGTCATACCATAGGAAGCCGGACCTGCAGCCATGTTATCCGGGTGAAGTGTACGTCCTGTACCACCGCCGGAAGCTACGGAGAAGTACTTCTTACCTGCCTCTACGCGCTCCTTCTTGTAGGTACCTGCAACCGGATGCTGGAAACGTGTCGGGTTGGTGGAGTTACCGGTGATGGAGACATCTACATTCTCCTTCCACATGATGGCAACACCTTCCTGTACGTCATTTGCACCATAGCAGTTAACCTTTGCACGCGGTGACTCCGGATCCTTGGAGTAGCACTTGCGGAAGACTTCCTCTACCTCGCCTGTGAAGTAGTTATACTTGGTCTCAACATAAGTGAAGCCGTTAATTCTGGAAATGATCTGAGCTGCATCCTTACCAAGTCCGTTCAGGATAACACGAAGCGGTTTCTGACGAACCTTGTTTGCCTTCTCGGCGATACCGATCGCACCTTCTGCAGCTGCAAAGGACTCATGTCCTGCCAGGAATGCGAAGCACTCTGTATCCTCTTCCAGAAGCATCTTACCTAAATTACCATGTCCCAGACCTACCTTACGACGATCTGCTACGGAACCCGGAATACAGAAAGCCTGAAGTCCGATACCGATGGCTGCCGCTGCATCTGCTGCCTTTCTGCAGTTCTTCTTGATCGCGATAGCTGCGCCTACGGTATATGCCCACTTTGCGTTCTCGAAGCAGATGGGCTGAATGCCTTCGATCAGATGATATACATCAATACCTGCTGCATCGCAGATCTCTTTACACTCCTCAACGGAGGAAATCCCATACTCCTTAAGACATGCAAGGATCTGGGGCTCTCTTCTCTCATAAGATTCAAATAATGCCATGTTCTTTCTCCTCGCTTTCTTATTCTTTTCTGGGATCGATCAGACGAACTGCGTCAGCTACACGACCATACTGTCCGGAAGCCTTATCAACAGCTGTCTTCGGGTCATCGCCTGCCTTGATGAAATCCATCATCTTGCCGAAATTGATGTACTTATAACCGATGATCTCATCATTTTCATCCAGAGCAACCTGTGTGATATAACCATCTGTAAGCTCCAGATAACGTGGTCCCTTGTCCAGTGTACCATAGGTGGTACCAACCATGGAACGTGCGCCCTTACCGAGATCTTCCAGACCTGCACCGATCTGAAGTCCGTCCTCAGAGAAAGCACTCTGGGTTCTACCGTAAACGATCTGAAGGAACAGCTCACGCATAGCCGTATTGATCGCATCACATACAAGGTCTGTATTCAGCGCTTCCAGAACCGTAAGTCCCGGAAGGATCTCAGCAGCCATAGCTGCAGAATGTGTCATACCGGAGCATCCGATGGTCTCTACAAGAGCCTCCTGGATGATTCCGTCCTTAACATTCAGAGACAGCTTGCAGCAACCCTGCTGAGGCGCACACCAGCCAATACCATGGGTATAGCCGGAGATATCCTCCACCTTCTTTGCCTGTACCCACTTCGCCTCTTCAGGGATCGGTGCGGCACCATGATGTACCCCCTGGGTTACAGGGCACATGTTCTTCACTTCTGTTGAGTAAATCATATGATCCTCCTTTTCGATATGGTAATTTTGGTATTCACCACTATCTAATAGAATACAGTTTTTCGGGCATTTTTACAAGATAAAATTTTCCTTTATGAGCCGGAGGCAGCACTTCCCGCCAGGATCTCCTTCACCCCAGCGAAGAGGAACAGAAGAGCTCCGCTGATCAGGGTTCCTCCTATGATATCCGTCAGCCAGTGGACACCGCTGAAGAGTCTCCCGATCACAAGAAATACCATCACCACGATACACAGCAGTTCAAGGGCCAGCCGCAGTCCGTCCGCCTGGATATAGTCGGAAAGCATCATCATGGCACTTCCCAGCACGACCACAGCCAAAACCGTATGTGAGGATGGGAAGGACGCCTCTACATGTGCATCTCCCTCCATGATCACCGGACGATAGTTGATGATCACCTTCTCAAAAAGGACATACATTCCCATGACTACAATATAAAGAACACCCAGGGCAAGGATGGCATGATCAACCTTAAAGAGGCTCTTCCTCTGGATCAGCTGGATCAGCCCCATCAGACCGAAGACACCTACAACTGCCAGGGCAGCATACCCCAGATAATCGGTGATCTTATACAGCGTCATGTTCTCTCCCGTCATTTCATGGAAGCTCTTATTCAGTCCCGAGAAGCCGACGGAGGTTTGTTCCGGCCCGACCGTAGCCACATCCACCTTCTTCAACAACAGGATCAGTACAATAAACAGGATAAACAGTATGCCCGCACATATGAATTTCACTTTTGAATTCACCCTTATTCCCCTTTCCTTCCTTTGTTTTCCATCCATGAACATGGATGTGAGTTTCGGGCGTTATGATAGCATAAAAAGGAGAAAAATACAATGATCCTATATCACCTTCAGGATCTCATCACGTACATCATCCATCCGCGCATCCGACAGCCCGAAATCCATCTCACGGTAACTCCAGGCTGCACGGCCGATACCGTGACGATCCATGCACTCCGTGATCATCCGGAACCAGGCCAGGGCATCCTCCGGCTCCGCCCGGTCAATGACACCGTATTCCCCACAGTATAGTGCAACATTCCTTTCTTCCGCCACACGTACTGCTTCCTTCATCATTTCCTCGAAATAATCGATCCCGAGGACCGAATCCGGATCATATCCTTTGAAGCAGTCCATTTCCAGATCAAGAAAGACATTCAGATTATCTGAGGAATACTCCCTGTAGTTTCGGATCGTTTCCAGGAATCGCATGCGGAAGGATGTGTCCATCTCATCGATCCATGGCGCGCCCTGGTGTGTAAAGATCAGGGGCTCATAGCAATGGAAGGTATAGATCACATTTTCGTCCACCGGCTCTGCCAGATCCTCCAGCGCTTCGATACTGTTATTGTAATACCCTCCGATCAGGATCTTCACATCCGGTACGATGGCCCGGATCCTGCCGATGCATTCCGTAAGGATCCGGTTCCAGGTATCGCTGTATTCCTTCTTCGTCACCTCATTCAGCAGTTCAAACGCCACCGTATCCTTGTAACTTCCGAAACGTCCGGCGAATTCTTCCCAAAGCCTGCAGAACCTCTCCTGATACTCTTCACTCTCAAAGAATCCGGATTCTCCCTCGCCCTTGTCAAAGGAATATCCATAGGTCTTATGCAGATCCAGTATCATGTTGAGCCCGTTCTTCCTGCTCCATTCGATGGCTTTCCGGATATATCCGAAGCCCTCCTCCTTGTAGTTTCCGTCCGCATCCTCGACCAGATCATAGTCAACCGGTACCCGGACATGGTCAAGTCCCCACTCCCGGATCGTCTCAAAATCAGCTTCCGTGATAAATGTATCATAGCGTTCTTTCGTATGATCACACTGGGACAGCCATCCTCCCAGGTTCACTCCGTGTGTATAACCTTCAAATGTCTTCATTATCCGTTCTCCTTCTCCAAACTATCTCCTGCTGTTCGTTTACTGATCGTTTACTGATCAGTTACCGGTCATTCCACCGTCTCAAGGCGCACGTTTCTGATATGGATCGTAGCCTTGCTTCCCTGATTTCCCATGTTGAATTCCACACGTCCGGCATCATCATCTTCCTCCTTCATATCAAAGGTGAATTCGTAATTCTGCCAGTCGGTGGTAAGATCCACCGGTGTATCCGGGAAATAGCGGATCCAGTCTACATTCGGAGCCGTAACCGCCGGTTTCATCTGACGCGCTTCATCTGCTTTCGCCTCAAAGGAGAGCTTGTATTTTTTACCCTTGATCATCGGCATCCCCGGCTGTACCAGCTGGATGGAGTATTCCTCTGTACCAAAATTCTCAGTGGAAATGATGATCTCACCATCCTTGATCTCCGCGGAACCCACTCCGTCATTCAGCTGCAGGAATTTCCAGTTTTCTTCATCCGACAGATTCTCCGCATCCTTGAAATCTCCGTTGGTCACAAAGTTGCCTGTCTCATCCGCTTCTTTGAATTTCAGAACCTTCTCGGGCTTCTTCACATTTTCATCGTAACTGTCCTTCTGGAACATACGGACATAATCCACATACATGGCGCCCTTTTCGTCAAACGGTGTACTGTCATCGGGATCTCCCGGCCAATCGCCGCCGACGGCCACATTCAGGATCACATGGAAGGGCTGGTTAAACGGTGCGGGATACGGTTTCTCTGCCTCACCCTCAACTGCAGAAAACCAGTCACTTGTCTCGAAATACTGATTTCCATCCACAAACCAGCGGATCACGCCCGGTTCCCACTCTATGGCGAAGGTATGATATTCCTCCGCAAAGTTTCCGGAGGCCAGTGTATAGCTTCCCTGATTCTGCTTATGAGGCTCACCGAAATGAAGGGTTCCGTAATTCATATTGGTGCTGTTTCCGAGCACCTCCATGATATCGATCTCCCCGCATTTCGGCCACTGACCATAGAACTGTTCATCCTGAGGCATCATCCAGAATGCAGGCAGGTACCCCTTTCCCGTAGGCACCTTCAGGCGCGCTTCGATCCATCCGTATTTGATATCATGCTTATTCTGCGTATTGACGCGCCCGGAAGTATACTGCACCTTTCCGTCCGCACCCACTTCCTTGGTGGGCTGGATCACCAGCTGGCCGTCCTTCACATATGCATACTTTTCATCGGGAACATACGCCTGCAGCTCGTGGTTGACCCATCCGACTTCATGCTCCTCCCGGTTCCAGCTGTTCTCGTCCAGCTTGCTTCCTTCAAACTCATCATGCCAGACCAGATGGTATCCTTCGGGAATATCAAAATCCACTTTCTCTTCCGCTTCTTTTCCGGCGCCTTCGGTCCCGGCTTCCGTCTTCATCTCACTTGATCTTGTCACGCTTTCCGTACCTGCCTCCGTCACGTTCTGAGTGGTTGCATCCTTCTTATCACCACAACCGGTAAGCAGCACTCCCATCATGGATATGAGCAGCCCGGCCCGAATGAAATTCCTTCTTCTCATAGTTTGCCTCCTTCATCCTTCCATAGGATCCATTTATCTCTCTGTATTCCATCATACCCGAAGGGGGGAAGAAGTCTATATCGTTTTCTTGCAAAATATGTCTTTTTCATGCTCATTTCGAATAGTTTACCATCCAATCCCGTCATCCCCCACCTTTACACTGCCTTTACACTGCCTTTACACTGCCTTTACACTGTCTTTTATATCCGATCGTAGTCTGTTCACGAAAATTAGTTATTGACAATTCATGAAAACAAGACTACTATATGGAATGACTCTATTGAGATTAAGGAGAATACCATGTATACTGTAAAAAGAGCCATCATTATGGCTGCAGGACGCGGATCACGGATGCGTGAGCTGACGGAACATACCCCGAAGCCCATGCTGAAGGTCAACGGAGTCCGTATGATCGATACCTGTATCCGGGGATTGCTGGAAAACGGGATCGAGGAGATCATCATCATTGTAGGCTATCTGAAAGAACGCTTTCTGGAGGTAGCAGCCGATTATCCTCAGGTCCGCCTGGTGGAAAATCCTTATTATGAAGTGGCAAATAACATTTCTTCGATCTATGTGGTCAGAGATCTACTGGAAGAAGCCATGATCATAGAAGGGGATCAGTATTTTCTGAACGGAAGCGTATTCCGTCCGGAGTTTGAACATTCCGGTTACAATGTATATTGGAGCCCGTCCCCCACAAAAGAGTGGGTCCTTCGCCTTGATGCGGAGAAGAACGTCCTGTCCTGCTCAGATGCAGGAGCCGATAAAGGGTATGTCATGTATGGCATCTCCCGGTGGACTCCGGAAGACGGCAGGAAACTGAAAAAGTGGCTGGAATATGAATTTGAGGAACGTGTAAACCACGAAATATTCTGGGATCACATTCCCTTATTCCTTCATGCCGACGATTTCCGTCTATCTGCAAATGTAACAGAGAACCGAAGTCACGCGGAGCTGGACAGCGTGGAGGAGATCGCTGCCCTGGATCCTTCCTACAATCAGTATTTACAATAATGGCACGAAAAAACGGGCTCTTGCGAACCCGTTTTTTTATATCTTTTCCCTGATCCTCCGGAATATGCGGCTAAGCATAGCCTCTGCCGGGATCAACGGAAAGAGTTATCCCCATCAAAGGGTCTGAAACCCTGATTCTTCGGATTATCGATCACAACATTCGTCAGACGTCTGGAATTATCAAACTTACACCAGCCCTCATCAAATCCGTCAACAAGGTAAATCCCCTGTGTTCTCGGCGCATATACATAGAACGTATCGCCAACTGTAAATTCAGAATCTACACCCAATTCATCCCTACCCGTTCCATCCGGCACCACATACGGATCATTACTGCAGCTCTCTACGCCATCGGAAACCAGTTTCCCCGTATTCGGATCCATATATCTGTAAACATGGTATCCACGAACTTTATAGGAGGACAGTTTCATCGTCAGCGTGAATTCAGAAGCATACTTGATATCTGAGAATGTACCGATAAACTCATCGTATGCCTTAGCATATTCGCCGTACTCCAAACCTCTCTGGTATTTCCATGTTGATCCCTTAAATGTCCCATTCGCATAAAGTGTCATTTCAAATCCTTTGTGATCATCTCCGGCGGAAAACTGGATTGTTTCCGCAGCTCCATCGCTTCCAACATAGAGGGACCCTTTGGATGAATCTCCGATGAGTGTATTCGTCTGCATCTTCCCATCACCGTTAAAGTAATAGAAATATTTACCGATCTTATCGATTCCTCGCGGTCTGGAACCATCTTTATAGAAGTAATACCAGTCTCCGTCGATCTTTCTCCATCCCCTTGCCATCTCGCCGGTTTTAGGATCAAAATAAGTCCGGATCAGACCAGCCCATCTCCAGCCGGAATCCATTTCTCTTGTGGTTTTATTGAAATAATAGGTCTTGCCGGATATCTGTGTTGCTTCCTTTGCTGCGGCTCCGGTGGAAGGATGAAAATAATACCATTTCCCCTGGATCTTCTTCCATCCGGTCTGCATAACTCCGTTTTTGAAGAAATACCAGTCCTTCCCGCTCTTACCGGTGATCTCCTTCCAGCCGACTACCATCATTCCGTTTGCGTCCATATAGTACCAATCCCCGGAGATCTTCTTCCAGCCGGTCTGCATCGCACCGTCCTTTCCGAAATAGTACCATCTTCCGGAGACCTTCTTCCAGCCAACGACCATGTATCCCGCAGCATTGAACCGATACCATTTTCCGCCGAGCTTCAGCCAGGTATTTTTTGCATAGGTACCATCCGAGTAGGAGTACCACCACCCCTTCCTGTCATGCTCCCATTTGCCGCTCTTCGCTTCTGCATCCAACCCACTGAAACCCAAAGCAAATACGATCATCGCAGCGGCTATCAGAAGTCGGAAACCGTTTCTCATTTTTGCGCTCATACAACCCTCCATTTCTGTTTATCTGCCATCCCCTGGTAATTCCCTGACATTTTCCTGAATGGCGTTTCCGATATTACCATATCCATAGGATACCCTACGAGACAGGAACGGTCAAGGTGAAACAATGCCTTGATATCTCCTCAATCTGCGGATTTGATCAGCAGGAACAGTCCTTCCATTGGTTTTGTTATAAGCTTGTCCTTATGCACAAATACCTGCGAGTAAACCGGAAGATCGTCTCCCCCCCAGTTTAATCTTACAAGGCTTCCTCTGTTCAGTTCTGCCTCAGCTGTCATTTCCGGCATCAGGGCAACTCCCAGTCCATTTGCCGCAAATGCCTTCAGGATCTCCTTACTGCTTGTTTCCAGCACAATATCCGGACTTGAATCATGCCGCTTCATGGCACCGAGGAACAGCTCCCTGAACCTGCAATTATGCGAAGTAAGCAGCATCGGAGCCTTGTCCAGATCCCGTTCATCGATCTTCTTCTTTTCCGCCAGTTCATGACCGGGGCTCACATAGAATCCCAGATATTCCCGCTTCTCGTGGAGCCGTGTAAGATTCGCGTCTTCTATCCGCGGATTCAGGGTATATACCAGATCAAGCTCTCCTTTTTTCAGGAGCTCCGGAAATGTATCGTGCATGATAAACGAAAGCCCGATATCGACCTTGGGATATCGCTTTTTAAACTCCATCAGGATCTCCGGGAAACGGTTATAGCATAAGGATTCCGACACACCGATCTTCAGTGTTCCGGAAGGCTCTTCCGATTCAGGCACCTCAAGATGGATCTCCCGCTCAAGCTGAAGAAGCTTCTCGGCATAGCTCACAAGACGCTCTCCCGCGGATGTAAGGACTATGGTCTTCCCAAGGCGCTCAAAAAGAAGGCACCCCAGCTCCTCCTCAAGCTGCTTGATCTGCATCGTTACAGTTGACTGCGCATAGCCCAGATCATTTGCCGCCAGGGAAAAGCTGTTCAGTTCCGATATTTTTACAAATGTTTCCAACTGCGTGATCGTCATATCATCATCCTCTTCTTATATTCTTCTTATGATATTCCTCTTCCGATATTCCACGACTAATCTTTTTTACCACCATATCTATCATAAATATCGAACAGTTGATTCATTTATTTCAATTTTACTGATGCTTCTGTTAGGTGTATTATACGGAATAAGAACAGGAAAAGCAAGAAAAAACAGACAGGAGGCTTTTGAAAATGAGAGAATTGATAAATGTGATCAAGGATACCGTAGTCCCGAATTTTCTGAATATCAAAACATCCATACAAACCTACGACAGAGATGCTCTCTGCTGTGGCGCCCCCTGCTGGAGATGGGCTTATCACGCACTTCATTCTGCAGACAAATGGTTTATCAATCCATTTGTCTACGAGGAACCCGACTTCCACGAAGAGGGAATGGATAACCCCGACAATCCGACAGAAGTGATCCTGTCTGATGAACAGCTTTTGGAATACCTGGATAAGATCGTAAAGAAAACTCTTGATTATCTGGATACGCTTACCGATGAGATGCTGTACGAAAAACCGGAAAACTGCCCTTACACCAGAATGGAACTGGTGCTCAGGCAGTATAGACATCTGTCTTTCCATACCGGCATGCTGAACGGACAGACTGCCGTTTCCACCGGAGAATTTCCGATGTGGGTATCAGATACTGACAAATATGTGGATGACGGGATCCTTTTCGGAAGATACCGGAAAAAGTGAGTCTTTCAATGATTTGACTCTCTGCCAAAAAACTATCTCCCTTCACTCTTGATCCTATGATATTCTCCTATTCATTTCCTTTTGAAAAGATATTTACCTTTTCCCTTTCCTTTCATTGGATAAATAATTTCCGATTCCAGCATCTTCTTTATCAATTCCGATGCCGGAGACGCTGTGATCTCAAGCACATTCATCAATTCTGTACGTCCAAAAAACTTATCATATCCAAATGCTGAAAACAGCCTCTGAATGTCCTGTTTTTTCCACCTTACATGTGTGTATCGGTTTTTTAATTCATTATCCTCACCCAGAAGAAGATTTCTCAAGAACAATTCAAGATACATTTACTCCGTCTTCTTCTCAGAATCCTTGATTCTGTAATACTCTTCGGCATCTATACCTACCTGAACATGATCCTTCGCTTTTATAATCTGTTCGATCAACGCGATGGTTTCGACGTCGTTTTCTTTGAACAACAAAAAATCATTTCTGCGTTGACATTCTAAAGATTATGTAGTACCATACTTTCAAAGAAGCGAAGTTTTCTACCGTACAGTTTTTACTCAAGCGGCGTGCTCGTTTCTTTTTTTATTTGCACAATATCATACAGAAATAATTTACCATTCGCATCACATCGAACCAGCATTCTTGCTCTGAAAATATTGTATCTCTCTATTTCACCAACTTCACTATAAACCGGAATTCCAAACCTTGTATCATATCGATACCATCCGTTTTTTGCTTTATTACCATGACGGTTGCCATAGTCCGGGAATTCTGCCTTCTTATCTGAAATTTGGATTAATTTACCAATTGCATTTATCACATTAGCCTTTGCCTTCTCATTTGCACCTCTAATAGCTTTTGTATATTTTGAATGTGTAAACTCATCCGGAAAATCTGATCCTATGTATACCTTTTCTGCAGTTTCGGCAATCTCATAGTATTCCCCGATATAGTGCATTAATATCTGTTCTATATCATCCCAATTAATCGATCTTCTTGACTTAAATAAAATATCATTAATCAAGACTATTTTGTTCCCGTCCGGATCAGTAACAATGTCAATCTTATTTTTTGCTTTCTTTTTTTCAGCAAAAATCCCCTCAAATTTTATCTGATACGCCAATAACCTGGGGACATAATCCGGAGGCGTTCTTCTGCCGGCTTCCCAGTCTTCCAATGTACGAACAGGGATGCCTGTATGTTCTGAAAATTCCTTACGTGACATCCCTGTGCTTTCTCTCAGCTCTTTTACTGATTTTGCTATATCCATATCATCGCCTCGCATTGCGTGTTTATATTAAAAGCATATCACATATTCATCCAAATCGCAATGCGTGGTTTTATCGCAATCTATTTATATCAATTGTTTTACGAATGGATTTTCTTCTTTATCCTTAAACAAGCCTCAATATGCATGATCCAATGTCTGGAAAATGGCATTTGAATAAGTCCGCGAACATCTTTATTGCACCAGTAGTCTATAAGCCAGATTGCACTCTCATCCTTACTGACAACAGAGAGTGATTCCAGCTGTTCTTTTCTTTCTACGGGTATCTTTCTCTTCAGATCTTCATATGATAAATCCCATAATATGGCTTCCGTACCCTGCTTTACATCAGAAAGATACGTATATAATTCATCCATATTGAGTTGCTCTGAAAAGTCAGCAATCTCCTGCTTAACCAGTTCATTTCC
>CACYMQ010000008.1 GCA_902775555.1 uncultured Lachnospiraceae bacterium | reverse complement strand
TCCCCCGAAGCGATTATTTAGTCTATACACATCGGTCAGCATTTTCCTAAGAAAAATGGTGGGGAGCGTCAGCTCCCCACCCACTTTGTCTACAGTCTGCGCTGCCACACTAGGTGTGGCAGCGTTTTTTTATCGCCCGGTGACAGGGGGAGGCGGTGGTGTCATTCTGAGCCCGCAGGGCGAAGAATCTTAGCGACGAAGAATCTTAATGATAAAGATCCTTCGCTACGCTCAGGATGACATGATGGCTCAGGATGACAAGAGAGCGCAGGATGACATGATGGCTCAGGATGACAAGAGAGCGCAGGATGAAAGGATGGCTCAGGGATGACCCCAAGGCTGTCATCCTGAGCGAAGCGAAGGATCTTAGGGCATGGTCTGACATCCCGATAGGGAATAAAAAGATAGATAAGAAGTCCCGTTTATGGTATAATGTTATGCGGGAAAGTGCAAAAAAATACAGTGGAGCGTAGTACATGATACCGATACAGATAGCAGTATATTCCGACTTGGATCAAAAGACAGAACAGACATTTCGAGAGATAACTCCGGAGTACAGTGGATTATCTTTTGTTGTGGAACATGCAAGAGAACTGAATACCCCGCAGGGACGGATCCCCGTACTTATCACGGGAGACCCGCGAAGGCTTGCCATAGCGAGGGAGAAGAACTTCAGGACCGTATTCTGCGCGGACGCGGAGCAGCTGGATGACAGCACATTTGATGTGCTCTGGCCGGCGGAGGAGTCTTTGGAAGAACGCCGTATCCATTTTCAGCAGCTTCTTCACCTTTTGATGGAAGAACATCTTGCATGGGAATATAAGATGCTTTTGGAGGTATCGATCAATACGGTGCCGGATCTTGTATGGTATAAGCGTCTGGACGGTATCCACATGAAGGTAAATGATACCTTTGCGGGTACGGTGCAGAAGGAAAAGAAGGATATCGAAGGGAAGGACCATTATTATATCTGGGATACACCCCAGCCCGGTCCGGATGGGAAGACCATCGACTGTATCCGGTCGGAGGAACTGACGATCCGGGAAGGACGGACCTGCTCCTTTGATGAAGAGGTGGAAACGAAGGAAGGCACCAAGCAGCTGAAGACCTATAAGACACCGATCTATGATCAGTTCGGGAAGGTCTTCGGAACCGTGGGTGTCGGACATGATGTCACAAATATACGGAATCTGGGCATCGAACTGGCGATCCTGGTGGAAAATATCCCCATGCCCATGTTCGCTGCAACGACTGACTGGTCGCCGGTCAGGATGAATAAGGCCTTTATGGAGATCTCGGAGATGGATTCCTCCGGGGTTGAAAATTTCAATTATATGATGTGGAAGCATACGAAGCTGCTTCCCATGACAGAACCGGAAGTGGATCGGGAGAACGGTGTGGTAAAGCAGGAATTCTCCTGTACCCGGAACGGGGAGACGAAGATCTTCCTTGTGATGGAGCAGAGAGTGAGGGATCATTTCGGTCATCTGACCGGATACTTCTGCCTTATGGAGGATGTTACGCTGCAGCGTGTTCACATCAGGGAAATGGACCAGATGGCTCTTACAGATGTACTGACGGGACTGTATAACCGCCGGTATTTCTACAAGTACCTGTCCGAGCAGTCCGACAGGCTGTGGATCCTGCTTTACATGGATCTGGATGGATTTAAGAGTGTAAATGACACGTTTGGCCATCATCAGGGAGATCAGATCCTGATCCGGGTGGCAAATCTTTTAAACTCCATCTTCCCCAACGGACGCGCGATCCGTCTTGGAGGAGATGAATTCGCGGTTCTTCTGGAAACGGAGATGCAGGAAGAGGTTCTTCAGGGAAAGATCCGGGAACTGGAGGAACGGGTGGAGATGTTGATCCCGGAGGATCCGGACATGCTGTCCATCAGCGTCGGCGTCGTGGCACGCCGCGGCGAGATCTCGGATGTGGATGCTTTTATCCATGAGGGTGACAGCCGGATGTACGCTGTGAAGAAGCAGCACCATGCGGAGAGAAAGGCCCGTAAGGCCTCCGCACCCACGGATGATGCCGAGATGGTTCAGCTTAGCTATATGGAAGGCTTCAGGAATGCATTTATCGAGATGGAGGGCATACCCTGGGCCGGACGCCACAGCGGCGACAGGAAACTGAAGACGCTCTGCAACATGCTGCGGATCGGAAGTCTTCAGGTGCTGACCTATGCAAATCAGGAACAGGAGCATTCCGGGCAGGGCAGAGTAGAAGAGCGGTACAGAAGCGGGACTCCTGACAAAAAGAGATTTCTGGATCGCAGAAATGTAACCCATGGATATAATATCGTCTTCATCCGCGCATGGCAGCGGGAGGGAGAACCGGACTGGAATGAGCATGAGAGAGAAGGCGTGGATCTGGTCCTTCGTATGGTCTTCGTCATGGACGGACGTGCCAGACTCATGCATTTGGCTGAGCGTCTCAGCTATCATGATCAGGAGATGGAGGTCCGTAACCACAAATATTATATGCAATCACTGGCGCGTCTGTATCAACAGGGACGGATCGGTGGTTTTACAGCCATGTTCCTGAACCTGAAGAGATTCTCGGTGGTGAATCAGCAGTTGGGACGTAAACTGGGCTCGCTGGTCATGAAGCGTTACGTAAAGACGCTGGAGGCTTCGCTTTCCGGGGATGAGATGATCGCCCGGATCGGCGGAGATAATTACTCCCTTTTGGTGGAGAAGGATCATGCGGATGATATCATCGATCAGGCTCTGGAGATGATGGTGGTTTATGATGATGAAACGGGAGACCGTATCCGCGTGACGGCGACGCTTGGTATCTATGAAGTGCCGGAGGATGGATCCATGGGTTCGCCCTCTGAGATCATGGACAGGATCAGCCGGGCAGGCAGCCAGGTGAAGAAGAGTCAGGATGAAAATGTGCTCTACTTCGATTCCGTGATGCTGAATCAGCGTATGCGTGAGCTGGAGATCGAAGCGAATTTCCGGCAGGGCCTGGAGAAGGAAGAGTTTGAAGTATATTATCAGCCGAAGGTTGATATGCAGTCCTTTATTCTTTCGGGAGCAGAGGCGCTGTGCCGCTGGAATCATGATGGACGTGTGGTTCCTCCCGGGGAGTTCATCCCGCTCCTGGAGCAGAGTATGGATATCTGCTCCCTTGATATGTATATGCTGGAGCATGTATGCCGGGACATCCGTGTCTGGCTGGATCAGGGACGCAGGGTACCGAGAGTGTCCGTGAACCTGTCCAGAAGGAATCTGGTGGATGTGGATCTGGTGCAGCATATCCTGCAGACCATTGACAGAAATAATGTGCCCCATGAGTATATAGAGGTCGAGCTTACGGAGACGACATCGGACGTTCAGTTCGGAGACCTGAAGAGGATCGTATCCGAACTGCGGAGGGAAGGGATCAAAACGGCGGTGGATGATTTCGGTATCGGGTATTCATCCCTGACCCTGATCCGGGATATCCCGTGGGATGTACTGAAGATCGACAGGAGCTTCCTTCCGGTGGAGGGGGACCCTGTGGAGGTACAGAAGAATCTTATGTTCCGTCATGTTGTATCCATGGCGCAGGGGCTGGGGCTTCTGTGCATCGTGGAAGGGATCGAAACCTCGGATCAGCTGCGGCTCATACAGCAGAATGGCTGTGATGAAGCCCAGGGCTTCTTCTTTGACCGTCCTCTTCGTAAGGAAGAATTTGAGAAGAGAATGGAACGAACGGATTATGCAAAACTTGCAGGATCGGCGGGTGTTTGGTAAATGACCTACAATGTGGATTTAGAGGTCTGCGCAGTGCTTTTTCTGGTGCTTCTCTGCGTAATCTCACAGACAAGAAAAAAACTGGAGGGCTACCAGTCCATGGTATTCCAGATATATCTTTATCTGGTTTTGGCCAGCAATGTGCTGGATATCGTGGCTACCAGCTGTCTTCCGTATTATGATACGCTGCCGGCATGGATCAACTGGGGGATCAACGCGATCTTCCTGACAGTCCAGATGAGCCTTCCGGTTATTTTTGTCATGTACATTTACAGGAAACTGCCTAAGACCACCGGTCTGGAACGGAAGATGATCAGCCTTTGCTGTATCCCCTCAGCGGTCGGACAGATCTTGTGTCTTACTTCCCCGCTCCATCACCTGATCTTCTACTTTGACGGTTCGGGCTACCATCATGGTCCCATGCACATTTATCTATACACAAATGTGGCTTTCTATATGATCGTTTCTCTTTACCTTGCCATTCGCTGGAGAAAGCAGCTCGGCTGGAGGGAATTCCCTCTTCTTTTCACCATGATCGGTATCCCGGCGCTAGCTGTTATAGTTCAGTTTGCCATGCCGCAGGTCATGCTGGCAGGTGTTGGTTCCGCACTTTCGGTTTATATCATGTATTTCATGGTGGAGAGCAATGTCTCCCTGCTGGATCCCATCACGGGCGCCCTGAACCGGAAGGCGATGACAGATGCGGTGGAGAGGGACCTGAAAGCCGGGAAACTGGAGGATATCTACGCCGTTGCACCGGATAATTTCAAGCTGATCAATGAAATGTACGGCCTTGAAGGCGGAAATGAGATCCTGAGTGAACTGGCGAAAGCCATGATGAAAGCCTTCGGAGACAAGAAGGTTTTCCGTTTCGGCGGAGATACCTTTGCGATCCTTGCGGAAAAAGGAAATACGGATACACTGGATAGACTGCGGGATCTGATCGGCCGGATCTACCATATCGGAGATGCCGAGGTGAGGGTCACTGCCTGCGTTGGTCTGGTGCATGCATCCAATCATCCGGTTGAGGAACTGGTGTCTGCCATCGAGTATGCGGTGGCCGAGGCAAAGGCCCGGGGCAAGGGACAGTTCTTCGAGGTGGAGGAGACCGCCGCGGAGGAGATGGTCCGGAAGAAGGCCATCGAGCAGACGATGATGCAGAATATCCGCGAAGGGCATTTTGAAGTGCATTATCAGCTGATCTATGACATCCGGCGGAAGGGCTTCTATTCCATGGAGGCACTGGCACGTCTGAATGTGCCGAATTACGGCTATGTATCTCCGGAGGAATTCATTAAGATCGCCGAGAAGAACGGAAGCATCACCCAGCTGGGTATGCTGGTCCTTGAGGAGTGCTGCAGGTTTATCAGGGAGTCGGATCTACATGCCAGGGGCATCGACTTCATCGAAGTAAATCTGTCCATGGTACAGTGCATGCAGCCCGAGATCCATAAGGATGTTCTCCGGATCATGCAGAAGTATCAGGTACCGACCCATATGATCAATTTCGAGGTGACGGAGTCCGTGGCGGCCTCTTCTGAGGAACTGCTGATCCGGAATATGGAACGGTTTACCGAGCAGCGGATCCATTTGTCATTGGATGATTACGGCTCCGGCTATTCGAATATCAACTATCTGGTGGATCTGCCCTTCAGTATCGTAAAGATCGATAAATATGTGGTATGGGCAGCCATGAAGAATGAAACCTCCAGGATCATTCTCGGGAATACGATCCGGACCTTCAAGAATATCGGCCTCCGTGTTGTAGCGGAGGGTGTTGAGGATCAGGAAATGGCGGATATGATCGCCGATATGGGTGCGGATTATATCCAGGGATTCTTCTACTCCAGGCCTGTACCGAAGGAGAAGATCCTGGAACGTCTGAAGGAAGAGAAGGGATCAGATGCTGAGGAAGAAGAAAACTGAGAAGACTGTTTCATATGACCGGGAGAAGTTCTGCCCGGCGGTGAAGACCAGTATATGTACCGGTGAGCGGGTGGCGGGGCTGATCGAGCTGGAGACCCGTAAGTTTCGGGATATCTGTCTCATCCGGAGTGACAGGGAGCTTGCTTCCTTCTGCAGGGAGTATGGCGTTACCGAGGAAGAACTGAAGAAGATCGTGTAGTCCGGTAACGGCCGGTATAGGATCGGAGCTTCAAAGAGAACATGGCGGAACGGGCATTTGTAAGGCATTGGAGGACTGGGTATGCGAGGAAATCTGTGGAAAAGAATCCTGTGGATGGTCCTCGGTAATGTCCTGCTGGGCGTGGGAAGCGGCTGCTTCCGTATCGCCGAGCTGGGGCTGGATGCCTACAGCTGTCTGATCCTGGGACTCTCGGATCTGACGGGAGTGCAGTTCGGAACCACAATGCTGATCATCAATTCGATGCTCCTTGTGGTAATGCTCTTCCTGGATATAAGGCAGATCGGTGCGGGGACCATCGTGAACCTGATCGTCGTCGGATATGTGTCCGACGGGACAGTGTGGCTGGTGAGAGAAGGGATCGGATATCGGCCGGAGGGCTTCACGCAGTCCCTGTTTTTGGTCCTCGGATTGGTGCTGATCGCGCTGGGGATCGCACTCTATACAACGCCGGAGCTGGGGACATCACCTTATGATGATCTTGCCAATATCATCGTAGGACGGTCAAAAGGCAGGATCAAATATCACTATGCGAGGCTCATCGGAGATGCGACGAGTCTTGTGGGAGGGATCACAGTTGCTTTGATCGCGGGGCAGTCCGTGTTTCATGTGGCCGGGATCGGAACGGTCTGCAGTGCTGTGCTGACCGGTTTCCTGGTCAGCTATGCAAAGAAATATGTCGCGATCCCACTGATCCTGGGGAGGAAGAAGAATGGAAAAAAGAGAGCAGATTGAATTGCTTCGGCATGCACTGGAGGCGCGGCAGAATGCCTATGCACCCTATTCACACTACACCGTCGGGGCTGCGGTGCTGACAGACTCCGGCCGGATCTATACAGGCTGTAACGTGGAAAATGCGTCTTACGGATTAACCTGCTGTGCGGAACGTAATGCCATCTTCAAGGCGGTGGGCAGCGGGGAGAGAAAGCTCCTTGCGGTTGCGGTCACCGGACCGGAGGGCGGTGAAATGGCCATGCCCTGCGGAGCGTGCCGTCAGGTGCTTGCGGAATTCGCGTCTGCACCGGAGATGCCCGTGATCGTGTCCGAGGACGGAAATGGGATCGTGTCAGGGGCCGGAGCAGGCATCGGGTCCGGGGAAGGAACAGAGATTGAGTCCGGAGACGGAAAAGGGATTGGGCCCCTGGCCGGAGCAGGCATCGGGTCTTCAGAGAACGGACAGAATCCGGGTGATGGTGGGCCGGATGCACATTTTCGGGTCTATCGGCTGGATGAGCTTCTGCCGCACACCTTCCGTCTGTAGCATGTCATCCGGAGCAACGAGTCATCCTAAGCGGCATGTCATCCTGAGCGCAGCGAAGGATCTTATATCATTGAGAGGAACCATGGAGAGTGAAACGAAAGACAAAAAAATAGATGACAGGGATTCCTCTTTTTCCGAGAAGGACCGGTTACGCTACCACACCTTCCGCATGGTTTCCGTGGGTGTTGTGGATGAGCCCCTGAACCAGGCGTATGATGTGGTCACCACGATCGCTCTGATCCTGAACCTCATCGTGATGGTCCTGAATACATTTGAAGATCTCCAGATCAAATATGGGGATATCTTTACGATCCTTGAGAATATCACCGTTCTCATTTTTGCGATCGATTACATCCTGCGGCTTTATACGTCCAGATATCTCTATCCGGAGTCAAAGCCCGGGAAGGCATTGCTTCGGTATATCTTTTCATTTGCGGGGATCGTGGACCTTCTGTCCTTCCTCCCGTTCTATCTTCCGGTATTCTTCCCGAGCGGAGCTTCGGTCTTCCGGTTCTTCCGCGTGGCCCGGATCATGCGGCTCTTCCGGATCAACGCATATTACGATTCGCTGAATGTGATCACGGAGGTTCTTTCAAGCAAGAAATCCCAGTTGTTATCCTCTGTATTTATCATACTGATCCTGATGCTTGCCTCCAGTCTCTGTATGTACAGTGTGGAACATGAGGCACAGCCGGAGGTCTTCCGGAATGCCTTTTCAGGGATCTGGTGGTCTGCGTCGACACTGCTTACGGTGGGATATGGGGATATCTACCCCATCACGACCATGGGAAAATTCCTGGGGATCGCCATCACCTTCCTGGGAGTCGGCATGGTTGCGATCCCGACCGGTATCATTTCCGCCGGATTTGTGGAGCAGTATACGCGGCTGAAGCGGATCGGCGACAAAGGCATCCAGGAGGATATCAAATTCATTCAGGTGAAGCTGGGCTCGAAGGATGCCTGGGTCGGAAGGAAGGTAAGGGATATCGGGCTTCCGCAGGGAGTGACCATCGCGGTGATCCAGAGGGGCCGCGAGACCATTATCCCCAAGGGAAATGTGGAGCTAAAGCCCGGCGATAAGCTGGTGATCGGGGCGGAGGCTCTGAAAAATGATACGCCTGTGGATCTGAAGGAGATCGTGATCCACAGGGAGCACGAATGGAACGGCGAGGCAGTCAGGGATCTGGATATTTCCAGGCAGACCTACCTGGTCATGATCCGTCGAAACGGACGGAGCATCGTTCCAAACGGAAATACCATGCTGAAAACCGGTGATTCCGTGATCCTGTATACGCAGAAGAAGGCTGCAGGACCGGAGGAACCGGAGGATCAGGAATAAATGTTTATGTAGTGAAGGAGGAACAAAATGGGCGAGAATCGATACAAGGGTACGAAGACAGAGGAGAATCTGAAAGTGGCATTTGCAGGAGAGTCACAGGCCAGGAACAAGTATACCTACTTTGCATCCAAAGCTAAGAAGGATGGTTATGAGCAGATCGCTGCTCTGTTCCTGAAGACCGCGGACAATGAGAAGGAGCATGCAAAGCTCTGGTTTAAGGAGTTGAACGGGATCGGGACCACGGAGGAGAATCTGGAGGCTGCGGCTGACGGTGAGAATTATGAGTGGACCGATATGTATGAGGAATTCGCTAAAACAGCGGAAGAAGAGGGCTTCCCGGAACTGGCTGAGAAATTCCGCGGGGTAGCGGCGATAGAGAAGAAGCATGAGGAGCGTTATCGTGCGTTACTGAAAAATGTGAGAGAAGGCGAAGTATTTGAAAAGGGTGAGATCAAGATCTGGGAGTGCCGGAACTGTGGTCACATCGTAGTCGGTACGAAGGCACCGGAGGTATGTCCGGTATGCAATCATCCGCAGAGCTTCTTCGAGGTTCATGCAGAGAATTATTGATGGGAAGTGTACATTTGCGGGGCGGCTCTTGGAATGGAGGGCAGGTCCCCTTCAGATCGGATAGTAAGTGATGGAGCGGGGGCGGTTTCGGAGTGGCGGAGCCGTCCCGCTTTCCGTGATATGCCATGAGGCAGGAGACAGAGAATGAAACAGTTACATGAGATCATACTTGCATCCGGTTCCCCCAGAAGAAGGGAACTGCTGACGCAGGCAGGGCTTACATTTACGGTGAAGACAGCGGATGTGGACGAGACGCCTGCCCGGCATGAACCGGCGGCGGTGGTGGAGGAGCTGTCACGGAGAAAAGCGCTGGCGGTTGCGGAACAGTATCGCTATGGGGAACGTCTGCTGGTGGCAGCGGATACCATTGTGGCATATCAGGGCGAGATCCTGGGAAAGCCGCGTGATGCGGAAGATGCGGTACGGATGCTACGGGAGCTTTCGGGGCATCGCCATGAGGTGTATACGGGTGTCACGATCCTCCTGACCGACCGGGAGGGAAAGATCCTTCGTCCGGGAACTCAGGATGACAGGGCGAGGTCAGACGAAGGGGAGAGACCGGAGGACAGGATCCTTCACCCGGGAACTCAGGATGACAGGGCAGGGATCACATTTTCCAACTGTACAGGGGTGAAGTTCTATCCTCTGTCCGATGAGGAGATAAGGGATTATGTGGCATCCGGCGAACCCATGGACAAGGCCGGAGCCTACGGGATCCAGGGACTTGGTGCACGTCTGGTGGAGAAGATCGAGGGAGACTACAATAATGTAGTGGGATTCCCGTTGGCACATTTTCTGAGAGTCTTGGAGGATATGGGTGAACTGACATGGAATATCGACTGATCCGAAGCCGCAGGCGTACCCTCGGCCTGGAGGTGAGACCGGAGGGCGTGATCGTACGGGTTCCTCTCCGGACTACCATGAAGGAGATCGAGGAATTTGTTATAAAAAACAGTGCGTGGATCGAGAAGCACCGGGCGAAAATGGAGGAACTGAAGAAACGGGCAGAGGAAGCTCCGGCACTTTCCATGGATGATATACGGGAACTGGCCGGGCGGGCCGCAGAGGTGATCCCGGAAAGAGTCCGGCATTATGCACCGCTTGTGGGCGTGACCTACGGAAGGATCACGATCCGGAACCAGCGCTCCAAATGGGGAAGCTGTTCGGCGAAGGGAAATCTGAATTTCAACTGCCTTCTCATGCTGGCTCCGCCGGAGGTTCTGGATGCGGTGGTGGTGCATGAACTGTGTCACAGGAAATACCTGGATCATTCTCCTGCATTTTACCGGGAGGTCGAGAGGGTGTATCCCGATTACCGTAAGTGGGAGAAGTGGCTGAAGCAGGAGGGCAGTCTCCTGATGCGGAGAATGGTGAAGCGATAAAGACGGAATGAGCGGGGCCGGCTTATGGGGCGGCCACTGCCGGAACAGGACAGGCAGACGTAGAAGAGAGATGGAGGAAGGGACAGGAGGACGTATGGATCTGGTCGGTGTGATCTTTGATTTCAATGGAACGATGCTTTTCGACAGAAAATATCATCTGGAGTCGTGGAAACGCTGTGTGGAGGATCTCTCTATGCGGGAGCTGTCAGATGATGAGGTCCTTCTGTACATCGATGGGAAGGGACCGAAGGAGATCCTGGGGCATTTTCTGGAAATGGAGCTGACGGAGCCCATGATCCTCCAGTTTCAGGAGGAGAAGGAACGGATCTACCGGAATATGCTGATGAAGGACCGGCCGCCGCTGGCACCGGGGCTTCCCGCATTTTTGGACTACCTGAGGCAGGCGAAGGTACCTATGGCCATCGCATCTTCCGCACCGCTTTCAAATATGACGATGTACTATGACGAATATGAACTTTTCAACTGGTTTGACTGGGATCACATCGTGAATGCGTCGCCGACTTTGCCCGGAAAACCGCACCCTGCGTTATATCAGCAGGCGGTAAAGATCGTAAATGTTCCGGCACAGCATTGTCTGGCGTTCGAGGACGCGGCTGTGGGGATCGAAGCCGCATATGCAGCGGGAATCCGGAATATCGTCCATGTAACTTCGGATGTTCCCGGAGTGGTTGATACTTCGCTTCCGGGACTGGTCCGCAGTATCCGGGATTTTACGGAACTGAAATGAAATGCAGATATGCGTGGCGTGGTTACGCCGGTTACAGGATCAGCTCCGTCAGATAAACGGCAAGGCAGGCCACAAGTGCTACCGTGGTGAGAGAGCATTTGCGGAGAGCAAGGATCACTGCAACGAGAAGTCCGACACAGGCGGAAATGATGGATTGTGTGGCAGTAAAGATCGCCGGGATCGTCATGGCGGTCAGGACCGCATAAGGGATATAGTACAGGAAGGAACGGATGAACCGGTTCTCAATCTTATGGCGGATCGCGATGAAGGGCAGTACGCGGATCAGATAAGTGGAGCCTGCCATCAGGAGCAGATACAGAAAGAAGGTTGAGAGAGTCATGCTTCCACCTCCTTTTCCGTGTCAGGGTCATCCTCCACGGGATGTACGATGGCAGCGATCGCTGCAGCCACAATGGCCGCAATGCTGACGGCGATACCGGAGGAAACCTTTTTCAGAACAGGCAGATAGGTAAATGCCACACTGATGGCAGCGGCTGCTCCGACTGCCAGCAGGACATATTTGTTCTCCTTCGCAGGAGGAACAACGATGGCTACGAACATGCCGTAGATGGCAAGACCGAGGGCACTCATGACGGCGGCGGGAAGTACACTTCCGAGGGACGCGCCAAGGGCGGTTCCTACGGTCCAGCCGATCCAGGGAAGGGTCGCAAGCCCTGCAAAGAATGAGCGGCTTACCACGGGCCGGGAGACTGCAACGGCGAAGATCTCATCGGTGATGAAAAAGCCGAGGATCCATTTCCAAACTCCACGGAACTTCGGATCGAGCTTCTGCGACAGAGAAATGGACATAAAGGAATAACGGACATTTATCGTCAGCTGTGAGATCAGCATATCCAGATAAAGGCCCGGAGCTGCCATGAGCTGAATACCGGCAAACTGTCCGGCGGAGGTAACGGTGGTCAGGGAGATCAGCGCTGCCTGCCATACGGTGAATCCGTATTTCATGGCCATGATTCCAAATGTAAAGGAGACGGACAGGTATCCCAGTGCGATCGGAATACCTGCCCGGAGTCCGCGTTTATAGTCCATATTTTTGTCCTTAAGAAGTTTGGTGATTCCTGCTTCGCAGTCCACCCGTATGTCTCATCGGCCTTGCGTGCAAGCATGCAGCTGCATCAAAACGGGAGGCTGTGAATAGGATTCTTTAGTCGGCCAGTTTCATGTCGCCGTCTTTGACCCAGCCGATCTTTCGGAAGATGGCATCGAAGCAAAGTGAAAGGATAGCCGGAAGGACGAAGGAGATCAGGATGAGGCCGACCCAGTTAAATACGGTGATCTCTGACAGTGCGGTTTCGCCAAGCTCGATCGCCTTCTGTGACGGGTTTACCCAGCCGGTATATACGCCGATCTGGCCAACCAGTCCGCAGGTTCCCATACCGGAGGAAACCGGTGCTCCGTTCATTCTCAGATTGAAAACACAGGTGGCAAGAGGGCCGGTGATGGCCGAAGCCAGAGTCGGTGCGATCCAGATCCGAGGGTTCTTGATGATATTCGGCATCTGGAGCATGGAGGTTCCGATACCCTGGGAGATGAGACCTCCCCAACGGTTCTCACGGAAGGAGATCACTGCAAAACCGATCATCTGTGCCGAGCAGCCGGCTACAGCTGCACCTCCGGCGAGTCCTACAAGTCCGAAGGACGCGCAGATCGCAGCAGAGGAAATGGGAAGTGTCAGCGCGATTCCCACCAGAACGGATACTACGATACCCATAAGGAACGGCTGAAGCTCCGTTGCATCCATGATGAGCTGTCCGACGGCCATGGCTCCCTTTCCGATGGGAGGAGCGATCAGCCATGAGAAGAAGATACCGCTTCCTATGGTGACCAACGGAGTAACCAGGATGTCGATCTTGGTCTCTTTGGACACGATCTTTCCGAGTTCGGCAGCAATGATGGCAACGAAGAGGACCGCCAGCGGACCGCCGGCGCCACCCAGTGCATTTGCCGAGAAACCGACTGTGATCATGGAGAAAAGGACCAGAGGCGGACATTTCAGTGCATATCCGATGGCAACGGCCATGGCAGGTCCGCTCATAGCGCTGGCCAGACCGCCCACGGTATAATCATTCCCCGCGACGGTAGCAACGGTTGAAGTCAGGAAACCGATCTCAAACTGCTTTCCGATGGTATCGATAATGGTTCCGATCAGAAGTGAGCAGAAGAGTCCCTGTGCCATGGCGCCGAGCGCATCAATGCCGTAGCGTTTCAGGGAGATTTCGATGTCCTTGCGTTTCAGGAATTCTTTCACTTTACCCATAATGACTCCTTTTATAAAGGCTTTTTCAAAAAACATGAAATATACTATCACAAACCTGTACTTTTCACAAGGTTTCTTTTTTTGTATACTATAGAAGGAACACGCAAGGAGGAGACTATGCTGATAAATGTGACAAATCGCCCGCACACCACCTGGAGTCCGGAGCAAACGGCTGCGGCAGAGAAGTTCGGGACGATAGTGGATTTTCCCATGCCGGCACCGGATGCTGAGCTTGGGGAGGAAGAAATAGACCGGATCGCCGGTCTTGTGGTCCGCCGTGTGGAACGACGGCTGGGTGTGGAAGGCAGCGCAGGCGGCGCGGAAGGCAATGCAGGCGGTGCGGAAGGCAGTGAGAAAAAGGAGTGCCATGCAGTCGTCTGTCAGGGAGATTTCGTGCTGGTCTTCCGGATCGTGACGATGTTAAAGGCAAAGGGGATAACGGTTCTGGCTCCCGCATTTAAAAGAGTCACCAAGCCCACACTGCGACCGGATGGGACCACGGCACCGGGATACAGCTTTGATTTTGTGCGCTTCCGCAGTTACTGACACGGAGGACGGAGTCCTGCCCACGATTTCGCAAAGTGAAGGATGTAAGGAAAAAGATACAATAGAAAACAGAAAACAGAAAACAGGAGGAAGAAGGTTATGAATCCCATGGCGATGATGCAGCTCGGAAGCAGATTGGAGAAGTTCGGTCAGCAGCACCCGAGGGTAGTGGCATTTTTCAAGGAAAATCATCAGGAGCTTAGAGAAGGAGCGATAGTCGAGATCCGCATTACATCCCCGGAGGGAAGGAGCGTGGTTACAAATATGCGCCTTACCGCCGATGATGAGGAGACGCTGCGGATGCTCAAGGAGAAAAAATAAGTAGCGGAAAATGCTCGGATCTTAAACCGGCAGATTGTACGAAATTTCGGGGGACGGGTTGACGTCCCCCGATTTTATGTTGACAACTACCGACAAGTTATCCACTTTATCGAACAAGTTGTTGTTGATAAGATGTGAAAACAAAGGGGAAAACAGGTGACGAAATGCTTTATTTCGTTGCCTGTTTTTTTTATGACACTTAAAAGGATGGCGGAACAGTGGGGAATGCAACATATTTTTGCACGTCAAATACATAAAAAGCAACGGAAATACGCGCTACATATTCTATATAAATAGAGATTTACAGAAGCGGTCGGAAGGTGGTACATTTTTGCCACGGACGAAGGGGGTGACGACTATGAGAACCTACAGGATCGGAATCTGCAGTACAGATCCGGAATATGCAGCAGGACTTATGATGGCACTGAACCAGATATCAAGGGGAGAGATAGAGGCTGTGGTATTCAGCCGGCCGGAGGTGGTGATGACCTGTGTACCTTTCCGGGAACCGGATCTTCTTATTATGGATGACTGGAGGGCGGAAGGCGAAGAAACAGCGGAGAAAATGCAGGAGCTGGAGAAGGCCTATGGTATTCCGGTTTGCAGACTCACGGAGCAGCCCTCGGAAGAAGGTATCTTCAAATACCAATCCGTGCGGGAGATCTGTAAAGCACTTTTGACCAGGCTTCGGGATGCCCGGGGCGTGGTTCCCCGGTATTCGGGCAGCATTGCAGTCTATTCGCCGTTGGGGCGATGCGGTAAGACGGCACTGGCGCGGGCGCTGGCCTGCACCGGAGGAGGCCGGGGGATGCTGTATATCGATATGGAGGAGTTTACGGAAGCAGACGTACATTCGGAAGTGCTCTATCAGATCAAGCAGAGAATCCCGGATATTTATGAAGCAGTGGTACGTGAACAGACCATGGAGGAGGGGATGATGATCCTGCGTGTGTCGGGCATGTACTCCGAGTTAAAGGATGTTCAACCGGAGGATCTGAAATGGCTGCACGAACAACTGCTTCAACCGGGAAGATATCAGAGCCTGATCTATGATGTGGGAAGTGCGGTGCTCTCGGACATTTCCTGTCTGCAGGTATTTGACAGGATCTATATGCCGGTGCTTCCGGATGATGTGTCCCGGCGAAAAGTGGATCATTTTCGGGAGATCCTGCGAAAGAGAAAACTCGGGGAGCTGCTTCTCCGGATATGTCCCGTAGAGCTTTCGGAGGATGCGATCCGAACCGGGGATCCGCAACGGATCCTGCAGTGTCTGGAGGAATGCGCATGAATCCGGGGGAGACAGAGAGGAGCCGCACCGAAGAACTGAAGGAGAAGGTGCTGCATGAGCTTCGGATGACGGAACAGCTGGAGGATGAGGCGGTAGGAGCGGTCATCGACCGGGTGATCCTGGAGGAATCGGGGAAAGACTATATACCGCTGGCGGAGAAGCTGAAGCTTCGAAAGGAACTGTTTCATGCGATACGGGGGCTGGATGTGCTTTCGGAGCTGCTGGAGGACCCGGAGATCACGGAGATCATGATCAATGGCACGGCACCGATATACATAGAGAAGAAAGGACATCTCATACGGACGGAATATGCTTTCCAGTCGGAAGAACGTCTGATGAACGTGATCAATCAGATGGTGACAGCGGTAAACCGGACCGTAAATGAGACAAGCCCCATTGTGGATGCGGTGCTGCCGGACGGATCCCGGGTAAATGTGGTCCTAAGGACCATTTCCCGGGGAGGACATGCAGTAACCATCCGTAAATTCCCGGATCACGCATACCGGATGGAGGATCTGGTAAAGGCCGGAAGCCTGCAGGAAGAAGCAGCCCGGCTGTTGGGGCTTCTGGTAAGGGCCAGATATAACATTTTCATCAGCGGAGGAACCGGGTCCGGCAAGACCACATTTTTAAATGCGCTCACGGAATTCATCCCGTCGGATGAGCGTGTGATCACCATTGAGGATGTGGCGGAGCTGTCCCTGCAGGGTCCGGAGAATCTGGTCCGTCTGGAAGCCAGAAATGCCAATATGGAAGGGAAAAACCGGATCGACATCCGTGAACTGGTGCGGACCAGCCTGCGCATGAGGCCGGACCGTGTCATCGTGGGGGAGGTTCGTGATGCAGCGGCTGCGGACATGCTGACCGCAATGCTTACGGGGCATGAAGGAAGTCTCTCCACTGGCCATGCGAATTCGGTGAGTGATATGCTGATGCGTCTGGAAACCATGGTCCTCTCGGCAGAGGAGATCCCTCTGTCCGCCATCCGCCGGAAGCTGGCTTCTGCACTTGATGTGGTGGTGCACCTGGGCAGACTCAGGGATAAGAGCCGGCGGGTACTGGAGATTACGGAGGTTGTGGGATATGAAGGAGATGAGATCTTGTTGAATCCATTGTTTCAGTTTGAGGACACAGGAGAACGGGGAGGACCGGTGCAGGGGCGCCTGATACGTGTGAACCGTCTTCTGAATGTAGAGAAGCTGCAGCTTGCGGGCTGCATGGAGGCATATGAAGAAATCACAGGGAACGAAAGCTATGTTTCAGAAGAAAGAGAATGCTACGGCCGGGAAAAAAAGCCTCCGTCTGTCCTTCAGGGGAATGACAGTGGCGGTGGTGGGAACGATCCTTGCGGCATGGCTCTTTTATAACCGTTTATTTGGTTTGATACCCGGCGCATTTGCCGGCATTTATATAGGGATCGTATATGAGAAGGCTGCGAAAAGGAGAAAAATGCGGAGGCGGAGAGAAGCCTTCCGGCGAATGCTGCTTTCTGTCGAAACCGCTCTGGAGGCCGGATATTCTCTGGAAAATGCGCTTTCTGTGGCGGATGGGGATCTCAGGCTCATTTACAGCGAAAAGGATGAGATATGCAGAAGGGTGAACGCGATGCGAAAGAGTGTGGAGCTGGGGACACCGGTGTGGTACGGCTTCCATGAATATGCAGAGGAATCCGGGATTGAGGAAGCGGAAGAATTTGCGGAGGTCCTCAGGATACAGCAGAGGACCGGCGGGGATATGATCCGGACGGTCCGGAGGTCCGCGGCACGGCTTCAGGAGTCTCTGGAGCTTCAGGCCGAAATAGACAGCGTCGTATCGGAGAAACAGCTGGAGCAGCGGATCATGTCGGTCATGCCTTCCTTCATGCTGATCTACATGAGGCTGATGAACGGTGCTTATCTGGCTCCGCTTTATGCAGGGCTGGGTGGGATGATCATCATGACCATTGCGTTGTTTACAAATGTGGGAGCAGACGTTCTTGCGGACCGGATGCTCCGAAAGACACTGCGTGTGATTTAAGTTAAGTCAGAATGGGGGGTTATACGTGATAGTGGTTGCCATCCTGTTGGTGCTGCTGCCGGTGATCGCATTTTTCCTGATCCGGTTTCAACGGCACTACAGTTTATATAAAGATGGGACATGGGTTGTACCGCGGATCTCCGGGCGTTTGCAGAAACTGGAGGTACTGTATGGAAGATCGCTGGAAGATGCGACGGAGCAGTACATAGAGCGAAGGCTTCGGGTACTGTTAACGGGAATCTGTGTGCTTTGGATCCTTGGACTGGGAGTCCTCTTACTTCCGGCCGGGGAGAAGGAGTCCGGGCAGATCCTGAGGCCGGCGGCAGGAGAGGATGCCGTCGGGATCACGGTACAGCTGAAGGATGGTGAGGTATCCACGGAAGTGGAGCTTGCCGTCGGGTCCAGGACACTTACGGATGAGGAATTTGAAGATGCAGCGGACGCTGCCATAGGTGTGCTGGAAAAAAAGGTCTTTCAGAACAACCGGGCATCGCAATATGTGACGGAGGATCTGATCTTTCCTGACAACGATGATACCGGAAGACTGAAGATATCCTGGGACACGGATCAACTGTCTGTGATCGGACGGACCGGTACCGTAAGAAGGGAGGAACTGGAGTCACCCTGTGCTGTGACGATCAGGGCCGTGCTTACGGACGGGATCCGGAAGAAGGATGCGGAGTTCTCCGCTACGGTGATCCCGTGGAAGGATACGGAGACCACGTTGGAACGGGCGCTGAGAAACCTTACCGAGCTGGAACAGGCCGGCAGAGACGAGGGGGTTTTCCGGTTGCCGGATGAAGTGGAAGGAGTAACTGTACACGAAAAAAAGAATACCGTAAGAGAGCTGATTTGCAAATTATATCCCTTTATCGTATTTGTCGCGGCAGTTATATTCCTTCTGCAGGAAAGCAGGAGTAAGGACCGGCTGAAAAAACGGGAGGAACGGTTACAGGGAGTTTTCTACCGTTTTGTAAAACGACTGACGCTGCTTCTCGGGGCAGGTGAATCCCTGCAGGGATCGCTTATCACCTCTGCGGTCGTGGAAGAGACCTATCTTACGCCGGAGGTTCGCTATGCCGTGAACCTGATCCGTACAGGGTCATCGGAACCGGCGGTTTATGCGGAACTCGGCAGGCATCTGGGACTGCAGTCCTATGTAAGGCTTTTTTCCACCATCAGTACCGCAGCACCGAGAGGCAGCAGTCAGCTGCTGGGACTACTGGAACAGGAGGTGAAGGACGCAGAAGCGGAGGCAAAGGAATCCGCACGCAGGCAGGCGGAGCAGGCTTCACAGAAGCTGCTCCTGCCTATGTTATTACTCATGGTCGTTGTAGTGATGATTGTTTTATTCCCGGCGATCATGGGTATGTGACCGGAAAGGAGCGAAAATGGAAAATCTCAGTATTTGTGAAAGCTCTGACGATAAAAGAAAACTCAGTAAAGACAGAGGTGTTACGACCGTGGAGGTCATCCTGATCCTGGTGGTTCTGATCGCGCTTGTGATCATATTCAGAGATCAGATCATGTCCCTGGTATCCACCATATGGAAGAGTATTAACGGTGATGCCAAGGAACTGCTCTAGAATGGCGGTTGGAAAAACCGGATGGAGGCACTAAACGCTATCCCGGGAGTGTGGCCCGAAACAGCGGGTGGTGATGGAGTGAGATGGGAGGGCATATGGGAAATCGCGGATTTATCACAGTTTTTTTGACATTAATGATCAGTGTCATCCTGATCCTGGTCGTGACGGTTTACACGCTGGCGGATCTGTCCTGTGCGAAGGGCAGAACTGCGGCCGCGGTCCGGAGTTCCATGTCCGGAGTAAGAGCGGAGTACAGCCGTTATCTGTTTGATCATTACCATGTGCTCTTCCTGAATCAGAACCCGCATGGAGAAGGGGTCGGCGGGCTCGAGGAAGAGATGGAGAACCGCCTGGCGGATAATCTGGGGGATGAATATACGGTGAAGGATGTGGCGGTTACCGGTGCAACGGGAGTTTTGGATAATAACGCTTCGGAATTCCGTAAGCAGGTGGCTGCGGCAGCACCGTATCTGCTGGCCGATAAGGGGGTGGATTATCTCAGGGAGAAGGTAAACGGCAAGGATGATCCCATTTCCGAAGAACAGGCGGAGTCCCTGGATATGACGAAGGATGAGAAGACGGAGAAGCAGGACGGTGACGAGGACCCGCGAAAATATACCAAGGCATGCAAGAAGGTGGGAGTGGCCTACTATGTACTTCCGGAGGATGTGACCTTCAGTACGGAGACCATAGACCCGTCCGTACTCCCTTCGCAGGGGAAGAAGGGGATCGGGCTTATGACCATGGATACATCCTTTTCGAGCATGTCGAAACTGAAGCGGGAGGTCTCACAGACGGGCGGCTGGCTGAATGGTGCCTCGCAGGAGGCTTCAGGCCTTGTCTATGCAGCGAACTGTTTCAACTGCCTTACGGACGAGGTGCAGGAGGGGACGGTTCTCAAAATGGAAATGGAGTATCTGATCGCGGGATGCAATACAGATGCGGAGAATTATAAAAAATGTGTGGATCAGATCATGATCATCCGAACGGCGTGCAATTTCGCCTATATTATAACGGATGCATCGAAAATGGCCCGTTTATCGGCACTTGCATGGTCGATCTGCTGGTATTTCCCGCCGGCACAGCCTGCGGTGAAATATCTTCTGGCTGCAGCGTGGTCCTACATGGAATCGGTAGCGGACCTGTACCGGCTGGTAAGAGGAAAGAAGGTTCCTTACTGGAAGAGTCAGACGACCTGGATCACGGATCTTGGAGGAATGTCCGGGGTCACTTCCGCAGCAGAGGAAAGTGAAGATGATGAGAGCGGTCTGGATTATGAGGATTATCTTCTGATCCTGCTGGCTCCCCGGATGAATACGGCGTATTACCGGATGCTGGATATCATGCAGTTAAATGTGAACCGGGAAGTCCGGTCGGATGCGGAATATTTCAATCTGCGTGATGCGATCACGGCATTTGGCGTTTGGGTGGAAGTGGAATACGAAGGCCATGATATACAGATGGCGGAGGAACTGGGTTACTGAAAAAACGTGTCCGGTGGACTTCGGAGGGTGCATTTCAGATCATTTCCCTCCAATATCAAAACAAAGTCCTCTTCGGGAGTCTCATGAAAGGAATGCACCGCCCGAAGTCCATCGAGAAAAATATGACCGGAGGTTATAGTATGAAGATCCGGAACGAACGAACGAAGGCTGCCATGGGCCGGGACAGGGGTTCGGTGGCAGTGGAGGCGTCCATAGCGGTACCCGTTTTCCTGTTCCTCCTGCTTTTCTTCTATCACCTGCTCCATGTGAGCGCAGTGCGGCAGGTGGTCTATGAGTCGGCAGTAGAGGCGGCGGAGTATACGGCAGAATACTATTATCTGCAGTCGACTCTTCTGGACGAGCCGGACGGGATTGTGGATCAGTCCCTTCTTCTGGCGGTGGCTTCTCATACCATGAAGGACCGGATCGATGATACGGAACTGGTGGAGCGGTATGTAAAGGGCGGTGTAGCCGGGATCTCCCTCTGGAAGTCCGTGCTTCCCGATGAGGACGGGGAGCTGGTCTTTCATATCAGCTATACCATTTGCATCGATACGCCGATGCTTCCGACTGTTTCGAAGAAGGTGGAGGAAACCATACGGCAGCGGCCGTATACGGGTCAGGATCCGGATACCGGTGAGGGGATCGAAAGTGATCCTTACGTCTATATCACAGACAATAAAGAGGTATATCACCGCGCGCGGTCCTGTTCGCATATCCTGCTCGGGATCAGGGTCATGTCCGTGGAGGAAGCGCGGCAGAAGGGTTATCGTGCGTGTGAATACTGTGGAAATTCGGCCGGCATGATCGTGCTGGTAGGGCCGGAGGGCGAGTGTTATCACGGCAATGCGAATTGCAGAGGGGTGAAAAGGACGGTTCATCGCGTGCGCCTCAGTGAGGTGGGCGGGATCCCGCCATGCTCCAGATGCGGGAAGTAGGTGGGTTATGAGAAAGAAGAAAGAAGCGGGATTTCACAGAAACCGCGGAACGGTGACGGTGGAAGCAACCGTGATCCTGCCGATCCTGATCATGATCATAGCGGCAGCGATCCTCCTCTATGTGACACTGGGAAGAAGGGAAGTCTTAAGGGGAGAGATGTACAAAGCGTTATATACCATCGGGATCGCAGATGAACTGGACGGAGATCCGAATGCGGTCCTCAGGGATAGAACCCCTGTGATCGCAGGGGGATCCGGAAATGTGAGTGTTGCTTCCGAAGGGATGGGAGATCTTCTGCTCCTGAGGGGGACCGTCGGATATCTGAAGCAGCCGGTGATGAAGCCCCTGGCACGATTCCGGAGCAGATTACATGCGGTTACGGCCAGGGAGAGAGATCTATGCAGTGAGCGATTGAGGAGATGGAAATTCTATGGAGATCTTACGGAAAAATCAGGGGATTAATTCATTTTATGAGATCCGGGTGGATGAGAGAGTTTCGTCAAACAGATATGAAGAGAAGATGCTGCGCAATAATGAAATGAAATATCTTCCGCCACTGACTTTTCAGCGGATGGACGGGTATTTAAGTCTTATGTATAAAACCGACGGGATGTCGAGTCTGGCAAGAAACTGGGGTGTGGCCGGCCCGGGTCAGGCAGAGGTGCAGCGGCTTCTGTCTGATCTTACGGGCTGCATCAGGGAATTACAGGATTATATGCTTTCTCCGGGAGGACTTGTCCTCTCGCTCCCTTTTATATTTTTTAATGCGACGGAGGGCCATGCAGTTTTTCTGTATGGCCCGGAACCCGGACCGCCCTTTGCAGAAGGGATGAAACGTATCTTTGAGGAAATCATGCCCATATATGCATCGGACAGAGAGGATGAGCTGGTCTGGTTTTATGATCTATACAGTCGCTTTCTGGATGGGAGCTTTACGCCGGAGATGTTGATGGAGATGACAAAGACATGGGGAGGAGCCGGACATTTGCCGGGGGAGCGGCCGGATGCAGCAGATCCCGGCGGGGCATGGGGAGCGGGTAACGATGAAGGCGCTGTAAATGAGGGTACCATAAACGGAGGTGCCGTAAGAGGAGATGCCGTAAGGGGAGGTGTCGGAAGAGGACGCACCGCAGGTATCCCGGAAGACGGGTCCATGACCATGGCGTATCCCGCGTTTGAAGATCAGGAGCCGTATATCCTAAAGGAGGAAGATGTGCGGAACCGGGACAGGGAGCGGGATCTCAGGATACAGATGGTGATATTCGGTCTGGTTCTCCTGCTTTCCCTGGTCATGTTTCTCATGCACGGAGTGGAGTCCTTCCGCTTTACGGCACTCCCTCTGGGAGCCTGCGTGGTATTTCTTATCTGCGGGATCCTGCTGAAGGGGAAAGAAGAAGCTTCCGGAATGAAAGCAGGGGAAAGAAAGGAGACATATGTGGAAAAAGACCGTTTCAGCGCGTCGGAAGCGGGATTGGTGTCGCGTGGTATGGCAGAAGCGGGATCGTCGGTGTCGCGTGGTCCGGCAGATCGCCCGACAGATGTTCAAAGAGAAAGGATCCGGCAGCTGGTTCCTGCGGGAGCAAGGGTGCAGGCGCCGATCTATGTATCGGAAGGATACTGCAGGATCGGCAGAACAGAGGAGGGAAATGAGTATTGTATCCCGTCACCCTCTGTCAGCCGAAACCATGCGAGACTGGAGTGCGTGGGGAGCGTTGTGACCCTCCGGGATCTGGGATCGACAAATGGAACCTTTTTGAATCATGTCCGTCTGACAGGTGAGAGCGTGCAGCAACTGCATTGTGGGGATGTTGTAAGCTTTGCCGGCGAAGAGTTCTACGTGGTCTGAGTTCCGTTTGCCGGAAAGAAAACAGGAAAGAAAGTGAGAAAAAGTATGAGGAAAAAAAGAAGGATCGTTGCATGGTTGCTGGTAACTGTTCTGCTTCTGGCCGTTTGGCCGGGCGGGACATTCCGGACCAATGCAGAGGAGTTGAAAACGAAAGAAAATGGAGATGTGGTGTCGGATGGGACAGAAACAGCGGTGGACGGCACGGAGGAGATTACGGTCACGGCGAAAGACGGGGTACGTGTCGTGAACGCAGTGAAGGAGATACCGGTCTATTATGATACGGATGACGCCGGAAATGCCGGGAGTAATGTGGAAACCGCGGATGCAGAGGGTACCGGCGACGATGTGGATTCCCCGGATAATAAGGACTCCGCGGATGCCGGAGACTGGGAACCTTCCGCAGAGGAGGGGAGCATTCCGGAAGAGAAGAACACGGGAAATCATGGAGAGGAACCGGCTTCAGCCCGCAGTGTCGTTCTGAGTGAGGAAAGAGCAGAAGATGACCATCGGGAAGGAAATGCCGAAGGGAAGAAGGCAAAGGCTGAAGAGAAGGGAGAAAAGAAGGAAGAAGAGGAGGAAGAAAAGAAGGAAGAGGAGGGATCGGATAAGAAAGTCGATGAGTCGAAGCTTCCTTCCGGCCTGGATTTTTCATCCTGCGAACTTCTGGTAGGAACGAAGGACAGATCCCTGGTAGAAGGGAAAAAAGAACTGATTTCAGAGTATGATGGTGTCTATCTCCTGCATTATGATTCGGAAATGGATGCGAAGCTGGATTACCTCTGTTTCAGTAAGAAAGCGGATTTTGTGGAGGTAAATGAAACCCTTGCGGTATCGGATGAGGATCCGGCAGTCACAGGGAAGAGCGGGGAAGGTGCTCAGGATGCGATCTCCTGTATGAAGGAGCTGAGGTCCGGTTCCGATCTTCCCGAACGTACCATTGCCTTGATCGATACGGGTGTGAATGCAGAAGGTCTGGTGGATGCGGTATCTCTCACAGGCGGTGTGGATTATGATGACCATGGTCATGGTACCAGGATGTTCCGCCACATCCGGGAGGAATATCCGGATGCCAGGGTGCTTTCCGTGAAGGCCATGGATGGAACCGGCCGGGGGAGCATTTCGGACGTATATGCCGGGATCCAGTATGCGATCCGCCGCGGAGCAAAGGTGATCAATCTGTCCGTATCGTCCCGTGGTACCTCAGGCTCTGCGGTGATAAGAAAAGCTGTGGATGATGCGGTTTCAAAGGGGATCGAGGTTGTGGGATCCGCAGGGAATGATGGGGGAAATGCGTCCTCCTGCATTCCCGGAGGGATCCGCACGGCTGTGATCGTGGGAGCCTGCGACGCGAACGGAAAGAGACTTCCGACCTCAAATTACGGAGCTACGGTGGATTATTATGTGGCAGCGGATTCCACCTCCGAGGCTGCGGCGAAGATGTCGGCAGTGATGGCGAGAAATGACGGTACGTCCCATGTCGGGATCTTCACTCCGGACTATGATCCGGTGGAAAAAAAAGGCGGAGTCGTAAGCTATGCAGATGACGGCTTCATCATTTCCGAGAATGATCCCTCCGGGGGACATACACCGGGGGTGCCTTATGTGCGCCGTCTGGCAAGGGACGGAAATACAGTCCTCTTCGGCTACTATGATGCGAAGGGAAATTATGTGGACAGTGACTATACCTATTCCGTAAAGACAGGCGGGAAGGCCTATTCGCTGAATACCATTTGTATCCGTTTTGACTGGTCTCCCGGAGACAGTGATTATGAGTTTGATCTGAAGGAACCTGTCGAGATCACGGGGAAGGAAGCAAAGCAGCTGATCTATCATGTGGTACATAAGCTGCCTTACGGGATCGCACATCGCGTGCTTTGCTACTGGTTCGGATGCAAGGCTCCGGGTGCCATATCCGGTGAGGACCTGTCCAAGGGAAATACATCAGCGACCATTAAGGCCTATGGATCCGAGAGGATCTCCATATCCGGCTTCAATGGGACTGTGGATGAATTTATAACGAAATATACATCAAAGGAAGAAGCAATCCCCGGGGATATCCTGTTTTATGCATATTATCTGGATTCGGATTCCGGAAAACCTGCATCCTACCCGGCCTATCAGGATTTCCTCAGCTGGACGGAGAAGAAGGTCGAGAAGAAGGATTACTATGCGGCGGTAAGAAAGACGGATGATGAAGGACTGACTATCCCGGGTGTGACCTTTGACGTGGCGGTCAACAAGGATAAGAAGAATCTGAAGAAGATCACAACGGACGCGGAAGGGATCGCAGATATCTATCTGGGGAGCTACGAGGAGAAGCCAACGGTGTCCGTTCGGGAACGCAGTGACTGGCCGGGCGCGTCCGGATTCGTGGTCGATGGAAAATGGTACGGAACCAATGAAGGTTCGGGGAACATTTCCGTATATGGTACAAGGGCGGAAGCAAGAAAGAATGCGACGCAGCTGCGCCATACCTGGAAGAACCCGAGGAGCGCGGTCGCCTTTTCCCTTCAAAAAGTATCTTCAGACCCGGGGATCACGGAGGGAAATCCGAATTATAGTCCGGAAGGAGCGGAATATAAGATGTTCCTTACGGAGAAGGATGCAGGGGAGGCGCAAAAGAGCGGAAGATACGATAAGGCAGTGGAAACCTTTACCATGAAAGCAGACGGGACCACGGATCCGGTCCGGGTGCAGAAGTATATGGAGAAGGACGACAAGAACCGGTTAAAGGAATCGGGGACTTACTTTTATCTGGTGGAGTCCAAGGCACCGAAGAATTTCCGGCGGTCTTCGAAGGTGGAGAAGGTTCTGGTAAAACCGGGGACTGCAATGAACGTATTTGACCTGGAGGATGAACCCGTAAAAGCCGGTCTGCAGTTCCTTCTTGATAAGGTTTCGTCGGGCAACAGAAAAAGGTCACTTTCGGATGCTGTTTTTTCCTTACATTTTTATCCGGCGAAACTGTCGGATAACCTGGGTTTCCGTCAGTTAAAGGAAATGCAGGCAGATGAAAGCAGGAGCCGGATCCTGCAAACAGGGAAGATCATGGTGGATGGCAAGGAGTATATCGGGATTTCTCTGAAGGAGGATTACCCGCTGGGTTATATCACTCTGGAGGAGATCACTGCACCGAAGGAATATCTGCTTCCGGACGCGGGAGCCCATGCGAAGATAAATGAAAGAGAGGTGCCGACAGAACTTGTATTTGCCGCGGTCCCGACGGGAGACGGGGCAACCGGGTATCAGGCTGCGGGATTTCAGGTGACGGATGCCGCAGGAACGGAAGAGATCCTGCTTAAGGGGGACGTGGTGAATAAGATCATTTTCCCGGATGACCGGATCCGCGGTGATCTGGAGCTTCGTAAGACCGAAGATGCAGAGGAAAAGCCGGTTGAGGGTGCAGTATTTCAGATCGAGAACCTGGATACCCACGAGATCCACAGGATCGTGACGGATGCAGAAGGTTATGCAAGTACAGCGGCAGCCTATCAGCCGCATGACGAAAATCCCGGTTATTATGATTCAGGCCTATCCTATGATGAAACAAAGCCCGGGATCTGGTTCCGGGAGGATCCGAATGATCCGGATGAAAAGCCGGACAACAAAAGAGGAGCCCTGATCTCAGGAGATTACCGGATAACGGAGATCGATTCGGCCGGCCTGCAGTTGGAGGAACCGGTGCTGATCCGTGTCGGAAAGGAACCGGTGGTACAGGAAGACGGTGAGATCCTGTGGGAGGATCCGAAGGACGGATCGCCGGACGGGATGATCTATCAGATCTATGACGGAAACCGAAAGGATGGGAAGAAGGAGATCACGGATATGAGAATGCCATCCCTTGCCACCAAAGCGGTAACGACGGATCCGGAAGGCGGGGAAAGTGAGTCCGATCTCCTCCCGGCGGCCCCGGACCAGACGATCTACGATATCTGTGAATATACCAATCTGAGGGTAGATACGGACTATACACTGGTCGGTACGATCATGATGAAGGAGGAGGATGGCAGCGTGACGCCGTTCCATGCGGAAAATGGTGAGATCGCAACCTCCAGGGTGGTATTCCATACAAAAGAAGGGTATGACAGGTCGCGGTATGAAGCGTGCGGCAGCCGGCTGGTCCGCTTTGACGGTCTGGACTTTACGGAATATGAAGGAAGAGACTTTGTGGTATATGAGAAGCTGTATCTGGGAAACCTTGAGAAGGAGGAGGAGATCCTGACCAATTACCCGGACAGTAATAATCAGATGGTTGTATTCCCTCTGATCCACGAGGATCCGGAGGACGAACGTCAGACCGTAAGGGTGCCCTGGTATCGCACACCAAAGATCGTGAGAACCGTGCTTACGGATGGCAAAACCGCACAGCATATCGCGAATCCGGGTGAAACGGTGACCTTTACGGATCAGGTGGAGTATAGCGGGCTGATCCCGCGAAGCAGGGAAAAGGATGAAAAACCATATATCATTGAAGGCGTTCTTGTAGACCGGGAAAGCGGAAAGCCCATCCTTGATGAGAAAAAGAATGAGATCAGAGGACGGACAGAGGTCTACCCCGGACAGAACGGACAGGGGATCGCGGAGGTGAAATTCACATTTCATGCGAGTCTTCTGAACCTGGAAGGAAAGTCGGTGGTATGCTTTGAGGATCTGTATGATGAACCGGATGGGAATCTGCTTTCCTCACATGCGGATCTGAATGACAGCTTCGAGACTGTCCGTTTTCCGAAGATCGGAACGAGAGCGGCGGATCCCGTAGTGACAACCATAGGAAAGAACCGGCAGAAGATCCGGGTGACCGATCATATCTATTATGAGAATCTTCCGGTCACGGAACCGGATGGCAGCCGGGTCAGCTATATCGTAAGGGGACAGCTTATGAACCCGGACGGGACCGTGGCGAAAGCAGGAGGAAAGGAGATCACAGCGGAACTAAGCTTCACACCGGAAAAGGAAAAAGGTATGCTGGATATGGAATTTCCGGAGTTTGAAAGAGTCCTGCGGAGGGATCTGTCCGATGGAGGTTTTGCGTATGTAGTCTTTGAAGAGATCTTCCTTATACGAAAGGATCCGGTGAGCCATGAGACGGTTTATATACCGGTAGGAGAACATAAGGATATCCGAAGCCGCGAGCAGACGGTGAGTTACATGCAGACGGTAAAGTCGGAGGAAAGAGAGAAGGAGAAGGAAGAGAAAAAAGGAAATGAGAAGCCGCAGCCGGAGACGGGAGATGAGGCGGATCTTTGGACTATGGGGATCCTTCTTCTCATCTCGGCACTGGGAATATCCGTTCTTCTGATCGCACGGAAGAAGAGGAACAGGAGAAATGCAACAAACGGGGACGGGTCATAGATCCGGACCGGATAAAAGCAGGTGAGGATCCGGATCCTGCGTAAAAAAGAAGGACGTTCTGGTTGTTGATACGGACCGGAACGTCCTTTTCACCGGTATTGGCAGATATTGGGGTGTGGTGCGGGATCACAGGGGATCCTTCTTTGCGCTGCCGGGCTTCCTCGGATAAGCCTTCGGTGTCTTCTGCTTTTTTTGAATGGGGATAAAGGTTCGCTGGATCTCTGTACCGGGAAGTGTGAGAAAGACAGGTTCCTCCGCTTGTCCGCCCAACACCCGGATGGCATGTCCGGCCTGTTCGAGCTCCTCCCGGATCTCTCCGGATTTGTAAGCAAGAAAGGTTCCGCCGATCCGTACAAAGGGAAGATCGTACTCGGAAAGCAGGGACAGATTGGCCACCGCCCGGGAGACCACCAGATCGAAGGATTCCCGAAGCTTTGCATTTCGGCCTCCTTCCTCGGCACGCATATGGAATGCGCATATATCCCGGAGACCGAGGGCTGCGATCACCTCCTGCAGGAAGTCGACCCTCTTTCGGAGGGAATCCAGAAGCGTGACGGAGAGTGAGGGGCACAGGATCTTAAGAGGGATTCCCGGAAAGCCTGCACCGGTTCCCACATCCAGAAGGCGTACCGCGCCGGCCTTCGTATCATTTCCCTGAGGAAGAAAGAGACGGAGGAGCTCCGGGGATGCAAAAAGAGGAGCCACACTGTCCAGCAGGTGCTTCTCGATGAATTCTTCCCGTTCGGTTATGGCGGTCAGATTCATCACCTTATTCTTTTCCACCACCATTTGAAGATAGGTCTCCAATTGTTCCAGCTGCCGGTCGGAAACAGGTATTCCGGATCCTTCGAGACAGGCTCTGATTCGTTCCATAGCGACTCCTTAAATATGGTTCATATTTTCGGCTGCACAGCACCGGTATCATCATAAATCACGCTCTGCTACATTTCAAGAAAAATGTACATAGAATAAGGTTTCCATAAAAAAATGATTTGACAGAGTCGATTCTTGTGTTACAATAAGGCTTTAGTAGAGAGCGAGGTAAAAGAATGAGCGAACAGTCTGTAGACAAGCGTGATAAGGTTGATAAAGTAGATACAAAGGATCCGTCGAAAAATGCGGAGAAAGGAACCAAAGGCAAAAAGAAGGGAAATAACAGCAAGGTCAAGGTGATCGGCTGTGTATGCGCTGCCATCGAGTTTGTGCTTTCCGTCTTCTTTATATATTTTGCCATCTCAACGAAGGTGGTTCCGATGAAATATGCTCTGATCGCCGGGATCGTCCTGGGCATCTTCCCGATCCTTGTAGTTCTCATGCAGATGAGCAAGAAGACCGGGATCGTGGGTATCGTCCTTTCCGTGATCATCATGGCGATCGTAGGATATGGAATCTATCTTGTAAGACATACGAATAAAGCACTGGATACCGTGACCGGAACCACTACGGAGATCACGGTGGTAAATGTATACGTCAAGAAGACCGATCCGGCAAATTCCATTAACGAGGCGGTTGACGGGAAATACAAATTCGGTATCCTGAAGGTCAGTGAACGGGAAAAGGTAAATGAGACCGTCCATGAGATTGAGAATACACATTCGACCACTCTGGATATCAAGGAATACAACTCCATCTTTGAGATCGTATCTGCCCTGGACAGCGGTGAGATCAAGGCGTTTATCTGCAGTGCCGCATTTGTCTCCGCACTGGACGGCTCCGAGGAATATCAGCATTACTCCGAAGGCCTGAAGGTCATCATGGAGAAGAAGGTTGAGACGGAAGTCAAGGTAGAAGAGAAGAAGGAAGAGAAGCCAAAGGAAGCCGGTACATTCTGCATGTACATCAGTGGTATCGATACCTTTGGTTCCGTACAGACAAAGAGCCGGAGCGATGTAAATATCATTGCGGTAGTCAATCGGAATACAAGACAGATCCTTCTGGTCACCACTCCCCGTGATTTCTATGTACCTCTGTCCATTTCGGAGGGCAGCCCGGACAAGCTGACACATGCGGGTATCTACGGGATCGAGGTGTCCATGGAGACACTGGAAATGGTATATGATATCGATCTTGATTATTATTTCAGGATGAACTTCAGCGGATTCATCGATATCATCGATGCACTGGACGGTATTGATGTTTATTCGCAGTATTCCTTCTCTACAAGGATGCAGTATGATTCCTACCATTATGATTCCGGAGTGAATCATCTGTCGGGAAGAGCCGCACTGGCATTCGCAAGAGAACGGCATTCCTTCGGTGACGGTGACTTCCAGCGCGGACGGAACCAGATGGCCGTTATCAAGGGTGTCATTGAAGCGATGGAATCCTCTCAGCTGTTGAAGAATTTTGCTTCCGTTATGGAAGAGCTTTCCGAAAGCTTTGAGACAAATATGTCAAAGGATGAACTTGGTGAGATCGTACAGGAACAGCTGGAAGCAACAAAGGATTGGAATATCCTCTCCTATGAGGTTCTCGGAACCCCGGATATGAAGGTATGCTTTACCGGCGGCGGAAATGCATCTGTAGTCGTTCCGAACTGGGATAGCGTAGAATACATCAAGGGTGTTATGAATCGCGTTCTTAACGGCGAGGTACTGACACAGGAGGAGCTTACCGAGAATTCACCGAAATAATAAGAAGGGAATACTTTGTTTATGAATCATGAACCGGTATTGGTTGTAATGGCAGCCGGAATGGGTAGCCGATTCGGAGGACTGAAGCAGGTCGCCAGTGTGGATCAGGCAGGCCATGCTCTTATGGATTATGCGATCTATGATGCCTGCCGCGGCGGGTTTAAAGAAGTTCTTTTCATTATCCGAAGGGACTTCGCGGATGAATTCAAGGCGAAGATCGGAAGCCGGGTTGAAAAGAGAATGAAGGTCAGCTACGTATATCAGGAGATGGAGACGATCCCTGCAGAGTGCAATGTACCCGAGGGAAGAGTAAAACCCTGGGGAACTACCCATGCACTGTTCTGCTGCAAGGATGCCCTTGACGGCCGGTCCTTCCTTACGGTAAATGCGGATGATTATTATGGTGTGGAATCTTTCCGGACTGCTTATCGATTCCTGACCGAGGAGGGTGGGGATCCGGATAAGCACGCCATTATCGGGTATACGGCGCTTCGGACACTGACGGCGAATGGGACCGTGTCCCGCGGGATCTGTCAGACGGATGAGGCCGGGAATCTGCTTCGGATCGATGAAAGAAAAGAGATCAAGCTGGAAGACGCTGTCGGCTATTTCACACTGGATTCCGGAAAAACCTGGGAAGCGATCCCGACAGATGCAAAGGCATCGATGAATATGTGGGCATTCCGCTCCGGTTTCCTGAAGGATCTGGAAACCGCTTTCCCTGACAGATTCGTGAAAGGGATAGAGAAGGATCCGCTGAAATTTGAAGAAACGATTTCCGATGCGGTGCAGGATATGATGGAACGAAACAAGGGCTCAGTTGTCGTTCTGCCTACTACATCTACGTGGTTCGGAATGACCTATCAGGAGGATATCCCGACGGTGGTTGAAGCTCTCAGTCAGCTTACCCGCGAGGGCGTATATCCGGAAGGTGATTGGTAAAATGTGATGTCACGGGGCAGGATCGGCTGCTCCGTGATTTTTTCTTTGGGAGTTATGTATGGGACAGAAGGCGGAAAAGGGAAAAAGGGAAAAGCTTCCGTTCTATCAGCGAAGGGGAACGGATCTGTTCTGTAAGGCCGGGGGTGTCCTGGCAGGACTTATGATGCTGGCAGGACCGTTTTTCAATTGGAGAGTGGTCCTTGTCAGGGCGGAGGAGAATATCAGGGATGGCTTTTCGGTCTTTGATATGGTAAAGAAGGTCTTCTCCGAGTCATATGGCGGGACGGCCAACACCAGATTGTATGTGGTGATCCTCCTTCTCCTGCTGGAACTCTGCGGGATCATGGTGCTGTATTTCGCGTTTCGGGATCAGCTGATGCCGGTGAAGTGGAAACGGAGTTCCTTCTTCTTCAACCGGCTGATCCTCCGGTTTCGCCTGATCGGGCATCTGCTCCCGCTGATCCTCGGGGTCCCGGTGCTGATCCTGATCCATAAGCATCCGGTCTATCAGCTGCTGTATGAGAGGATAGAGGATACCTATCTCAGCTGGCAGAATCTGATGATCGGAGGAAATCATGAATGGAAACTGCCCGGACTCGGATGCCTGCTCTTCTTCGGCGGACTCGTTCTGTATTTTATCACCCAGGGACTGCGATATCTGATCAATACCCTGAATGAAGATGACTGATCCGCGGCTGCGTACGACAGGGAGCCGGCGGAATAACAGGGGGACAGCCCCTATGTCACATTGAAAAGAAAAATGTGACATAGGGGCTGTCCCCCCTGTTGCGCTTTGTCGTATTTTGTCATGCTGTGTCGCTGTCACCTGTCACCGAGCAGTTTTGCCAGATCCTCGTAGAAGCCGGGATAGGATTTGTTCACGGCCATGGGATCCCGGATTTCGACGGGGCCGGTTGCTCTGAAGGAGGCGATGGCGGCGGCCATTGCGATGCGGTGATCATTATGAGAGGAGACAGATCCGCCGGACAGAGATCGTTGGCCTTCGATCCGCAGCTCGGACTGCGTGGAACTGCAGTCTGTGCCCAGGGCAGTCAGCATCTCCGTGACGGTAGCAACCCGGTCGCTCTCTTTGATCCGGAGTCTTTGGATGTTACGGATCACTGTAGTGCCTTCCGCACATGCAGCGATCACTGAAAGCACAGGAACCAGATCCGGGATATCTGCAGCGTCGATATTGATACCGTGCAGCGGACCCCCGCTGACTGTAATGGCTGTATGGCGGCGGTCGGAGGATGCAGCTACATCACCGGGAGCGGGAGCTGCTTCCTGAATCCGTACCTCTGCACCGAATTCCCGCAGGATCTGCAGGATCGCCTTGTCACCCTGCGGAGATGCGGGATCACAGCCTGTCACGGTTACAGGCGAATCCAGCAGGGCCCCTGCAGCCAGGAAGAATGCCGCATTGGACCAGTCTCCCTCGACAATGAGGCGGGGGACCGCGCTGTTCCCGTCAGAATGGGCGCTGTCGGAAGGACAGTGGAAATGTCCGCCGCCGGGGATATCGAATACGGTTGCGATCCCGTCTCCGGGGCGGAGTGTCTCCCGTATTTTGATCCCGAAGGTCTTTAGGACTCCCAGGGTTATATTTACATAAGGGCGTGATTCCAGATGCCCGGTGATCACCAGACGGGAATCTTCGTTCAGCAGAGGAAGCGCAAAGAGCAGGCCGGTGATGTACTGGGAAGATACACCTCCGTCGATCCGGTATTCGCCGGCATGCAGCTGCCCGGTCACATGGAGAGGATTGCTGCCCTGGGGCGACAGTGTCATACCATGAGCGGTCAGTTCCTCATAAAGCGGAGAAAGCGGACGCCCGGGAAGGCGGCCTTCCATATGAAGATCAGCGGGGATGCCGAGGGCACCGAGGACCGGAAGCAGAAAACGGAGAGTGGAACCGCTTTCACCGACATGAAGAACAGCCGGACCGGACGATACATCATTCCCCTGGGACAATGGTTCCCGGAGACCGGTTTCCTTCCGTCGGATCCCGTCAATAAGAAAGCCCCGGTCCTTTTTTTGGATACGGATCCCGATCTGTCTCAGGCATTCGGCCGTAGCATCGATATCTTTTGAGGTCGATGGACAGATGATCTCCTGACAGGTATCCGACAGGCCGGCTGCGATCAGCAGACGGTGGGCATGGGATTTTGAGGGGATGGCGGGGATCGTTCCTCCGGGGATCTGTTCCGGATGACGGAGGATCACACGGTCATTCTTTTGCTCGATCAGCGGGTGGATCATTTTCCGTCAACTGCCTCCTTTGCCATCTTGCCTTCATGCAGCAGCTTCCACAGCTGCTGGCGGTCTTCCTTTTCCATTGCTTCCTTATATTCTGCCAGAGAATGAATGATGGAATCGATCTCGCGGATCAGGTTGTCACGATTATCCATGAAGATCTCCGTCCACATGGTTTCATTCAGCCAGGCCACGCGGGTCAGATCCTTGTAGCTCCCGGCAGAGAAGCCTTTATGATGAAGCGCGGTGGGGCTCTTCATATACGCATTGGATACGATATGTGCAAGCTCGGAGGTGAAGGCGATCATCTCATCGTGCTTTTCCGCGGAACAGATGGTGATCCTTCCGAACCCGCAGGGAGCAAAGATGGCCTTTGCCGTGGCAAGTGTGTCGAAATCCGTTACATCGTCCGGGACCAGGATCATGGAAGCACCCTTGAAAAGCGTTCCGGAGCTGTGATGATAGCCGGAGGTTTTCTTCCCGGCCATGGGATGCCCGCCGATGAAGGTAAATCCCTTTTCGGCAGCAAGAGGGAAGAGGGCCCGGCACACATTTCGCTTCAGCCCGCCGGTATCGATGACAAATGCTTCCGGGCGGATCCTGTCCGCCACGGAGGTGACGTACTCAATGATCGCTTCCGGATAGAGTGCGACCAGAAGAAGGTCACATTCCGGGATCATATCCTCAGTCAGTTCGCCGTCCAGGGTTCCGTCTTCGATCGCTGTCCGGACCGCATCCGGATTTGTATCCTTCCCCAGGATCCGGCATTCCGTGTTTTCTCTGTATGCTTTTGCGTAGGATCCGCCGATCAGTCCGAGTCCGACGATCCCGATCGTATGGATATCTGCAAATGAAAAATCATATTCCATGACTGGTTCCTCTCATTTCATATTATTAGTAGTGGATCAAGCCGTCTCATATGTGCCGGATCGACCATTGCTTTTACGCATTAAAGCGAAAAAGCGCACAAACACTATAGCACGTTTTCGGTATTTATACAATCTATTTTAAAAGGGTTTTTGCGAAAAATGAAACCGCGGCCGGAAATGTGATGCAAAATCCGACTTGCGGAACCGGCGGAAGCATGCTAAGGTGTTCGCATGGAAGATCAGAATACAGAACTGAATATCCGGCGCCATAAGGTGGGGATCCTGTGCGTCATCGTGGCGGCCTTCGGCTTTTCCCTGATGACCTTCTTCGTGCGTCAGGCAGGAGATGTGCCTACACTTCAGAAGGCGTTCTTCCGAAATGCCTTTGCTGCGGTCATTGCAGCCTTTTCCCTGGGAATTTCCGTGAAGAGGGAGACACCGGAGGAAAGAAGGGAATACAGCAGCTTTATCAAACCCGGCTGCGCCAGGGATATCCTGTTTCGTTGTATCTTCGGGACATCCGGCATGATCGCGAATTTTTATGCGGTGGATCACCTGGGCATCGCGGATGCAAATATGCTGAACAAGATGTCGCCCTTCTTTGCGATCCTGCTCTCCATACCGATCCTGAAGGAGAAACCCTCCAAACTGGACTGGGCCAGTGTGCTGATCGCGTTCTTCGGTGCGATCCTGATCATCCGTCCGGGTACGAACCTTGCTTTGGTCCCCGCACTGCTGGGTCTTTATGGAGGGTTCGGGGCAGGAACGGCCTATGTATTTGTCCGGTCGCTGGGAAGAAAGGGAGAGAGGACAGCGGTGATCGTCCTTTGCTTTTCACTGTTCTCCTGCATGGTCACGCTCCCGCAGCTGATCTTTGCATTTCATCCCATGTCCGGATCCCAGTGGCTTTGCCTTTGCCTGGCGGGAGTATCCGCGGCACTCGGGCAGTTCGGGATCACTACCGCATACAAATATGCACCTGCAAAGGAGATATCGGTTTTTGATTATACACAGGTGGTGTTCGCGGCGCTTTTGGGGATCCTTTTCCTGGGAGAGACACCGGAGCCCCTCAGTATCCTCGGATATGTTATTATAATAGGAACGGCTTTTTATCGATGGAACCGTCTCAGGACCCGCACACATAAATGACCGGGGAATGAACCTTTTATACAGTTGTAACGCAACATATTGTGTGGGTTTATCTTTTATACACAATTCAATATGTGTAAAATGGTTTCTGATCCTTTTTGTTTGTAGATATTGTTTGTGCATTTTGACAAAATAACCAAAAATACTTGAATTATTACAACAGAAATGATAGACTATGGTGAGTCGCAAATATAAGTCTCACATTTTTGGGGGGCAAGATTAAGGAGGAAGAAAGATGAAGCGTATGAAGTATGCACTGCTTGCTGCAGCTCTTACAGTTGCTTCTGTTGCTGCAGTTCCGGCTTCTGATTCTGAAGCAGCAGTAAAGGGAACCTGGAAGCAGGATTCCAAGGGCTGGTGGGTAGCCTACAGCAAGGGCTATGCTAAGTCCGAGTGGTTCAATGGTTATTGGATCAAGAAGAACGGTTATTGGGATGGCGTTACCAAGAAGGCTCAGTGGAAGAAGGATTCCAAGGGCTGGTGGTATGGCTATAAGGGATGGTATGCTAAGAACCAGTGGCAGAAGATCGATGGTTCCTGGTACTATTTCGACAAGCAGGGTTACATGGCTGCTGATGAGTTCATCAAAGGTGACTATGTAAATAAGAACGGTGCTTGGGACAGATCATCCAAGAAGGCTCGTTGGCAGAAAGATTCCAAGGGCTGGTGGTATGGATACAAGGGATGGTATGCTAAGTCCCGCTGGTGGAAGATCGATGGCACATGGTACTATTTCGACAGCGAAGGTTACATGGCTGCTGATGAGTTCATCGGTGGTTACTACCTGAACAAGGATGGTGCTTATGTACCCGGCAAGTATCTGTGGCGCAAGGGAACCGGTGCTGATGCTAAGAAGCAGTGGTTCGGCGTTAACAAGGATAAGTTCGTAAAGAACGGCTGGTACACCATCAACAAGCAGAGATATTACTTCGATAAGGATGGATGGCTTGTAACATGGGATGTTCGCGAAGTAGACGGTAAGGTTTACGGTTTCGACTCCGAAGGACATGAGAAGCCGATCACCAAGGTTGCACTTGGCAAGACAGTAGAGGCTAAGGTCGTATTCGATCTGGCTGACAAGAAAGCAGCAGCAGAAGACATGAACGCTTTCCTTGTAGTAGCTACAAAGGAAAATGAGAAGAAGTACATGAATTTTGACGGCGTTAAGAAGCTCGTTAAGAATGAGAAAGGTGCTATCACTGTAGACGGAAAGAAGCTTACAGATTATGTTGCTACCTACAGCAAGACTTCTGTTGCAGTTGAGAGTAGCGGTAGCGTTGACAGGCTGTTTGCAGGTCTTAAGATCACAGGTACTACAAGCGCAAGCTATGTTAAGAGCGTAACACTTGGTAATGTTAAGTTCGACGGCTTCAATATCCAGGATGGTAAGGTATACTTCCAGGTTGCCGGCACATACTACAGATGCCTGTTTGATGTTGATAAGAAGGTTGGTTACTTCCTGACAGATGTAACAAAGGAGACCTTCTACAACACACTTGCAACTGCAAAGGTATTTGATTCTGCTGCAACAAAGACTTATACTGAAGCCTTCCCGGCAAAGTAGTTAAGAAGAGTTAATTTAGGGATTAAGCTGTTAGGCGGGCACGCTTAACAGCTTAATTCTGTTTACGAAACAGACACGATTGATAAAGGATGAATCATGCGACACCTGAAAAAGTATATTGTACATACCGTTTTGGGTTTTATGCTTCTGTTCCTGGGGATCCTGGTCTGGCCGTCCGAGAATGCCTGGGCCGGTGATATCAACGGGGCGGAAGCGGGAGTGATCGGAGCTGCCAGCGGAACCTTCACCTACAATGGGAAGACCTATCGGGCATACTCCAGTTATATCAACGAGTTGTACTCATACCTGGCGAGAGACGGTGTCGATCTGTCGCCGGCGCAGGCTCAGACAGCCATCAACTATATATATTCCCATGTCGGGACCGGAGTCGCCAGCGGATATGTCTACGAAGTTGGCGGAGAGGATGATCCAAACGGCCCTACGGAGAAGGAAACGGAAGCTGAAACGGAAACCGCTACCCAAGTCTCCGAGACAACGAGTGAAGCAACGACCGTCACGACGGAAACTGCGTCCGTAACAGAGGCGAAGACCGAACGTGAACAGAAGACTACAGAGAAGGATACGGAAGTTGAGGATATCTTCAAGCAGATCGAAGATAATCAGACGAATAAGCAGCAGTTGAACGAACGTGTCAAGCCTGAGGATGCAGATGCGAAGGCTGTGATTAAGGAAGAATCCATTGTGATCGACACGGGAGACGGGGACCCCATAGAACTGGAGAGTGATAAGCGGATCGTTCCGGAGAGCTGGACAGTGATCCTCACGATCGTTTCCATTGTCACCCTGGTGGTATCTGCTGTTGCCTGTCTGATCCTGATCCTTAAGAAATGCATGCGTTTTGGTAAGAAAGACCGGAAGAAACCCATGCATGGACATCGCAGGAGGCGCAGGATCCGTAAGATATGCCGGCGCATCCTGACAGTGACCACAGCGGTCAGTGTGGCTGGGATCTTCCTGATCCTGGCGATCGTCATCGTTGTATTTAATAATTCCAGGATCCTGCAGAGTGTGCAGGAGAGTGGTTATTTCCGGTATGCATATATCGAATACCTTGCAGAGAACGGAAAGACAGAAGAGGATACTACAGAGATCTCCGATTCCAAAAATCTCTCTTATGACGACTTTGTTATCAGGGAGAAGCAGGCTACAGAGCAGCTGCTTCGGGGAAATAAGGACGTCCGGTACCAGCAGAGCAATGTGGCTCCCTATGTACGCCGTCTGAAGGAAGATCTGCAGTTCTCTCTGATCGTCAGCGGGGCGCTGTTCCTGTTGTCATTCCTGCTGGGCTGCATTTTCACGATCTTTATGGATCTCAGAAGAGACCGCGGTATTCGTATGATCGCGATCTCGGAACTGATAGGAACAGTATTTGCCGGGGGATTGACAGCCGCGCTGTTATTCCTGAATCCGGCGAGACATCTGTTCATCGAACCGGATTATCTCTACCTGTTCTTTAAGAATCAGGTGGATTGGATGATCCGTGTACTGTCAATGATCACGGTATTCGGACTTGTGATCGGCATGTCACTGATCGGAGTCTACTTCGGTAAAAGAAAAGCTAAGACGGTTTAGTGCCGGATAAGTAAAGTAAGAGGTTACGAATGAGACTATTTGATATGCATTGCCATATTCTGCCCGGCGTGGATGACGGGTCCAGGAATATGGAGATGTCCCTCGATATGCTTCAGATCGCATATGAGGAGGGGACCAGACAGATACTTCTTACACCCCATTATATGATCGGCAGAAATCATTATGATAGTCCAAAGGTATTGGATCAGCGGTTTGAAGAGCTGAAGACCGCGGCAAAGGAGCGTTTTCCGGAACTGTCCCTGTATCTCGGAAATGAGATCCTTTACGAGGAAGGCGCGGTGGATCTGCTGAAATCCGGTGATATCCATACCATGAACGGTACCCGTTACGTACTGGTGGAGTTCAATGTCAGGACGCCGTTCCGTCAGATCCGTGAAGCGATCCGCCTTCTGTCGGAAGCCAGATATTGGCCGATCATCGCCCATGTGGAGCGATATCAGAGTGTTACGAAACGGATCGATCATATCGAGGAAATGATCGATATGCGGGCGCTGCTGCAGATGAATATTTCCAGTATAGACGGTGGTTTTCTAAACGAGAATAAACGCTGGTGCAGAAAACTTCTGAAAGAGGGTTATATCACATTTCTGGCAACGGATGCTCACAATGTGGACAGCCGCGCGCCATATTCACAGGACTTTATTCCCTGGCTGAGAAAGCACTGTGGTGATGAGGAAGCGGAATATATGCTGACCGGTGCCGCAGAGGAAATGGTCAGGGGCAATTATATCAATTAAAGGAGTTCTCTATGGAAGAGAGATATGAAGAAACAGAAATAGATCTGGTTGAGGTCTTTCATGCGCTTGTATCCAAGATCTGGCTGATCATCCTGTTGGCAGCCTTGGGATTCGGTCTGATGGTCGGATATACCATGCTGTTTGTGAAGCCGACTTACAGCAGTTCTTCGACCATCTATATTCTGTCCAAGACGAAGAGTATTACCAGTCTGGCCGATTTTCAGATCGGTACCCAGCTGACGCAGGACTATAAGGTGATCATCACCAGCCGTCCGGTTCTGGAAGAGGTGATCCAGAATCTTGGATTGAATACGACATATGATGCTCTGAAGAAGCAGATATCCATCAACAATCCGGATAACACGCGGTTCCTGGAGATCACCATTACCGATACGGATGCGTATCTTGCAAAGAAGATCGTGGATGAGCTGACGGATGTTTCCGTAAAGAATACAGCGTCTGTCATGGATACGGAACCCCCGAACATCATGGATTACGGTCAGGTTCCGGAGAAGCCGATCGCTCCGAGTATGAAGAAGAACGGTATCATCGGCGGACTTCTCGGATTTGTCCTCGCATGTGCGATCATTATCATCCAGTTTATGATGAATGATTCCATCAAGACGGGTGAAGATGTGGAGAAATATCTGGGACTGAATGTCCTTGGAATGATCCCTCTGGAAGAGGGTGTCTCCAAACGTAAGACACATGGACGTGACCGGACAGGTAGCAATGCAAAAAAGAAAAAAAGGAAAGTAGCATAAAGGGGTAGACGGCCTTGGCACAACAGATAAAATTCGAAAATAAGAAAGAACTGGATTTCAAGACGAATGAGGCATACAAGCGTGTACGTACCAACATCACCTTCTCCGGAGAGGATATTCAGGTGGTTGCAGTCACGAGCTCTGTGCCAAATGAGGGAAAGTCAGAGGTTTCCTTCCGTATGGCGGAGTCTTTCGCCGAAGACGGGAAGAAGGTTCTGTATATGGACGCTGACATCCGTAAATCCGTAACCATCGCCCGTTATGGCGTGGATCGGGAGACAAAGGGTCTCAGTCATTATCTGTCCGGACAGTTAAAGAATCTGGATGAGATCATCTATGAGACGGATATTCAGAATTTTGATATCATTTTCACCGGAGCAAAGGCTCCGAACCCCGCAGAGCTGCTGGGACGCCCGAGAATGGCGAAGATGATCGAGACGCTGAGAGAAAGATATGACATGATCGTCATTGACTGTCCGCCTCTCGGAAGTGTGATCGATGCCGTCCTTATTGCCAAGAACTGTGACGGTACGGTTCTTGTGGTTGAGTCTGACAATATCAGCTACAAGGTCGTACAGAACGTAAAGAAGCAGCTGGATCAGAGCGACTGCAAGATCCTGGGTGTGATCCTGAACAAGGTACAGGCCGGTGGTAAGGGCTACTATGGTTATTATAAGGGCTATTACGGCTACTATGATGACTATGGATACGGAAATGAAGACGACAAAGAGAGTAAAGACAGTAAAAAGAAAAAAGACACAGATGCGAAGAATGAATAAGGACTTATAGGGCGACGGAGAATGGAAGGAGCAGCCAGGACTGACTGTTTCCTTCCATTTGTAAATGAAAGGATCTTCGGTGATCCGGAACGGATAGGAGAAAGAATATGGTTGTAGCATTACTTACAGCAGCAGGAACGGGAACCAGAATGGGTCAGGATATTCCAAAGCAGTTCATGCATGTGGAGAATAAGCCGCTGATCATCCACACGATGGAAGCTTTCCAGAAGCATCCGAATGTTGATGCGATCATGGTGGTGACACTTCCGGCATGGGCAGATGTATTGAAGGCATATGCACATCAGTTTAATATCACAAAACTAAAATGGATCGCCGAGGGCGGGGAGACCGGTCAGGAGTCGATCTATAACGGCCTGAAGGTTTTATCGGGAGAGCTGAAGGAAGATGACGTTGTCATGGTACATGACGGAAACCGCTGTCTGGTATCGGGAGAGATCATCTCCGATTCGCTGGCGACCTTCCACGAATCCGGTTCCGCAGTGGCAGTGATCCCCTGCGTGGAAGCGGTGTTCTACAGTGAGGATGACGGTCATTCGGCCACGGAATCCATTCCAAGGGAGAGGCTGTTCCGTACACAGACTCCGCATACCTATACCCTTGGAAAGCTTCTGTGGGCACATGAGGAAGCGAAGAAAAAAGGGATCACCAACACGGCAGCATCCTGTACGCTTATGAAGGCACTTGGGGAAACGGTTTATTTCTCCAAAGGTTCGGAAACCAATCTGAAGATCACCACGGTAGATGATCTGCTGATCTTTGAAGCGCTTCTGAAGACACAGAAGGACAGCTGGCTGAAGTAGGATATAACGTACTGGGAGAAATGACATGATATATAACGAAAAGTATTGGGCGGAGGTTGCAGAGGTAGCGGCACATATCCCGGAAAAGGACAAACTGCAGGGGAAAAGGATCCTGATCACCGGAGCCACCGGAATGCTCTGTTCTCCGGTTGTGGATGTGCTTACGTATCTTAAGAAAGAGGAAGGGATGTCCATCGAACTCCTCCTGGCCGGACGCAGTGAGCAGCGGCTGAGGGACCGGTTTCGGAAAGCCGGAACGGAGTTTACCTATATTCCCTTTGACGCGACGAAGACCGGATTTCCTTCCGTCAAGGCGGATTATATCATTCACGGGGCCAGTAATGCGAATCCGGCGTTGTACGGGCGGGAACCGGTGGAAACGCTTCTGGGAAATGTGATCGGTATGGAAAGCATACTCAAAGCCGCAAAGGAGAACGAGGGCGCCCGGGTTCTGTATCTGTCCTCCAGCGAAGTATATGGTACCGGTAAGGACGAAAGAGAACCCTATGGGGAGGAAGATTACGGATTTGTGGATCTTCTGAACTTCAGGGCCTGTTATCCCATCGGTAAGAGGGCGGCCGAGACACTTTGCGCCTGCTACCGGCAGGAGTACGGCGTGGATTTTGTGACTATAAGGCCGGGACATATATATGGTCCCACCATCACAGGCTCCGACACCAGAGCGTCCGCTGCCTTTACGAGAGATGCGGCAGCGAAAAGGGATATTGTGATGAAGAGCGCCGGCGCGCAGCTGCGGTCGTATTGTTATACGCTGGATTCAGCAACGGCGGTACTGACTGTTCTCCTGTGCGGGGCATCCGGTGAGGCTTATAATATCTCAAATCCGGGATCCGTGGTATCGATCCGGGACATTGCGGAGAAGCTTGCGGAGGCCGGTGGTGTAAAGGTTGTTTTCGAAACACCATCCGATCAGGAGAAGAAGAACTACAATTTAATGAGTAATTCTTCCCTGAAGGCAGATAAACTGCTGGCTTTGGGATGGAAACCGGTATTTGATCTGGACCGGGGAGTTCGTTCCACCCTGGAGTATTATGAGGGATGAGACGGACCGGGAAAATCCGCCTGAGGGTAAAGGCGATGACGATCCGGCGAGTTCACGAAAATGAAAAATACAAATTCTATGAAAAACAGGATTGACAACCCATGAAAATGGTGTATAATGAAACCTAAGTTTTGCCGGAGTAGCTCCGGCAAAAAAAATGCCACCACGTTCACGATAACTAAGAAAAGGATAATCATGAACATATACGAAGAAAAAGTCATGAACGCCATATTGCAGTCGGCTTCTTCCAATCAGAGGGAACTGTCGGAGATGACCGGTTTTTCGCTGGGAATCGTAAACCGCTCTGTCCGTGCACTGAAGGATGAAGGATATCTCACGGGAGACGGAAAGCCTGCTGCCAGAGCAGAGAAGGAGCTTCGTGCGAACCGGCCGAAGCATGCGGTCATTCTTGCAGCCGGTTACGGGCTTCGTATGGTGCCGATCAATCTCAGCTCACCGAAGGCTTTGCTTGAGGTAAACGGGGAGCGGCTGATCGAGAGGCTGATCCGCCAGCTGAAGGAAGCCGGTGTGGAGGATATCACGGTCGTTGTGGGATTTATGAAGGACGAGTTCGAATATCTCATGGATGACTTTGATGTGAAGCTTGTGGTGAATCCGGATTACTCCGTGAAGAACAATCTGCATTCCATGGCATTGGTCGCAGGACTTCCGGGAAATACCTACATCGTACCATGTGATATCTGGTGTGAGGAGAATCCCTTCCGGAAGAATGAATTCCTGTCCTGGTATATGATGACGGA
>CACYMQ010000007.1 GCA_902775555.1 uncultured Lachnospiraceae bacterium | reverse complement strand
CATAATTCTTGAATGCATTTTCATCCTGATCCGACGGATGAAGGCGCAGAAGCAGAAGGAGGAAGAGAGGATCCGCGCTTCCAATGTCAGTGAAATGCATGAGAAGCAGGCAAATGAGGAGCTTCTCCGGCAAAATGTACTGGCGGAGAAAAATGCGCGTCTGGTGGAGCGTGAAAATATCAGCAGAAATATTCACAACAGTGTGGGACATTCCATTACGGCAGCGATCATGACTCTGGACGCCGCGAAAGGATCCGCGGCAGTCTGGAATCCATACGACGGGCAGTCAGGGTTCTGGATGAGGAGGCAACGGAGATTGCCGTTTCGGACCTTGTGGCAGATATGGAAAGCATCATACATGAGTTCGTCATGGACCATACCTTCCGGGTGGACCGGGATTTCAGCCGGCTGCCGGAGGGCGGAAAGGTTCCGGGAGAGCATGCGGTCTTCCTGACCGGAGCATTGCAGGAATTCCTGACAAATGGAGTGAAGCACGGACAGGCGACGGAATTCGTGGTGACCATGATGGGAGATACTGCCCATATCCGTCTGGAGGTCTCCGACAACGGGAACGGGGATTTCACGGAGAAAAACCGGGACAGCCGTATCCGGAACGGCTTCGGGATTAAGAAGATCATATCCTATGCAGAGAAGAACGGCGGGAAAGCGGAATTCTCGAATGAACACGGCTTCCGGTCCATGGTGGAGCTTCCGATCTATACGGCAACTTCTTGAAAATGTCATCCGAAAGAGGGGGGAGACTAAGAGAACGAAGCCACAGTATGGCGGAGCCTTAGTATGGAGAGGGCTAAGAAGGAGAAGACTTAAACGGAGAAGGCAAAGACGGAAAAAGCTTAGACGGAGACGACTTGGGGACATGGGACCCTGCATCCGGCAGGAATAGAGCGAGGAAAGAATATGTACAAGGTATTACTGGTAGATGATGAGAATTTGCTTCTGGACAGTCTGGAGATCATCCTGTCCCTGAACGGCATGGAGATCGCCGGGAAGGCAAATGACGGAAATGAGGCGCTGCAGCTGCTGTCCTCCCCGGGATTTGCGTGTGATATCGCCCTGGTGGATCTGAATATGAAGGGAATGGGAGGCATCGAGCTGATCCGGGTCATGAAGGAGAGATATCCGAAGATCCGGATTTTGGTCCTGACCACATTTTACGATGATAAAAATATTACGGAGGCCATCGCGGGAGGGGCGGACGGATATCTGCTGAAGGACAGCGGGAAGGACGCCATCCTGGGAGCCGTGAATCAGATCATGGGCGGAACCACCGTGCTGGATCAGAAGGTCATGCTGCGGCTCACGGCACTGATGAATCAGAACCTCGGTAAAGGGAAGCCGGCAGAGAAGGAACCCGCGACGAAGGAATTCGCCGAGGAGCTGACCGGGCGGGAGCAGGAGATCTGTACCCTGATGGTAGAGGGCCTGACCAACCGCCAGATCGCGGACCGGCTGTACATTTCCGAGGGTACCGTGAAGAACTACATTTCCAATATCTACGACAAGACGGGGATCCATGACAGAGTGAAGCTGATCGTGGAACTGAAGGGATGATATTCGGAGGGTCAGCCACCACCGCTTATGGAAGCGGATGCATTTCCCGCAGGAACAGAGTATAAGATACGACCGTGGTCATATGTAAGATATGACTGCGGTCACTTTTTTCTTTCCGGGGGACATGATAGATTAGACTCAACAGATCACTCACGGAGGTTGGGAGGAGGAAGGACAGGAGAATGAGATCACGACTTTCCGCATGGAAATACGTGCGTAATAACAAAAGACAGGTCTGGGTGATGATCATCGCATTGTCGCTTACATTTATGACCATGTATCTGATCAACTTCATGCTGCTGACGACTGAGGAGAGTTTTAAGGGAGTCTTCTTCGAAATGCCGAAGAGGCTGGCGGTGATGGAATTTGACTGGAAGACGCTGGGCATAGATCCGGAAGGCCCGGGGACCGACGAAGAGAAGGCGGAGGCGATGAGGACAGCGCGTCAGAAGCTGATCGACGATCTGAAGGCAAGGGAAGGCATCGAAGAGGTGTACTACACACAGACGCTTTCCTTCCGGTATGCAGGTCTCATCGGTGAGATCTGGGCGGATTTCCCGCTTCTTTCCCGGGAGCAGATCCCGGCCTATCTGGAGCATATGGGGGCAAAGCTGATCGAAGGCCGGCTGCCGGAAGGAGACGGAGAGATCCTGGTGGACAGCACCATTATGAAGAACCAGAACATGGAACTGAACGGGTACTTTCTGGAGAGCGCCTGGGGGAAGAACTTCAGGGTGGTAGGTGTCCTGGAGTCCGACAACTTTACCTGTGTGGGTACACCGCAGGGGTATGCCAACACCGGATGGTATTATGTGGTGCTCTGCGAACCGGAGCATGCGGAAATGCTGCCGGAGCTGGAAGACATCGGGATCCATCCCGGGGAATATGACACAATCTGTGATGTGAAGGACTGGGCAAAGATGTACAAGGAAGAGATCACGGATGTGATGGATGGCGCTTTGCTGGGGATCCTGCTGGTTGTGACCGTGTTCCTGGCGATCTCCATCCTGGTGGCATATGTTTCCTTCCTTCGGAACCGGACCAACGAGTACTGTCTCTATACATCCATCGGCTTCAGCAGGATGGATGTGTACAGCATGATCATGCGGGAGATCGGGATCATTTTCGGACTCAGTCTTCTTTTGGGAGCGGTGTTCTCGGGAATCGCCATGGTGATCATGGGGGAATGCATGATGAAACCGCTGGGCCTGATCTGCAAATTCATTTATCCGGAACATTTGCTTCGGATCCTGGCGGCCTTTGTGGCGATCGTCGCTTTGCTGCAGCTGCCGATCCTTACGACCATTCACAGGATCAGAACCATAGATATGATGGAGGAATAGTATGTACAAGATAGAAAATGTCAGCATGATCTATGATATGGAATCCGATGATAAGCTCTACGCGCTGAACGGCTTCTCGCTAGAGCTCCCGGACAAGGGACTGGTGGGCGTCATCGGACCCTCCGGAAGCGGAAAGAGCACCCTCATGTACTGCATGTCCACGCTGAAGAAGCCGACGGAGGGCAGTATCCGGTACAATGACCGGGAGATCACGACTCTTTCCGATAAAGAGAGGGAGCAGGTGCGCCGCAGGGAGTTCGGTTTTGTCTTTCAGAAGCATTATCTGGTGCCCTACATGACGGCAATGGACAATGTGATCGTGGCCGGTGTCGGCGAACAGAAGGAGCTGAAGGAGAAGGCAGCGGAATGTCTTTCGGCCTTCGGACTGTCCGAGCGGGAGTTCGGCAAGCGTCCGGCGAAGCTTTCCGGCGGACAGTGTCAGAGAGTTGCCATCGCACGTGCCATGATCAATGACCCGAAGGTGATCTTTGCTGACGAACCCACCGCGTCCCTGGACCACGAGAATGCATTTAACGTGATGAAGATCCTGAAGAAGTATTCCGAGGACCGCCTGGTGATCGTGGTGACCCATGACCACAGCATCCTGAAGGACGTGGATCTGACCGTGGAAATGTGGGACGGACGTCTAAGTGCGGTGAAGTGAAGTATGACATTTTAGACAAAAGGAGATAGTATGAACCCCTTTTCATCGTTATATTATATACGGGAAAATAAAGGCCGTGCGGCCCTCTGCATATTCATGATGTTTCTCGGCACCATGATGTTCCTTGCGGGAAACTATGTGGATTCCATGATCCGCTCCTTCAGCAGGTCCTTTGAGTACTACGACAGGGTTGTGAGGGTAAATGCCCAGACCACGGACGAAGAGTTTAAGGATTTTGAAGCCTTTGTGGAGGATGTGAAGGCAGACCCGGAGCTGGAATATGTGAGATACAGTGCACTCGGCTTCCCTTCCCTGTCCCATGGGACGGTGCTGGGGCTGGACATATACGATACCTGTATGGTGTTCAACTCCGCGGAGGATGCGAAAAAGGTTTTTGATCATCTGGGGATCAGGGCAGACCTTTCGGGATGCGGGGACAGGTCCGTTATCATGACAGAGGATCTGGCAAAGAACCTGGGGCTGAAGCGCGGGGATGTATTGGATAAATCCTACAACGGAAATCTGGCCTGGGAATTCACGGTGGATTCCCTGGCGGAGGATCCGGGATATGGCATGTTCTACATATTTGATAATCCGGAAAATCTCTTCCGGCTTTACATTTTCAGTGATTCCCTGCAGGGAGAGGAACTATATCGTCATGTGGAGAAGCTGGCCGGGGACCGAAAGGTTCAGGTACTGCAGCCCTACAGGAAAGAGGTCATGCCGGAAATGACGATCCTGTACGTGATCTTCTATGCCATGGTGGCGCTGGTAGCAGTGGTGCTTGCGGTTACGATCAATTCCGTAATGACGGGACAGTACATGAAGAGAACCTATGAATTCGGCGTGTATCGGGCGCTGGGCAGAAGCAAAGGAGAGATCCGGCGTAAGGTGGCGAAGGAAGTGCTCTTCATGAACCTGCTTGCCGTTCTGGTCGGAGCGGCTGTCATCCTGCTCTATACGTATCTTGTAAATGCACTGATCTATGAAGAAAAAGGACTGCATCTTCTCTACTTCTCGGGAATCGGTCTTCTGGGATTCCTGATCTGTGAGACACTGATCCTGGTGCCGGTCATCCTCTCCAAGGGACGACGCATGGGAAAGGCGGATGTGACGGGGTTTTGATACCCCGTCTTTTTCTGTTTATGACAGATTCATATCATCGTTATGCGCCCGGTACCGTGTATGGTGCGGGCAGTGAGAGCAGGTGTTATCGCCGCATGACGTGCATCATATATGCAGTGCGAGTTGTGGGTGGCGGGACGGAGGGCAGTGTGCTATAATTTGAGCTGGCATGTCCCCGGACAGGGGAGCCCCACAGGAGATATACTATGAGAATCATTATGATGGCGCTGGGAGGGATCGTGATCCTTCTGCAGCTCATTCTTACACTTTCAGAACGTTTCGGCTGTTCCAAACCGGTGGAAGCACGAATGGTGGACCTTGTCAAACACCGGCCGGGGATCGGTTCCGTGAAGCAGCCGGTCCTTCGTTATTCCGTGGACGGTCATCGGTATGAGATCGAAGCCCGCATCCATGCCAAGGGGTGGAAGAAGGAAGGAACCCATTCGATCCTTGTGAACCCGAAACATCCGACGAAGATCTGGCACAGAAGCAAATGGTGGGATTGCCTGAAGGTGGTGGTCCTGGGAGGTATCTGCTTCGGTCTCGGATGGATCGACATTTGACGGGAGGCATTATGATTTCGGAAAAGGACACCATTTGCGCCATAGCAACGGGAACGGGAAGTGCCGGTATCGGTATCGTCAGGCTCAGCGGCCCGGATTCCATCGGGATCGCAGACCGCATGTTCCGCGGAAAGCGCAGATTGTCGGAAATGAATACCTATACCGCAGCCTACGGACAGCTGGTGAAGGTAAACGGTCCGTCGGAGGGCGAGGCGCTGGATGAGGTCATCGCTCTGGTCATGCGGGCACCCCACACCTATACAACGGAGGATGTGGTGGAGCTTTCCTGCCATGGAGGTCCTCTGGTGCTGCATCGTGTACTGGAGGAAGCGCTGAAGGCAGGGGCACGTCTGGCGGAGCCCGGTGAATTTACCCGGAGAGCATATCTCGGCGGACGGATCGACCTTTCGGAGGCTGAGGCGGTCATGGATGTGATCGCGGCGGAATCCGACAGGGCTCTGGAAGCTTCCCTCCGGCAGCTTCGGGGAAGTCTTCGAAATGCGGTGACGGAGCTGAGAGAGAAGCTTCTTTATGAGACGGCATATATTGAATCCGCTCTGGATGATCCGGAGCATTATACTCTGGAGAACTATGGGGACAGGATCCGCCCCATTCTGGAGGAGAGCAGGTTAAGGATCCGCCGGCTGCTGGCAGGAGAACGGGAAGGACGTCTGCTTCGGACCGGGATCCGCACCGCTATAGTGGGACGCCCGAATGCCGGGAAGTCCTCCATTCTGAATCTTCTTCTGGGAGAGGAGCGGGCCATCGTGACGGAGATCGCCGGAACCACCAGGGATACACTGGAGGAGAAGGCCATACTGGGAGATGTACCGCTGGTACTGATCGATACGGCGGGAATCCGTGAAACACGGGATGTGGTGGAGCAGATCGGTGTGAAGCGGGCAAAGGAGGCCCTGGAGACCGCAGACCTGATCCTGATGGTCATTGATGCGGCCGAGGCCTTGTCAGAAGAGGATGAGGCCTTACTCCGGAGTCTGACGGGAGAACGTCCGGAGGCGGAAGGTCCGGAAGACGGGGCGGAACTCTCCGGAAGAAATGAAGCAGCGCCCATTCTGATCCTGTTGAATAAAAATGATCTTGCGACCGTGGTTTCCGTTCCTGAGATAGAACAGAAGCTGGAGACCTGGAAGTCCGGTTCGGATACACCTGTTACCCGCGTGCTGGAAATCTCCGCGGCAACGGGAGAGGGAAGAGACAGCCTGGCAGAAGCTGTCCGTGGACTCTTCTTTGCCGGAACGCTTTCCGACAGCCAGGAGACCTACCTGCTGAATGCGCGCCATACAGAAGCGCTTTCCGATGCGGACGAAGCCCTCGGGCGTGTGGAGGACAGTTTGGAGGCAGGCGTGGGAGAGGATTTCTATACCATCGATCTGCTGGCAGCCTATGAAGCCCTTGGCCGTATCACGGGAGAAACCCTGGAGGACGACCTGGCGGATAAAATCTTTGCGGAATTTTGCATGGGCAAGTAAGAGTGGCTATTTACCAACTCATGGTTGATATTGATAAATTCCCGAAATAAATTACATCATTCCGGTCTTTTAATGGCACTAGCCTGATGCCTCTACCTGATCTAATTCAGGCTACTTATATAGTGATTTGTATATAGTGAGTTGGCCTTTGTTCAGTTTCAGCCTATATACCTTTAAGATTTTACACTATCAAGGAAATCTAAGTAATATAGATCAAATTTGTGATAGAAACCGCATATCTTAACTTGTCAATGAACTATATACAAATATATTATATCGAACAACAGTTCGATTGTCAACCATGAATCATAAAATAACCAGTAAGAGTTACTATTCACGATCAAATAGGACCGAGCGATTGCGTGCTTGCACGCAAAATCGCAATCGGTTCTATGTGATCTGCGGAGCACGGATGGGCTGCGGTCGGAGAGGTGGTTGTGAATAGTATAGAAGAATAAATGAACGGAGTGTCATGATATGACGCATGTAGAAGAAACATATGATATCGTTATTGTCGGCGCGGGACATGCCGGCTGTGAGGCGGCGCTTGCCGCATCCAGGCTGGGATTTGAAACCATCCTTTTTACGGTGAGCATGGACAGCGTGGCGCTGATGCCCTGCAACCCCAATATCGGAGGCAGCTCCAAGGGCCATCTGGTCCGGGAGATCGATGCCCTGGGCGGAGAGATGGGGAAGAATATCGATAAGACCTACATCCAGTCTAAAATGTTGAATGTGTCCAAGGGGCCGGCGGTACATTCCCTCCGCGCACAGGCGGATAAGGGAGAGTACACCAAGGAAATGCGCCGCACCCTGCAGCGGGAGCCGAAGCTGACCCTGAGACAGCAGGAGGTGACGGAACTCCTGGTGGAACCGGCAGCGCAGAATACCGCAGACGATGCACCCCTGAATAACGCGAAGGACCTTACACCGACCGCACCCCGGAATGCCCGGAAAGTCGTTGGCGTCCGCACCTGTTCCGGAGCCGTTTATCATGCGAAGGCAGTGATCCTCTGCACCGGTGTTTACCTGAAGGCACGCTGTATCTACGGAGACACCATCAGTTACACCGGCCCCAACGGGCTTTCGGCAGCCAATCATCTTTCGGATTCCATGGCGGATACCGGGATCGGGATCCGGCGGTTTAAGACGGGTACCCCGCCCAGGATCGACCGGAAATCCATTGATTTTTCCAAGACCGTGGAGCAGAAGGGAGATGAGAAGATTGTTCCCTTCTCCTTTGAGAATAAAGCAGAGGATATCGCCAGAGAGCAGATCTCCTGCTGGCTCACCTATACGAATGAGGAGACGCATCAGATCATACGGGAAAATATCGACCGTTCCCCCCTGTACTCCGGCGTGATCCGGGGAACCGGCCCCCGGTACTGTCCTTCCATCGAGGATAAGATCATGAAGTTCCCGGATAAGGACCGTCATCAGCTCTTTATCGAACCGGAAGGTGAATTCACGGATGAAATGTACCTCGACGGCATGCCCTCCTCTCTTCCGGAGGATGTGCAGTACCGTATGGTCCATTCCGTTCCGGGGCTTGAACACGCGAAGATCGTTCGAAATGCCTATGCCATCGAGTATGACTGCATTTCCGCTACGGAGCTTCGTCCGTCTCTGGAATTCAAGGGAGTGGAGGGCCTTTTTGCCGCAGGCCAGATCAACGGAAGCTCCGGCTATGAGGAAGCGGGAGCGCAGGGCCTTATGGCGGGGATCAATGCCGCGCGAAAACTGCAGGGGAAGGAACCTGTCGTTCTGTCCCGGTCCGACGGATATATCGGCGTTCTGATCGACGATCTGGTGACAAAGGAGACGAAGGAGCCTTATCGGATGATGACCAGCCGTGCAGAATATCGTCTGCTTCTCAGGCAGGACAATGCCGACCTCCGGCTTACCCCCATCGGTTATGAGATCGGGCTGATCCCGGAGGACAGATACCAGCGCTTCCTGGAGAAGAAGCAGCGGATCGAGTCGGAAATCAAACGCCTGGAGAGTACTCCCATCGGAGCTTCGAAGGAGACACAGGCATTTCTGGAATCCCACGGCAGTGCACCGCTTCATACAGGCGTAACGCTTGCGGACCTGCTCCGAAGACCGGAATTCTCCTATGAAACGCTGGAGCCGCTGGATCCGGATCGGCCGTCAGAAGGCGTAACGGATGAGGTGGCGGAGCAGATCAACATTTCCATAAAATATGAGGGCTATATCAAACGACAGAAACAGCAGGTGGAACATTTTCTGAAAATGGAGGAGAAAAGGATCCCTGCAGATCTGGACTACGGAGAGATCCGGAACCTCAGGAAGGAAGCGCGTCAGAAGCTGGAGGAGATACGGCCCCGGTCGATCGGGCAGGCTTCCCGTATCTCCGGTGTATCTCCTGCGGATGTGACACAGATCATGCTGTATCTCCGGTACTGATCCGCAGGTCTTGCATCACCCACGTAAAAGTGATAAAATGACGAAAGTTATGTGACTTAGTTCGGAACTTAGAGGAATTCACTGTATGAAGTATATCGTGCTGGATCTGGAATGGAACCAGAGTGCTTACGGAAGAGCCGGTGAGCACCCGCGGCTTCCATTTGAGATCATCGAGATCGGCGCCGTGAAGCTGGATCATAAATACCGGCTGGAATCGGAATTCAGAGAGCTGATCACACCGAAGATTTACAGAAAATTACATCATACCATTCGGAATATGCTGAATTATGACGAGAAGGACCTGCAGCGGGAGGGAAAGCCGTTCAAGGATGTGTGTAAGCGTTTCCTGGACTGGTGCGGTGAGGACTCCGTCTTCTGCACCTGGGGAATGTCAGACCTCTTCTATCTGCAGAACAACATGGACTTCTACTACATGGACAAGCTTCCGTATCCGGTACGCTATTACAACATCCAGCAGATCTACGCGGACAAGTATGATCCGGACCAAAATATCTGTAAGCTGGAGAAAGCCGTGGAGGCCCTGAAGATCCCGGTCATGGAGCCTTTCCATGCTGCGATCAGTGATGCGAGGTACACGGCAAAGGTTCTGGCGGCGGCAAAGCTTGGAAATATCAAAGACAAGTTTACGGTAGATATTTACCAACGTCCGAAGAAGCCCGAGGATGTCATAAATGAGCGTCATGCAAATGTGATCGATTACATTTCCGTGGAGTATCCCAGCCGGGCAGTGGCCATGGCGGATGAGGATGTGGCAGAACTCAGATGTCCCAAGTGCGGACGCCGGCTCAGCCTGAAGGTGCAGTGGTTCAGCAATGCGCAGAATACCGAAATGGCAGTCGGAAAATGCTTCTATCACGGATACGTACAGGGACGCATTCGCTTCCGTGCAACCGAAGGAAGCGACGATACCGTATATGCGATAAAGAAGATCACTCGGACGAATAAAGCAGGATTCGAAGGACTTAAGGCAAGGCAGGAAGAGCTCCGGGAGAAAAAAAGACTGAAACGACACGAATCCGAAAAGAGAAAATCCAAGGCCAGACGGGCCAGAAAAAGGAGAAAAACTCCAAGCAAGAAATCCGCTTCGTAGTATGAAGCGGATTTCTTGCGTTTGGGGAAGTAAGGTGGCACATTTTACATTGCGATATTTATGCCGGTAGTGGTAAAATGTTTCTATGGGGAGAAAATTTGTTACGATTACGGGTTATTTTCGGAGAAAGCTTCCATCAGTTTTTCCGTCAGGCGTAATGCGATAGGGAGGTTCGATATGAGAAGAATACTTGTGGTGGATGACGAGGAAATGATGCGCATGATCGCACGCAGGATCCTGTCCAAGGATTATGAGGTGCTTCTGGCATCTTCGGGTCCGGAGGCCATTGAGGTCTATGAGAAGGAACAGCCGGATCTGATCCTTTCCGATCTGCTGATGCCCGATATGAACGGTTTTGAGATGCATCAGATCCTGCAGGAGAAATACGGTAAGGATGTGCGGATCATGTATATGACTGCGGATGATGCAGAGGATGTGGAGGATAAGGGATTTGATCTCGGAGCCTCCGATTTCATCCGTAAGCCCTTCCGGCCGGAATCCCTGCTGCGACGGGTGGAGAATATCATGGAGAACCTGGAACAGATCAGCAGTCTGACAGAGGAAGCCACCATCGACCGTCTGACAGGACTTCTGAATAAGGACAGTTCGGCGAAGGTGCTTGCCGCAGCGTGCCAGAAGGAATCCGGAACGCTGTTCATGGTGGACCTGGACAGCTTTAAGCTGGTCAATGATCTGTATGGTCATGATATGGGAGACAGAGTTCTGAAGGGCTTTGCTACGATCCTGGTCAGCAATACGGAGGTCAAGGACATCCGCTGCCGCGTGGGTGGAGATGAATTCGCCATGTTCGTGAAGGGAATGAAGGATGAGACGGTTCTCCGTGAGATGGCGGCCCGCGTGAACCGGCAGATCGTGGCGATGGCAAAGGAACTGATGGGAGAGGATATGGAGATCCCGCTCGGGGCTTCTTTTGGAGGAGTTATGGTCCCGGAGCAGGGAAGAGATTATGATAAGCTGATCCAGAAGGCGGATCGCGCCCTGTATATCGTGAAGAAGAACGGCAAGCACGGGATCGGCTTCCACCGGGATGAGCTGGCAAAGAAGGCGGACGAGGCCGTTGCCTCCCTGGAAGAGCTGCATCGGATCTGTCAGGTACTGGAGGAGAGAAATGTAAAGAATTCCGCATTATGGCTGGATAAGGACTCCTTCGGGATCGCATATCGTTTTATGATCCGGTTTATCCAGAGTTATCACAGTTCGGTATATCGTGTGCTGGTGACGCTTGAGAAGAAGGATCCCGCCATGGGGGATGAACTCTTCCGTCAGATCACGGATGAGTTTGGAAATGTGATAGACCGCTCCCTTCGGAAGAGTGATTTTATGATGCAGAACCGGATGAACCAGTTCCTGGTGATCCTTCCCGAGCTGCAGGATGAATTTGCGGAATCCGTATTCGCACGTGTTCGAAATGCATGGAAGGAATCGGGTTACCATGATAAGACGGTGATCCGTTTTGATGCGGAAAAGGTTTCCGGAGATACGGGAAATATTGAAGAAAAGCGGAGGATCCGGCTCTAGCCCCTCTTCTTTTGGCTTATACCAGCATCGAAACCACGTCCCTGTATTCCGGGAGCGTGCGGGCTTTCCATAGCGGCCGCATTTCCTGGGGCGTATGTCCGGTATAGACCTGAAGATATTTCCATAATTCCTTCAGTTTCATCAGGGCCGGTCCTTCCCGGTCCATTTCTTTTTTATAACCGTCATAGAGAAGACCGAGGAACCGGCGGAGACGTTCCCGGTCCGGGACAACACGGACCTTCGAAAGGTCCGGGGCTGCTGCGGCGTCACTACTCTTCGAAAGGTCCGGGGCTGCTGCGGTTTTTAGATACCGTTCCGCCAGTTCCGGATCCCAGAGCAGTCCGCGCCCCAGCATAACGGCCGAGACTCCGGGGTATTCAGACATCAGGGAGGAAAGATCCGCTGGGGTCCGGATGTCCCCGTTGTAGCAGAGACGGAGAGAAGCTTCACCCCGGGTATCCCCGGCGGCGGCCCAGGCGGCATGGGAAGCTACTTCATCCCCGGCTGAACCGAATGGTTCCGTGATTATTTGTCGGTAAGCGGTCCGGAAGGCTTCCATATGAACCTCTCCGTTGTAGAATTGCTTTTGCACTCTTGGATGGATGATCAGCTCGGTCATGGGATATTTCAGAAGGACCTCCAGGATGTCCTCCCATTCCGCTTCCGAGAAAATGCCGATCCGGCATTTTACGGACAGGGGAAGCGGAGACTTCTCAAAAATCCCGTAGAGCAACCGGTCCAGTGTCCGGGGTTCCCGAAGTGCTCCGGCTCCACGGCCTTTTGCAACTACGGTTCCGGAAGGGCAGCCCAGATTCAGGTTCACCTCCGGATAGCCATAATCCTTCAGGGTCGTTGCGATGGCCTCGAAGGTCTCCGGCCGGTTCGTGAGGATCTGCGGGATCACCCGGATCCCCTGATTGTTCTCCGGCAGGATATCGTGTAGTTCGATCTGATTCAGTACCGGATTGGATAAAAAGGGTGTGAAAAAGGCATCTACGCCACCATAACAGGCAGCGTAGGCATTTCGAAATACATATCCCGTGATCCCCTCCATGGGGGCAAAATACAGTTTCATTGACATGGATGTCCTTTACAGAAATAAGATAGAACCGTAACCCGGGGGAAGCCGGATCACGGTTCTATCATAAAGGAAAGTCCGGTGGATGGCAAGCCCGGGATCAGGCGGAAAGCCCTCTTCCGATATTCTTCATCGAATCGATCTCTCCGTCCACGATATGTACAAGCTTGGTGCCGTAGTAGGCTGCTTCCTCCGAGTGGGTTACCTGTACGATGGTCTTCCCGTATTTGCGGTTGATCGTACGGAAGAGATCCATGATCTTCATTCCGGTTTTGCTGTCCAGATTTCCGATGGGCTCATCCAGGAAGAGGATGTCCGGATCGAAGACCAGTGCACGGGCGATGGCTACACGCTGCTGCTGACCGCCGGAGAGTTCACGGGGAGTCAGCTTCCGCTTGTCCGACATTCCGATCAGCTCCAGAACTTCGTCGATCCGTTCCTTATAGGCGGATTTCTTCTTTCCTGCCAGCATAATGGGAAGCGCGATATTGTCCTCCACATTCAGATTCGGCACCAGATTATAGAACTGGAATACAAAGCCGATCGTATGATTCCGCATATTGCAGAGCTTCTTATCCGAGAGAGAGGAGAGATCCTGATCATTTACGGATACGCTTCCTTCCGTCGGCTGGTCCAGACCGCCGAGCAGATAGAGGAGCGTGGATTTACCGCTTCCGGAGGGCCCCATGATGGATACGAATTCGCCCTTCTTCACTGTGAGATTGATATTCTTCAGGACCTCTGTGGTCTGCTTTCCGTTTACAAAAGATCTGTTTAATCCCTTTACTTCGATTGCGTTCATTTTCTATTCCTCCTAGATATTTTTCATTTAAGATCCTTCGGGCTGCGCCCTCAGGATGACATGGTATGTTTTACTCATATTTTAATTCGTGTACAACATTCAGCCGCCGGCTCTTCACCATGGTCGAGAGGGATGCGATGAAAATGATCCCCGTGATGACTGCCGCGTACAGCGGTACGGTACTCCAGTCGAAGACGATGTCCATGGCGACTCCGATGAAGTAGCAGAAGCCGGTCAGCATGTCTGCCAACAGGAAGGCAAACGGTGTAGCGATCAGGATACTGAGTATCACTGAGATCAGGCTTTCTGCGAGGATCAGGCGTCTGCGTCCGCCCTTGTTCATTCCTACGGAGGCCATCACCGCCAGCTCCCTCTTTCTCTGCAGGTAGCAGATCGTGATATTGTTGAAGACTCCGATGGATGCGATGATCATGGCCAGATAGGAAATGATCTCGAAGAGAGTTACCATCTGCTGGTTGTTATCATCATTCCGCTTTTCCTGCTCGGACTTGGTCATATAGGTAGATCCCAGAGATGCCAGATAGGACTTAAGACTGTTCTCTACCTTTACAGGATCACCGGATACACTGAAATAAATGTTATTGGCTTCCCTGATATTGAACTCCTGCTTCAGTACGTCCTGGTTCACCAGGATGGACAGGCCGTTATTGAAGGCCTTTCCGTCGTAGATCCCGATCACCCGGAAGGGAACCTCGTGGGATTTGATATCCAGTGTTACGGTATCGCCAATCTTCTTATCGATCTTGTCCGCAATCTTGGTGGTGAGAACGATCACATTTCCTTCTGCTTTTTTAAACTCCTGATAGCCTTCATTCTCTGAAAAGTGGAAGTATGCGTCCAGCAGCGACTCATTTGCCTCCGGATCCACGCCGGTTGCCAGCACCATTTCTCCGTCCGCTTTTGCTTCCGCATAGTATGCCGGGCAGATGGACTCTTTGTCGATCCCATCGGTTGTTTTCAGTTTTTCCATGATCATGTCTGTGGTTACATGGTTCGGATCGATGCTCATGATGGTGTCCACATCATAGTCATATGCCATCTTGCTATAGGCATCCTTTACCAGCTGTGTCATGCTCGTACCGAAGGATCCGATCATCAGAACGGAACCGAGGGAAACCACGATCAGTACGATATTGTTACGAAGGAGCTTGGAGCTCCGGATGTTATTCAGTGCCAGGAAAATGGTTGCATTCCCTTTAAAGACTCCCGCCAGCAGGCCGGCGATCCATTTCACCAGTGTCGGGATCAGGAGCACGGCGCCTGCATAGGCTCCGAAGAAACCGAGTGCTGTTGTTACATTGATCGTGGTGTCATTCAGGAAGAAGACCACGACGGAGAATCCCAGAAGTGCCGCTCCGATGACCGGCTTTATGATCCGGTTGCTGCGCTTCTTCTCTGCACGGTTCAGGATCACGTCCTTTACCTCCAGCTTTCTTATCGACCGTACCGGGAAGTAAGCCGATGCCACGGAGAGTACGATCGCGGAGATCATCCCGATGGCCACAAATGCGGGGTTGATACGGAACTCGTTGTAGATGCCGTAATCCGCAAGCGGGGAGGTCATCCGTCCGATCACAAAGAGAAGAACCTCTCCGATGATACATCCTGCGATACCGCCCAGGACTCCGTAGAGGAGACCCTCCAGAAGAACGATCCGTTCCACCTTCTTCTTCGTAGCTCCCTGACTCATGAAGGTTCCGATCACGGAAAGCCGTTCGGTCATGATCAGCTTGAACACTCCGTGGATGATGATGCAGCTTACGATCACGACGATGGCCATCATGGAGTAAAGCCCGATATTCAGGGAACTGTCCACCATCACGGTTGTCATATGATCGATGGCTTCCAGATCTTTATTGGCTTCATTAAAGCTCTTTACAAAATCCGCTGAGGTCCCTTCCTCTACATTTGCCAGGATGGCGTTGTATCCGCCGTCCGCCTGCAGCTTCTGATCCATATATTCATATGGGACCAGGATATTGTACTGTGTCTTCGTATCTCCGTAGAAGAGATTCTCATTTGCGCTGAGGGCCTCTATCTTAAAGGCGATCTCTTCACCGGCCAGGAACAGCTTCAGACTGTCTCCCGTCTTCAGATCAAGCTCGTCGGCGATCCGCTTCGACAGGATACAGGAGGGCTGATCTTCGAAACCGGTCCGGTCGAGGAACTCTGCCGTTCCTTCAACCATGGCTCCGTCGTAGCTCTTCCTGCCGTGCAGGCCGACGTACTTGATCTTGTCATCTTCATTCTTGATACCGGTGGTCTGCAGCTCATAGGTCAGATCCTTCAGACCGGAAGTATCCACATTTTCCTTTTTCATGTACGGATCATCTGCTTTCGAGACGATCGTAACATCCGCAACCTTTGCCGCATCGCCGCTGAAGCTGTCCAGAATGATATCAACCATTCCCGTGCTGGCTACCAGCAGTGCCGCGCTGATCGCGATGGAGAAGAGGAGCAGGAAGAACCTTCCCTTCTTCTCAAACATATTTTTTGAAATGTACTTCAAAAAAACCTTCATTTTTTCCTCCCCGTTTGAAATTCATTTGTGTGTTGCCGACATGAATAATCTAATACCCGTAAATTAATTCATCTTTGGATTTACATTAACGTTTTATTAAAAAGAGATGAAAATAAATACTTGACTTTTACGATTTAATGCGGTAAAGTGATAAAGCATCGGCGGAAAAGAACAATGACGAAGGTGTTTTCGTACAGGGAATCTGCTTGACGTTCATGGGAAAATAGAATAGTCTATATAGGTGCTTTTTATTCTCTTCAATTAAGTGGAGGAACATGATGAAGATACTGTTAGATATTCTGATCCTGCTGGTCGGATTCGTTGCGCTGATCAAGGGTGCGGACTGGTTTGTAGACGGCAGTGCAGCGGTGGCAAGAAGATTCCGGGTCCCGGGAGTGATCATCGGTCTTACGATCGTAGCTATGGGAACCTCGGCTCCGGAGCTCGCGGTAAGTACGGCAGCGGCCATCGGCGGATCCAATGAGATCGCCATCAGTAATGTGGCCGGCTCCAATCTGTTTAACCTTCTGATGGTTCTGGGTGTATGTGCCATCATCCATGCGGTACCTGTGGATGAGCCCATCGTGAAGAGGGATTATCCCGTGAATCTGGGTATCACGCTGTTGTTGCTCCTGTTCGTCGGACTTCCGGGACTTCTTGCGGGGACACTGGTTCCCGATCTGGATTTTTCCGCAGCTATGCGGGAACAGGTCGGAGAAGTCAGCCGCTGGTACGGGATCCTGGCCCTTCTGATCTTTGCGGGATATGTCTTCTTCCTGATACGCGCGGCGAAGAAGAATAAGACCGACGACGAACCGGAAGAGAATCCCATGCCTGCCTGGAAATGCGTAGTTCTGATCCTTGTGGGGATCGGATGTATCGTCGGCGGCGGCGAAGCTGTTGTATATGGAGCAAAGAATATCGCGCTTGCAGCAGGTATGACGGAGACGCTGGTAGGACTTACCATCGTAGCCCTGGGGACCAGTCTTCCGGAGCTGGTAACGTCCATCGTGGCCGCAAGAAAAGGTCAGACGGGAATGGCTGTAGGAAATGTGGTTGGGTCCAACATTTTCAATATACTGCTGATCCTGGGTGTATCTTCCGCGATCCATCCCATAGGTGTGAACCTGGCAAGCATCTGTGATATCGCATATCTGCTTATCGTGAGTCTGGTGGTGCTGTTCTTCTGCCTCAACAACCGGAAGATCACAAGGGGTGAGGGCATCCTGATGGTGCTTATGTATGCGGCAGATATGGCATTTGCCATCGTTCGATGACTGAAAGTAATACAAAGGAAAGAGGAAACAGAAAATGGATATGAATTTCATCCGTAAATTACCGACGCCTCAGGAGCTGAAGGAGGAATTCCCCATCAGCGAAGAGATCAAGGCTGCAAAAGAGAAGAGAGACGAGGAGATCCGCAGGATCTTCACGGGAGAGAGCGACAAGTTCCTCCTGATCATCGGTCCCTGCTCAGCCGATAATGAGGAGGCCGTTCTTGACTATATGCACCGTTTGGCAAAGGTGGCGGAGCAGGTGAAGGATAAGATCTTTATCATTCCCCGTGTTTATACCAATAAGCCGAGAACCACGGGTATCGGTTATAAGGGAATGCTGCATCAGCCGAATCCGGAAGGAAAGGAAGATCTGCTCGCAGGGATCATTGCCATCCGTGAGATGCATGCAAGGGTCGTACGTGAGACCGGTTTCACCTGTGCGGAGGAAATGCTTTACCCCGAGAATCACAGATATCTGTCGGACCTGCTTTCCTATGTGGCCATCGGAGCCCGTTCCGTTGAGGACCAGCAGCACCGTCTGGTAGCCAGCGGTATCGGTATTCCGGTGGGAATGAAGAATCCTACAGGCGGAGATATGTCGGTCATGATGAATTCCATCATTGCCGCACAGAGTACCCAGCGATTCCTTTACAGAGGCTGGGAGGTGGAGACACCGGGTAATCCGCTGGCACATTCCATCATGCGTGGTTCCGTGGATAAGTTCGGACGCAGTATCCCGAATTATCATTATGAGGATCTGAAACAGCTGCTGGATGCATATGCGGAGAAGAGTGAACTGAAGAATCCGGCCTGCATTGTAGATACGAACCATTCCAATTCCGGAAAGAAGTATCTGGAGCAGATCCGTATCGCAAAGGATGTGCTTCACAGCCGCCGTGTCTCCAATGACATCCGCAAACTGGTGAAGGGCCTGATGATCGAGAGCTACATCGAAGACGGTGCCCAGAAGATCGGGGAGGGTGTATACGGAAAGTCCATCACGGATCCCTGCCTCGGCTGGACCAAAACCGAAACCCTGATCAAGGACCTGGCTGAAGAGCTATAACTATTCCCCGATGACAATAAAAAAAGCGGTCCCTCATGCTTGCATGAGAGGGATCGCTTTTTTTGTTGTCATAACCCTGCGAACGACCGCCGCCATTGAAAGCGCCGGAGGCGCGGCGGACGCGAAGCGACCGGATGGCGGTCGGCCGGAGCAGCCGGCGAATAGTTATACAATGGTCGGCCGGGAGCTAGAATTCAGGGTCAATGGGCTTGGAGGTCTCCGCCTCGGAAACTGCCTTTTCCGCTTTCTTTTTGGAATCGGGAACAACTGCCAGGAATTCATCGATCTCTTCCGGTGTATTGTAGATACCGAAACTGATGCGGATCATACCCGGGACAAATGCGCCTTCGCAGCCTTCATAAGCACCAAGGCTGTCATTCGGAATGTGCATCAGACGCCATACATAAGGATGTGCACAGAAGGAACCACGCCGGGTAGCCACGCCGCCGACTTCCTTTAACTGTTCTGCCATATAGTGGGAGTTAATATCCTTGAAGTTGAAGGATACCACGCCGACTCTGTCATCCAGATTCTCGGAATCGCCGTAGATCGTGATATTGTCAAATTTCTTCAGACCCTCTACCAGCTTGGCATTCAGTTCCTTCTCATGAGCCTGGATCTTATCGAAGCCAACCTCCTGAAGGATCTCGATGGCTTTGCCCAGACCTACGATGCCGGGATAGTTCGGAGAACCTGCCTCGTAGCTTGCGGGTGCATTCTTATAGCTCTGCCAGTCGTCGGCAACGATATGTACGGTTCCTCCGCCGTAGAACTGGGGCATGTTTTCATTCATGACTTCGGTAAGTCCGATCAGTGCACCGCCACCATAGGGAGAATACATTTTATGGGCGGAGAATGCCAGAAAGTCGATATTCTCCTCCGGAGTAGCACCTACCATGGAGAATTCACGGTGAGCGACGATCTGCGCACCATCCACGATGATCTTTGCGCCATACTGATGAGCCAGCTTGGCAATGCGGTGAACGTCATTCACATAGCCGGTGACATTGGATGCTGCAGTGACGGTAACGAATTTTACCTTGTTGGACTTCAGCTGTGCTTCGATGTCTTCGTATTTCAGGCGGCCCTTTTCGTCACAGTCCGCATAGACTACGGATGCACGCTCCCGCCAGGGAAGAAGATTCGCGTGATGCTCCATACGTGTGGTGAGGACGATGTCCTTCTTGTCCTTGATCACTGCGGAAGCCAGCTTGTTCAGACCGTCTGTCGTGGAGTTGGTGAATACGCAGGTGTAGTCGCCGTTGTCCGCACCCACGAACTTCAGGACCTTCTCCCGGGTTTCTTCCACAAGCTGGGAGGAATGATCGGATTTCTGTGAGTAACCGCGGCCGATGGAACCATACATGTTCAGCTCTTCATTTACGGCATTCTGTACGGCCTTCAGTGCCGGCGTTGTGGCAGCATTATCGAAGTTGATCTGTGCACGGGTGGTCCCGTCTGCCAGGGTGATGGGCTGATCGATACCGACTACTTCGTTCCGGATGCTTTCGATGGAGTATTTGACCTCGGCATTGGCTGCAGCCGTTGCGGCGGCGGTGGTTCCGGTTTCCTTATCCTTCGCACATCCGGTAAGCGTGGTGGAAAATGCCATCCATCCTACCAGTGTATAGATCATGATCTTTCTTCTTAAGCTAAACCCTTTTCTCATAAAATATCCTCCTTGATCTTAGGAAATCTTTATTTTACAGAGTAGAATAACCGCGGCTCTTAAGGCACGCTTCCACTTCAGCGTAGCCGGAAGAGTGAAGAATGGCGACCGGTGTTGCATCCTCGCGGCTGTAGGATACATAGAGATAATCCAGATTGATATTGCTGTCCTCGATATCTCGCAGCAGTTTGTTCAGGCTGCCTACATCATCCGGGATCTTAACGCCGATCACCCGTGATACCTTGCAGGTGAATCCGTTCTCCTTCAGCAGCTTATAAGCCCGTTCCGTCTCATCCACCAGCAGCCGTACGATCCCGTACTCAGCGCTGTCGTTAGTGATGGCGCAGTATATGTTCAGGTCATTCTCCGTCAGAAGCTCCGTGATCTCGCGCATGGAGCCCTTTCGGTTCTCCGCAAAAATAGAAATCTGTTCTACCATTTATTACCTCCAAACTGTATAATAGAACCATGTGTTGTTGCGAACTATTTTAATATAATCGGTAAATAAAATCCAGTCGTTTCTTCTGCTGAATGAACGCAGCGGAGAAATACGGATATCGGAGAAGGTATGAAACAGGAAATGCTGCAGCATTCTTATATAACAGTAAAAACGGACTCGGGAAGGCTGTCCTACGGAGGGGACCAGTCCTGGCTCGGGACGGAGGCGGAGCGCTCCTTCGGCTGTGGTCTGATCGCAGCGGCGGACATCCTCCGATATCTGAGAGAAAAGGAAGGGATAGGCGGAAAGCCTGAAAAGGATGGGAGAGAAGCCCATCTCAGCAAGGAAACCTATCTGGAAGAGCTGAGGGAACTGTCGGAAGTATTTCGGATCCGGGGAGCGCTCGGGATCACCGGGTTCGGACTCGCCAGAAGAATGAGGAGGATCTTCCGGAAAGAGGGTCTGCCCTACCGGGTAAAATGGTCCATCGGAAGGCGGCATCTGGAACGAAGGCTTCCGGAAATGCTGGCGAAGGACATCCCGGTGCTTCTGTCCGTAGGCCCCGGATTCTTTCATAAGAAGGCAAGGCTGCCTTTATACCGGCCGGATGAACAGGGAGGATATAAGAAGACTGCCTCCATGCGGGATCATTATGTGACAGTGACCGGCCGGAGGGAGGAAAAGGAAGGGTGGATGTGGAGGATCTCTTCCTGGGGCGAAGAATATTATGTTAACCAAGAAGAGTATCTGAGGTATGTAAAGGAGAATGATAATTTCCTGTTCAGCAGCATTCTCTACATCCGTCCTGCGGGATAACGAAAGACTGACCGGCAGTGACCGAAACATACTGTAAAAAAGGCAACACGAGAGTATCGAACAGGAGAATTATAAATACGTGGATATGGAAAAAGAGAATATAAATCAGGAATATATGGCACCGGAAAGCAATCGTCGGCTCCGGATCCTGCTTGTGCTGACCGGCGGGACCATCGGCACCATGTCCGGGAGCGACGGGAAGAGAAGAGTCGTGTCGAATGTGGGATCGGAGCCGCTGCTTCTTACATCCCTTCGAAGGCTTGCACCGGAATACGAACCGGAAGCGGATATCCGGATCCCTTATCAGGTCCTCAGTGAGCATATGACTACGGACTATCTCAATGCGTTGGGGGATTGTCTGAGGGGGGAGGAAATGTCCCGCTATGATGGCATTTTCATCACCCACGGCTCGGACACTCTGGCCTTCACGGCGGCCTATCTGGCGGAACTCCTGCGGGGATGCCCGGTTCCGGTCTTCCTGCTGGCATCCCAGAGGCCTCTGGATGATCCGGAGAGCAACGGAACGGAGAACTTTCTGGCGGCGCTGAAGCTGCTGGGACATACACCGGAACCCGGGGTCTTCGTGACTTACCGGAATTCCGACGGGATCATGTATCTTCATCGGGCGGAGGAACTGAGACAGTGTGAACCCGGTACGGATGATTTCTTCAGCGAAGGGATGAGACCCTGCGACAGCATGACCGGAGGGGTGGTCCGCCGGGTGAGCAGGGAGGAGGAACTTCCGGAAGAAGGCAGCGAGCCGGAAATGTGGAAGGTCCCGGGCCTGCGGATCACAAATGATGTGCTGCTGCTCCATCCGTATGTGGGGATCCGCTATGACTGTATCGTAACGGAGGGGGTCCGTGCGGTACTGCACACGTTGTACCATTCATCCACTGCACCAAAGGAACTGGCCGGATTTCTGGACCGGTGCAGGAAAGCGAAGATACCCTGCTATATCCTGCCCTGCGAGCCGGAAAACTGCCATTATGAAACCACCTCGGAGCTTCTCGCCAATGGAGCGATCCCACTCAGCGGGATGACGGAGGAGACAGCATATATGCGGCTTTTGATGCAAAGAATATAGACGGACAGGACACATTTTTCATGAAAACCACATGGAAGTGATAGAACCGAAACCGGGATTTCGTTATATTTTAGTCAGTATAGGACGTGCAAAGGAGGACAGTTCATGGATGTTGAAAAAACAGTAAAGAAAATGACTCTGGAAGAAAAGGCAAAAGCCGTAGAAGGAAATCTCGTCTGGTTTACTCAGGCATACCCTGAGCTGGGGATCCCGGAGATCCAGGTAAGCGACGGCCCCCACGGCCTCCGGAAAATGTACGGGGAAGGTAAGACCATCACATCTGTCTGCTTTCCGGCTGCCAGTGCATCCGCCTGCAGCTTCGACACGGAGCTGCTTGAGGAGATCGGCCACACGCTGGGAAAGGAGTGCCAGGCCGAGAATGTGGGTGTGATCCTGGGACCTGCGGTAAATATCAAAAGATCTCCGCTCTGCGGAAGAAATTTCGAGTATATCTCCGAGGATCCTTATGTGGCAGGGAAACTGTCCGCTGCACTGATCCGCGGTGTCCAGGCCGAGAATGTGGGTACGTCCATCAAGCATTTTGCGGCCAACAATCAGGAATTTGAGAGAATGTACGGCAGCTCGGAGGTGGATGAGAGAACGCTGCGTGAGATCTACTTCCCGGCCTTTGAGATCGCGGTAAAGGAGTCACAGCCATGGACGGTGATGTGCTCCTATAACCGGATCAACGGAACCTATTCTTCGGAGAATCCGTGGCTGCTCACGGATGTGCTCCGGAAGGAATGGGGCTTTGAGGGTCTGGTGATGTCCGACTGGGGTGCGGTATCCGACCGGATCGCAGGTATCGCCGCAGGGTTGGATCTGGATATGCCCGGATCCGGCGGTGTCAATAATGCGTCCATCGTAAAGGCGGTTCAGGAAGGGACCCTTTCCGAGGAGGCGCTGGATGCTGCAGTGGCAAATATCCTCCGTATGGTGGACAGATTTGTCTCGGGACGAAAGGAGGAAACCTTTGATCCGGAGGCGGATCATGCCAAAGCAGTGGATGCCGCAAAGGAATGTATCGTGCTTCTGAAAAATGAAGAGAAGGTTCTCCCTCTGGCAAAGGAGGAGAAGGTCGCCCTGATCGGCGGCTTTGCCGAGAGCCCCAGATATCAGGGAGGCGGCAGCTCCCATATCAACAGCTTCCGGGTGGTATCCGCCCTGTCCGTGGCCGAAAGGTACGGAGCCTTCACATATAACCGGGGATTCTCTCCGGAGAAGGATGAGACGGATGAGGAACTGCAGAAGGAGGCGCTGGCTGCAGCGGCTGAGGCGGATAAGATCGTGGTATTCGCCGGACTTCCGGATGTATTTGAGTCCGAGGCCTATGACAGAGAGCATATGCAGCTCCCGGCATGCCAGAACAGGCTGATCACTCAGCTTACGACACTGGGGAAGCCGGTGATCGTTGTGCTTCACAACGGTTCACCCGTGGAAATGCCCTGGGCAGATGATGTGGCAGGGATCGTGGAAGCCTATCTGGGAGGAGAAGGGATCGGAGAAGCAGTCATGGATGTGCTTTACGGACATGTGAATCCTTCCGGCAAGCTGGCAGAGAGCTTCCCCCGGAAATTATCGGACAATCCAAGTTACCTGAACTTCCCGGGAACCGGGCATAAGGTGAACTATGCAGAGGGAGTTTTCGTAGGGTACCGGTACTATGATACAAAGCAGATGGATGTAAGGTTCCCCTTTGGCTACGGTCTCTCCTATACGGATTTCCGTTATGCGAATCTCCGGGTCAGCCGGGACAGCTTCACGGCATCGGAAGGAGTCACCGTATCGGTGGATGTGACAAATACCGGAGACCGGGCAGGGAAGGAGATCGTGCAGCTGTACGTGGCGGACAGGACAGGAAGTGCGGTCCGTCCGGTACATGAACTGAAGGGGTTCTGCAAGCTGTCACTGGAACCGGGAGAGACGAAAACTGCCACATTTAAACTGGACAGCCGGGCCTTCGCATGGTATGACACGGAATCCGGTGACTGGTATGCCGCCAACGGAAGCTATACCATCGAAGTGGGACGTTCTTCCAGACAGATCGAGTATACGGCAGAGGTTCATATCATCGGAAGCAGGGAGAAGCCGCCGGTGATCACACCGGATGTACAGCTGGGTGAACTTCTGCAGAGTCCGTATACCAGAGAATATACCATGGAACGAATGAAGAAATACATGGACAGATTCCGGAGCAATGCCAATGAGACTGAAGAAATGGTGGAAGCTGTGGTCCGGTTCATGCCGCTCCGGTCCCTCAGAAGCTTCCTGCAGATCACGAATGAGGAGATCGATTCCATCGTAACGGATCTGAAGGAGCATGTGGAGAAGCAGCTGCAGAAATAGAAAGATTCTTCGGGCATGCGCCCTCAGAATGACACCTCATTGTCATCCTGAGCAACGCGAAGGATCTTTGCCGACAAGATTCTTCGTCGCTGCGCTCCTCAGAATGACACCTGACCTGCAACCCGGAATGACACCCGACTGCATCCCGGGTGGCATCGGGCCTGCACCCCGGGGGTCATACGCTCTGTGGAACTGCGGGTGAAAAAAAGTTCCGTCCGTACCTGATCGTACGGACGGAACTTTTCTTTCATCGTTGGATCATCGTTGCCGGAGCACCGTTGGATCATCGTTGCCGGAGCACCGTTGGATCATCGTTGCCGGAGCCGTGGTGGATCGCTGCTGCCGAAACCATGGCGGATCGCCGGCTGTCTCAGGCGGAATTGTCGGTGCGTGAACTGTGACGGTCCTTCATATCGGAGATCTTGCCGCGCAGCTTCGAGAAGGTGAAGGCATCCTTGTACTTTATGAAGAAAGCACGCATGGAGAGGGACTTCAGCTCGAAGGGGCGGAAGAAATGACTCTCTTCCTTCGAAGCATTTCTTACTTCATTGATCTTCCCGCGGAATGCAGTGAAGAGAACGACGATGTTGTATTCCTTCGCCAGCTTCTTTACAAGGCGCAGGAACTTGATGGCATGCAGGAAGTCAAGTATAAATACAGCGAAGAATGCAATGATGAAGAGATTGTAACCGGGCAGGTTGATCATTGTATCCAGAAGATTCAGCATGGGCTTGTGCACGATCAGGTAGTAGATCGCACAAATGATCCCCCAGAAAAAAGTATACAGAGGGCAGATGATCCCATGGAAATTGAAACGGTTGTCCGTGTAGTCCCATAGGCGCATATTCAGTCGAATGATGAAGATATATCCGGTGATCAGCTCGATGATGGTCATGGCGACGACCATGATAAGAAGGACCAGGACCTTTGTCCCCCAACCCTCAGGATCCATGCCCGGAAATGTGATAAAGGACATGAGATAGAGACAGGAAAGCCCTGTCCCGTACAGGGGGAGCCATGGACCTGACAGAAATCCGGGATTGACCCATTTTTTTGTCTGACCGATGGACGGTACGAAATGGCGATAGAAGAATTCAAGTACCCAGCCGCCGGTACTGCCCACTATAAAAATAAATGCGATTGATTTTATCGTATCCATATGATCTTCCGTAGTATGTCCCGCCAGTAATGCAGCATGGATCCGGTCGTTGGGACCTGTAAAGAGATCAGCAGCGGGGAATGGCTGACACGCGTGTCAGGGTACCGATGATAAGAATGCCGGAATGTGTCAGGACTGAAACATTCCGGCATTTGTCAAGCGAATAACGGGAATCGAACCCGCAGTGCCTGCTTGGGAAGCAGACGTGTTACCATTACACCATATTCGCAAATCGTTCAAAAGTGGTACATTCTCAGATGCCCTTGTGGTATTATAACATAAAAGGTGAAAAAATCCACCTTTTTCTTACATGTTTACGGATTTTTAACAAAAGAAAGGTAAATCGGTCATGTTGTTTTTCGTATATCTGGGTGTCAGCCTGTGCACGGGAGGCTGGCTGGTATATAAGGGAGACGTGACGGGAATCCCCGCAATGGCGGGACTTTTCCTGCTATATTCCCTGGGGATCTTCCTGCTCTGCTTCCTGCTGCACCTTCTGGTTTTTGCCATCATGGGCTATACCATACGGCCGGAGAAACTGCCGAAGGATATCCACACGATCTACCGTTGGTACGGTTTTGAGACGCTGTGGCTGTTCATGCGGACGCTCCGGGTGAGGATCCACATGCACGGGATGGAGAAAATGCCGGTGGGAGAGCCATACCTTATGGTGAGTAATCACAGGAGCATCTTCGACCCACTGGTGGGTTTGGTGAAGTTTAAGCCCTATGACCTTGCCTATGTTTCCAAGCAGGAGAATCTGAAGATCCCGTTTGTCGGACGTTTTATCGCGGCTGTAGGCTGTCTTCCCCTTGACAGGGACAATCCGAAAAATGCGGTGCGGACCATCCGGAAAGCGGCGGAGAATATTAAGAACGGCTATGCAAACTACGGGATCTATCCCGAAGGATGGGAGAACAAGACCCATGATCCCCTGCTGCCCTTCCGCGCAGGGGCACTGAAGATCGCAAAAGACGCAGGCTGCCAGATCGTGCTGTCGACGATCCGTAACTCGGATCACATTTTCCGGAGAGCCTTCACCTTCCGTCCGATCCATATCCATGTGGATATCCTGGAGATCATTCCGGCGGAGGTGGTAAAGGCGGAGAAGACAGCGGAACTGTCTGACCGATCCTATCGGATCCTGGAGGCATTTCTGACGGAACATCCGGCGGATGACTGGAAGCTGGGCAGGAAGGGATGACCCGATGCGCCCCGCTGACGATACCGGCTCCCGGAGGCGATAAGCAGGAAAGCGAAAAGGAATAGCCAGAAAGAACTTGAAGAATCCCCGAAAATCTGATACACTTATGCAACGTCGGGAGTGCACATCCGAAGAAGAAGGGAAACCGGTATCGGGGACGGCACACCGGGTCATAGATCAGGAGACGTATCGAAGTGGTCATAACGGGGCTGACTCGAAATCAGTTAGCCGGGCAACCGGCACGAGGGTTCGAATCCCTCCGTCTCCGCACAGGGCTGGGATCCATATGGATTTCAGCCTTTTTCATTGAGTATTCCGAGCCGGTATGGTAAAATAGACGGGTATATCCCTGACGGATACAGGCAGGGGAAACGGTTGACGTTTGGCGGAAAGATCGGAGATTTCTGCCGTTCGGAGGACATGAATATGAAGAAGAGCAGGATATTTAAAAGTCTGAACAATGAGGGATCCCGGAGGGGGAAGACGTGCAGACGGGGGATCATCGGCATTTCCCTTATGATGATCCTGGGGCTTTTTGCAGCTGTATATCCGGGAGAGCCCGGTCCGTGGAACAGCGGAACGGTCTATGCGGAAACCATTTCCGGTGATGAAAATGAGGATATCCATGTGGATCCCACCGGTAAGAAAGAGGGCTTTTCCGCGGTTCTTTACGACAATACCAACGGACTTCCCACATCGGAAGCGAATGCCATAGCGGAGACCAGAGAAGGCTTCATCTGGATCGGAAGCTACAGTGGTATGATCCGTTATGACGGAAATACATTTGAACGTATTGATTCCACCACCGGCGTCACCAGTGTGGTCAGCCTCTATGTAGACAGCAAGGACCGGCTGTGGATCGGAACCAATGATAACGGCGTGGCCATGATGGAGAAGGGGAAGATCACGCGCTATGAGAATGAGGATTATCTGAAATCCTATTCCATCCGGTCCTTTGTAGAGGATCCTAAGGGAAATATCTATATCGCAACGACTCACGGCATGGGAATGGTCGATACGGATCTGAAGCTCCATGCAGTCAATGAATCCCAGATCAATGATGAATATATCTGTGAGCTCCGAGCGTCGCTGAGCGGAGTGATCTATGGGGAGACCATGAACGGCGCGGTCTTCACCATGGAGGACGGGAAGGTGACCGGCTTCTATGACGGAAATAAGCTGGGGATCGGAGTGATCACCACGGTACTTCCGGATCCGAAGAAGGACGGGTATGTCTATCTCGGTACCGAAGGGTCGGAGATCATCCACGGCAAGCTGGAGAACGGACTCACGGATCGAAAGACACTTAGTATCGGCGCACTTTCCTACGTCAATTCCATCGAGCATTTTAAGGATCAGATCTGGGTTTGTACGAAGGACGGAGTCGGTTTTTTTGAAAATGACAGTTTCGTCCGTCTGGGTAATATCCCGATGAACAATTCCATCGGACATATGCTGACGGATTATCAGGGAAATCTCTGGTTTACATCCAATCGACAGGGTGTTATGAAGATCGTCCCGAATCAGTTTACGGATCTGTATGAATGGTATGGCCTGGACAGTGCTGTAGTGAATGCAACCTGCAGGATGGGAAATGAGCTCTTTATCGGAACCGATACGGGCGCTACCATTATCGGGGAAAACACGGTGAAGGGGACCTATCCTCTGAAGAGTGTAAAGGGAGCACCTGCCGAGAAGCAGAATGTAAAGGATCTGCTCAGACTCCTGGAAGGATGCAGGATCCGTTCCATCATACGTGATTCGAAGGACCGTTTATGGTTCGGGACCTACAGCGAATGCGGCCTGGTACTGTATGATCATGGCGACGTGACATGCTATACTGCGGATTCCGGGCTTCCCAGCAGCAGGGCACGTACCGTCTGCGAGAGAGCGGATGGTTCCTTTGTGGTGGCCTGCAGCGGCGGACTTGCCATCCTGAAGGACGGGGTGGTGACCGAAGTCTATACGGAGGATTCCGGCCTTGCGAATACGGAGCCGCTGACAGTGGTTGAGGCGGACAACGGCGATATGATCGTGGGCTCCGACGGAGACGGGATCTATATCATCAACGACAAGAAGGTTACCAATATCGGTAAGGAAGCAGGACTCGGCTCGGAAGTGATCATGCGGATCCGTAAGGATACGGAGAGAAATATCTACTGGGTCATCACCAGTAATTCCCTGGCATATATGACACCGGACTATAAGGTGACGACCATTCAGAAGTTCCCTTACTCCAATAACTTTGACCTGTACTGGAACAGCAAGGGAGAGATATGGGTCCTCAGCAGTAACGGAGTCTACGTGGCCAAGGCAGACGAGCTGATCAAAAATGAGGAGGTCATGCCGGTATTCTATAACAGGGATAATGGTCTTCCCTATCTGACTACGGCGAACTCCTTCAGCTGTGTGGACGAGGAAGGGACGATGTATATCGCCGGGAGCAGCGGTGTGGCAAAGGTAAATATCGAAAAGACCTTTGATACCGTGGATGATATCAAGATGGCGGTTCCCTTTGTGGAAGCCGACGGGGAAATGATTTACGCGGATGACGCAGGGACCATTACCGTTCCGGCGGATACCAAGAGGGTGACCATTTACAGCTTCGTATATACCTATTCGCTGATGAATCCGAAGGTGACCTATCACCTGGAGGGATTTGACCGGAGCAGCGTGACCATCAACCGGACGAACCTGGAACCCCTTGACTACACGAACCTGCCGGGTGGAGAGTATCAGTTCGTTATGGAGCTTTCCGATGCCATGGGCAGGGGAAACAAGCAGCTGTCCGTATCCATCGTCAAGACCAAGTCCATGTATGAGAAAACCTGGTTCCGGGTGCTGGCGGTCATTATCGGCATTGCGGTTCTGGCATGCATCGTACTCCTGTATGTACAGCGCAGGGTAAAGAAACTGAAGAAAAAGGCTGCAGAGAACAAGATCTTCATTCGTGAGATGATCGAAGCCTTCGCAAAGACCATCGATATGAAGGACAAGTACACCAATGGTCATTCGACCCGAGTGGCGGAATATACGGCCATGCTGACGAAGGAACTGGGATATGACGAGGAGGTCGTGGAGAATTATTACAATATCGCATTGCTGCACGATATCGGAAAGATCGCTATCCCGCCGGAGGTCCTGAATAAGCCCGGCAAGCTGACGGACGATGAGTTCAAGATCATCAAATCCCATTCGTCTCAGGGCTTCCGTGTGCTGAAGGACATCAGTATCATGCCGGAGCTGGCCATTGGAGCCGGTTACCATCATGAGCGTCCGGATGGAAAGGGTTATCCCAAGGGTCTCAAGGGAGAAGATATCCCCCGTGTGGCACAGATCATTGCGGTTGCGGATACCTTTGATGCCATGTACTCCGATCGTCCGTATCGAAAGAGGATGAATTTCGATAAGGCCGTGTCCATTATCAAGGAGGTCTCGGGTACACAGCTGACGGCAGACGTGGTGGACGCGTTCCTTCGCCTTGTGGAGAAAGGAGAGTTCCGGGATCCTGAGGATCATGGAGGCGGAACTACGGAGGATATCGATAATATCCACAAGAAGTACGAGAAGGAAGAAGAGAAGAACGCAAAGGACCGGAATGCAAAGGATTAGAATGCAAAGAAACCGCAAATGACATAGCAGAGAATGAAGGCGGAATTCTCCGGATAGGAGGTTCCGCTTTTTCTGCATTTTTTTCCGTATTGATACATTTTTGATGCTTTTACGGATTATGGTGGGAAGTGACAGAACGAAGACACACAGAACCGACAGAAAAAAGGAGATGTTTTTCATGATCAGAAGAAAGAATATCATTGCTGTTATGCTCGCGGCTTCGCTGCTTCTCACCGGCTGCGGATCAAAGGGAACGGAAAATGTTACGGATTACGGACAGGGGGCAGGTTCGGGAAGCAGTGCAAAGGATACGACAGGACAAAGTACGGAAGGGACAGAAGGAAAGACCGAAGCGGGATCTACGGAGGGTTCCGGGAGACAGGCGGCCAGGAACGGAAAGACCCTGTCTGATCAGCTTGGCGGAACGACCCTTACCCGGACCACGGATTTCCAGATCGGAAATACAGTGGCAAAGATGGAGATCAACTATGAGGTGGAAAATGATTCGCCGACACTGGAGTCCTACAAGCTCAGTGCCATCACGGAGGACCGGGTTCATGAAGCAGAGACGGTAAAAGCCCTGCTGGGGGACTCGGCGGAAGAGGTAAGGGGAAATATCAGCTGTACAGCCGGCGATTCCGAGAATGCTTTCGAGAAATGCAAGGATTACTATTTTAACTACGGGGACGGAAATCCGGATTCCGCAGAGCAGCCGTCGGAGGTTCCGGCATGGACGGATGGGGAGAAAAGTTATCTTCACACCTATCAGGGGAAGAGAAACGGGGTCGATTATCAGCTGAGTATTTATTATCTTAAGGATGAGAAGACGAAAGCCATAGGCTTCGGGCCGAAGAACTGGGGAGATGCAATCGGCGATCCTCAGCTGACGGAGATGACCAGATGGGACGGGGATGTAATATTCGTAAAAAAGCGCGGGGAACGTGGGGCTGTTGAGAAGAAACCGGAGGAGCTTACGGATAAGGAAAACCATGCAAAGCTGAGCAAAGAGGATGCACTTACTGCTGCAGGGAAGATGGCGAAGGAGGATCTGGAGCTGCGGCTGCAGAAGGAAGGGATCTGCCAGTCCAGAAGAGCAGGCATTTATTCGGAGAACGCAGGCGGAACCATAACCGTGAACGATGAAGACAAGCCGGCAGAACAGCTGATCTTTTATCCGGAGAGCTCAGTGGATGCCCAGGGATTTCCGAGTGCAACGATCAACGGTTATCTTTTGGAACTCAGTGAGTCCATCAGCGGACAGGATGTGGTCATGCGGGGATTTTCCGAGGAACCCGGGCGTTTCAACGCCGGGAACATACTGGTGGCAGGAGGGGATGTCATCGGCTTCAACCTCGTGGTCTCTGTGGATTTCGATGAGTGTTTATCGGAACAGGTTGCCATCCTTCCCTTCGAAACTGCTATGGATGTGTTCCAGGAAAATATGGCAAAGGAATTTGATGTAACGAAGGCAAAGGGGAGAAGCCCTGTGTTCAGGGATGCACGGATCGGTTACTATCCGGTCCCTTCACCCGAGAATCCGGATGAATATACCTATATCCCCGTATGGGATATGTATATCTATGCCGGCGAAGCATACTGTGTGGGACAGGTAGTCATGAATGCCATGGATGGCAGCATCATCCTGATGGAATACGGAGAATGAACAGGGAGAAAAGAAAGATGAAGAGGAACAGATACGGAAGAATAGTGGCCACGGTACTCGGTCTTTCACTGGCCCTTACGGCCTGTGGCGGGAGTAAGCCGGAAAAGGTTACGGATTATGGGGCAAATAGCTCCGGGAAAGCAGGCGCTAAGGAAGACAGTTCGGGTACAGGCTCGGCAGAAGGTGACACGGGCAATGCAGCCGGAGCAGGAAAGACCTCCGATACCACGGCGGCTAAGAAATCCTCCACTCTCCCTGATATACAGGCCGGCGGCGCACCTCTGTGGGAAGACAGCTTTGCAAGGGACGGGAAGCAGGTAAAGATCGGAATAAAAACGCTTTCCAGAGATATGGATTCTCTTCACTCCTATCGGTTGAAGTCCGTCTCGAAGGATATGGTCTACGAGAAGGAGGTCGTGAAAAATATCCTTGGGGATAACGCACAGGAAGTTCACAGGGACATTTCCCGAAAGGATGGAGACAGCATGTATCTGGTGGAAGAGATCCGGGGATTCCGTTATAACCTCCACCCGGAGGAAGCAGGGGTAGCGGGATATTCCGAAGACCCTGTAGCATCCTGGGAAGACGCAGGCGATCTTTATTATCATACATATGAGGGATCCTATATGGATGTGCCCTATCAGCTGACGATATTCTATTCGGGGGAGGAGAGAAGCAAGGAGATCAGTTTCTGGCCGAAGAATCCCGGAGATCTGGTAGGGGTTTCATCGGTGGATCTGGCCCAGCCGATCCCCAATCACATTGAGGGGATCAATACGGAGATCTGGTCCGGTACAAATGTATGGGAAGCCATGAAGGACCGGCCGAACCGGACTCAGGGTGATGAGGATACGCTGAAGGAAGCAGTGAGGAGTTTTGCGGAAGATAAGCTGAAGACACCGATCCTTGCAGAGGATCTGAAACTTACCATCGGGAAGGGAATGGGAGATCCTGTAAAGCAGGAGGTGCTGTTCTTCAACGAAGAGGACGCTTATTCCGGGAATCTGGACGAAGCTGTTTTGGATGGGTATGAGGTGATCTATGATATGGATCATGCCTACCAGTCCGTAGAACAGAATCTGACATGGCTTTACGGGAATGACGGGCGCTTCGCGGTTACGGACCGGGGTGTCACCGGGGGATATATCCGATACAGGATGGAAGCGGAGGAGCAGCTGGCGGATCAGGTGCAGATCCTCGCTTTCGATAACCTCATGGAAGCGTTCCGGGAAGTGATAAAGACGGATTTTGAGATGTCAAAGGTGAACGGACAGGAGCTTTCCTTTGATACTGCGATCCTCGGGTACTATCCCATATCATCGGAGGAGCATCCGGGTGAGTATACGCTGATCCCTGTATGGATACTCCCTGCCACCAGCAACGGGACCGTGGCTTATGTGCTGGTAAATGCAGTGGATGGCAGTATGGTCGAGATCATATACACCATTTGACAGGATTTACATGGATTCGGCAGGATGAATATGATAAGATGGATGTATCTTTTACGGGACCGGAGGGAGGAACCGCACCATGCTGAAGATTCTGATCGTCGAAGATGAAAAACCCATATCGGATCTGATCCGGTTGAATCTGACCAAGGCCGGATATGAATGCACCACAGCTTATGACGGGCAGGTGGCAGCGGATCTTCTGGAGGACCATATCTATGATCTCATCCTTCTGGATATCATGCTCCCCGGGATCAATGGATATGAGCTGATGGAATATATCCGGCCCATGGGGATCCCGGTGATCTTCATAACGGCGAAGAATTCTCTGGATGACCGGATGAAGGGGCTTACCTCGGGGGCGGAGGATTACCTGGTAAAACCCTTCGAGGTGGTGGAGCTGCTTGCCCGGATCAATATCGTACTCCGTCGTTATAACAAGACGGAGACGGAGCTTCACTTCAAGGATCTTGACATCGATGTGGAGAACCGGACCGTTACCAGAGACGGTAACGCCATCGAACTGACACCGAAGGAATTTGATCTTCTCACGATGTTCGTGCGGAATCTGAATATCACACTCTACCGTGAGCGTCTGTACGAATCGGTGTGGGAAGCGGAATGGATGGGAGATACCCGGACTCTGGATCTTCATGTACAGAGACTGCGCAGGAAACTCGGACTGAAGGAGAATCTGAAGTCTGTATACAATATGGGATATCGGCTGGTGGAGGATGATAAACGGTAAGACCCTATGAAATTTCGCTACAAGGTAATACTTCTGAATCTTGTACTTCTTTCGCTCACGACAGGGATCGTGGGCTTTAATCTGATGCAGCGGAGTTATGATCTGACCATGAATACCGAGATCAAATCCGCCGTGACCGAAAATAATCTGGTCCAGTCCTCTGTGGAATATTCTTTGCTGGAGGTCGTGAATTCCGGAAACTATGATCTGGGACGGAGCCTTCCGGAGATCGGGCAGGAAGTGTACAGCGGGATGCTGTCGGGGGAGGAATCCCTTTATATCCGGTATGGAGGGAAGTATCTGTACCGGGGAGAAACTGAAGGATCAAAGAATGAAGTCATAACGGAGGATCTCTCCGGAGAAGAGGATGAGATCCTGGGAAGCCATTCGGAGAAATTCTTTACATTTCCGGTGGAGACCAGAAAGAACTATCTGATCCTGGAGGAAAATGAGGCGGTCAGCCTCTTTGTCACTTCGGAAACCATGGTGGATGAAAAACCGCTCAATATCATCACGAAGAGGGATATCACGGAGCTGAGCAGGCTTCTGGACCGGAGTATCAAGGAGTATCGGCAGTTTACGCTGGTGCTGCTCTGTGTAGCCACCCTTCTTCTCTTTGTACTGAGCTGGCTGCTTACCAGACCGCTGGAGCGCCTCAGTACCACGACAAATGCCTTTGCTGCCGGGGACTATACCGCCCGGACGGACATCCGGTCCACGGATGAGGTGGGTCAGCTGGCAGATCGTTTCAACATGATGGCGGAGTCGGTAGAGGACCATGTGGAGGAGCTGAACGATATGGTTCACCGGAGAGAGCAGTTCGTGGCCGACTTTACCCATGAGATCAAAACGCCCATGACCAGTATCATCGGGTATGCGGATACACTCCGGTCCATGGATCTTTCCAGGGAGGAGCAGCAGACGGCGCTGGGCTATATCTTCTCGGAAGGAAAGCGTCTGGAATCCATGTCTCTGAAATTGTTCGACCTTCTGTATCTGAAGGATCACCCTATAGAAAGAAAAACGATACAGGCAGCGGGGCTGGCGGAAAGGATCGCCGCAAGTATGGCTCCGTTGATGAAGAACTCGGGGATCCGTCTCCGGACGGATGTGAAGCCGGGAACCTTTGAGGGGGACAGTGAGCTTCTTCAGTCCGTCTTCATCAACCTTCTGGATAATGCGAGAAAGGCATCGAAACCGGAAGATACGGTGGAATTCCTGGGAGAGCCTGCAGAGGGAGGATATCGCTTCCTGGTTCAGGATCACGGGATCGGGATTGCCGAGGAGGATCAGAAGAAGATCTTCGATGAATTCTTTATGGTGGATAAGTCCCGGACCCGGCAGGCCGGAGGAGCGGGACTGGGAATGTCCCTTGTGGCGGTGATCCTGGAGCGGCACGGCGCGACCATCAACCTGGAAAGTAAGGAAGGGGAAGGAACCACATTTATGGTGACACTGCCTGCGGGCTCAGAATGACAGTGAGCTTGTCATCCTGAGGAGCGAAGCGACGAAGGATCTTGTTCGGAAAGATTCTTCGCAGCGCTCAGAATGACAGGGGGATTGTCATCCTGAGGAGCGAAGCGACGAAGGATCTTGTTCGGAAAGATTCTTCGCAGCGCCCGGAATGACAGGGGATCAGCATCCGGAAGAAAGGAGGAACGGCACATGGTAGAAGAGAAAAAAAGAAGGAGAAAGATCATTTCCTATGTGATCTCTGTCATCGCGCTTTTGCTGACAGCGACTGTGGTGACGGCTACCCTGGTTCTGCCGGGCCTTCTGATGAAGAGAGGCGCCAGGAGAGATCAGGGTGTGGTCATGGCGGTTCCTGCAGCGTATTATTCCGGTCCTTCGGATGCGGTCGTAAAGAATGCATCCCGTCAGCTGACAGAGGAGCAGCGGATCCGGCTTATTTACGGGGAGTGGGAGAGTGAGATCTCACCGGCCTCCGGGAGCGAATGCAGTCTGACGGAATATGAGGTTGTGACCGGCTTTACCTATCCCGTGGTCTCGAAGTACCAGCAGTGGTATACCTGGCAGGCCGAGGCGTATAAGGCGGTGGATACTACATTTGCAACCTATATGGCGGTTTACTGGAGGGTGACCTTTACCAAATATGACGGATCGGAAATCCATGAATACTATATCACCGAGGGTGGAACGCTTCTGGAGGAATCGAAGATCCGGAAATGATGAAAGGAAGAATTTTTTTGAAAATGATGCTTTTTGATGCATTTTCGATACATTTCCTGTGTAGGATGGGTGCATGAAAGGAAAAGCCATGTCAGGAAAAAGGTTTAAAAAACTGAATATAGCGGCGTATGCATGTGTGGCAGCGCTTACCCTGACAGGATGCGGTGCATCGTCGGAGGAAGCGCTGGTTCCCGAAAATGCTCCGGTATACAATGCTGTGGTGCCGAAAGTAACAGAGGTGATCAGAGGAGATCTGACACCTCAGTTTTCTGCCAGCCTGCATTTGCTTGGATTTGAGCAGTCACGTTATCAGATCTCTCCCGGACAGTATGAAGAAATGTTCGAGGTCTACAAGATGAAGATCGATGAAGTGAAAGTAGATGTCGGAAAATATGTGCATAAAGGGGATGTGCTGGTATCCTTCCACTCCGAAGTACTGGACCAGCAGATCCGGGATAACGAGAAGAAGATAGAGAAGGACAGTCTGGAGATCGAGCATCTGAAGAAGCTCTCGGGTATCGATGCTTCCGAAGATCATAAGGCCGAGATCGACCGGCTGAACCGTGAGATCCAGGTGGCGAAGCTGTATATCTCGGATATCCGGGATACCTATCAGAAGATGAACCTGATCTCCGAGGTGGACGGATATGTGAGCGTGGTAAATGAGAGCCTGCATGAAGGATATGTGATTCCCGCAAATGATCTGGTGATCGTGGATCAGAGTCAGGGCATCTACTTCATGGATCCCTCCGACCTGTATACCTTTAAACCGGGAGAAACCTATACGGTCGGTACCGGGGAGACAGCCACACGGCTGGAGGTGATTGAGACACCGGAGGGAGAAAAGGACGGGCCGGTCTATTTCCGCCCGCTGGATGCGGAAGGCAGGATGCCGGAGAACAGCCTGAAACTGGAGTTTGACCTACCGGAAATGAAGGACGTGTGCCATGTAAATCATCTGGCGATCTACAGAAACGGGGATAAATACTTCGCATATGTGGTCCGGGAGGATGATATGCGGGATGTGGTCGAGGTGATCCCCGGTGTCACGGTGGGAGATGATGTGGTCATCAAGGAAGGCCTGTCCGGCGGAGAGAAGCTGGAAATGCCTTAAATGCAGGAGAGTATCGGATCGATGAAGAAAAGGACATCCAATAATTTCATAAAGCGTGGTGCGGTCCGTAAAGGGGCCGCACTCGCCCTCCTTTCTGCCCTGCTGCTTTCGGTAAGCTCCTGTGGAACGAAGGAAACGGCAGCGGCTCCGGAACTCCTTACGCCGGTTGCTCTTACGGACTCTTATCGCCCCGTGGAACGGCGGGATATCGGTGAGGTCAGCTATCTGAACGGGACCGTGGTACCGGAGAGTTACCCTGTATTCTCAAAAGACACCATCTTCATCTATCAGCTGAAGGTGAATCCCGGTGATCAGGTGAAGAAAGGGGATGTCATCGCGGTGGGAGATACCCGTGAGGCGGAGAAGGAGATCAGTGCCTGCACAAAGCAGATGGAAGTACTGAGACAGGAACGGGCATCCAAAGAAATCATTTCGAAGAAGACGGAAGAGAAGCTGGGATACCGGAAGAAGGCGGCCGAAGAAGCCGGTTTCACGGAGGAAGCAGCAGCTTATGATATGGCAATCCGGAAGGAACAGGAGAACCGGCGCTACACTCTGGCACAGGATGATGCAGCCATAGCGGAGCTGGAGAAGCAGATCTCCAAGCTGAAGGAAGCACGGGGAAAGCTTACCTTTACGGCACCGCATGATGGTCAGGTTACGTATCTGGTGGATATCGCATCCTCTTCCGGAAGTATGGTGATGGCGAATTCGAATATCGCCGTGATCTCTGATTTCAGTGACCTGTATATCGAGTCGGAAGAAGAGACGAATGATTATAAATACGCGGATTATCAGGAAAAATATATCATGTCGGACGGAAAGAAGTATCCGGTGGAAGAGTATGCCTATACACAGGCGGAACTGAGTTACGCGAAAAATGTGAACAGGTATCCCCGCGTCCGGTTCCGTGCAAAGGGGTTGACGCAGGAGGCCGGATCCGTCGTTCCGATCTATTTTACAAAAAACAGCTGTACCGATGTGCTGGCTGTGGGAAATGATTCGGTGTATCAGGAAGGTGAGGTTTATTACTGCTACGTCCAGGACAGCGAAGGACAGAGAGAAAGAAGAGAGCTGGAACTGGGTGTAAGGGATTCTCTCTATTCGGAGGTTAAGTCCGGCCTCAGCGAGGGAGAACAGGTCCTTTATGACAATAAGGCGGTCATGCCGACGAAATATAAGGAATACCAGGTAAAGCCGGGTGTGTATACGGAGGAGGCGGAGACCGAGTATTACGGACTTCTGGAGACGGAGCATACGATCCGTCTGGCGGAGACCACCGGCTCCGTGCAGGAGGTCAAAGTATCGGCTGGCGCGGCTGTGACCAAGGGACAGGAGCTGCTTACGATCGCTGTTCCGTCAGGCAAGGGAGAACAGGCGGAGCAGAAGAATACCATAACGGATATCGAGCAGGGCCATAAGGCCAGTCTTGCAGAGTTCGATGAAAGGGAGAAGGCTGCGAAGGCGGCGATCGAGGCCGCAAAGAAGGCCGGGAAGATCCCGGTTCCCGTTCCGAAGTCCGATGGGAATAAAGAGGAGAAGGAACAGGCGGGAACCGCATCCGACGGGAACGACGGGAACGAAGAGGCAAAGGAACAGACGGGAACCGCATCCGACGGGAACGACGGGAACAAAGAGATAAAGGAGCAGACGGAAACCGCAACTCACGGGAAGGAACAGGAAAAGGAGCAGACGGAAACCGCAACTGACGGGGCAGATGATGACGAAGCGGAGACCGGCGGGGAAGACGGCGTGACGGATGAGGAAAAACAGGCATATCTGGAAGGCAGATATGCCGAAGAGGAGAACCGGCTGGAGCTGGAGATCCTGGCTGAAGAACGGAAGATGGAAGCGGTGGAATATAATGCAGGCCTTGCGGAGGTGAAGGCGGCGCTGGCCGAGTCCTCGGCGGGCTCCGGAGGAACCGTCTCCATCAAGGCGGAAAGCAGCGGAACCATCGGACAGAATATACCGACGAAGGATATCTCCGTCGTTGCAGGGCAGTACTTGTATACCATCAGCAGTCCCGGAGAGAAGCTTCTGAAGGTCAATATGCCCGTTAAGAGAGGGAAGATGGAATCCGGTCCTGCCCTGCCGGGACAGAAGCTGGTCATTTCCACGGAAGGGAAGGACTATGCAGGGGTCTGCGTCGCGGAATCCGCCGGCAGCAGAGTATGCCTCTTTACTCGTGACGGGGAGGCACATCTTACCACCTACCCCGAGGGAGAAGGCGGGCAGTTCATCGTGAAGACGGATGATGACGGCTTTTTCGCGGGAGAGGAGCTTCCGAAGGGGAAGGTACATTTCGACGGAGTCTCCGTAAAGGGCGGGATCGTCGTTCCTGCCAAATGTGTATATACCGAGCAGGATCCTCTCACACAGCAGACCACAAGCTTTGTGTGGAGGGTTACGGAGAACGGTCTTTCCAAGCAGAATGTTACGGTATTTCCGGTAGGTCAGTATTCGGATGACAGGCTGATCCTGGCCGGGCTTTCCGTGGGCGACGTGATCGCAGAGGAGTGAGCAGCGTGCTGAGATTTATAGTTACCAAGATCAAAAATAAATATAAGCTGTATCTCGCTCTTATGGTAGGCGTGATCTCCATGATCGCGGTATTCGGTGTGGTCATGATGCTCCGCAAGGGTTCCCTGGACCGGCTGATCCAGAGTGAATTCCGTGAGAGCTATGAGAAGGAGGGCACCTATCCGGCAGTGATCACAAGGACGAGCATGATGGATCCTACGGGCTCGGAACATGCCGCGGAGGATGCGCTTTCCGAATTGGAAGGATACGAATCCACCTGGGACAAGTACCTGAAACTCCCTGTGGTAAATACCCAGCGGATCCTGTGGATGAAGGGGCGCAGGCTGGCCTTCTCCTACCGCGGAGAAGACGGATTCCTGGATTTCGGTTATATGGATACGGACTATAACGGAGAGCATTTCCGGATACTGGACGGATCCGCGCCGGCTGAGGCAAAGGATCTTCCCGAAGGAGTGATCCCGGTCATGATCGACCGGCATTTGATGGATGTAAAGCATTTTGCGGTAGGAGAAACCCTCACGCAGAATTCCATGGATGGTGATGCACCCCTGACCTTCCGGATCGTCGGGATCTTCGAGGAGGCAGGAACCGGGGATTATTTCTGGCAGAGGAGTCTGGAAGAAAACGGACTCATGATCTGGCTTACCAAAGACGACTTCAGCAGAGTGGTCAGACAGCTGGAGACGAAGGAACTGCAATGTGAGACCAGACGGCTGTATGATTACAGAAAGATCACGGTGGACAACGCGTCTGCAGTGGAGGATTATCTGAAGCAGTTCCGTGAAAAGGATGAGGATCTGACGGAGAATCTGACGGATGCGCTGGTAAAGGCGCGGCAGAAGGGCGACTCCGCCATGGCTGTCCTTTACGCGGTCTCGGTACCCCTGCTTCTGCTGGTGATGCTTTTCATCAGTATGATCTCCGTCCGGATCATCGATTCGGAACAGAGTGAGATCGTTATGCTGCACAGCCGGGGAACCACCAGGGGAAGGATCATCCGGATCTATCTGGTACAGTCCCTGATCATAGCCGGAGTGGCGTTCCTGCCCGGACTTCTGCTCGGGTATCTTGCGGGGCGGCTGGCAGCGGCAGCTACGGGCTTCCTCACATTTTCCGGTGAAGCGGTATCGGGTTATGGGATCTATCCGGGAATGATCCTGGTATCGGCGCTGGCCGCACTTCTGGCGGCATTTGTCACGCTGGCTCCCGTATTCCGGCGCTCCGGCGGTACCATCGTTGAGAATAAGAACAGAAAGCATGTGAGCGGGATCCCGGTCTGGGAGAAATTCTTCCTGGATCTGGCGCTGCTGGCGGTATCCCTCTACCTGCTCTATGATTTTACAAAGCAGCTGGATGCATTGAAGCTGTCCGTTCTTTCGGGCGAGGGGATCGACCCCATGATCTTCCTCACGGCTACACTCTTCCTGCTGTCCTGCGGACTGCTGATCCTGCGGTTGATCTCCTATCTGGTAAGGCTGATCTTCCGTCTTGGAAGAAACCGTTTTTCTTCACCGACCTATGCGGCATTTCTGCAGATCATCCGTACCCGTCGTGGTTCGGGCGTCATTTCCGTCTTTCTGGTTCTGACCATCGCCATGAGCGTATTTCATGCAAATATGGCGCGTACCGTCAGTGCCAACCAGGTGGAACGGATCGAGTATGATATGGGCGCGGATGCGGTTACCACGGAACCGTGGAAGCTGCTGGTACTCAGCAGTGAGACACCCAAGCGCTGGAGATATACGGAGCCGGATTATAAGGTCTACCAGAAGCTGGTAGACGAGGGCCTGGCAGAGTCCGTGACACGTGTGATCCGGGATGACAAGGCGGTCATCAAGGCCGGCAGAGGAGAACAGGAGACCGGAACCCTGATGGGGATCCAGACGAAGGAATTCGGAGAGACGGCCCGTCTGAAGGACGGGATCACGGATGAGCATTGGTTCAACTACCTGAATGAATTGTCCCAGGTGACGAACGGGATGCTGATCTCCCGGAATCTGGCAGAGAAATACGACCTGAAGGTGGGGGATTCCCTCACCTGCTCCCGGTATTCGCCGGTGGAAGAGGAACAGATCTATGCGTCCTCTGCAGGAAAGATCGTGGGGATCGTGGATGCATTTCCGGGATATGATACCCATGAATATGCGTACAATGAAGAAGGGGAGATGACCGAGAAGGACCGGTATCTCATCGTCATGAACTACAGCACCGTAGTCAGCAGCTTTGAGAAATCACCGTACAGTGTCTGGATCCGTTCCTCCGAAAGCGGGGAGAAGCTAAGGGAGACCCTGAACGAATGGCTGAAGCCCGCGGGACGCAGCCTGGATGAACTGAGGAGTGCCGAGGAGGAGATCCGTGCCATGCAGAGCAGCTCCATCACGCTGATCACGAACGGACTTTTCACACTGGATGTTCTGATCGCACTGATGCTGTGCGTACTGGGGTATCTCATTTACTGGATCACATCCATCCGGGACAGGGAGCTGCTGTTCGGTATCTACCGTGCCATGGGTATCTCCATGCGCGAGGTCAGCCGGATGCTTACGCTGGAGCAGCTGTTCCTGTCGCTGGGACCGGTACTTGCGGGTATCGGTGCCGGCTCGGTGGCTACCGTACTTTTTGCAAAGCTTTTCGCGGTGGTCTATCTTCCGGAAAAGCACGCGGTGGAACTGGCCATGCACATTTCCGGAGGAGATTTCCTTCGGCTGGGACTGATCATCGGCGGCGTAATGATCGCATGCTTTATCATCATACGGCAGATCGTACGGCGGATGAAGATCACGGAAGCCCTGAAACTCGGTGAGGACTGAATCATTATCGGATAGAGGATAGATAAATGAACGAGATGATCCTGACAACTGAACAGATCATAAGAACCTTTCCGGTGGCGGGGGGCGAACTGACGGTATTGAAGGGGATCACTCTGGAGATACCGAAGGGAAGCCTTGTGATCATCAAGGGAAGGTCCGGTTCCGGCAAGACCACGCTGCTGAACATCCTGAGTGCGCTGGATCCCGCCACTTCCGGGGAAGTGTTCTTCCGTGCGAGGAAGAGGACCAAAAAAAAGCCGGGCGGCGGAGCGGGAAAAAAAGCCGGGGCAGGCGCCGGAGAAGGAGAAATGGGAGAAAGTACGGAGGGACAGGCCGAAAATGCAACGGAGGAGATCCGCTATTCCGGTCTGTCGGATGCACAGAGAGACCGGCTGCGCAGATTCCATATGGGATTTGTCTTCCAGTCCGTAGCCCTGGTGCCCATCATGTCCGCTTATGAAAATGTGGATTTCGGTCTTCGGACCGCCGGCTATCAGGGAGAAAGAGACCCGCGGATCAGGGAGGTACTGGCAGCGGTGGGTCTGGATCAGCGTATGAAGCATATGCCGGCCCAGCTCTCCGGCGGGGAGCAGCAGAGGGTGGCCATCGCAAGAGCCATCGCCCACAGGCCGGAGATCATTTTTGCAGATGAGCCTACCGGTGCGCTGGATACGGCGGCCGGACTGGCGGTGACCCAGCTCTTCAAAGACCTTACGGAGAAGGAAGGGATCACCATCGTGATGACGACCCATGACCCCGGGCTGATGGAGCTGGGGGATGTGGTCTATGAGATCGAAGACGGAATGATACAGGGGATGTCATCCTGACGCCCAATGTCATCCTGAGCGCAGCGAAGGATCTTTTTGCAGTCCTGTCATCTTGAGTGCAGCGAAGGATCTTTTTGCAGCCCTGTCATCCCGAGATTCCGGAGTGCCTCTGTATGGAGGAGTTTCGGTGGCTGAGGAGTATATCATGAGTACGGATATGAATAATACAAATGAATCTGCGTCAGATATCCTGATCGACTGTGATGGTCTCGTGAAGATCTATAAGACCCAGGATCTGGAGGTTATGGCTCTTCAGGGTCTGGACCTTACGATCCGGAGGGGCGAGCTTCTGGCGATCATCGGAAAATCCGGCAGTGGGAAATCCACGCTTCTCAATATCATCGGAGGGCTGGAGCGCCCCAGCGCAGGCAGGATCACCTTTGACGGCATCAGTCTGTCCGAACTGACGGAGCAGGAGATGAATCACTACAGAAAGAAACGGGTAGGCTTTGTGTGGCAGAAGAATGCGGACAATCTGCTGCCATATCTTACTGCGGTTCAAAATGTGGAGCTCCCCCTTATGTTCTCTCCGGTCTCAAAGAAGGAACGCCGTAAGAAGGCCATGGAGCTTCTGAAGGCCGTGGGCCTGGAGGGAAGAGCGGACAGCTATCCCCGGATGATGTCCGGCGGAGAGCAGCAGCGGGTTGCCATCGCCATCGCCCTGATGAATGATCCGGATCTCCTTCTGGCAGATGAGCCCACCGGGGCTGTGGACTCCGCAACCTCAGAGCGGATCCAGGACCTGTTCCGTGCCCTGAACCGGGAACGGGGTGTAACGGTCATTATCGTTACGCATGATCTCAGCCTGGCAAATAAGGTGGACCGCGTGGTCATGATCGCGGACGGCAAGATCAGCAGTGAGCGCGTCATCAAGGAAGCTTACAGGGAGAAGATCGACGCACTTGCGGAACGAAGAGGAGAAGGCGGAGCGCTCTTCACGGATGGTGCAGCGGCGGAAGCCGAGGCCCTGGAGGAGAGAGCACATTTTACAGGAGAGGATACCCACGAGGAATTCGTGGTCATGGACCGTGCCGGACGTTTGCAGCTGTCTCAGGAAATGCGTGAGGAGGCCGGCATTGACGGTAACCGCGTGAAGATAGAGGTAGTAGACGGAAAGATCGTGATCTCGAAGGAAGAATGAGTCGGAGAATGTTGGCCCGATATGCCCTTTCCCTTGCGAAACAGTGCTTTTTAAGGTACAATAAATGTGTTGCAGATTACGGAGTTGAGAGGGTTATCGCATGGTCACGTATTATTCTATAACCTTTGCTATATCGCTTGTGCTGAGTCTGGTATATGTCCAGATCTGGCACAAGCATTTTGATGTCCATTTTACCCTCATATTCACCTTCGTACCCATTACCAATCTGGGCTTCCTGCTTGGCGTGCTTTCCGTCAATCTGGAAGAGGCGATCCTCGCAAATGATATCAAGTATCTGGGCTGTTTCCTGATTCTGTTTATCATGATGAGCTTACTGGACCGCTGTAATATGGAGCTTCCGAAACCGGTCCGTGTGGCATTCTTCTTCGTTACCTGCCTGGTCTACGGCGGAGTCCTGACCGCAGGCAAACTCCCTTATTTCTACAAAAATGTCAGCTTTGAGATGCAGGACGGAGTG
>CACYMQ010000006.1 GCA_902775555.1 uncultured Lachnospiraceae bacterium | reverse complement strand
TGCAGGATTGGCCATTCCGATGAAGGCGGAGGCGGCAACGACCTACAGATATACGCTCTACCGCTATAAGGATCTGGTGGATACCGAGTATAAAACCACGACGAGCAGTACTTCTCCGGGCGATGGTTGGGTACTCATAGATACATCTACTGTTTATGGATCCTGGGGGAATTGGAGCGGCTGGTCCAGAACTGCGGTTTCCTCATCCGATACAAGGGATGTAAAAACGGCTTCCGGTATCGAGTTGGGCAGATATAAAAGAATGTCCGATTATGCACAGGAGGATCATCCCATGTCCGGATATGATCTTGAGCAGAGGGATTTCCCTTTAAGTGAGATCAATCATGCCGATCCTTTTCAGTGGAGTGGGAGTATTACCCAACGTTGGATGTGCGATTATTACTATGTAGGCGGGAATACACAATGTCTCTATCATAATGCACAGGGAAGATACTGGACCTGGGAGGGCACACTTTATAGCTATCGTGATCGTTCCAAGACATACAATTATAGATGGAAAAAAGACATCTGGGGTGACTGGTCCGGGTGGAGTACCACATATGTTTCATCCTCGGATACACGTAAGGTGGAAACGACTTCGGTAAGCGGGATCAAGATCACTTCGGATTATTTCCCGGATGCTAATTTCAGAGCGGTTGTTTCGTCATATGATACGGATGGGGACGGGATTCTCAGCATAAATGAGGCGTCTAAAGTCACGTCCCTGAATGTGGATAACAAAGCGATCTCATCTCTGACCGGGATCGATTATTTCAGCGCTCTGACTTCCCTGAGCTGTGAGGGTAATTACCTGGAAAGTCTGGATGTAAGCGGTATGACTGCCTTAACGGTGCTTGATTGCGGTGAAAACCAGCTGTCGAGTCTTACCCTGGGTAGTGCGATCACATCGCTCAGCTGTTATGAAAACCAGCTGACGGAACTGAATCTTTCGGTTGCACCGTCGCTGCTCATGCTTTACTGTTCGAATAATCAACTGACAGAACTGAATATTGCGAATAATACGAAACTGTATGTCCTTCAATGCCAGGATAATCCGATCCGGTTGGTGGATTTTCGAAATGCATCTCCTTTAAAAGGAATGTGTAATTTTCCGGAGGACGCCATCGTTGTATGGACAGATGCAGACACGGGATGGAAGGAGATCGGAGATAATACATATTACATTGTAGATGAGGAAACAACTCCTAAGGATTCGCATCTTGCTACGGGATGGACAACCATTGACGGGGTTGATTATCTCTTTACGGAAACCGGAACACAGGTTCCGGGTGCGATCCGGATGTCGGATGTGGTGGTAACGCCGAGCTATGTATCCATGACGGAGTGGGATCAGGTGAAACTGACCGCAACCCCGACGCCCTCCAGCGTTTCCGCAGATTCTCTGGTCTGGACCTCCGGAAATGATAATGTGGTAAAGGTGGACGCCTCCGGAAATCTTACGGCGGTGGCTCCCGGATTTACCTATGTCACGGTTACTTCCGAATATGAAGGAAGTGCATCCTACAGGGTGCCGGTAACTGTCCGCCCGATCCTTTCTCTTGACCAGGACGAAGTGGTACTGGGAGAAGGAGGGGAGGATACGATAGAGATCACCAGGAACACGGACCAGATATCTTCCGTCTCCTGTACTTCCAATGATCCGAATATCGCAACGGTGACATTATCGGGGACAGATACGGATTCGATCCTTATTCAGGCGCAGGATTTCGGTTCCACAGAGATCAGTATCCTGGTCGTTGGGAAAAACGGAAAGACCTGCGAATATACGGTAACGGTCGAGGTGCTGACGGAAGAGATCGATACGGATGTTAAGAAGCTTTCCTTCCTGCTGAACGGAGAGACAGTCAGCGATCAGATTTCTTTGGAACTGAAGAACAGTGATCCGGAGGGGAATTCCTTCCAGTTGGAACCGGTTCTTACCAGAACGGATGGTACGGAGGTTTCGATTCCCGATTCGGTTCTGAATACAGATGGCAAGGTGGTCCGGCTGGTATGGAAGTCTTCGGACAATTCGGTGGCAAATGTCAGAAACGGCCTGGTGTCTCTGGTTGGCTTCTCATCGAATCCCATCAGCATCACCGCCAGTGTCAGAGGGATGGATGTCAATGCGGAAGCGCAGATCCTGGTTTCCAGAGAGCCCGTTCAGCTGGAACGTGTTCTTTTTGCAAATCAGTCCGAGATCCTTTCCATCGGAGATTCGAAGGAACTTGATTTTCAGATCGATCCGAAGAATGCGGATGACGCGGAGATCATCTGGGTATCGGAAGATCCGGATATCGTGTCGGTACCGAATGAAAACTTTGCGAAGATCATAGCGTTATCCGGTGGATCCACAACAGTATCTGCAATACAGGTGTCCACAGGAGAGGTCATGGGCTCTGTAAGGGTCTCCGTCCGTTCACCTGAGCCTCCGAAGGTATCCTTTATCGTTATGGGAACCGGAACTGCGGCAAAGAGCGGTGACGGTTATGTATATACGAATCGGAATCCTTTGGCAGACGGCGGGATCCTGGAACTGCCGCACGGGCAGGCACAGTCTGTCTTCCTTCGCACCATGATAAACAGTGATGCGGATATGAAAGAACTGGATATCACGAAGGAAAGCGGGGCAACGGGAGATGCAGAAGCAGTGGATGTGACGGAAGCATTCCCCGGGTTGGAAGACAGCAATCGGATCTTCCGGATCGATGCAAACAAGGTCGGAGATACGAAATTCACCATCTCTGCCATGGATGGCAGCGATATCACCACGTCCTTCACGGTACGTGTCGTTCCGAAGGATGAATGGATCACGGATGCTACCGGAACAAAGCATTATACCGGAACGAAGCAGGATGTGGGCTGGAGTACCATTTCCGGGAAGAGGTATTATTTCAATTCGGACGGAAATAAGGTGACCGGATGGCTTACACTGTCAGGAAAGACCTACCTGCTGGGTACGGACGGAGCTCTCTGCACCGGTTGGAGAACTGCGGGCAGTACAAAGTATTTCTTCGGAGCAGACGGGGCTATGTACACCGGCTGGAAGCAGATCAGTGGAAAGATGTATTATTTCGGCACCAATGGTCTGATGTATACCAAATGGAATAAGATCGGTCAGAAATGGTACTACTTCGGAACCGACGGAGAGAGAAGGACCGGCTGGAAACAGATCAATAAGAAATTTTACTATTTCGGGACTGACGGAGTCATGCGGACCGGTTGGAAGAACCTCAACAAGAGCTGGTACTACTTCGGAACCGACGGAGTAAAACGTACCGGATGGGCCAAAGTAGGAAAGAAATGGTATTTCTTTGATAAGAAATCAGGTGTCAGGAAGAACGGTTGGGTCAAGGACGGAAAGAAATGGTACTTCCTTGAAAAGAAATCGAGTACCATGAAGACCGGCTGGCTGAGGGACGGAAAGAAATGGTATTTCTTTGATAAAAAATCCGGTGCCATGAAAACCGGATGGTTGAAATCCGGAAAGAAGTGGTATTATTTCAACAAGTCGGGTGCCATGGTCACCGGAAATGTAAAGATCGGGAAAACAAACTACAGTTTTTCATCTTCGGGGGAATGGATCCCTTAAGTAAATAAAGCAATCAGGAGCAGGATATGAATAAGAGAAGTTTTTTTCGTGACGGAATAGTTACAGGACTGGTAATACTCTTTTTATTCCTGCTCCTTGTTTCGTCTAAAACAGAAGCTGCAACCACGAGGAGCGGAGTCTGGAGACATAATGATAACGGATGGTGGTATGTTTTTGATGATGACAAATCCTATGCCAGAAATATGTGGGTCACCATCAAAGGGTATGATTATTACTTTCTGGACAGCGGATTTATGGCTGCGTCCCAGTATGTTGACGGGAAGTGGGTGAATTCCAACGGACAGTGGGAGACCGCGCGTACAGGCGGTAAATGGAAGAAGAATAAGACCGGATGGTGGTATACGGATGAATCCGGGTATTATCCCACTTCCTGCTGGCTGACGATCCAGTTTAAACAATATTATTTTAATAAAGAGGGCTATTGTATACTGAACAGCTGGGTCGGTGACAGATATGTGGATAAAGACGGAGTCTATATCCCCGGAGCCCTCAAGCTGAAGGGAGTATCCGTTACTTCAGATGCAGGGACGATCACTACCTGGGATAAGGCATCCATAAAGGTTACAAAGACGCCGGCGAATTATCCGAACGCGGATCTGGTCTGGACCTCCTCGGATCCTTCCGTTGCAACGGTAAATGGGAATGGTATGGTAACTCCGGTAAAAACAGGAAGCGTGACCATCAGCGTGGGATCCAAATATCCGGACGGCGCAAAAGCATCCTGCCAATTGACGATAAAGGCGGTTTCGGTTTCGTCAAAGGATATGACCATCCTCATGGGAGGATCAAAAGCTGCCGAGGTCACCTGGAATACGAGCGGGATGATCAATACGGCATGGAGTTCTGCGGATTCATCCATTGCAAAGGTAAGTTCCAATGGTCAGGTGGAGGGAGTGAAACCCGGAAGCACAAAGATCACGATCACCGCAGCGGGTCCCGACGGAAAGACGGTTTCTTCCACTTTCTCCGTCACGGTAAACTCCTATCTGAAGTTTAAAACCAAAGAGGAGAATCTTACGGTGGTCGATCAGAAAACTTTGCAATATGACAGCAAAGGGATTGAATCGGAGAGTGAGATCACATGGGTGTCATCGGACCCGCTGGTGGTCGGGATCCAAAACGGAACCCTGAAACCGTTGAAACCCGGAAAGGCTACGATCACAGCCGGTCCTGTAAACGGGATCGGTGATACGGTTACCGTAAATGTGACGGAAGCCATCATCGTGGGTAAAATGAGCCTTATCCTGGAAGATAAGGAGAAGCTTCCTTTCACTGCAAAGGCTGAGAATGCTGCCTATTCCTACCGGTCAGGAAATCCTTCCGTTGCTACGGTTTCAACAGAGGGGATCGTGACTGCGGCCGGGATCGGAGAGACGAAGGTGTTCGTCACGGTGACGGGGAAATCCGGATTGACTAAGGAATATCCGGTAGAGGTCGAAGTGATCGACGTGGACCGGGATTTTGAAAGGATTCAGATACTGGATAAAGACAAAAAAGAACTGACCGATCTGAATCTGACAGTCGGTGAGACCTATGATCTGAATGTCAATCTGAAAAAAAGCGGTAGTTCTCCTACGTATTTCATAGAGGCAGGAGATGAGGATCAAAAAACCGCAACCGGATGGATCCGTTTGGCATGGAGCACCAATACACAGGAGGATACGATCATTTCTCTGGACCGGGGGCATATTCAGGCAAATGGTGAAGGTTCAGTAGACGTAACAGTTTCAATTCCACAGACGAATATTCAAAGCACAGTTACAGTTACGGTAAAACCGGCAAGGAAAACGCTGAAGTCGGTGAAGATCAGTTATGAATTAAGTAAATATCAGGGGGATCCTTTGGATGCAAATAAGATATATGATCCCCTGGATGCGGATGATATCGAACTGCAATGGAAAACGGATGATCCGGATGTGGCGAAGGTAGACAAGTTTGGAAGACTGCAATTTGAGAATTACGGTGGAAAGGCCGGTAAGACAGTTGTAAGAGTATACAATGCAGAAGGGACAGAACTCGGAAACTGCACGGTCTATTCCAGCGGATGGAAGGATGGGACGAACGGACGCTCTTACATGAAATGGGACGGATCGTTGCTGACAGGCTGGCAGACCATACAGGATGCATCATATTATTTCCGAAATGACGGCATCATGCAGACCGGCTGGCTGGATGTTCAGGGGCACAGGTATTATCTCGGAAACGATGGCATAAAGCGGACCGGCAGGGTGCAGGAAAAAGGACACACCTATTTCTTAGGTTCAGATGGTATCATGCGGACCGGGTGGGTGAAAGAGAATGGACACATGTATTTCTTTGATCCAAACGGATGGATGGTCACCGGCTGGAAAAAGATATCCGGTAAATGGTATTATTTTAAAAAGGACGGGATCCGCAGTATCGGGTGGACCAAAGTCGGAAATAAATGGTATTATATGGATAATGGAACAGGAGCCATGAAGACCGGATGGGTGAAAATCGGAACACGCAGGTCATCGTGGTACTATCTGGATCCCAAAACGGGAGTCATGAAGACCGGCTGGCTGAGATATAAAAATAAATGGTATTACATGAGTAAAACCTCAGGACAAATGTCGGGGGCCTGGTTCAAAATCGGAAAGAAGTGGTACTACACCGACCCTAAAACAGGTATCATGAAAACCGGCTGGCTGAAGTATAACGGATCATGGTATTACCTTGATCCTTCCGGAGGTATGGTTACGGGAACTGTCCGGATCGGGAAAGAAACCTACAGGTTTGACCGGGCCGGAAAATGGATCCCTTAATCCGGGAGGGTGAAAGAGAGAGGATCGGTTCCAAGTTTTACGAAATCCGGTTCGTTTCTGTCAAATCAGGCAAAATGAAGGCTTCATAACGTATAATCGGGATAGTAAAAGCATTTACGGACATTAATTGAGAGGAGAATATGCCATGTCACAGACGAACATACAGGTTACGAATGGTACACAGGTTTATTCCTATACACTTGAGAGCTTTGGGAAGCCCGTTGTTTCGATCGGGCGTTCCCCGCAATCGGATATCGTCGTTCCGAATCCGAAGGTTTCTTCCAGACACGGTTGTTTTGAACTGCGCGAAGGTTCCTGGTATTACCGGGATCTCGGGAGTCTGAACGGGACGATGCTGAACGGATCCATCATAAAGGGCGTGAAGCTTTCTTCCGGAAGTATGCTGGTCCTTGACGGTGTACATCACGCAAATTCCGCTACGGTACGGATACAGTCGGTAGCAGCCATGCAGCAAAGACCGGTGGCCGGATATGGCGGAGGATCGGGAAGCGGCGCAGGAGTCGGATATGGTGCAGGAGCCGGATATGGTGCAGGCGCAGGTTCGGCAGCATCCAACAGACCGGCGCCAAAGAAGAAGAGCTATGCACCGCTGATCATTACCCTTTCATCGCTGGCAGGAGTGATGGTCATAGTCTTTATGCTCTTTGCTTTCGGTGTATTCGATAAGAAGTCTTCCGGCGGCGGAGGCGGCGGAGGCGCTACCTTCAAGTCACAGACCGATCAGAACGATGTGACCACAAAACCGACGACCGCACCTACGGAGGCAACTACTTCGTCCCCCAAAACCCCTGCAACGGAAGCGCCGACAGAATCAAAGGACAACGGTGATAATGTTCCTGACGCGGAAGAAGTCTTCCAGAAGGCATTGAAGTCTACGGTTCAGGTTCATGCAGCGCTCGGAGGTGGCAGCGGCAGTTTGGGAACAGGTTTCTTTGATGACAACAAGGGTACGGTAGTTACCAATTATCACGTGATCGACGGAACTTATGAAGGCTACATCGTAACAGGAGACGGGCAGCAGTATAATATAACGGGTGTAGTTGGATATGACAGCGACCTGGATATCGCGATCCTTTCAACGGATATTGGTACAAGTATCCCTCTTGAGAAGCGGACGGACGCCGTTAATACCGGTGAGAAGGTATATGCTCTTGGCCATTCCAGTGGCTTATCAAATACATTTACAGAAGGGATCGTTTCGACGGCGGAAAGACAGACAAACGGTCATACCTACATCCAGCATACGGCTCAGATCACTCATGGAAACAGCGGCGGACCACTTCTTGACAAATACGGAAAGTTAATTGGTATTAACTCCGGAGGATTGACAGAGGGGCAGAATATAAACTTTGCGATTCCGATTGGACGTGTCGCTTCTGTACAGAGAGGCAGTGCACTCTCACTTGCAGATGTCAGGGCCAGAGAACATGGTGGTTCCTCTGCGCAAAGCTCCGAGGTAACTGATGATGGATCGGTAAGAACCGTCATGCTTGGATCATCCGGAGGTCATGAACTGCAAATCAGTACGATCGATACCGCATCTGTAGAAGTAAATGAGGGGAAACAGGTCATAACATACGATTATAATGGAGATAACCTGACGGTTTTTGGCGAACTACAGACGGATGGAGTCAGGGGAACGTTGGATGACCATTGGGATCGGATCAAGGAGACGACATCCGAACAGATTCAAAGTTTAGGAAGAAAGGCAGGAGTAAACTTCTCGGATCTGGCAACTTCGGCGCTTGACATCAATGGGAAGACCTGGGGGATTATGGTATCCACGGCAAGTGTCCAGGAAAACGGATCATCCTATAATAAAACGATCACCATTATGGTTTCACTGGAAAATGGTGTATTTGCAAGAGTTACCTGTCTGACATCCATCGATGAAAGTAATGGTGATATTAATGAAAGCCTGGTTAAGAGGCTTCTGACAGCCATGATCGGTACGCTAACAGTTAACTGATACTAAATATTACAAAAGGGTGCCCGGATTTATCATCCGGGCATTTCTTATGCAAGGATGTATTATAATGTAAACAAGATATAAAACTGAAACCGGCTATGTCAGAGAGAGATCAGGAGGAACAGTTATGGATATGAGAAGATGCAGCTGCGGTAAGTATTATGATGCTTCACAGGCGAATAGTTGTCCGTATTGCAATGGCGCATACAAAGACGTATTTGACGGACAGTTTTCCATACGAAGTACATACGTGAAACTGATGTTTGGAAATAAGGCAAAAATCTATAATCTGATCCCGGGTAAAGATTATCTGGTGGGAAGAAGCACGCATGAATGTTATATCCAGGTTCCTGAGGATTTTACGGATGTAAGCCGTGTGCACTGTGCCATCGATGCAGTACAGACCAGGGGAAACGGACAGAAGATCCGGATCCAGGATCTTTCCCAGAACGGGATCATTATGTATGACAGGAAAGCGAAGAAGGACAAATTCTGTATGGTCAACGGAACGATGGAACTGGTTCTTGAATCTCCGGAGGATAAGCTGCTGTTCCTTCTGGGAGGTCAGACCGTTGCGATCGAGGTTGGGATCGCCAGCTGATCGTGATGTCTGTATGACAGAAGTATAAAAGGAAATATAAAAGGAAATATAAAAGGAAATATAAAAGGAAGGACGACTCCGGGATCATTCGGGATCGTCCTTCTTATTGCTCTATTGAGATGCCTGTGGCCGAAGGGCCGGCTTACTTCTTTTTGTTCTGCTGCTCCAGATTCTTTCTGGCGGCAGCCAGCATCAGCTTGATGCGGTTGATCTGATTTACTTCGGAAGCTCCGGGGTCAAAATCGATGGGTACGATATTTGAATCGGGGTACTCCGCACGCAGCTTCTTGATGACGCCCTTTCCGATGATATGGTTGGGCAGGCACGCAAAGGGCTGTGCGCAGATGATATTCGGTGCTTCGGAATGGATCAGCTCCACCATTTCTCCGGTCAGGAACCAACCCTCGCCGGTTTCATTTCCGATGGATACGATGGGCCTTGCAAAGTCCGCTACCGTACCGATATCGGTGACGGATTCAAAATGTCTGGATGCTTTCAGTGCTTTTTTCATGGGCTTCCGCATGTGCTCCAGATATCGGATCGCTGTATTGTTCAGGATCTGGGAGGAGAGGGGCTTGCCCAGGAATTCGTGTCGGTATTCCGCACTGAACAGACAGTAGGTGAAGAAGTTCATCAGATCCGGCATAACGGCTTCGGCGCCTTCCTGTTCCAGAAGATCCACCAGATGGTTATTGGCGGAGGGAAGGAACTTAACCAGGATCTCGCCTACGATCCCGACTCTCGGCTTCTTCACATTTTCATGGATTGGAAGCGCATCGAATTCCTTTACGATATCACGAACGATAAAACGGAAGTTTCTGGAACCGCGTTCCAGATCCCGGATACAGATCTTCTCCCATTTCCGATGGAGCTTGTTCGTGGAGCCCGGAACCTTCTCATAGGGACGGGTATGATATACCACCCGCATGAAGAGATCTCCGTAGAGGATCGCATGCATGGCGCATTTCAGTCCCTTGTAGTTGACCTTGAAGCCGGAGTTCTTTTCGAGGCCCTGCGCACTGACTGAGATGACGGGGATATTCTCGTATCCGGCCTTTGCCAGTGCCCGACGGATGAATCCGATATAGTTGCTGGCACGACAGCCTCCACCGGTCTGGGTGATGGCAACTGCCAGATGCTCCAGATCGTATTTTCCGGAGGTGATGGCCTCCATGATCTGTCCGACTACGATGATGGAAGGATAACATGCATCATTATTTACATATTTCAGACCGATGTTGACGGTTTCCTTCTCCGCATCGGGAAGCATAACGAAGTTCACCTTGGTATGGCGAAGCGCCGCCTGAAGCATACGGAAATGGATCGGTGACATCTGGGGCGTCAGTACGGTATAGCCTCCGTCACGCATTTCCTTTGTGAATTCCACGCGGTGCAGCGCAGTGGTCACCGGCGAGGGATGGATCCCGTGCTTCTTCCGGGCCTTAACCGCGGAGAGCAGGGAACGGATCCGGATACGTGCGGCTCCCAGATTGCTGACCTCGTCGATCTTCAGTACCGTGTAGATCCGGTTGGAATTCGACAGGATATCATTGACGCAATCCGTGGTCACGGCATCAAGACCGCAGCCGAAGGAGAAGAGCTGGACAAGCTCCAGTTCTTCACAGGATTTTACATAGTTTGCCGCCCGGTACAGACGGGAATGGTACATCCACTGGTCGGACACGATGAGAGGACGCTCCACCTTCGAAAGGTGAGAGATGGAATCCTCGGAAAGTACGGCAACTCCATAGGAGTTAATGAGCTCGGGAATGCCGTGGTTGATCTCCGGATCCACATGATAGGGACGTCCTGCAAGAACGATACCCAGCTTGCCGGTCTTCTTCAGGAAGGCGATGGTTTCTTCGCCCTTCTTCCGGACATCTCTCTTAACCTTCTCTGCCTCGGCATATGCCGCATCAATGGCAGCGCTGATCTCTTCCTTCGTAACGTCGGTATATTTTTTGAACTCACGCAGCATCCGGTTCTTCAAGGCTTCCGGATTGTCCAGGGCAAGGAAGGGACGGATGTAGGTGATGTCCTCCGTCTGGATCTCCTCCATGTTGTTCTTGATATTCTCGGAGTAGGAGGTGACGATAGGGCAGTTATAATGATTGACCGCATCCGGTGTTTCATTCATTTCATAAGGAACGCAGGGATAGAAAATGGTGCGGACTCCCTGCTTTACCAGCCACATGACATGTCCGTGACTGATCTTCGCGGGATAGCATTCCGTATCGCTGGGAATGCTCTCGATCCCCATGGCGTAGATATCCTTGGAGGACTTGGGAGACAGGATGACCCGGTAACCCAGTTTCGTAAGGAAGGTATGCCAGAAGGGATAGTTTTCATACATGTTCAGGACGCGCGGTACGCCGATCTCACCCCGGGGAGCCTTGTCAAGGGGCAGGGACTCGTAGGAGAACAGCCGGTTGAACTTATACTCGTAGAGGTTCGGCATATTTTCCGCATTTTTCTTGCCACCCAGACCGCGCTCGCAGCGGTTACCGGTGATAAACCGTCTTCCGCCGGTGAATTTGTTGATGGTGAGAAGACAGTTGTTGGTACAGAGACCGCAGCGTGCCATCTGCGTTTCATAGGTCAGTTCTTTTACATCCTCTTCGGAAATGGTAGTGGACACGAAGCCCTCGGTATAGTTCTCGCGGGCGATCAGGGCAGCACCGAAGGCGCCCATGATACCGGCGATATCCGGACGGATGGGTTCTCTGCCGGACACCAGCTCGAAGGCACGGAGTACGGCATCGTTATAGAAGGTTCCGCCCTGCACCACGATCTGATGACCCAGCTGTTTCGGGTCGGTCAGCTTGATCACCTTAAGCAGCGCATTTTTGATGACGGAATAGGCAAGTCCTGCGGAGATGTCCTCTACGGAAGCACCCTCCTTCTGGGCCTGTTTTACTTTGGAATTCATGAAGACCGTACAGCGGGATCCCAGGTCGATGGGAGTTTTCGCTGTCAGGGCGATCTCGGCAAAATCATGCACTTCAAAATCCAGGGAACGGGCGAAGGTCTCGATGAAGGAGCCGCATCCCGAGGAACAGGACTCATTCAGCATGACATTGTCCACGACGCCGTTCTTGATCTTGATACATTTCATATCCTGTCCGCCGATATCCAGAATGGTATCGACCTCGGGGTCAAAGAAGGCGGCAGCGGTGTAATGTGCCACGGTCTCAACCTCGCCGTAATCCAGATTCATGGCAGACTGAAGCAGTGCTTCACCGTAACCGGTGGAGCAGCTGCCTGCGATGACAGCCGTCTTGGGAAGAAGAGAATAGATCTCCTTCAGGGCACGGATCGTGGTCTTTACCGGACTGCCGTTATTATTTGAATAGAAGTCATACAGAAGCTCGCCCCGTTCGCCGATCACTGCCAGCTTTGTTGTGGTGGAACCGGCATCGATGCCCAGAAATACATTTCCGGAGTAGGTAGCCAGATCTGCGCGGCGGACATGGTAGGAATGCTGACGCTCGCGGAATTCCGCAAGCTCCGCCTCATCCCTGAAAAGAGGATCCAGACGGTTGACCTCCACCTCGATCTTCAGATCGTCCGTCAGCCGTTCGGCCAGGGCGGTAAGAGAGGTGGTCTTTGCCTCATCTGCATGAAGGGCAGCTCCGATGGCTGCGAAGAGATGGGAGTTGTCCAGAAGGATCGCATGCTCCTCGTCCAGATTCAGGGTCCGGATGAAGCATTCCCGGAGCTGGTCCAGGAAGTGCAGCGGGCCGCCGAGAAATGCCACATGTCCGCGGATCGGCTTGCCGCAGGCCAGTCCGGAAATGGTCTGGTTTACGACTGCCTGAAAGATGGAAACGGACAGGTTCGGCTTGGTCGCACCTTCGTTGATCAGGGGCTGGATATCCGTTTTGGCAAATACGCCGCATCGGGCCGCGATGGGGTAGACGGTATCGTAGGTCTTGGCATACTCATTCAGCCCCGAGGCGTCCGTCATCAGCAGGGCGGCCATCTGGTCGATGAAAGAACCGGTACCTCCGGCGCATACGGAATTCATACGCTGTTCGATCCCGCTTTTGGAGAAGTAGATGATCTTGGCGTCCTCACCACCCAGCTCGATGGCTACGTCCGTTTGGGGAGCGGCCTCTTCCAGTGCACTGGATACACAGACCACCTCCTGTTCAAAGGGTACGTCGATCACCTTCGCAAGAGCAAGACCGCCGGAGCCGGTGATATCGGGAGCAACTTCACAGTCGCCGATCTCTGAAACGGCTTTTTCCAGCAGCTCCCGAAGAGTCTCCTTGATCCGTGCAAAATGCCTGCGGTATTCGGAAAAAAGTAAATTGTGTTCCTCATCCAGAACCGCAACCTTTACGGTCGTAGATCCGATGTCAATGCCTAAGCGCTTCATAATTCTCCTTCATTCTCATAGATTGTTAGATCACATAAAATATAGTAAGATTGAACCGAAACTACATTATATATGAAAGATCGGGAAAACTCAAGACAAGAATAGTTAATGTAAGGGAAGGATGCCGAAACGGGCTTGCCCTTGAGTTTTGGGCCGGAATATAGTATAATCATCGATTGGATGTGCTTATTTCCAAATTGGCACAAAATGGCACCGGGTAGGAGTTTAAGGTATGAATGCTTTGGATAAAATGGAACGAAAGATAGGGAAGTATGCGATCCCGCGTTTGCCGCTGATCATGACCGGATGTTTTATCGCCGGTTATATCTTCTGCTATTTCTTTGAGGATTTTTATGCCTATCTGCTCCTGGATCCGGTACAGGTCGTGGAGAACCATCAGTTCTGGCGCCTGATCACCTGGATCTTCACGATCCCGTTCCAGCTTTCGGATACGCTGAGTATGCTCCTTACGCCGATCTGTCTTTATTTCTATTATTATGTCGGCAGCTCTCTGGAGGGCATCTGGGGAAAGCTCATGCTGAATTTCTACATTTTCGGAGAGATCCTCCTCACTGACATCGCCGTGATCGTGACCTATTTTGTGTCTACGGATGCCCTGAGCCGCGCGGCTTACGGAGGCATAGTGGCCGCAAACGGAGTGGTCCTTCCCGTTTTTGAATCGACCCGGTATATGCTGCTGTCCATGTTCCTGGCCATGGCTGTGATCTTCAAGGAGCAGACCGTGCTTTTTGCACTTGTGATCCCCATGCGGATGAAATGGATGGCCCTGATCGATGCAGTATTCATGTTGTACGAGTTTATCAAATTCCCGTACCTCTATTCCCGCGTCGTTATCATTGTCTGCTGTGTTACCTTCGGGATCTTCTGGCTGATCAACCGGAACCGGACCGGACGGAGCTTTGCGCAGATGAGAAGAAGCTGGCGGTTTAAGAAGGCGGTAAGGTCCGGCAGGGTCGGGGACAAAGAGGAATACACCCAGTCCTCCGGAGGACGGGGAAAGGTGATCACCATGCGTCCCGCCGGAAGAGGACCGATCCATCAGTGTACTATATGCGGACGGACGGAACAGTCGAGTCCGGATCTGGAATTCCGTTACTGTTCAAAATGTGCCGGAAATCATGAGTACTGCAGTGATCATATCTTTACGCATGTGCATATAGAGGAATCAGGAAAATCGGGAGAATAGATCGTGGAAGCAAGACAGATACAAAAGGATGCAAAGATCCTTCTTACGGACCTGTCCGCAGGGAAGGACGAAGAACGGGGATTGACACGGTTCAGCGGTATGCTGGCTGCGGCATTTTCGTCCTATGGCCTGATCAAACTGTCCATGAATTATTTTACACTTTGTGAAATGGTTCAGGAGGAGCGGGCAGAGGATCAGAATGAAGCGGATGCGGATTACCGGAAGGTGCAAAGCGGGATCCGAAGCCTTCTTTCGGATGATCCGGGAAAGGATATAGACAACATCCGGAGCTTCCGTGATGAGATCACCTCCCGTATGAAGGTACTTACCGCATATACGGATTTCTTTGAACTTCATGAATATATCCTGAACCGAAAGGAAGCGGGTCTCTTCGGACAGATTCAGAAGGTCTCTCCGGAGGAACTGGCGGAGGAAGCCTTTCAGTATGTATTCTCCGACGGGGATAAGATGGTGATCAATACCAGGATCCAGTCGGTTGTGGAGCAGCTTCCCGTACGTATGACGACGCAGCGGTTCTATGACATTTTGTCGGAAGCGATCGCTATCTATAAGGGTGGAGAGATGCAGTCCGCCAGGGACTTTATGGAGTCTCTCAGGGACGCTGCACTCCTCTCTGTACCGGAAGGGTATGACAGCCTGTATCCGGATCTGAAACAGTCCCGTGAGCTTTTTGATGCGGTTACCTATAAGGATCTGGGGAAGGAAGAATACCAGGCTCTGGTCCGGGAACTGGAGCAGGTCACCAAAAGGATCGAAGCTCTGGCCACAAAGGACCTGCTGCTTCAGGAGATCCTGAATGATATCCTGCTGGTGCAGCTTACGGCCCCCATCGCAGATCCTGATCATATGGATGATAAGAGCCGGATCGCAAAAGCGGTTTTGGAGCAGATCCTCACGGAGGATGATATCACGGATCCGGCAGAGGATTTTGACCGCTGGTTCCTGGAACTGGAAGGTGCGCAGGAAGCCGCATACGAGACACTGCTCCTTACGGAGGTGAATCTGGAATCCTATGCCGATCTCCTTCCGGAGGAGGATGCAAAGGCTCTTCGGACTGCGGATATACTTGTTTCTTCCAGCAGTCTCTTCATGGATCTTGACAAGGTAGGGGTTCATGTAGTCGAGGAGAAGGCCGAAGAAGCGAAGATCGAAGAGATGAAGAAGGTACTGTTTGAGGACTTCGATGCCGCATTTTCAGGATTGTCCAGAGAAGAAAAGCGGAGCAGAATGGCAAAGGTCCTTTCCATGGTGCCCGTGTTCTTCAATACGAGAGATGAAATTAAGGAATACTTCCTTTATGCTTTGGAAAACTGCAGGGATGACAGTGAACTGACGGCCGTCAGTCATATCATCCGTTCCATGATACAGGGTTAGACTGATAGGGTGATACATTTTGGAAATGAAACTGGCAGACAATATCTATACGGATATCGAGAAGAAGAAAAGCTTCAATAAGAAGCTGAGCCGGATCGTAAAGGGGAAAGCTTCCGTCCCCTTTTTTGTGGTGACGCTTCCTGTCTTTTCCCATGGCCTGCTGGAGATCTATGAGTATAATGAGCTTTTACAGCATTTCTACAGAAATATGGACGGGGAGATCCTGGTGATCGGGATCTCAGACAGCCGAAACGGTGCAAAGCAGCTGGTGGCTGACATACTGGAGGATCATCTGGATCGGGAAGGAGGACTGCTATGGCCGTAGTCCTTACAATTCTAAAGATCCTGGGGATCATCCTGCTATGTATCATAGGGCTGATCCTCCTGCTCGCGCTGATCGTGCTCCTCGTACCGATCCGGTATAAAGCAAGGGGACAGTATACGGAGGAAGCGGTGGATGCCGATTTCAAAGTCCGATGGCTGTTCTTCCGGGTCCTGGGTACCTTTGAGAAGGATAAAGGTCTTCTAGTGAAGGCCAAAGCCGCCTGGTTTACCGTCTATCAGATGGAAATGGGTAAAAAGACTGAGGAGACGGCGGCTAAGCAGGAAGCTGTACAGACGGACAGAGAGAATGAACCGGAGAAGATAATAACCGAAGGGGCTCCTTCGGAAGAGGAAGAGAAAGTAAAAGACGCGGAGCCTGCCGGGGAGCAGCTTCCGGTTCCGAAGGATGATGACAGTGTGATCCCGAATCCCAACGGAACAGCAGAGGATGATACGGAGGACCTGGAGATCTTCGGGTCCGGCCGGCCGGAGACGAAAAAGGAGAGAAAGGCCCGGTTAAAGAGAGAAAAGGAAGAGGCAAAAGCTAGGAAGGCAGAGGAGAAGAAACAGCCGAAGCCCGAGAAACCGCCGGAGGAAACCCTCGAGTATAAAATGGAACAGTTCCGGCAGAAGATAGAGAAGGTGGAAACGAAGATCGATCATGTCAGGCAGTTCCTGGACAGGGAAGCAACACAGCGGACCATAGAGAGAGCCAAGAAACTGCTGATAAAGATCATTAAGCATCTGAAACCGAAAAAGGGCGGGATATGGGTTCATGTCGGACTGGGTTCCGCAGCGGATACCGGAATGATGCTGGGAAAGATCGTATGGTTATATCCCGTGTTCGGGAAATGGTTATTGATCGAACCCGATTTTCATCATAAAGTGATAGAGGTAAAGGGAGATGTGAAGGGGCGGGTCCGTCTTGGATCCCTGGCTGTCCCCGCATTGATATTCTATCTCAGAAAAGACACAAGAAGAACGATCAAACTGGCAAAGAAGATATAGGAGGAAGAACAAATGGCAAATCAGGTTTCAAAGAGTGATTTCAATCAGACAGTGGGAAAGCTTTTTCAGGGAATGGACGCTTTTCTTACTTCCAAAACCGTTGTGGGAGATCCTATCCAGGTGGGGGAGACCACTCTGATCCCGCTGGTAGATGTAAACTTCGGCGTAGGTGCCGGAGCCATGGGAAGTGCAAGGGGCTCCAATAATGCATTCGGAAGTGTCGGAGGCAAGCTTTCTCCTTCCGCAGTGATCGTTCTTCAGAACGGAAATGCAAGGATCATGCCCATCGCCGAGGAGAGTACATTGAGCAAGGTACTGGATATGATCCCGGGTGTCACTTCCAAGATACAGGATCTTCTGGGAAAGAACAAGGATAAGGAAGCGGTAGAAGAGGCTATCGAGACTCTGGAGGATAAGGAGTTCTGATCCTCCGAAGAAAGAAAAGAACGCAAACTAAGAGGGACGGTTTCGGGTGATCCGATACCGTCCCTCTTGGTCCGTTTTATGATAAGCATCCATGAAGGATTACTGCGCTCTCTGCACCTTGTCGGACTTAAGGCAGGATGTGCAAACATAGATTCTCTGAGGAGTACCATTTACAATCGCACGTACGCGCTTGATGTTGGGCTTCCAGATATGATTGGATCTTCTATGAGAGTGGCTCACATTATTTCCGAAGTGAGCAGACTTATCACAATAAAAACATTTAGCCATGGTTCCGGCACCTCCTTCATGACGATATTTGCCTGTTCAGGCTCGCAACAAGGGATATAATAACAGAAAAAACACAACTATGCAAGAGGAAATTTATTTTTTTTCAACTTATGCATTTCATCGGAAACTATTTCTATTTTTTATAAAATGGTATATAATAACTATAACTGTGTCAAAAAGAGGGGTTTGACCTGAAGGTGATCCTTCCTCTTTGCTGAGGATGGAGGAAAGGAGAGTTTGCTTATGACAGAACTCATTGAAAATGAGAATGGACAGATCACCTTGGATGAGGCTGTGATCGAAGAGTTTGCGGGTCATGCCGCACTGAACTGTTTCGGGATCGTAGGCATGGCTGCCATCAGTGTGAGAGACGGTCTGGCCAAACTTCTTAACGGCAGTTCCGTCAGAAAAGGCGTGAGCGTGGAGGTTGATGAGAAAAGAGAACTCACCGTTTCGTTCCATATCATAGTTGCGTATGGAGTCAGCATACGTACGGTAGTCAATAATCTCATCAATACGGTGAAATATCAGGTGGAAGATTATACAAATATGAAGGTGAAGGCGATCCATGTGTATGTTGAGGGCGTTCGCGTCATAGATTAAAGGAGGAAGACCGGTTGAACACTGTAGACGCGCTTCTGTTACAGAAACTGTTTCTGTCGGGAGCGAACAATCTTAGCAATAACAAAGAATATATCAATGAGCTGAATGTCTTCCCGGTTCCGGACGGCGATACGGGAACGAATATGACACTGACCATGATGGCAGCGGCAGCGGACGTGAGAGACCAGAAGAACCCGACCATTGACAGTCTTTCCAAGGCAATCTCAGGCGGATCTCTTCGTGGAGCCCGCGGGAATTCCGGCGTGATCCTGTCACAGCTGCTCCGGGGATTCTGTAAGGATATCCGCGGGAAGAAGGAGCTTACGATGGTAGATCTTGTATCCGGTTTCGAACGCGGTGTGGAGACGGCATATAAGGCTGTCATGCAGCCGAAGGAAGGAACGATCCTGACTGTTGCCAGAGGGGTCTCCGAAAAGGCGTCAGAGCTGCTGATGGATGATGAAGAGATCCCGATGCTGGAGTTTGCGGAGGCAGTCGTTGCGCACGGAGAGAAGGTACTGGAGCATACACCGGAGCTTCTTCCGGTTTTGGCTGAGGCCGGTGTGGTGGATTCCGGCGGACAGGGACTGATCGAGATCCTGCGGGGGATCCTTTCGGCTTTGAAGGGAGTAGAGATCTTCCCGGAGGATTCGGAACAGGGCGTACGGCTGGCCAGAGGTGCGGGAGTGCTGGATGATATCCCCAAGGCACGGCCGGTATACGGAGCGGCCAGCGGTAAGGAGGATATCTCCACTGCGGATATCAAGTTCACTTACTGTACGGAGTTTATCATCCTCCTGGAGAAGGAGCTTCCGGATGAAGAGGTGGAGAAACTGAAGAGCTTCCTGCTTTCCATCGGTGATTCACTTGTATGTGTGGCGGATGAGGAGCTGGTGAAGGTTCATGTCCATACCAATCATCCCGGTCAGGCATTTGAAAAAGCTCTGGAGTACGGTCAGTTGACGCGGATGAAGATCGATAATATGAGAGAAGAGCACTCCGAGAGAGTGGAGATCGAGCAGCAGAGGGCTGCGGAGCAGGATGCGGCCTTTAAGCAGATCAAAATGGATCGGAGAGGCGGGACTGCCGGATCCGGGAAGGATACGGCTCCTTTGAAGGAATACGGCTTTATAGCGGTATCTGCCGGGGACGGGCTTGCCGATATCCTGAAGGAGATCGGAGTGGACCACGTGCTGGCAGGCGGACAGACCATGAACCCCAGTACGGAAGATATCCTGAAGGCTGTGGATTCTATCCATGCAAAGCATATCTTCGTGCTTCCGAATAATAAGAACATCATCCTGGCAGCCAATCAGGCGGCGGATATTTCCAAGGATAAGGATGTGATCGTGATCCCGTCCAAAACCATTCCCCAGGGGATCAGTGCCATGATCGCCTTTTCGGATGACGCGGAACCGGCGGAGAACCGGGCGGCTATGAATGCGGCTTTGGAAACGGTGAGAACGGGAGAAGTCACATTTTCCGTAAGAGATACCTCCGTGGACGGTAAGGCGATACTGAAGGGTGACATCATGGGGATCAGCGATGACGGGATCGCGGCCGTAGGACCGGATATTGTGGATGTGACAGAGCGGATGATCGATTCCATGATGACCGATGATTCCGGCCTGATCACGATCTATTACGGTATGGATACCTCCGAAGAGGAGGCAAAGAGCCTGGCCGACAGACTCCGGGAGAAATACCAGGATGTGGATCTGGATCTCCATTACGGCGGCCAGCCCATCTATTATTATGTTGTTTCAGTGGAATAGGAGGCCGTTATGCAGCTTTCCGATCCGGTGACCTCCATACGGGGGATCGGCGACAAGACCGCAGAATCCTTCGGGAAACTGAATATACACACCGTGGAAGATCTCATCGGAACCTACCCCCGAAGGTATCTGGGGTATGGCAGGCCGGTGGAGATCCGGACGGCTCCGGAGCTGGAGAGGATCACGATCATGGCCACGGTCAGTACCTACGTCAAGGTGAACAAAGGGCCGAGATATGTACTTACCACTTTGTCTGCGGATGACGGAACCGGAAGTGTTGAGATCGTATGGTTTAACAGCCCCTACCTTCGAAGCACCTTCCATAAGGGAGATACTTACTGTTTTACCGGGATGATCCGGCGCAAAGGGAGAAGACGCGTCATGGAGCATCCGGAATTTTATACACCGTACAAATACCAGGAGATGCAGAGCGTTCTTCAGCCGGTTTATCCGCTGACTGCCGGAGTCACGAACAATCAGCTCCGGAAGGCGATACGGGAGGTGCGACCGCTGATAGGAGAACTTCCCGATCCGCTTGCACCCGGTCTTCGTGCCAAATACGGATTGCTTACCAAAGGACAGGCGGTAATGGGCATCCATTTTCCGAAGGATGAGGAAACCCTTCAGAATGCGGTGCGTCGTCTGGCCTTTGATGAGTTTTACAGCTTCCTTTCGGATGTAGCGAAAATGCGGGAGGAGAATTTACGTCTCACCTCCGGCCATGTGCTTACGGAGGAAGCCGTCGTTTCGCTGAGGGGATTTCTGGCGGGTCTGCCTTATTCCCTGACGAAAGGGCAGGAGCAGGCATTACAGGATGTGGTGAAGGATATGTCCGGAGGCATGGTGATGAACCGCCTGATCCAGGGGGATGTAGGCTGCGGGAAAACAATCATAGCCGCAGCGGCGCTGTATGTTACGGTGCGCTCGGGCTACCAGGGAGCTCTGATGGTTCCGACAGAAGTACTGGCCATGCAGCATTTCCGTGATCTGGAAAAACTGTTCAAGCCTTACGGGATCCGTGTGGCGCTTCTGACCGGTTCCATGTCCGTAAAGGAAAAACGAAGTGTCTATCAGGGTCTGAAGAGCGGAGAGATCCGGGTTGTGGCCGGAACCCATGCCCTGATACAGGAAAAGGTGGAATACAGGTCATTGGGCCTGGTAGTGACGGATGAACAGCACCGGTTCGGGGTACGCCAGAGGGAACGTCTGGCGGAGAAGGGAGATCTGCCGCATGTGCTTGTTATGAGTGCGACGCCGATCCCGAGGACCCTGGCGATCATTCTGTATGCGGATCTGGACATTTCCCTGATCACGGAGCTGCCGGGAGGAAGAAAGAAGATCCTGAACTGTGTGGTGGGGACGGATTATCGCCCCACAGCCTATCAGTTTATCGGAAAAGAAGTGAAAAACGGACACCAGGCCTATGTGATCTGTCCGAAGATCGAGGACGCGGAGGGTGTGGAACTGGAGGCGGTGACCTCCTATGCCGGGAATCTGCGGGAGATCTACGGACCCTCCGTACGGGTCGCAGCACTTCATGGAAAGATGAAGGAGAGCGAGAAGCAGGGGATCCTTCAGGATTTCACGGAGCATAGGACGGATGTGCTGGTATCCACTACGGTGATCGAGGTCGGGATCAATAATCCCAACGCTACGGTGATGATGATAGAAAATGCTGAACGCTTCGGGCTTGCCCAGCTTCATCAGCTGCGGGGACGGGTAGGAAGAGGAAATGCGCAGTCCTACTGTATCTTCGTCAACTGTAACCGGACAGAGGAATCCAAAGAGCGTCTGTCCGTACTGGAGGAGTCAAATGACGGGTTCCACATAGCCGCAGAGGATCTGAGGCTCAGGGGACCGGGAGACTTCTTCGGGGTAAGGCAGAGCGGTGATCTGATGTTCCGTCTGGCGGATATCTACCGGCATGCGGATATCCTGAAGATGGCGCAGGAAGCAGTATTGGAAAAGAGTGAGGGATCTGCAGCAGACCGGGAGAATGTCTGATCATGAAACGGTCCCGCGGATCTGTAAGCAAAAGAGAGGACGATATGGGAGAGAACGAGAACAAAGAACAGGAAGAAAAAATGACGGAAGAGAAAAAACAGGAAGAAAAAAAGCCGGAAGAGAAAAAGCCGGAAGAGAAAAAGCCGGAATCCGAAAATCCGCTGGTGAAGGAGCCTAAGACGGTAGGCAACGGATACAAGATCGCGATCATCGTGCTTGCGGTGCTGGTCACTCTGCTTGTGGCATTTATCGTGACGGATAAGCTGGGCGGCGGATCAGATAAGGATGGCAGTAAGGAAGCTTCTGCCACGACGGAGGCTGTGACCGAAAAAAAGACAGATGACGCGACATCCGAAGTGACCGAAGCAAAAACAGAGGCTGAAACCGAAGCAAAGAGCGAAGCAAAAACCGAGGCAGGATCCGAAGAAGGAGGCAAAGCCGGTGAAACCGTAACAAAGCGGGCAATCTCCGCAACGGTTAAGGTTGCCGCTTCCTGGCCTATCGATAAAGGGTTTGTGGTTCAGTACAGTGTGGATGTAAAGAACGGGTCCGCATCCGCAATAAAGGACTGGGAAGTAAGGATCCCCGGTTTCAAGGATGCGAAGGTGGATCAGGGATGGAATGCGGAGTTCAAGATCAAGGGAGATGATCTCCTCTGTACGCCGGTTGATTATGACCGGAATATCGAACCGAAGACCAGCATCAATTACGGAGTACAGGTGATCTTTAAGAGTGAAGCTGAGTCCAAGACTGCGAAGACGGATGCGGCAGCGGTATTCCTGGATGGCAAGGAAGCAACGGAGACCATCGAGGTGCCGGTAGCGGCAAAGGTGGAGAAAAAGAAGGTCACCGAGCCGGAGAACGGAACGCCCCTTGAGGTACACGGGGCCCTCTCCGTAAAAGGCGTGGACCTTGTCGACAAGAACGGCAAGGAATATCAGCTGAAGGGAGTCAGTACACACGGGCTGGCATGGTTCCCGGATTATGTAAACCTTGAATCCTTCCGTACCTTCCGGGATGACTGGGGAGCCAACCTGATCCGGCTTGCCATGTATACAGGAGAAGGCGGAGGATACTGCACCGACGGCGATAAGGATAAACTGAAGAAACTGATCGATTCCGGCGTGGACTATGCAAGTCAGCTCGGAATGTATGTGATCATTGACTGGCATATTCTGAGTGACAGCAATCCGCAGGACAATAAGGAAGAGGCACTTGCCTTCTTCGAGGAAATGTCTTCCAAGTATGCAGATTATAATAATGTTCTCTATGAGATCTGCAATGAGCCCAACGGCGGAACTACATGGGAGGACATCAAGGCCTACGCGGAGGAGGTGATCCCCGTGATCCGTAAGAATGCGCCCAAGTCCATCATAATCGTCGGCACACCTACATGGTCACAGGATGTCGACATTGCGGCCAAGGATCCGATCACCGGTCAGGAAAATATCATGTACACACTGCATTTTTATGCAGCTACCCATAAGGAGAATCTGAGAGATAAGCTGAAGACTGCAAGAGAAGCAGGACTTCCCATCTTTATCTCCGAGTTCAGTATCTGCGACGCATCCGGTAACGGAGGGATCGATTATGATTCCGCAGATGCATGGTTCCAGATGATCAATGACTATAATCTGTCCTATGCCGGATGGAATATATCCAATAAGAATGAGTCCTCGGCCCTGATCAAGCCGGACTGCAGCAAAACCTCCGGCTGGAAGGAAGACGACCTTTCCGAAACCGGCCTCTGGTTAAGGAACACAATGAAGTAACACCGTCAAAGTCGCCGCCTTCCTGCTTGCAGGAAAAGGCGGGCGACCTTGACGGTGAGAACATGATGAGGGCGTGGCCTGCAAAGCAGGCCGTAAAGCCCGAGGCATGTTCAGGATTGCGGAAGATGCGAAGCATCGGAGCAATCCGTTACTTCATACACCATACGAAACATGATGAGGGCGTGGCCTGCGAGGCAGCCTGCCCTATAGGAGAACAAAAATGAGAGTGATTGCGGGCACCCGTCGAAGCCTTCCGCTTAAGAGCCTGGAGGGAGATACCACGCGGCCGACTGCGGACCGATATAAGGAAACCCTGTTCAATGTCCTTCAGAGCGACATCCCGGGCTGCCGGTTCCTGGATCTTTTTGCGGGAAGCGGTGCCATTGGTATCGAAGCGCTTTCCAGAGGCGCAAGACATGCGGTTTTTGTCGAGAATAACCGGAAAGCCATGGCAGTGATCAAGGAGAATATCCATTTTACGAAATTTGAAGACGGATCGGATCTGATCCTTTCCGATGCCGTTTCCTATGTGAGATCCCTTCCGGTGGTTGATTTTGACGTGATATTTATCGATCCGCCTTACAATAACGGACTGGAAGAGGCGGTACTCGAAATCCTGTCCTCCAAGAAATTCAGAAATCCCGGAGTCAGGATCGTAGTGGAAGCATCCCTTGAGCAGGATTTTTCGTTTCTGGAAGGAACGCCCTTTCAGATCGAGAAGGTGAAAGCCTATAAGACAAATAAGCATCTGTTTATCAGACTCGCAGAAGATTAGGAAGGATATAGTATGAAGACGGTAGTATACCCCGGAAGCTTTGATCCGGTGACAGTCGGACATATGGATCTGATCCGCCGTGCGGCAGGTCTCTTCGACCATTTGGTGGTGGGAGTTCTCGTAAACTCCGAGAAAAAAACACCATTGTTTTCTTTGGAAGAACGTGTTATTATGTTGAAGGATGCATGTAAGAATATTCCGAATGTATCTATTGAAAGCTTTAATGGACTGTTGATCGATTTTGTCCGTGCCAAGGGCGCCGACACCATCATCAGAGGCCTTCGGGAGCTGATGGATTTCGAGATGGAATTACAGATCGCACAGGTGAACCGGGTAGCATCCGGAGGGATCGAGACCATATTCCTCCCCACGGATCCCCGTTATACAAATGTAAGCTCATCTGTGGTTCGGGAGTATGCCCGGTATAAGGTGGCACTTCCGGATTTTGTGCCCGAAAATGTCCTGAAGGTTATGATCGAAAAAGGGATTGTAGAGTCCAAAAAACAGGAGGATTAGAAAATGGGAAAAAAAGGTGTAGAGGAAATGATCAATGAGATCGAGATATTTATCGATAATTGTAAATATCAGCCACTCTCATCCAATAAGATCGTTGTTCCGAAGGACGAAATGGAGCGCCTTCTCAGTGAACTGAAGTTAAAACTCCCCAGTGAGATCGAGCGTTGCAAGAAGATCATGCGTAACAAGGAGGCCATCCTTGCATCCGCAAGAACCCGTTCCGACGCCATTATTTCAGAATCTGTAAATGAGGCAAACCGCCTTGTAGATACCAATCATATCACCGAGCTCGCAAATATCCGCGCAAATGAGATACTGGATGCGGCAAGACAGGAAGCTGACAGGATCCTCGCTGATGCGAATGCAGAAGCAAATGAGGTCCGTCTCGGTGCTATGTCCTATACAAAGCAGAAGCTTTCCGATATGAGAGATTTCTTTGCTGCTACGCTTGAAGCTGATCGTGAGAACTATAAGAATCTGGTGGACAGCCTCGAGAACAGTGTATTTACACTTGAGACCAACATGAGTGAAGTAGATGCCAGCATCGGACTTCTTACAGGTGTTGCACCGGTGGCTCCGATCCCGGAGGCTCAGCCGAATTATGCGGCGCAGAAGATCAACGCAGCTGCAACAAATGATGATTATGACGATGATGACTATGATCCGGATGAGGACGATGAGGATGAGGATGAGGAGTTCGATCCGGATGATGAGGATTTCGATGACGACGACTTCCTTGATGAGTGATCTTCGGACAGGATACAGGATCAAAAATACACCCCTTTGGCATAGCCTGAGGGGTGTGTTTTTTTGTCCGGACATGGATCTTCGCGGCCCCGGTTCATACGATGACGGGAGTCCGTCTTAGTTCAGAGGGAAGCCTGACCTTAAATGTATCAAAATACAACTGATCATATAAGAACGATGCGCGAAGGTCCAGCTCCCACAGTCTTTTTCCAAGGGGGTCATCCGGGTGAAAGGCCGATTTTTTGGTGATCACGGTAACGGATCCCGTATCTCTCAGAAGCGTTGTGCTGTCACTCCGTGCGCTGAGCAGGTTCAGATACAACTGTTCCGCAGATACAGCTGTCAGCGGGACGCGGTCATTCTGACGGATCCCGAGGATCAGATGCAGGAGACTGCGGGTGATCCGTCCCATGGTCTCATTTTTCTTTTTAAGGGACAGGATCAGCGTCGGGTAATCCGTTGGAAGTTCTGTTTTCCTCAGTCGATGATAGATCTCCGGAGTCATATCCATGGGCAGGAGACCGTCTTCGGGTTCCTCCGGAAGCTCCATCAGTTTTGCGGACAGATAGGGCATGAGACCCTCCGGGGACAGAAGAAGACCGCCTTCGGAGGCCAGATACTGTCCGGAAGAGCCCGGGGGAAGGACCTCCTTCAGGTAATCCGGGATCTCATCCGCTTTTTCCGACGAGGTAAGTGCAAGGATATGATTGCGGATGGAAGTCGCAGAGGCCGAGACTCCGCTGTGATAGTCGGAGCTTCTTTTGATAAAGCAGGGTCTGAGACGGCAGTTCAGCCGTTTCATGGCTGTGACATATTCAAGGGCCAGGATGTTGTTGGGCGACCGGAGAGGCTGTCTTATAACGTCTCCGAGCACAGAAGCCAGCGCATCTTCCCTGGCGGAGGGGAAACTGCAGCCGGCCTTCAGACGGTCGCGAAGTGTCTTTCTGAAGACTTCGGGTTCCTCGACACAGCATTCCGCAACCTCCCCGAAGAAAGACGGATCCGGTGTCTCTACGCCGAAGCATAAATATTCCATGGAAGGAAGGCTGCTGAGGAGCAGTACGGCACCGCCTGCGAAATCGCCTGCAGCTCCGGTCGCAAAAACCGTGGGCAGTTCGAATACCAGATCGATCCCGGAAGCGGTGGCAGCGGCGGCGCGAAGGTATTTGTCCTTCACCATGGGAAGCCCCTGCTGGGAGAAATTCCCGCTCATGACAGAGACGGAATGCGATGCGCCGGTCATCTCAAGTGCGGTCCGGAGCAGGTATTCGTGCCCTTTATGATAGGGATTGTATTCACTTATGATACCCAGTGTTGACATGCTGTTTCCACCTTGTTCCTTCTTCCGAGATATTTCAGAAATGATTATAATGGAGTGGCATTTAAAAAGCAAATGTGATATAATGGCGTAGCAAATCATCTCTTAAAATTCTATTTTCAGATTCCTTCCGGTTTTTCTTTTTTTCGGTTGACAATTCCCCGAAAGTGGTATAGGATTATTGAAGAACGAACGTATGTTTGAATCAGGAGGTAATTATGGCAGACGAAAATAAGATCAGAGCGTTGGATGCGGCACTTGTGCAAATCGAAAAGCAGTTCGGTAAGGGCTCGGTTATGAAGCTGGGTGACCAGAATGCACATATGAATATCGATGTCGTTCCTACGGGATCCCTTAGCCTTGATATCGCACTGGGCATCGGCGGCATGCCGAGAGGCCGTGTGATCGAGATCTACGGACCCGAGTCAAGCGGTAAGACCACGGTTGCTTTACACGTGGTTTCCGAAGTACAGAAGATGGGAGGCATTGCAGGGTTCATTGACGCAGAGCATGCTCTGGATCCGGTTTATGCCAGAAGTATAGGAGTGGATATCGACAATCTGTATATCTCCCAGCCGGATAACGGCGAGCAGGCCCTGGAGATCACGGAGACCATGGTGCGTTCCGGCGCGATGGATGTAGTGGTGATCGACTCGGTGGCAGCGCTGGTCCCGAAGGCAGAGATCGACGGTGAGATGGGGGATTCCCATGTGGGACTTCATGCACGTCTCATGTCGCAGGCACTTCGTAAACTGACAGCAGTCATCAATAAGACGAACTGTGTTGTGATCTTTATCAACCAGCTGCGTGAAAAGGTCGGTGTCATGTTCGGTAATCCCGAGACGACCACCGGCGGACGTGCATTGAAGTTCTATGCTTCCGTTCGTCTGGATGTACGACGCGTTGAGTCTTTGAAGCAGAACGGTGAAGTCATCGGAAACCATGTACGTGTTAAAGTGGTTAAGAACAAAGTGGCACCTCCGTTCCGTGAAGCCGAATTTGATATCATGTTCGGAAAGGGGATCTCCCGCGAGGCGGATATTTTGGATCTTGCGGCCAAGTACGATGTGATCGTTAAATCCGGAGCCTGGTATTCCTATCTCGGAGAGAAGATCGGGCAGGGACGTGAGAACGCGAAGCAGTATCTTGCCGAGAATCCGGATGTTATGAAGGAAGTGGAGGATAAGGTACGTGTGATCGTCGGAGTGGCTGAGGACCCGGAGGGAAACGGTGAGAAGCCGGAGGACGAGGTATGATCCCGGCATGGGACAAAGCCCTGGAACTGTTGTCGATTTCAGAACATTCCACACATGATCTGAAAAGAAAGCTTCAGAAGAAAGGATATGAGAAAGAGGAGATAGAGCAGGTTCTGCAGCGGCTTTCCGAGTATGGCTATCTTTCGGATGAACGCTATGCTAGAGCCTATATCAGAAGAGCACTTCCGTCCAGGAGTATCCGCCTGATCTGTCAGGAACTCGGACAGAAAGGGATCCGGGTGACTCCGGAATCTCCGTTGGTCAGCGAGGTTTTGGAAGAGGAGGATTATTCCGAGGAGTCACAGCTTCTGTCCGTGATCCTTCGAAGGGTCCGCGGGAAGGATCTTTCAGATGAGAAGGAGCGGCGCAGACTGTACGGGTATCTCCAGAGAAGAGGTTTTTCCTATCATTCCATTCAGAAAACTATGATACATCTCTCGTTATGAGTTACTGAGTATTACACCATCGCACGGGTGATGATTACTGATTTTTTGTTATTTTGCTTTGTGTATTTGTCACACCGGTCATGAGATTTCATATTAAAAGGAGATTTTATGAACGTAGACGAGTTTCAGAAGCATGATAGTATCCGGCGTTTTGCCATGGCAGAGCTGCCGGTGATGATAGAAGAACGCCTGAGGGATATCTCTCCGGCAGAGGTTTATTCCAGAGAGATCCTGAAGAACAACGGAAAGGTTCTTCTCGGGATCACAGTAGTTGTAAAAGACAGTGATATGGCTCCCTGTATCTATGTGGAGTCCTATCTTCCTCCGGATCCTTCCGAATTTCTCCGGCAGGGTGTGTGGGAAGATGTTGCCGATCGAATGGCATCGGATTTTCGCTATGCACTGGATATGATGGAGCCGGATCCGGAGATCCTGTTCCGGACAGAGGATATTCCCGAGAAGCTGGTTTTGGACGTGATCAATCGGGATAAAAACCGGAAATTACTTGAGAATTTCCCATACAGGGAGTATCTTGATCTCGCTGTCCTCATGAAGTGGGAGGTTGTATGCGGAGGACGGACCGGCAGGATCCCGATCACAAATGAAATCCTGAAGGATTGGGGAAGAACATTTGATGAGCTCTATGACATTGCACTTCAGAATACCATGAGGAAGAGCCCGCAGCGTCTTGCACCGCTGAATGAGGTTTTGGAGCAGCTGTCACAGGGTGTACTTCAGGATGTGGAGAGTCCTTTTTATTACGTCAGTACGGAGCGCGGACTGCAGGGGGCGGTTGCTATCCTGTATCCGGGTCTTTTGAAAGAACTGTATGAGAAGCTGCAGGATGTATACTATCTGATCCCATCCAGTATTAATGAGTTGCTTGCGCTTCCGAAAAATCTTGGTCCGGATCGTGGCAGACTTATGGAACTGATAGGAGATGTGAATTCAAATATGCTGGATCAGACAGAGATTTTGTCGGATTCCTTATATATTTACGTACCGGAATCGGATCAACTGAAGATCGTCCGTATGGATGATCTTTCATCGGCGGAAGAGGGATAGAATCCTTATGATCCGTCGATAATACTTATTTTTACACAACCCATTGACTCTGCTCGTTAGCTGTGATAGAATAGTGTGGTGACTGGATGATAGACAGTAATAAATATCATTAAAGTTTTGGAGGAGAATTGAGATGTCAAAGGGAACTGTAAAATGGTTTAACAACCAGAAGGGCTATGGTTTTATTACAGGGGAGGACGGAAAGGATGTATTCGTACATTTTTCCGGTCTTAACATGGAAGGCTTTAAGACTCTGGAAGAAGGCCAGAGTGTTGAGTATGAGGTAACTGAGGGCGATAAGGGACCTCAGGCTACCAATGTAACTGTGATTCAGTAGTCTGAAACATCAGGGACCGGTGACGGGAGTCACCGGTCTTTTTTGTTAAACTGCATAGATTGGATAGAGTTTTTCGGTAATAATTGACAAAATCATGGTTTCCGAATACAATAGATTTGGGGAAGTATTTTTATGGGGAAAATGCATATCCTGAGTTAGAAAACAAGGGGGAGATAAATTGACAGAGAGTTTTATTTCGACAAAAGATCGAATCATCTCCACTGCCATTGACATTATCAGTGAATCCGGATTGTCGAATCTGACAACCAAGACAATATCGGCTAAGGCGAACCTGTCAGAACCGTTATTATATCGTTTTTACGGCGATGTGAATGAACTTTTGGTAGATGTTGTTTCCTACTATTTTCGTTTTGATAAGGGAATCCGAAAGACGATCCAGTCAAAGGAAGGCAGTTATCTGGAGAAGATCCGGGCATATGTGGAGAACTATGCCATCTATTATGAGAATTATTATACATTGTCTACCTTGATGCTTCAGTATGAGGAGCTGCTTCATAATCCCGCAACCCGTGATATGGTCGAGGCAGGGGCACAGAGCAGGAGAGAATATCTGACGAACCTTTTCCGTGAAGCAAAAGAGGCAGGAGAGATCAAGACTGAGCTTATCGCAGAGAATCTGACGGATTGCGTCTATGGGTATATCCATGCTGCATGTCTGAAACGACGTTTCGGTGTGCAGAAGGGCGCTTTTGGTAAGGAAATCTGCTTATTTGTTGATCATATGATCCGTCTGATCAAGGCGGAAAAAAACGGAGGTGCATTATGAGAGTTTTAGTGGCAGAAGACGATCAGGCGAGCGGCAAGTTCCTGTCAAAGCTGTTGTCCCGCTATGGTGAGGTGGTCCTTACGACAGACGGGATACAGGCGGTGGACACGTTTGTGGCTGCAGCAACGGAGAAGAATTTTTTTGATCTCGTATGTCTGGATATCATGATGCCGAAGATCGACGGATATAAAGCATTGGCATCTATTCGTGATGCCGAGAGAAAACTCGGGATCCCAAGGATCTCACGCTGCAAGGTGATCATGATCAGTGCACTGGATGAGGACTTTGATGCATCCTATGCCAGCGAGGATTATGATGATTATATCTGCAAGCCCATTGATGTGATGAAATTTGATTCGATCATTAAGAAGCTTGGTGTTGTCGAAGGATAGGACTATGGATCTTTTTGATTACATGAGAGGGCAGAATGCGAAGAAGGAGGCTCCTCTGGCCCGCAGGCTGCGTCCGAAGAAGCTGTCGGATGTGGTAGGACAGGAGCATATCCTCGGACCGGGGAAGCTGCTGACACGGGCCATTGAAGCGGATCGTCTGTCCTCCGTCATTTTTTACGGTCCTCCCGGTACGGGGAAGACCAGTCTGGCTTATGTGATAGCCAATACCACGAAATCTGATTTTAAGGAAATAAACGCGACGACCTCCGGGAAAAAAGATATGGAGGAGGTCGTTCGTGAAGCCCGGAACACCCTGGGCATGTATGGCAGGAAAACCATTCTCTTTGTTGACGAGATCCACAGGTTCAATAAAGCGCAGCAGGATTTCCTGCTTCCTTATGTTGAAGACGGGACCGTTATCCTGATCGGTGCTACCACCGAGAATCCCTATTTTGAAGTGAATAGTGCGTTGATCTCCCGATCCACCGTATTTCAGCTGCATCCTCTCACGGAGGAGAATATACAGACGCTGATCCGAAGAGCAGTATATGATAAAGAGCAGGGGATGGGGATCTACAATGCGGAGATCTCCGACGAAGCAGTTTCCTTCCTGGCGGATATGGCGGAGGGAGATGCCCGGAATGCCCTGAATGCCGTGGAACTGGCAGTCATGACTACGGAACCGGACAAGGCCGACGGAAAGATCCGTATCACCACGGAAGTGGCGGAGGAATGTATCCAAAGGCGGAATATCAAGTATGATAAGGACGGAGACAATCATTACGATATCATTTCCGCCTTTATTAAATCCATGCGGGGATCTGATCCGGATGCGGCAGTCTACTATCTGGCCAAAATGCTGTATGGCGGAGAAAGTGTGACATTTATCGCCAGAAGGATCATGATCTGTGCCAGTGAGGACGTGGGAATGGCGGATCCGCAGGCACTCCAGGTCGCAGTTGCCGCGGCGCAGGCCGTGGAGCGCGTGGGTATGCCCGAATCCCAACTGATCCTGGCGCATGCGGCGGTGTATGTGGCTACGGCTCCGAAGAGCAATTCGGTAACCAATGCGATCTATGCCGCAATGGATGCGGTCAAAACCCATGGAAGGGCGGAGGTTCCGCCACATCTTCGTGATGCACACTACAGCGGCTCGAAGGAACTGGGACATGTGGGATATCAATATGCCCATGATTATCCGAAGCATTATGTGGAACAGCAATATCTCCCGGATGCGCTGGTCGGTTCAAAGTTCTATATCCCTTCGGAGCAGGGGAAGGAAGCCGATATACAAAAATGGATGGATTACCTGAAGGACGATACAAAGAAATGATCTATGAACCCCATCCATAAAAATATGGCCGGGGTTCGTATTATATAATGTGTGGGATCCGGGGACCCGTCTGCAGGGCGGGGAGAGGGATACCATACCGGAGAATCATATGGAAAAAGATGTGAACAAGGAAATGGATGAGAACGTGAACGGGACAGAACAGGAGACGGGGCCTGGGACAGAGCAGGAGACAGGCCCAAAGACAGAGCTGGAGACGGAAACCATGACAGAAGCCGGGGGAGCGTCTCACGGGAAAGCGGCCAGAGTTTTTGCAGTGATCGGTCTGCTGATCATGGCAGTGCTGGTTGTATGGTTTTTGATCTGTCTTGTGACAGGCAGTGATCAAACGCTGGCAGTGATGGTCACACTGATCCTGTATTCCGTGATCCTGTATCTTTTCCTATGGTTAAGGAAAGTCTTTTCAAAGTAGTTTTGTCAGCAGGCGATGTGGATCTGAAAGGGGAACGTAAGGAAGGGAGGAAGCAGATGTATCGGATGAAGAGGATGAAAAGGTGGATGGGCATCCTGTTGGTGCTTACACTTATGCTGGGCCTCTTTCCGGCATGGGGAGGAGTCGTTGAAGCAGCACCGAAGGATTTGGTATCACATAATGCGGAAGAGATCCGAAAAGCCCTGATGGAGAACGGAGACGTGAACATCAAGCTGGATGGGTATGCGGCGGTGACTTATAACAACAGTACCCGGAAATTTTTTGCCGAGCTGGGATCCGGTAAAAAGACCTTTGATCTGAACGGGTACAAGTTTGAGGTGAATATCAACTTCTCTAGTCCCACATATGCCGGGATCGGTACACAGTTTTATATGTTCAGGATCGGAAGCGGAAGCAGTCTTACCATCAATGACTCCAGTCAGAAGGGAGACGGGGAACTGAATTTCGGCGGAAGGATGTTTGATGCAACCGAATGGCATGGCCTTCCCGAGGTCCATAGCGGCGATGAGATGCACAGGAACTATTTTTACGTTGACGGCGGAGACCTGATCCTGAACGGAGGAAGGAATTATACCCGTTCCAAGAAACAGTGGGTCATGGACGGATGCCATGTGAAATATCTGTATAATGATTTCAGTCTGGCCCGGACTCACCGGTTCGACGGGTATGTAAGGCAGAATATCAACTGCGTTGCGATCGATCTCAGCAAAGGAAATGTTACGGTCAACGGCGGACACTGGAATGCACGCGGATATCGGATCCAGACAACCGAGGCCCCGTCCGGCGCCACCGAGGGATCACATTTCATAAAGGAGTACAAACGTGCGGCCGTTATTTATCAGACCGGCGGAAATGTAAAGATCAACAACGGAACCTTTGAAGGCCGGAGCGATGCGGATGTCATCCAGAATCATGCCGGCTCCATCCGTATCATGGCAGGTGATTTCTACAATCATAAAAATGACAGGATCCTGATCCCGACTCCGTATGTCTTCGGCGATCTGGGGAAATGTACGATCTATATGAACGGATCTTACGGGAAGATCGGAGTTCCCGTATCCGCACTGGATCCGGATAAGATGAATATCTACCGCTCCGGAAAGAAGATCAGTCCTTCAGACTGGACTGCCGGGAATCTGACAAGTACGACCGAGAGCTTCAGGGTCGTTCCGAAGACGGATATCATTACACCGGCCTTTGATACCTCCGGTACAGAGATCAAGGAGATCAACTGGGATATGGAGGGGGATTCCACATTTTATATCAATGATGATTCCTATTGGGATCCGGATGAGGTTCGTTCTTCGAAACAGGGATTTGTATTCGTCAGTGACGAGACCGGTGTCATGCCTGCAGTATCGATCAACGGATCGAAATACAGTGAGGGCGGCGGGATCGGAAAGATCATAAACACCTATACGATCAGGGATACGGATCGGAAGGATGGAAGAGTCTATGTAGATCTGAAGAATGTCCTTCCTTCGGATGCACATCTCGGGCAGAGTTTCATGCTCCAGGTGAGCAACAATCACGTGCTCTATCTGGGCTCGGGCAAGGTGGCAAGGAAGGCGGCCTTCCGGAAGATCATCAAGGTGAATCTGGACACCAGGAAACCGAAGGTGGTTACGGATCCTTCCGGGAAGATCGTGGACGGCCCAGGAACAAAGGTGACTCTGACCGCGAAGGCTACAGGTGCCACCGGGGCAGAGTGGAAGATGCTTTATCCGGAAAGTGCATCGATCAGCGGTGGCACCTTCGACTCCGCGACAGGTGTGGCTACATTGAAGGATTATCCCATTACCGGAGCGGCAGATATCGCCTGTGTCTTCAAAAATACGGATGGCGAAACCCAGACGAGGGCGGCACATTTCGGAGTGAATCTGACGGACAGTAAAGAGGTGATACAGAAGGCGGTTTACCAGTCGGCGGGAGTTGTCAAGATGACAGCGGAGGATGCCATGATACTGAATCCGGATCAGTTGAGCGATGCCTGCTGGTATAAGGCGGACAGTGAAACAACACTTAAAAACGGCGGTGGAACGAAGATTTTTACCAACGGAAAGTATGTCCTTACGGATGCCCGTCGGAGTATCAATATTGCCTCGCTGAAACCTGCGGATTCCGGCTATTATGTATTCCGGGGGACAGTCAGGGATTATAATACCGGAAAGTCGTATGATTATACAGGCCCGATCTATCATCTTACGGTAAATGAGGGGTATGATCCGGTCAATGATATTACGGGCTTTGATATCCTGGGATTCGAGGATCTCTGTTATGGGGATAAGGCTCCCGTGAAGGAGAATATTGCGGTTTCCAATCCGGGTATCACCATTGCTTCTGTTACATATACCCGCGGCCTTACGGCTGAGGGGACACTGATCCGGGAGGATAACTGGCGTCCGCAGGCCAAGATCGTACTTACGCTGCCGGAGTCATCCTCCAAACGATTCGTAGAGGGCACCGAGGGAGTTCTGAAGGTCAGGATCAACGGCAGCAGTGCCTACAGCGTGACCATTGACAATGAGAAGCAGGTCACCTGCGTGCATGATTTCTACGGGATCAGTATACCGAAGGATACCTTTGAACTGACGCAGAGTTATTTCGATGTTTATGTGGGTGACGAGGTGGATATCGATATCAGTGAGTATCTGATCCATATCTGCAATCCCAGACATACGGCTGCAGGTGTCACTCATCAGGTTACCGCTTATTCCAATAATGGAGAAAAGCTGCCTTCCGGACTCAGCATTGACAGTAAGGGACGCATCACAGGCACCGTGCAGCCGTTTTCGTCCATACACGGTGAATTCATGGTCAAAGTAAGCACCATTACGCTGGACGTTCCTCAATATGATTCGACTCCGGGTGTACTTGTCTGGTTCATCGTGCACCAGCAGAAGCTGAATCCGAATAAGCTCATCCTTCCAAAGGATACCACGAAGCTGATGCATCAGCATGACTGGGGCCCCTGTCAGGATAGTAAGGACGGATCCCACACCAGAACCTGTAAGGTCTGCAAGGATACGGAATCCGATTATCACTCCTGGGATGACGGAACGGTGACGAAGGAAGCCACTGCCAAGGCAGCCGGCGTTATGACCTACACCTGTGAGGACTGCGGTGCAACGAAGACAGAAGCCATAGAAGCCCATAAACTGACAAAGGTGGATAAACTGGCATCTACAGCAGATAAGAGAGGTCATAAGGTCTATTATATCTGCAGCGACTGCGGCACGATCTTCCTGGACAAAGAGGGAACAAAGATGGTAACTGATGCATCGGATATCCTTCTGCCGCCTTTATATTCCAATGAATGGGTGAAGGGCAAATGGTATGATAAGAACGGTGTTCAGAGCTATCAGCCGAAAATGAAATGGAAGAAGAACAAGAAGGGCTGGTGGATCGAGGACAGTTCCGGCTGGTATCCGAAGAATCAGTGGCAGAAGGTCGACGGCAAGTGGTACTTCTTCAAAGCAGACGGTTATATGGCATCCAATGAATGGTGCAAGGGCTACTGGCTGAACAAGAACGGAAGCTGGACCTATAAGCCGAAGGCAAAATGGAAGAAGAACAAGACAGGCTGGTACTACATTGATTCCAAGGGATGGTATCCGAAGGATCAGTGGCAGAAGATCGATGGTAAGTGGTATTACTTCGACAGCAAGGGATATTGTCTGACAGATACTTCAAAGAAGATCGGAAAGAAGACCTATAAGTTCAATAAGAGCGGAGTCTGCACGAATCCGTGAGGCACACGATCGAAAGGATGAGGTTTGATGGGAAAGCAAATGAGATTGATGAGAAAATGTGCTTCGGCCATGGTGTCAATACTTACGGCAGGGGTGGTTCTTGCCGGAGGAATGGCCAGTTTTGCGGCGGAAGGCGATGTGGTTGAAAGCGGTTCCACCGGGGATTGCAGTTATTCCGTGATCGAAGACGGTTCGGATGCGTCGTCACCCTATACGATCTATATTTCAGGTACGGGAAAGACGGGGGATTATACTCTTGATTCCACCTCACAGGAAAGTACCACCGCACCCTGGAAGGAGAATCTGAAGAAGATCTATCGTGTGGAGGTCGGGGATGGTGTGACTGAGATCGGAACCTACGCATTCAAGGCCCCGAAGCTTGAAACGCCGAAGATCACGGAGGCAAATCTGGCCGACAGTGTGAAGTATGTGGACAGAGGAGCATTTAAGGATCAGTCCAGGCTGCGTAAGATCTCCTTCGGAAACGGGCTTGAGACGATAGGTACGGAAGCCTTCTATCGGACGATCCCGGACAAGCTGGTATTTCCGGAAACCCTGCGTGTCATTTATGAAAGGGCATTTGCCGGCGGGATCAATTTCCCGCAGGTGGATCTCCCGGACAGCGTGAAGACGGTCCGGGAGGGCGCCTTCCAGAACTGTACGGGGATCCGTGTGGTGAATCTCAGCGGCGGGATGGGCCTTGTCTATGAAGATACATTTGCCAATTGTCCGAATCTGACAGGAGTCGTGATCCCGAAGAATATCCTGTCGATCCAGAAAAATGCGTTTAATAAAACACCGAAGCTTACGGATGTCTATTATGGCGGAACCAAGGCAGAATGGGATTCCGTGGAGATCCTGGATGGAAATGACAGTCTGAAGTCGGCAACGGTACATTACGGGCTGACGGATGCCATCAAACTGACGCCGTCCTATCCGGTGGTGGGATCCACTCTCAGGGTGTGGTTTGACGGTGCGCTGGACTTTCACCGGGATATGAACGGTTTTCAGGTGCAGTGGCAGCGAAGTGCCAACGGGACCTCCGGCTGGACGGATATCTCCAATCCGACAGAAGAGGAGCAGGGACCGGAGCGTTACAAGGTAACGGAGTCGGATCTGGGGTATTATTTCAGGGTCCGGATCCGGAAAACCGGTTTTGAAAATGATGCATATACCAAGGTCGTAAAGGTTCTGGACGGTATCTCCATCGATGACAGTTTCTCCGATACGGTACTCCGGCAGTATATGAAGGACACCTTTGATCCGGACGGAAACGGCGTATTATCGGAGGATGATATCGCAGATATCTATGAGCTGCATATCGGGAATATGGGGATCCAATCGCTGGTCGGAGTGGAAAAACTGGATCAGTTACGGAAACTCTATGCATATCATAATAAGATCAAGAATGCAAATCTGAAGGGGGCGAGAAACCTCATGGTTCTGGATCTTTCGGAAAATGAGGATCTTTCCACTGTTTATGTGGCAAAGAATCCGTACCTTACCGAATTGTATCTTGCAGATACGGCTGTTAAGTCACTCAATGTGTCGGATAATCCGGAGCTTTCAAAGCTGGAACTCTACAGGTCCCGGATCGATCAGGTGGATATCCGCAGGAATCCGAGGCTGGTGGATGCCGCTCTTTACGGAACCGTCTATGAAACGGGATACAGTACGATCCGTAAATCTTCGAAAGGATCCCTTGCCCTAAGCGGACAGGTGCCTCTGGTGGTTTCGTTGGATGCAGCTGCTTTTCCGTCAGAAGGACTTCGGACCACGTTATTGAATAAAAGTATTGACTGGAATTCAGATAAGGTTCTGTCCATGCAGGAAGCACTGGATGTAAAGAATCTGGCACTGGATGACTGGGAGGAGAAGCTTACGACACTGGAAGGAATTCAGTACTTCCCGAATCTGAAATATCTTTCAGCATCGAACTGCCGGGTTCAGACGGTGGACCTGTCACGGAATAAAAGTCTGGAATCCCTTTATCTGGGAGGAAACGGACTAAAAGGGCTGGATGTGACCATGCTTCCGGAGCTTCGGATACTGGATGTGGCATATAATCCGGAATTGAAGACACTGAATACGAAATCGAATCCGAAGCTGGATGATCTGTGGTGCGAAGGATGCGGACTGACCGTACTGGATCTTTCTGCAAATCCGATGCTGATAGAACTTCAGTGCGGAGAGAATCAGCTGAAGACCCTGGACCTTGGTAAACAGACAAAACTGAAGCGATTATATTGCGGGGAGAATCCCATAACCACACTGGATCTGTCAAAGAACGGCGCACTGGAATGGCTGTGGGTTTCTTCTACCGGGATCAGCAGGATCGACCTTTCTGTCTGCCCGAAACTCCGGGAGCTTTCCTGCTCCGGGTGCAGTCTTTCGGAGCTGGAGCTGTCCCAAAATCCGATGCTTTACAGTGTCAGCTGTTACGGCAACTCCATCGGGGAGCTGGATATCAGTCGCAACAGTATGCTGCTGGAAGCGTACGCCGGAACCAAAACGGAAACGACGGATTCTCATACCGGAACGAAGTATTTAATCTACCGGTCCAAGGAAAATGCGCAGCATGGGCTTTATGTGGATCCGAATACGAAGATCGTTACAACAGCAGAGAAGAAGGATCCGGAGGGTGAAAACGGAACATGGCAAAGTGATTCCCATGGTACATGGTTCAGATATACGGACGGTTCCTATCCGAAGAATGCCTGGGTGAAGATCGGCGGAAAATGGTATCACTTCGACAAAAAGGGATATATGCAGACCGGATGGCTGAAGGATGGAAAGAACTGGTATTATCTGGGTAAAAACGGAGTCATGGTCACGGGATGGAAGAAGATCGGCAAAACGTGGTATTTCTTTAAATCCGGCGGCAGTATGGCATCCAATGAATGGTGTAAGGGTTACTGGCTGAACAAGAACGGAAGCTGGACCTATCAGCCGAAGGCAAAATGGAAGAGAGATAAGACAGGCTGGTACTACATTGATTCCAAGGGCTGGTATCCGAAGAACCGGTGGCAAAGGATCGATGGTAAGTGGTATTACTTCGACAGTAAGGGGTACTGCCTGACGGATACTTCGAAGAAAATCGGGAAGAAGACCTATAAGTTCAATAAGAGCGGTGCCTGCGTGAATCCGTAGGAACCTTTCCTGCCTTTTCGAAAGGTAACTCTTGAAACAAGGGAATGCATTTGCTATAATATGCGACGGTGCATCAATGGCACAGGGATAGAATAATCAATGCTAAAGGGAGAGATGTTATGGGACTTCTTAAGGATTGGCGGGATCATGCCTATGGTCTGGATGAGCGGACCCCGGAAGGACAGAAATTCTGGAAGGATTATTTTCTTGTAGAGAAGGGAATCTATGAAGAACTGCTTCAGGATCCGGCACAGAAGGTGGAAGGAACGGTAAAGAGTCTGGCGGAACGCTGGAATACGGATATCGAGACCATGACCGGTTTTCTGGATGGTATCAATGACAGCCTTGTAAATGAAAATGACCTGGAGAATATGGAGGAGGATACGCCCCTTACTCTGGAGATCGATACAGAGAAACTGTATATGAATATGGTACAGTGCAATGCGGAATGGCTGTATACTCTGCCCCAGTGGGATGCGATCTATACGAAGGAGAAGAGGGAGGAGCTTTATAAGAAGGAGAAATCCTCTCATACCATCGTAAAGCCTCCGAAGGTAGGACGGAATGATCCGTGCCCCTGTGGTTCAGGTAAAAAATATAAGAAATGCTGTGGAGCAAATCTGTAATGCTGTCCTGAACGAAAGCGAAGGATCCCGTCAGGAGATTGACAGGATCCTTTGTTTTTTCGTACGGGGAAACGAAAGGAACAGATGACATTTAACGAAGAACAAATACAGGCAATCGAATGGTTTCGGGGACCCCTTCTTGTACTGGGGACACCGGGCTCGGGGAAGACTACGGTGATCCTGCAGAGGGTGAACCGCCTGGTGACGGTTCATGGTGTGATACCGAGGCAGATCCTTGTCATCACATTTACCAAGGCGGCCGCAAGGTCCATGCAGCAAAGATATGAGGCCATGGACCAGGCTTCGGGGGGCGTCCGGTTCTCTACCTTTCATGCTTTTTTCTACTGGATCATACGAACGGCATATAAGCTTCCGGCGGAAGCGGTGCTGGGGGAGGACGAGAGGACGGCCATGATCCGGAAACTCCTGTCGGAGATCTCCCCGGAATACGGAAGCAGTGAGGAAGTCCTTCAGAGTGTGCTGCATCAGATGGATCTTATCACAAATGATATGATCCGTCCGGAGGATTATTACAGCACGGATCTTCCGGCCGAGGAATTCCGGCTGCTGATCAGGAGATTCCGGGAACGAAAGAAGCGCCTGGGACGGCTGGATTTTAATGACATGCTGGAAATGTGCTACCGTCTTCTGACCGAGAGAAAGGATATCCTGGAACGGATCCGGGAGATGTATCCTTTTATCATGGTGGATGAATATCAGGATACCAACCGGATCCAGTACGAGATCCTGAAGCTGCTGGTGCATCCCCGTGACAATTTTTTTGCCGTGGGGGATGATGATCAGTCCATTTACGGATTCCGTGGTGCAAGGCCGGAGATCATGCTCTCCTTCGACCGGGAATTTCCACAGGGGAAAAGGATCGCGCTCAGTGTCAATTACCGGTGTCCGGATTTTATCACGGATACGGGTGCAAGACTGATCCGGCATAACAAAAGCAGATATGAGAAGGCCCTTAGGGCAAAGAAGAAGGGGAGACCGGGGGAGCGGGTCATATTTCGGGAGCCTGCAAATGACAGGGAAGAGCATAAGGAGATCCTTTCTTCCATCCTGAAAGCCCATGAGCGGGGAGTACCCTATGAGGAGATCGCGGTGCTCTTCCGTACAAATCGGGATCCCAGGGGGATCGGATTCCTGCTGAGGGAGTATCAGATCCCGTATGTGATGCGGGACAGGATCCCGGATATCTTCTCCCATATGGCAGCGGAACCGGTGATGGATTATCTTCATTTTGCGGCCGGTGAACAGGAGAGGGGAAGATTCCTCCGGATCATGAATAAGCCGGTACGTTATATACGAAGAGACCTGCTCATGGAGGATCCGGTGGATCTCGTTAAAATGACGGCACGGGTCAGGGGAACGGCCTATCTGGAAAAAAATCTTCAGAACCTCAGGGAACATTTGCGGAGAATACGTACCCTTCCCCCTGCTGCGGCTATCGATTATATACGAAAGGTAGTCCGGTATGAGGCCTGGCTCATGGAGGAGGCGGACCGAAGATCCCTGGACCGGGGTGAGATCCTGGATACACTGGATGAACTCCGGTCCATGGCGGAGCCATATGACCATTTGGAGGATTTCTTTGAATATGCGGATGCCTATCGGGAACTGCTGAAGGAGGAAAACCGAAAAAGAGAAAGCCAGAGAGAAGGAATACGGCCGGGGGTGCAGCTGATGACACTGCATAGCGCCAAAGGGCTGGAGTTCCGGGAGGTTCACATCCTGGACTGTGTGGAAGATGTGATCCCGCATAAAAAAGCCAGGACGGAAGCAGCGGTGGAAGAAGAACGGCGGATGTTTTACGTGGGGATCACCAGAGCTTCCGAACGGCTTACGATCCATGCACCGAAAATGATCGGGCGAAGGGCAGTGCATCCGTCTCCTTTTCTAAAGGAGATACGGGTATCAGGTAAGGAGAGAAAAGATGAAAGAGGATAGTCAGAAGGAATTGGCTGCGATCCGTGCGCGGATCGATGATGTGGATCAGAAGATGAAGGCGCTTTTTCTGAAGAGGATGGAACTGTCGGATGAGGTTGCGGAGCTGAAGGCCAGAAGCAATGGTGCGGTCTACCAGCCCGGCAGGGAGAAGGAGATGCTGGAACGCCTGGCGGTATCCATTGAACCCAGATTTCAGGAATCCTATATCCGGTTCCTGAAGGAGATACTGAGTATCAGTAAGGATTATCAGTCTGAGAAGCTGCGTAAACTTCAGTCGGGTGCACAGGATTAGCTTCTTGCCACATTTCTGTTGGTTTGCTATAATCGTTTCAGTGGTTTTTGATGCTTATTTTGGGGGAGAAGATGCATAACATTAAATCAAACGAATCTATGGAGAATTATCTGGAAGCGATCCTGATGCTTTCGGAACGTCTTCCGGTAGTTCGGGCCGTCGATGTGGCAAATGAGCTTGATTATAAGAAATCCAGTGTCAGTATCGCAATGAAGAACCTGCGTGAAAAGGAGCTGATCACGGTTACGGATGCGGGTTATATCTATCTGACAGAGGATGGAAAAGAGATAGCTGAGACGATATACGAACGTCATAAGGTGATCTCACGGTTCCTTATGGAGCTGGGAGTCAGCGAAGAAAATGCGACTGAGGATGCCTGCCGTATGGAGCATGTGATCAGTCATGAGAGTTTTGAGGCTTTGAAAAAACACTGCGAGGAGCATTTTGGTGAATCATGAAAAAAGATAATGATATCATGGATCCGGACATGAAGAAGGACGATAATGTTAAGAAGGCAAAAGAGATCCTGAGGAAAGCCGAAGAAGCGCTGAAGAAAGAACAGGAAGTTGCTGAGGAGAATAAAAATTCCGGGAAGAAGACTGCTTCGGTCGATCAGAGTGATACACCGAAAGAGATGATGGGATCGAAGAAAAAAGAAGTTCCGAAAACTGCTCCGAAAGCTGCTCCGGCAGAGGATCCGGACGATGTGGGAGATGATACGCCCGAAGTTAATGACACGGGATCCGGGACCGGAAAAAGCAGGAAGACGAAGAAGGGGATCCCGAAATGGGGAAGGGTCCTGATCATCATTGGCGCCGTGCTCCTTCTGGTGGCATTGGTCGTATGGATCGGGATCAAGATGTACCTCGGCAGGATCAACCGGATCGAGGAAAGAAGCCGTACCCCCCGGGAACAGGAGACCTTTGAAGCGTCTTCGGACGAAGGAGTGGATACGATCTCGGCGGATCAGGTAAAATGGGACGAGCTGTATGAACAGGTAAAGCAGGATAAAGAGATCAAGAATATCATTCTGATCGGACAGGACCGAAGACCTACGGATACGGTTCCCGCACGTTCGGACAGTATGATCCTCTGCAGTATCAATAAGAAGACGAACAAGATCACACTGATCTCATTTATGAGAGATATGTACGTTCCCATCGAGGGCTATAGCGATAACCGGATCAATGCAGCCTATAATTACGGAGGAGCCGTTCTTCTGAAGGAGACCATCGAGAAGGATTTCGGTATCGGGATCGACAATGCGATCGAGGTGGATTTTGAAGGCTTCATCAAGGCCATGACCAGTATCGGAGATCTGGAGATCGAACTGACACAGGATGAGGCAGATTATCTGAATGGGATCGGGTCGGTCATGAACGCGGAAGCGGGACTGACCGGAGGAGATAACTGGAACCTGAAGGCAGGAAAGAATATGCTGAAGGCCGACCAGGCACTGGCTTATTCAAGAACGAGGCATGTGGGCCGCTCGGACTGGGAGAGGACCGATCGTCAGAGAAGGGTTCTTATGGCTGCCTTTAACAAGGTTTCCGAGATGGGGATCTCCGAACAGCTGGATCTGGTAAATGCAGTGATCCCGTATTTCGCAACGGATATGACGGATTCCGAGATCCTGGGTTACGTATATTATATCGCAAAAGAAGGGATACACGTGGGAGATACCTTCCGTGTTCCTGCAGATGGTGCATATACCAATGAACGGATCAATAACATGGCGGTTCTTGTGCCGAACCTTCAGAAGAATTCGGATCTGATCAAGGAGGCGCTGTATCCGCAGTAAGAAGGATGACATGACGAGAGATACGTATGACATAATCATAATCGGTGCCGGCGTTGTGGGCTGTGCCGTGGCCCGTGAGCTTTCCAGACTGAAAGCACGGATCCTGGTCCTGGAGCGGGAGGAGGATGTCTGCTCCGGGACCTCCAAGGCAAACAGCGCCATCGTACATGCAGGTCATGATGCCCGAACCGGTACTTTAAAAGCGGCAATGAATGTCAGAGGCTCTGTTTTGATGGAGGGTTTATCCAAAGAACTGGATATTCCTTACCGACGAAACGGTGCCTTTGTTGTTTGTTTTGAAGAAGAGAATCTCCCGAAGCTGCAGGAACTGAAAAGCAGGGGAGAAAAGAACGGCGTGGAAGGACTTCGTATCATTTCCGGAGATGAAGCAAGGCAGATGGAGCCTGCTCTTTCGCAGGAGGTAAAAGGAGCATTGTATGCCCCCACCAGTGCGATCACGGACCCCTTCATCATGACTGTGGCATTTGCGGAAAATGCGGCGGAGAACGGAGTGGACTTCCGGTTCCTGACGGAGGTGAAGGAGATCCGGAGAGAAGAGGAAGGTTTTTCGCTTATTACGGAAAAGGATACCTTCCATACCCGGATGGTGGTAAATGCCGCAGGCGTCTACTCGGATGTATTCCACAATATGGTATCGGAGAAGAAACTGCATATCACCCCGCGAAGAGGAGAATACCAGCTTCTGGATCAGGAGGTGGGCGGATTGGTCCGTCATACCATCTTTCAGCTGCCAACGGAAAAAGGAAAGGGAACGCTGGTAACGCCCACAGTGCATGGGAATCTGATGGTGGGACCGAATGCAGTGGCCGTAGGGGATCCGGATGATGTGGCAACCAGTCCCGAGGGGATCGCCTTTGTGCAGCAACAGGGGAAGCGAAGCGTACCGGGACTTGATTTCCGCTATGTGATCACGGCTTTTGCAGGAAACCGGGCAACAGAGGACGGAAGGGACTTTGTCCTGGGACAGCCCAGGCGGGAAGACGGGACCATCGAGGTCCCCGGATTCTTTGATGCTGCAGGGGTGGAGTCACCGGGTCTGTCCGGTGCACCTGCCATTGCGGAATATCTTCTGGCCGAGATCGAAGAGGCGGGAGATTTTCAGAGAAAAGAAGATTTCAAGGCAACCCGCACCGGGATCCTGCATCCGATGGATCTTCCGCCGGAGGAGAGAAACCGTCTCATCAGGGAGAATCCGGCATACGGCAGGGTAGTGTGCCGATGCGAAGTCGTTACGGAGGGCGAGATCGTGGATGCCATCCGAAGACCCGTGGGGGCCAGATCCATGGACGGTATAAAAAGAAGAGTGCGTCAGGGCATGGGGCGCTGCCAGGCAGGCTTCTGCACGCCCGGAACACTGGAGATCCTTGCCACGGAACTCGGGATCCCCATGGAAGAGGTTTGCAAGAACCGGCCCGGTTCAACATTTCTGGTAAAGGATGAACGGGAGGCGGAAGATGGAATATAGAAGTCTGGTGGTGATCGGAGGCGGTCCGGCCGGTCTGTCGGCTGCCGTATCCGCGAGGGATGCCGGAGTGGAGGATCTCCTTCTTCTGGAGAGAGATGTCCGTCTGGGAGGGATCCTGAATCAATGTATACATAACGGGTTCGGACTTCATCGGTTCAAGGAGGAGCTGACGGGACCGGAATATGCCCATCGTTTTATGGAAATGCTGCTGGAAAGAGGGATCGACTACAGGACTTCCTCCATCGTGCTGGACATCACTCCCGGGAGAGTGATCACGTATATCAGCCCCGAAGAAGGGGTGGTACAGCTGCAGGCCGGGGCTGTGATCCTGGCCATGGGCTGCAGGGAACGTCCCAGAGGAGCCCTGAATACCCCGGGAGACCGGCCGGCAGGTATCTATACGGCAGGAACAGCGCAGCGGCTGATCAACATGGAAGGCAGGATGATCGGAAAAAGGGTGGTGATCCTCGGGTCCGGCGATATCGGGCTCATCATGGCACGCCGCATGACACTGGAGGGAGCAAAGGTGCTGGCAGTAGCGGAGATCATGCCGTATTCCGGAGGGCTTCGCAGAAATATAGAACAGTGTCTGAATGATTTCGGGATTCCGCTCCTTCTGTCCCATACCGTTTCCAGGGTGGACGGAAGAGGACGGCTGACCGGTGTGGAGATCGCCCGGGTAGACGGGAACAGACAGGTGATCCCGGGAACAGAGCAGTATTATCCCTGCGATACCCTGCTGCTTTCCTGTGGCCTTCTTCCGGAGAATGAACTCAGTAAATCTGCAGGTGTCGAGCTGTCGCGCGTGACAGGCGGACCGGTGGTGGATGAAAGCTTTATGACCGGGGTCCCGGGGATCTTTGCCTGTGGAAATGTGCTGCATGTGCATGATCTGGTGGACTATGTCTCCGAGGAGGCGGCAGGTGCCGGAAAGGCTGCTGCGGTCTGGCTGAAAGAGGGAGAAGGCCGGAAGCCGGAAGGAGACAGGATCCCTGTAAGCTGTGTAGGCGGGATCCGTTATACGGTGCCGTCTGTTTTATGTGAGGGTGCACTTCGGGAGCCGGTAACAGTCCGTTTCCGTGTGGCGGATGTATATAAGGACAGGAAATTATGCGTCTATTACGATGATACCCGTGTGATGCAGATCCCCAAAAGGGTCATGGCACCGGGTGAAATGGAAACCTGCAGATTAAAGCCGACCGCTGATCCGGTGGGCTCTGTACGGATCACGCTGGAGGATTAGCCTATGACAGAAAGATCGCTTACCTGCATCAAATGTCCCATGGGATGTCAGTTGTCCGTGACCGTGGAGGATGACGGCAGGGTGACCGTTACGGGAAATACCTGTCCGAGAGGTGCAGCCTATGGGGAAGAAGAGGTGACACATCCGGTAAGGACAGTGACGGGCTCCGTAAGGGTAACCGGCGGACAGCTTCCCCGCTGCCCGGTAAAGACCGCAGCGGATATCCCGAAGGATAAGATATTTGACGTAATGAAGGAAATACATGCGGTGCGGCTCATGGCACCTGTGGAGATCGGACAGACGGTGATCGAGGATGTTGCAGGAACGGGGATTTCCGTGATCGCAACCCGGACCGTGAGATAAAACTTTTTTTTGGAACATATCTATGAAACTTGCAGCTCGCTATTTAAAACATTATAAGGTACAGGCTGTTATGGCACCACTGTTCAAAATGCTGGAAGCGATCTTTGAACTGCTGGTGCCACTTGTGGTTGCCAAAATGATCGATGACGGCATCGGACAGGGTGACCGGGGGATGATCTATGCCATGGGCGGTGTCCTGCTCCTTCTGGCTCTCGTTGGGTTCGGAAGCTCGGTGACGGCCCAGTATTTTTCGGCAGTTGCGGCAGCCGGTGTGGGAAAGGAACTGCGCTTCGATCTGTTCCGGCACATAAACCGTCTGACCTACCGGGAGCTGGACCGGCTCGGAACTTCTACACTGGTGACCCGGATGACCAGCGATACCAATCAGGTACAGACAGGCGTAAATATGGTGCTCCGTCTGTTCCTTCGCTCGCCGTTCATCGTCTTCGGTGCGGTGATCATGGCCTTTACGGTGGATGCGAAAACAGCCATGGTATTCCTTGTGGTACTTCCACTGCTCATGGCTGTGGTCTTTACCATCACATTTGCATCCATTCCTCTTTATAAGAAGGTGCAGGACCGGCTGGACCGGGTAACGCTGCTGACCAGAGAAAATCTGATCGGTGTCCGGGTGATCCGCGCATTTAATCATGAGGAAGAAGAGAAAAGGGAATATGAGGAGACGGGGAAACGCCTGATGAAGTCCCAGCTCTTTGTGGGACGGATCACGGCTTTTATGAATCCCGTCACATATGTCATCGTGAATCTGGGGATCGCGGCACTGATCAATTACGGGGCGATCCGGGTGGATGCGGGAGATCTGACCCAGGGACAGGTGGTTGCACTGGTGAACTACATGTCCCAGATCCTGGTGGAACTGATCAAGCTGGCAAATCTGATCATCACCATGACAAAATCCATCGCTGCGGGAAGAAGGGTGTCGGAGGTTTTTGCGGTTCAGCCCTCGCTGTCGTTTTCGGAAAATGAGGTCCGGACGACATCCGGTGACAGGGTTGCTTTCACGGACGTCAGTATGCGATATGAAGATTCCGGAGAAAATGCCATCGATCATATCAGCTTCCGGGCACGTGCGGGAGAGACCGTCGGTGTGATCGGAGGTACCGGATCCGGCAAGTCCACGCTGGTCAATCTGATCCCGCGTTTCTATGAAAGTACGGAGGGAAGCATCCGGATCGACGGTGTGGATATCCGGGACTATCCGAAGGAACAGCTTCGGAGCTTCATCGGTGTGGTCCCGCAGAAGGCAGTGCTCTTCTCGGGAACCATAGCCGAGAATCTTCGCTGGGGAGACCCGGAGGCTTCGGATGAGGAACTCTGGGAAGCGCTGCGTATCGCCCAGGCGGAGGACTTTGTGAAGGAGAAAGAAGGGAAGCTGGAGTTTCGCCTGAATCAGGGAGGAAAGAACCTTTCCGGCGGACAGAAGCAGAGGCTGACCATAGCCCGTGCCCTGGTGAAGAAGCCGAAGATCCTGATCCTGGATGACAGTGCCTCCGCATTGGATTTTGCTACGGATGCCGCGCTGCGTCGTGCACTTCGAAAAGGGACGGACGGAATGACCACGTTCCTTGTATCCCAGAGAGTATCCACCGTTCGTGCGGCGGATCAGATCATAGTTTTGGAAGACGGTGAGGTGGCAGGGATCGGAACCCATGACAGCCTGCTTGCAGATTGTGAGACCTACCGCGAGATCTGCGGGTCCCAGTTACGGGAGGAGGAGCTGAAGACTCCGAAGGAAGCCCCCCTGAAAGGAAAGGGGGTGCCTGTCCATGAATAGAAAAAGGACCCTCGGAAAGGTATTACATTTTCTAAGACCTTACCTGCCGTTTCTCATTCTGTCTCTGCTGTTCTCGGCAGCGACGGTGATCCTTCAGCTCTATTCCCCAATTCTGGCAGGCCGGGCCATCGACCATATCCTCGGGGCGGGCCGGGTGGACAGCGACGGGGTCGGCAGGATCATTACCTGGTTTCTGATCCTGACAGCCATCTCCTTTATGACACAGTGGCTTCAGAGCGCCATCAACAACCGGATCGTATATCATGTGGTTAAGGATATCCGGAGCAGGGCATTTGAACATATGCAGCAGCTTCCCCTCGAGTACATCGACCGGCAGTCTGCGGGGGATGTGGTGTCCCGGATGATCGGGGATATCGATCAGTTCTCGGACGGACTTCTGCTTGGATTCTCCCAGCTGTTCACGGGACTTACCACCATTATACTTACACTTGTATTCATGTTTACTTTGAACGGATGGATCGCCGCACTCGTGGTGGGACTCACACCGGCATCGCTCTTTCTTGCCTCATTTATCGCGAGAAAGACCTTTCATCTCTTCCGCCAGCAGTCATCGGACAGAGGAGAGCTTACGGGCCTCGTGGAGGAAATGGTGGGTAACCAGAAGGTGGTACAGGCCTTCGGATATGAGGAGCGCGCGACGGAACGTTTTGAGAAGATCAATGACCGGTTGGCAAAGACATCGAAAAGAGCCACATTTTTCTCGTCTCTGACCAATCCGGGAACGCGGTTTGTGAATAATCTGATCTATGCGGGGGTAGGGATCCTGGGAGCGGCTTTTGCCATGGCCGGACGGCTTACGGTGGGAGAACTGACCTGCTTCCTCAGCTACGCAAACCAGTATACAAAGCCGTTTAATGAGATATCCGGTGTTATCACGGAGCTTCAGAATTCCCTTGCCTGTGCGGAGCGGCTCTTTGAACTCCTCGAACAGCAGGCGGAGACGGAGGATCCGGAGGACGCCAGGGTACTGCGGGATGTAAAGGGAGAGGTGGATCTTACGGATGTATCCTTCTCCTACGATAAATCAAAGACCCTGCTGCAGGATCTGAACCTTCACGTGGAACCGGGTAAGAGAGTGGCCATCGTAGGGCCTACGGGCTGTGGGAAGTCCACCCTCATCAATCTGCTGATGCGGTTCTATGATGTGGACCGGGGATCGATCTCTGTGGAGGGAACGGACATCCGGTCCGTCACACGAAACAGTCTGCGGCAGAATTACGGTATGGTGCTTCAGGAGACATGGCTGAAGCAGGGAACCGTCAGGGAGAATATCGCCTACGGAAAACCGGACGCCACGGATGAGGAGATCCGGAACGCAGCGGCACTGACCCATGCGGACCGCTTTATACGGCGGATGCCGAAGGGTTACGATACCATACTGGGTGAGGACGGCGGAAGCCTGTCCCAGGGGCAGAAGCAGCTGCTCTGTATCACCCGTGTCATGCTCCGGCTGCCGCCCATGCTGATCCTGGATGAGGCCACCAGCTCCATCGATACACGGACCGAACACCGGGTGCAGAGATCCTTCGCGAAAATGATGGAAGGACGCACCAGCTTCATCGTGGCACACCGGCTCTCCACCATACAGGAGGCGGATGTGATCCTGGTGATGCGGGACGGAAATATCATAGAACAGGGAGATCACGAAGCACTTCTGAAACAGGGAGGCTTCTACAGTCAGCTGTATAACAGCCAGTTTGAGACCGCCGGGGAATAAAAAGCGGGAAGCAGTAAGAAATAAAGAAAGGAAACAAGGAGTTACATGGAAATCACGAAGATCATTGCGGAAGAACTGAAGGTAAAGGAATGGCAGGTGGAAGCTGCCATAAAGCTCATAGATGAGGGTTGTACGATCCCGTTCATCGCCAGGTACCGAAAGGAGGTAACCGGAACCCTGAATGATGAGCAGCTTCGTCTTCTGGGAGAACGACTGACCTATCTCAGAAATCTGGAGGAGAGAAAGGAAGCCGTGATCACGGCCATTCGTGAACAGGAGAAGCTGACGGACGAACTGGAGAAGGCCATACGTGCCGCCGAGACACTTGTGGCAGTGGAGGATCTGTACCGTCCGTATAAACAGAAACGTAAGACACGTGCCAGTGTTGCAAAGGAGAAGGGACTGGAGCCTCTGGCGAATCTGATCCTTCTGGAGCAGATGTCCACGGATGTGGAGAAGGAAGCGGAGAAGTATCTGTCGGAAGAGAAGGGTGTGAAGTCCGTAAAGGAAGCCATCCAGGGTGCGATGGATATCATAGCGGAGGGTGTCTCCGATGAGGCGGATCATCGTACATGGATCCGGGAGCGCACCATGAAGAAGGGGATCATCCGTTCCGTTGCCAAGGATCCGGAGCAGGAGACGCCTTACGAAACCTATTATGATTTTCAGGAGCCGCTGTCCAGGATCACCGGTTACCGTGTTCTTGCCCTGAACAGGGGAGAATCCGAGAAGGTGCTCAGTGTTACGGTGGAAGCGCCCGAGGAAGAGATCCTGCAGTATCTGGAGAAGCAGAGGATCCATGAGCCCTCTGCCGGTACCGCACAGTATCTTCGGTCTGCAGTTGCGGATGCCTATTCCCGCCTGATCAAACCCTCCATTGAGAATGAGATCCGGGCGATGCTGACGGAATCCGCTGAGGACGGGGCCATTACCGTCTTTGGTAAGAATCTGCGACAGCTTCTGATGCAGCCTCCCATTGCGGGAAAGACCGTTCTCGGATGGGATCCGGCATTCCGTACCGGCTGTAAGCTAGCAGTTACCGATCCCACCGGAAAGGTACTGGATACCACGGTGGTATATCCGACGGCGCCGACCAATCCGGTGAAGATCCGCGCAGCCAAGGATACGGTCAAGAAGCTGATCCGTAAGTATCATATCGATCTGATCTCCATCGGGAACGGAACCGCATCCCGGGAATCCGAGCAGATCGTAGCCGAGCTTCTGGAGGAGCTCCGTAAGGAAGATCCGGAACGGGAGGTGGCCTACGTCATTACAAATGAGGCCGGTGCTTCCGTTTACTCCGCAAGTGCGCTTGCAACGGAGGAATTCCCGAACTTCGATGTGGGACAGAGAAGTGCGGCGTCCATCGCAAGAAGACTCCAGGATCCGCTGGCGGAGCTGGTGAAGATCACGCCGGAATCCATAGGCGTCGGACAGTATCAGCATGACATGAATCAGAAGAAGCTGCGGGAAGCGCTGGGAGGCGTGGTTGAGGACTGTGTAAACCGGGTAGGTGTGGATCTGAATACCGCATCCGCATCGCTTCTGGAGTACATTTCCGGTATCACAAAGCCCATCGCGAAAAATATCGTGGCATACCGGGAGAAGGAAGGCGGTTTCACGGAAAGGAGCCAGCTCCTGAAGGTTCCGAAGCTCGGACCCAAGGCCTATGAGCAGTGCGCCGGCTTCCTCCGGATCCGGAACGGAAGCAATCCTCTGGATAATACCGGAGTCCATCCCGAAAGCTATGCTGCGGCCTCACAGCTGATGGAGGTATGCAGCTGTTCCCTTCAGGATGTCCGGGAAGGCAAGGCCGTCATCTTTATTCAGGATTATAAGAAGACAGCGGACCAGCTGGGAGTCGGTGAGCCTACACTGCGTGATATGGTTGCCGAGATGACGCGCCCGGGAAGAGATCCGCGTGCGGATATGCCGCAGCCCGTGCTCCGGACGGATGTGCTGGATATGAAGGACCTGACCGAGGGTATGATCCTGAAGGGCACGGTCCGTAACGTGATCGACTTCGGAGCTTTCGTGGATATCGGTGTACACCAGGACGGTCTGGTGCATATCAGCCAGCTCACCAACAAGAAGTTCGTGAAGCATCCGCTGGACGTGGTTTCCGTAGGGGATGTTGTGACGGTCAAGGTCATTTCCGTGGATATGAAGCGGAAGAGGATCGGACTTTCCATGATCATTTGATAACCGGTACCTGATTGTGTTATAATTAGTTTTCATATATGTATCTATGAAAATGACAGAAAGAGAGGATGTATATGGAACGTAAGAATGCATGGAAGTCCTATGGGAAGAAGGAATTAAAGAAACTGGAGGAACTCTGTGACGGATATAAGGAATACCTCTTCCTGGGCAAGACGGAGCGGGAGGGAACCCGTTATGTGATCGAGCAGGCGAAGAAGGCGGGATATATCTCGCTGGAGGAAGCCATGAAGCGTAAGAAGAAGCTTGCAGCGGGAGACAAGATCTATGCCGACAATATGGGAAAGACGGTTGCTCTGTTCCACATCGGCAAGGATCCGCTGGAAAAGGGTATGAATATCCTGGGTGCCCATCTGGATTCTCCCCGGCTGGATGTAAAGCAGAATCCTCTCTATGAGAAAAGTGATCTGGCCTATCTGGATACCCATTACTATGGCGGTATCAAGAAATATCAGTGGGTGACCCTGCCCCTGGCCATTCACGGTGTGGTTGCAAAAACAGACGGAACTCTGGTGGATGTGGTGATCGGTGAGGATGAGTCGGATCCGGTATTCTGTGTGACGGATATCCTGATCCACCTGGCGCAGGATCAGATGGCCAAGACTGCGGCAAAGGCAGTTGAAGGCGAAAATCTGGATCTGCTGATCGCATCCCGCCCCATCAAGATCTCCCGGGATGACAAGGGAGAGAAGAAGGAAGACAAGAATCCCGTGAAGAGTCAGGTGCTTCAGCTGCTGAAGGAGAAGTACGGTATGACGGAAGAGGATTTCATGTCTGCGGAGCTCGAGATCGTTCCCGCGGGGAAACCCCGTGATATGGGGATCGATCGCTCCATGATCCTTGCCTACGGACAGGATGATAAGGTCTGCGCCTATACCAGTCTGGTGGCAATGCTGAATCAGAAGGAACTGAAAAGGACTGCCTGCACGCTTCTCGTGGACAAGGAGGAGATCGGTTCCGTAGGCGCTACCGGTATGCAGTCCCGCTTCTTTGAAAATGTAACGGCAGAGCTTCTTGCCCTGGCGGGAAAAGACAGTCCGCTTCAGCTGCGCCGCTGTCTGGCGGCATCCTGCATGCTGTCCTCGGATGTCAGCGCGGGTTATGATCCGCTTTATGCATCCTGCTTTGAAGAAAAGAATGCGGCATTCCTCGGCAGAGGTATGGTATTCAATAAATTCACGGGAGCACGGGGCAAATCCGGTTCCAATGATGCAAATGCCGAGTACATCGGCCGGATCCGCGGGATCCTTGAAAAGGAAAAGGTACATTATCAGACAGCGGAGCTGGGTAAGGTAGATGCAGGCGGAGGAGGAACCATCGCATATATTCTGTCCCTCTATGATATGGAGGTCATTGACTGCGGCGTAGCAGTCCTGAATATGCACGCTCCCTGGGAGGTTACTTCCAAGGCAGATATCTATGAAACGGAAAAAGGATATGAGGCGTTCCTCAGGGAGGCTTCAGGCAGAGCCTGAAGGCCTGTAAACGACCGGCCGGGGTACACCGGACATAAGTACTTCCGCACTTTGGAGAAAGGAGTCTTTTGCAGGAATGAGAAGCAGAAGGAAGAAGATCATCATATGGATCCTTCTCGCATGTTTTATGACATGCGCTCTTTTCATGCAGAAGACTCCTGCCAGGGCGGCGGCAAAGGATGCATTTCTTTCGCTTTACCGGCAGACGGTCTATGATCAGGAGAGCGGACTCGGCAGTGCCGAGGTAAACTGTGTATATCAGACGCAGTCCGGATATATATGGGTCGGGACGGACGGAGGACTTTACCGTTATAACGGAAAGGAATTCAAAACCTTCAACCTCTGGGATACGGATAAGGATGATGTGTATCTTATCAGCAGCCTGTTCCAGGATTCTACCGGAAGGCTTTGGATCGCTACGAAGAATTATGGTCTGTTCTATATCAGGGGCAGTGAGATCCGGCATTTCTCCGATGAATATTATCTGGGCGTAAAGACGATCAATGACGTATGTGAAGGTGCCAACGGAGTTGTATATGTTGCAACGGCTTACGGCATCTACACGGCAGACCCTGTGGAGGACAGCCTGCATCTGGTGGAAGACACGGCAGGACGCAATATCAGGGAGCTTTCGCTTGCGGGTGATGATCTGTGGGGACTGGAGAGCGGTGGACAGTTCTTTCGTATGAACAGCGATGGACAGATCCTGTACTATAAGGGAGAGGATTACACTTCCGATGAGATCTCCTGTCTGTATGGTGCGGAAGACGGATCCGTCTATCTCGGAACCGTCGGAACCGATGTCCTGCATATGAAGAAGAACCTTCAGTTTGAGAAGATGACTTCCGGAAGAGAAGGTATCAACTCGCTGTATGATGACGGAGAACGGCTCTTTATCTGCGCCGACAGCGGTATCGGATATTTCGACCGTAAGGGGAAATTTACGGCGCTTTATGACACACGGATCAGTAAGTATTTTTCCTCCATGATCATGGATTATGAGGGGAACTACTGGTTTGCATCCAACCGGATGGGGATCCTGCTCCTGGGAAACAGCAAGTTCCGCAGCTTTAACCAGCGTTACGGACTGGACAAGAGCGGAACCAACTGTATTGTGGAATATGACGGGATGAAGTATATCGGAACCGATGACGGTCTTCAGATCCTGGATTCCAAGGAAAAACCGGTGACAAATGAACTGACGGAAAGTCTGGCGGGTGCCGGTGTAAAAAATGTAATGCGGGATTCCGGAGGAAATCTCTGGATCTCGACTTCACGTAAATACGGAGTCATCTGTTATACCCCGGGAGGGGAGATCCGTGTATACGGCCGTACGGTGGCTCTGCTTTCCAACCAGATCAATCTGACGATGGAGCTGCAGGACAAGACGGTTGCCGTAGCGACACAGGAGGGTATCAGTATCATCGGAACGGACGGTAAGCTGGTACGGAACTACTCTGCCGATAACGGGATGGATAACCCGAATATCCTGTGTATGTACCAGGATAAGGACGGATGGATCTATGCCGGCTCCGACGGCAGCGGCATGTATGTCATCAAGGATGATGTGATCCATCATTATACCGATGTGGATGGTCTCACATCCAATGTTGTGACCTGTATCTATCCGGGAGAGAAGGGACTCTGGATCGGAACGGATAACGGACTGTCCTTTTTCTCGGAGACGATCCGTCCCGTCAATAAGATCGATTTCTCCAATAACATTTATGATATCCTGTCAGAGACCCGTGAGGATGGAAACCGTCTCTGGATCATCGGCTCCAAGGGCGTACTCTGTACCACGGAGGATGAACTGCTCGGAACCGGTGAGATAAAGAGCAGGTATTATGCACAGGGGGACGGGCTGTCCAGTCCTCTGACACTTTATTCCAATGCCATGATCCGAAAGGACCTGCTGTATCTGTGCACAGGTCAGGGGATCTATACGATGACCATCGGCGATCCTCATACGAACGGGATCGCTCCGAAGCTTACGGTGTCGGAGATCAATGTAGATGATTCGGTCTACCATTTTGACCAGATCGGAGGCAGCCTTTCGATCCCGGCAGATACGCAGCGTGTATCCATATCCTTCGCGGTACTCAGTTATATCAACCGTGAGAATATACAGGTGGAATACATGCTGGAAGGCTTTGACAGTTCACCGATCACCATAAGCCCCAGTGATCCCATGCAGGCCGTTTATACGAACCTGGAGGGCGGAAATTACACATTTACCGTGCGGGCCATGAACGGCGACGGTGTTACCAGCGAGAAGGATATCACGTTCACTCTGTTCAAGGAGTACGGTTTCTTTGCTGATCCTGATCGTGTTCCTGGTGGTGATAGGAATGATCCGCTTCCAGAAGCGGGTTGCCGGACAGAACCGGGAGATCGAGAAGCTGGAGAAGGAGCATGAGGTTGCCGTTAAATCCAGTACGGCCAAAACGGACTTTCTTGCCCATATGAGCAATGAGATCAAGACGCCGGTAAATGCCATCATCGGACTTGCGGAGACCGTGCTGCGGGAACAGGATCCGGAGGAGCAGAAGAACAGCCTTTCGGCCATTGTTGAGTCCGGCCGGGATATCCTCGGAAAGGTGGATGAGACCATAGAGCTGGCCCGGTTGGAGGCAGGCAAGGAAACGGTGAATGAGGCGCCTTATTCCATAACCACGCTGGTGTGTGACATCTCCGATCAGGTGATCAATGCCCTGGAGCAAAGACCGGTGCGGTTCCTGGTGGATCTCGGTGAGAATATACCGGACGTTATGATCGGTGATTATGAGAAGATCAAGAGAGTACTGGAGATCCTCCTGGACAATGCGCAGAAGTATACAAAGGAAGGAACCATCACTCTGTATGTAGACTGTTATGAGAGTCAGGATCCGAAGGAGAAGGACCGTCTGCTCTTCAGTATCTCCGATACCGGTATCGGTATCCGGAAGGATCGTCTGCAGCACATTTTCGAGGTATACAATATCGCCGACAACAAGAAACAGACGGGCTATACCGGAAGCGGGATCAGCCTTGCCGTGGCAAAGCAGCTGGTGGAGATCATGGACGGTGATCTGGAGGTGGAGAGTACCTATGGTGCGGGTTCCGCATTTACGGTTTCACTGAAGCAGATGCGGCCGGATGATGATGCGGTCACTCTGGCTTCCGGACCCGAGAGTCTGGAACGGATCACACGGGAGGAAGCGGAGCGTATGCTGATGCCGGAAGTAAATGTGCTTCTGGTGGATGATATGGAGATCAGCCGTACCGTAGCCACGGGTGTCATGAAACAGATGGAGATCCGCTCGGATATCGCTACATCCGGGTTCAGTGCCGTGGATATGGTAATGAACCAGGATTACGATATGGTATTCATGGATCTTTCCATGCCGGTCATGAGCGGGACGGATGCCATGCATGAGATCCGCGAGATCGCAAGAGACGGAATGGATACGCTGCCGATCATCGCCATGACGGAGGATGCGATCCGGGAGGATTTCGAAACACTTGTAGCCGAGGGATTTACGGACGTGATCGTAAAGCCGCTGGATTTTATCTCCATGGCGACCATGGCAACCAAGTATCTGCCGAAGGAGAAGATCCATTACCGTTCCGGAGATCTGGCGAAGTATATCAATGAATCCCGTTTTGCCGACGGACTCACCGAGCTCCAGAAATATCTGGATGTGGCTGGAACACTGGAGAGGATCGGCGGAAGTATCGAGGTATATAACCGTATCCTGAGTACTTTCTATGATCAGAACCAGAATTCACCGGAGGACCTCCGGATCAAGTTCAGCAAGAATTACCGTACCTTCCGGGCAAGGCTTCATAATGTGAAGAACGGCGCCCAGAACATCGGTGCAACGGAGCTGCTGAATCACATCACCAGGATCGATGCCGCCATCAACATCGGCAATAAGGATTACGTCAGGGATCATCTGTCCACCACGCTTTCCATGCTGGAGAAGGTGATCGACGCCATCGCCATCTATCTGGATTTCGCAGCAGGACAGAAGGGGATCACGGATGAAGAGTATGCTGCCCGGGCAGCGGAGGTCAAATCCGGCCGTGTTCCTGCGGAGACGGAGAAGGATGCGCCTGTGAAGAAGGAGCCGGAGATGAAATCCGAGGTGGATTCCGTGGCACTGGTGCGCATGCTCCGGGCTGCAAAGGAGAAGGATTCCAAGGCAATCTCGGACGAGCTTAGGCTGATCCGAAGCTTCCGTTACGGAACCGAAGACACGGAATTCCTTCAGGCACTGGATGAGCAGATCCGGGAAGAGAATATGGAAGCGATCCTGGATATGATCGGCACCTATGTGGAACTGAAGAAGAAATAACATGTACTAAATTTTATACAATTTATATCACAAAAATGTATTTACAAAAAGGGTACGGTTTCTGTATACTCACTTTGGATGGTATTCGAAAGAAACTGTACCCTTTTAAATTTCATAGAAACATGGCATCGAACCCTATGAAACAGACGATGATCTTTATTGAGACAGGAGGTGATCGTATGAAGATTGGATTTTATGGTGCCGGCCGTGTCGGCTGTACGCTGGGACGGTATCTGAAGGAGCATGGAGTGCATGTCACGGGTTATTACAACCGGACGGCAGAGAAGGCTCTGGAAGCGGCAAGGTGGACCGATACTTTATGCTACGATTCGGCAGGTTCTCTTGTGAATGAAAATGATGCAGTGTTTCTAACGGTAAGTGATCAGGCCATTGCTCCTGTTGTCAGGGAGCTTCAGATGCAGGCCTCACTTCAGGGTAAGCTCCTGTGCCACACCAGTGGCGCACTTTCTTCCGACGTCTTTGCCGGAACCGGAGCTTACGGTTATTCGATCCATCCCCTATATGCAATCTCAAACAGAAAAACGTCCTATCAAACCCTGGATCATGCCTGGTTTACGGTGGAAGGCGCACCGGAACATCTGCAGGACTGGCTCATGCTTCTTTCGGAGGCAGGACTGAGATGCAAGGCCATATCCGCTGCGGAGAAGGTCAGGTATCATGCCTCGGCCGTTATGGCAAGCAACCTGGTCTGCGGTCTGTATGCAGCAGCGGCGGAAGAGCTGGTGGCCTGTGGGTTCGGGGAACAGGAGGCGGAGAAAGCGCTGGCAGGACTCTTCCTGGATAATGCGGAGGGCATCGCAAAGCACGGACCCGTAGCGCAGCTCACGGGACCTGTGGAGCGGGGTGATGCCGGGACGGTGGCAAAGCACCTGGCGGTTCTTTCGGGCCGGCATAAGGAGGCGTATCTTCTGCTTTCCGGGCTGGTGCTGAGGACCGCGGAGAAGAAGAATCCGGACAGGAACTATGAACCGATACGAGAACTCCTGAAATGACGGGATAATGAAATAAGCTTAATGCGTAATATATGAGATGCAACATGAGAGGAGGAGATTTATGAAGAACACGGTTGTTACATTTCAGCAGATGAAGGAAAGAGGAGAGAAGATCTCCATGCTGACAGCCTATGATTATTCTACCGCCAAGCTGGAGGACAGCGCAGGGATCAACGCGATCCTGGTGGGCGATTCCCTGGGAAATGTGGTACTGGGTTATCCGGATACCATTTCCGTTACCATGGAGGATATGATCCATCATGGTGCGGCAGTGGCCCGGGGAGCCGAGAATTCACTGGTGGTGATCGATATGCCCTTTATGTCCTATCAGGCTTCGGTATATGATGCGGTCATGAATGCGGGACGCCTTATGAAGGAAGGACGCGGAGGAGCGGTGAAGCTGGAAGGCGGTGAAGAGGTATGCCCCCAGATCAGGGCCATCTCGCAGGCCGGCATACCGGTTATGGCTCATCTGGGTCTTACCCCCCAGTCCATAAATGTCTTTGGAGGATTCAAGTCCCAGGCGAAGGAACTGGAGCCGGCCAGGAAACTGGTCCGTGACGCACTGGCGGTCCAGGAGGCGGGTGCGTTCGCCGTGACACTGGAATGTGTACCGGCACGTCTCGCATCGATCGTTACGAAGCTGCTCAGGATCCCCACGATCGGTATCGGTGCGGGCGCGGGATGTGACGGACAGGTCCTGGTATATGCGGACATGCTGTCGATGTTCAGTGATTTCCGGCCGAAGTTCGTAAAGGCCTTCGCAAATGTGGGGGATGCCATGAAGGCAGGCTTCCGTGCCTACGATGAGGAAGTAAAGGCAGGAAGTTATCCAGCCGAAGAACATACCTATCCCATGAAGGATGAAGTATATGCAGAACTGGAAAACTACGTTGACTCCCTTGCAAAATAAAGCATTTCATGGCATATTTGGACAAAGAGAAGAATAAAAGAGTGATAAGAGAGTGATAAAACAGGAGGATGAAAGAATGAAGATCGCAACCACAGTTGCAGAAGTAAGAGAGATCGTGAAGGGCTGGAGAGCAGCCGGAGAGAGCGTGGGACTTGTGCCCACCATGGGTTTCCTGCATGCGGGACATCAGAGTCTCATCGCTGCCAGCGTACGGGACAATGATCATACCGTAGTCAGTGTATTTGTGAATCCGACCCAGTTCGGACCCAATGAGGATCTGGCAAGCTACCCGAGAGATCTGGATCATGATGCCGCGTTGTGCGAGAGTACGGGAGCAGACCTGATCTTTCATCCGGAGCCGTCGGAAATGTATCCGGAAGGCTTTGTATCCTATGTGGATATGAACGGCCTGACCAATCATCTGTGCGGACTGTCCCGCCCCGTTCATTTCCGGGGGGTATGCACGGTGGTATCCAAGCTGTTCAATATCGTACAGCCCGACCGTGCCTACTTCGGGCAGAAGGATGCCCAGCAGCTGGCAGTTGTGAAGCGTTTTGTCAAAGACCTGAACATGCCTCTGGAGATCGTCGGATGCCCCATCGTCCGGGAAGAGGACGGACTGGCCATGAGCTCCAGAAATACCTACATGAATGAAGAGGAACGGAAAGCGGCCCTTGTTCTGTCCCGGTCTGTCCGGCTTGGTGAAAAGATGGTGAAGGACGGCGAGAGAGATGCTGCTGTCATAAAGAAGGCCATGACCGAACTGATCGAGAGCGAGCCCATGGCAAAGATCGATTATGTTGAGGTGGTAGACGGACTCACCATGGAATCCGTGGATGTGCTGAAGGGGGATATCCTCTGTGCCATTGCGGTGAAGATCAATGACAAGGTGCGTCTGATCGATAATTTCATCGCTGAAGTGTAACTGTCACCGGAAGGCATATGGCCTGTAGGTGAAGAACCTATCGAATCATGATTAAAGGAGAATCTCATGCTGATCAATGTTTTAAAGAGTAAGATCCACAGAGCGACCGTAACCCAGGCGGAACTGAATTATGTAGGAAGCATCACCATAGATCAGGATCTGATGGATGCAGCAGGACTTATCGAATATGAAAGGGTTCAGGTTGCGGATGTTGATAACGGCGCCCGGCTGGAAACCTATGTCATATCCGGCGAGGCAGGATCCGGAGTGATCTGTCTGAATGGTGCGGCTGCGCGTCATGTGAGTACGGGAGACCGTGTCATCATCATGAACTATGCCATGATGACACCGGAGGAATTTGCGGAGAATCCGCCGAGAGTGATCTTTGTAGACAGCGAGAATCACGTGACACGTGCGACTCGCTACGAGAAGCATGGAAGACTGGAGGATATGCCCGCAGAGGAGAACGGTGCGGACGGAACGGAAGAATAACCGGCTGTCGGAGGAATACGCATCGGAGACAGGAGGAAGCATCCGTATTTGATCGGGGGGATCTGTTATGCTGAAAGATAAGAATATCCTGCTTGGGGTGACCGGTGGGATCGCAGCCTATAAGATGGCAAATGTAGCCAGTATGCTTGTGAAGCTTCATGCAAATGTGCATGTTGTGATGACCCGGAATGCCGCACATTTTATCACGCCTCAGACCTTTGAGGTCCTGACCAAGAACAAAGTCTATCTGGATACCTTTGATGAGACGCCGGACGATGCGGCCCATGTTCCGCACATTTCCCTGGGAACGGGTGCGGACTGCATCCTGATCGCCCCGGCCACTGCCGATGTGATCGGAAAACTGGCGGGAGGCATCGCCGATGATATGCTGACGACCACGGTACTTCCGGCCCGCTGCCCGATCCTGGTATGCCCGTCCATGAATGTATATATGCTGGAGAATCCCATCGTTCAGGACAATATAGAGAAACTGAAGCGTTTCGGGTATAAGATCCTGGAACCTTCGGAGGGCTATCTTGCCTGCGGATACGAAGGGAAGGGAAAACTGCCGAAGGAAGAGATCCTGGTGGATCAGATCCTGCTGGAGGTCGGACATGTCCATGATCTGGAAGGAAAGCATGTCGTCGTATCTGCCGGCCCCACAGAGGAGCCTCTGGATCCGATCCGGGTGATCACCAACCATTCTTCGGGCAAGATGGGATATGCGCTCGCAAAGTCCGCAGCCATGAGAGGTGCGAGAGTGACCCTGGTATCCGGACCGACTGCGCTGGAAGCACCTTTGGGTGTGGAGCTTCGTAAGATCCACACGGCAGAGGAAATGTATCAGCAGGTGACGGATGCATCGAAGACCGCGGATATCGTGGTGATGGCGGCAGCGGTAGCAGACTACACACCCGCCACCGTCGCGGATCAGAAGATCAAGAAGAAGGAAGGGGATCTTTCCATTCCCCTTAAGCGGACGAAGGATATCCTGCTCTCCCTGGGAGAGAACAAACGTCCCGGACAGTTCATCTGCGGATTCTCCATGGAGACGGAGAACCTGCTGGAGAATTCCGCGGCAAAGCTTGCAAAAAAGAATGCGGATATGATCTGCGCCAATTCCCTGACACAGGAGGGAGCGGGTTATCAGGTGGATACAAATATCCTGACGCTGATCACAAAAGACGGAAATGAACAGCTTCCCCTGATGTCCAAACTGGAGGCTGCAGACCGGATCTACGACAAGATCCTCTTTTTGCAGGAGAAAAAAGCCTGAGATTGAAAGAATTCTCCATTTATGATAAAATGAGGCATCAACTGCTATTTCAGGAGGACGTATGGAAGCGTATAAACAGGAATTTGTTGACTTCATGCTGGAAAGCAATGTTCTGAAGTTCGGTGATTTTACGCTGAAGAGCGGAAGAAAGTCTCCTTTCTTCATGAACGCCGGTCTTTATATCACAGGGACCCAGTTGGAGAAGCTGGGAGAGTTCTATGCGAAAGCGATCCATAATGCATATGGGGATGACTTTGATGTTCTCTTCGGGCCTGCGTATAAAGGAATACCGATCAGTGTGGCAACCACCATCGCATACAGCAGACTCTACGGGAAGGAGATCCGCTATTGCTCGAATCGTAAGGAAGCCAAGGATCATGGAGATGCGGGGATCCTGCTGGGAAGTCCCATCAAGGACGGAGACAGGATCGTGGTGATCGAGGATGTGACGACATCCGGTAAATCCATGGAGGAGACGATCCCTATCGTAAGGGCACAGGGAGATGTTAAGATCCTCGGACTTATGGTTTCCCTGGACCGTTGTGAAAGAGGAAAGGGCGAAAAGAGTGCACTTCAGGAGATCAAGGATCTTTACGGATTCGAGACCGGTGCCATCGTTTCCATGAAGGAGATCATCGATTACCTTGTTGAGAAACAGATGATCGATGAAGAATTAAAGGGCAGGATCGATGCATATTATGCGCAGTATGGAGCGAAGGCCTGATATAGGAGGAGAGATATGGAACGTGTATATAAGCAGATGAAGAGAGCCGGCGGAACCAGCATCGCATTGGGAGTGATCCTGATCGTTTCCGGGATCACGCTCGGCGTCCTGAATATTGTAGTCGGTGGTAAGCTGCTGAAAAGCAGGAAAGAGATTTTATTCTAAAAAAGCAAGGGCAGAAAAAGTCTGCCCGCTTTTTTCTGTAGGAGAAGATGTATGGACAGTATAGATATGCGTATATTACAGTGCCTCAGTAAGAACGGACGTCTTCCGGCATCGGCCATCAGTGAAGAGATCAGTCTTTCGGTTTCCGCCGTGATCGAACGGATCCGTAAGCTGGAATCCTCCGGTGTGATCAAGGGGTATACCATTCAGATCGATCAGGAGGTCCTGGGGAACAGTATGGTGGCACTGATGGATGTTTCACTGAAGCATCCGGACTACTATGAGGGCTTTGTTGAACTGGTGAAATCCAATAACAGCATTGCTTCCTGTTATTATCAGACGGGTGAATTCGACTTCGTCCTTCGGATCGTGACGGATACCACGGACAGCCTGGACCAGGTCTATAAGGTGATCAAGGGATATGAGGGCGTGGAGAAGACCGAGACACATATCGTTCTAAGGACGATCAAGGAAGAGACGGCACTTCTCCCGGATAAATAAGATTTTTGCCGGCTGACGAAGAAATCGCGGGAACGCAGTGATCGAAAAAAGATACGGGGTTTGAATTATGGATGCACATGATAAAAATGAGACGACGAAGAGCCGCCTGGGACTTGTTCTGGAAGGCGGAGGGATGCGGGGGATGTATACCGCCGGAGTGCTGGATGAGTTTCTTCTGAACGATATCCATATAGACGGGCTGGTGGGAGTGTCTGCGGGGATCCTTCACGGAATCTCCTATATCTCCCGTCAGTACGGAAGAAATATCCGGTATTCCGTTAAATACAGACACAACAAGAGGTTTATGAGCCTGCGTTCTCTGATAAAGACCGGAAATATCTGTGAGACCGAGTTCTGCTACCACGAGATCCCGGACGAGCTGTATCCCTTTGATTATGTGGAATTTGAGAAGAATGCCGCCGGTATCGAGGTATATTCCTGTGCTACGAATATTGAGACCGGAAAACCGGAATATATCCGGATCTATGATGCGAAAAAGCAGGTGGATGCCATCCGGGCGTCGGCTTCCCTGCCGCTGGTTTCCGAGACCGTGGAATATAACGGGATGAAACTGCTGGATGGAGGAACGGCTGACAGTATTCCCATCGAGTTCATGCGTGCCTCCGGGTTCGCAAGGAATCTTGTGGTACTGACGCGTCCGGCGGGTTATGTAAAGGGTAAGGACAATACGATCCCGCTGATGAAGTTGAAGTATAAGGATTATCCCGGGTATATCCAGGCGGCAAAGGACCGGCAGGATGCATACAATAAGACGCTGGAGCGGCTGAAGGGATATGAAGAGGCCGGAGAGGTCCTGATCCTTCAGCCAAGCAGGGATCTGGGTGTCGGACGGACGGAGAAGGATGTAGAGAGTCTGAAGCGTATCTATAAACTTGGGCGGTTTGATGCCCGGAATAGGATGGAAGAGATACTAGCCTATGTTAAAGGATAATGTTCTGAGTATATTGGAAAGTGAAAGATCCCGTGCTGTATCCGGACAGGTGCTGGCAGATCGTTTCGGCGTGTCAAGAAATGCGATCTGGAAAGCGATCAATCAGCTGAAGGAAGAAGGGCATATCATTATATCGGATGGAAATCGGGGATATCGTCTGGATGAGACCTCGGACATTCTGTCGGAAGCGGGGATCCGCAGATTTCTGACGGAAGACATGGATGTTGAGATCGGGGTATATGACAGCGTGGATTCCACGAACAATGTTGCTAAGAGACGGCTGGCGGAAGGAAATACCGGCAGTCTCCTTGTGGTGGCTGACAGTCAGACCGGAGGCAGAGGACGACTGGGACATACCTTTTATTCGCCGGAACATAGCGGTCTGTACCTGACGTACAGTACGGAGCTTGCGCAACCGATCTATCAGCCGGAAAGGATCACTCTGGCATCGGCCGTATCGGTGGTTCAGACTTTGCAGCCGCTTCTTCGGGAACCGCTGAAGCTGAAATGGGTCAATGATATCTTCTATTGCGGAAAGAAGGTCTGCGGGATCCTCAGTGAGGGTGTTACGGATCTGGAGACCGGATTGATCCAGCATGTGACCATCGGGATCGGTATCAACATCCGTCCCATGGAATTCCCTGCGGAATTATCGGATATCGCTGGCAGCCTGATGCTGGAGGCACCTACCAGAAATGAGATCGCAGGCCGTCTGGCCTCCAGGTTGTACGACCTGTGCCAAAATCCATCCTCGGATGATTATCTGGAGGAGTATCTGTCCTATTCCAGAGACCCGGATCAGGTAAGGGATGCGCTGAGAAAGATCCGTGAAGTCTGATCCTGCATTTTGGAAAAGAATTATGAAAGAAGTAAAAAAAGCGGTTGACAGAAAGAAGTCCTTATGATAATATACATTTTGTTGCTGACATGGCAACAAGATGCGCGAGTGGCTCAGCGGTGGAGCATCTCCTTGCCAAGGAGAGGGTCGCGGGTTCGATTCCCGTCTCGCGCTCTGGGATCCTGAAGGGATCCCTTTTTTGTGTCCGGACGACCGCCGGAGCACCCCGGCAGGAGGTTCCAAAGGACGGGTGTCAGGGTGTATAGTTCATGATAAAAACAATAGAATGAGAGTGGTTCATGAATCTGATATAAATGAGTGGATTCTGTTAAAAACAAGGCGGGAAAATGCCGAAAATTCGTACAAATGAAGTATGTATTTTCGGCATTTTTTCAATGCTGAATTTGGTTGACACTGCATGCTAACTTTGATAGCATATCTATAATTACACATTGAGATATTATAGGAAAATTTAAGAAGGAGAGTGGAAGATGAGCGAGATTATCGGTGAAGGCATTACATTTGATGACGTGTTGTTGATCCCCGGATATTCAGAGGTACTTCCGAATGAGGTAGACCTCTCCACGCAGCTGACCAAAAACATCCGATTGAACATACCGCTTATGAGCGCAGGCATGGATACGGTAACGGAACATCGTATGGCCATCGCTATGGCACGACAGGGTGGTATCGGTGTGATCCACAAGAACATGAGCATTGAAGCTCAGGCGGAAGAAGTTGACATGGTAAAGCGTTCTGAGAACGGAGTCATCACGGATCCCTTCTCACTCTCTGCAGAGAATACACTTCGGGATGCGGACGATCTTATGGCAAAGTACAGGATCTCCGGTGTTCCCATCATTGCCGCCGGCGGTAAGCTGGTCGGTATCATCACAAATCGTGATCTCAAATTCGAAACAGATTATTCCAGAAAGATCAAGGATGTAATGACCTCCGAGGGGCTGATCACAGCAAGGGAGGGTGTTACACTGGATGAGGCAAAGGAGATCCTGGGCCGTGCCAGAAAGGAAAAGCTTCCGATCGTTGACGATCAGGGTAACCTGAAGGGCCTTATCACAATAAAGGATATCGAGAAAGCCATCAAATATCCCCAGGCTGCAAAGGACGCACACGGACGTCTGCTCTGTGCCGCAGCCGTCGGAGTTACGGCGGATGTTACCGATCGTATCGATGAGCTTGTAAAGTCCCACGTAGATGCTGTCGTTATCGATACAGCCCATGGTCATTCCGCAAATGTCCTTCGTACCTTTGCCATGATCAAGGAGAAGTATCCGGATCTGGATGTGATCGCCGGAAATGTGGCAACCCGCGAAGGCACCGAGGCAATGATCAAGGCAGGCGTTGATGCGGTTAAGATCGGTATCGGCCCCGGTTCCATCTGTACCACACGTGTGGTCGCAGGTATCGGCGTTCCGCAGATTACGGCAGTCATGAATGCATATTCGGCTGCGAAGGAAGCGGGTATCCCGGTGATCGCCGACGGCGGTATCAAGTATTCCGGTGATGTGACCAAGGCTCTGGCTGCAGGCGGAAATGTATGTATGATGGGTTCCATCTTTGCAGGAACGGATGAAGCTCCCGGTGAATTCGAATTGTATCAGGGACGTAAATATAAGGTATATCGTGGTATGGGTTCCCTGGCCGCTATGGAGGCAGGCTCCAAGGACCGTTACTTCCAGGCAAATGCGAAGAAGCTGGTTCCGGAGGGAGTCGAGGGCCGTGTGGCTTATAAGGGAAGCGTAGAGGATACCGTATTCCAGCTGATCGGAGGTCTCCGGTCGGGAATGGGTTATGTAGGAGCGGCAAATATCGAAGAGCTGCATGAAAAGGCAAAATTCGTAAAGATCACATCAGCAGGTCTCCGCGAGAGTCATCCGCATGATATTCAGATCACCAAGGAAGCACCGAACTATTCCACAGGCGATCAGTGATCCGGACAGAGCAAAACGACCTGAGGGGCGTGAGCAGGACCGGATGCATCGGGTAAGCCGGGAGGACAGGCACGTACGGTGTGGTCGAATCGGATAAGGAGATGCATGCAGAGAACATGAGTCATACGGCGCGGGCATACGCACCGGGCTGTGCACCGGTCGGATCAGAGGACATGGTCCGACGGCACGTCCATCGCGGCCCGCGCCTGTATCATGCAAAGTGATACGATATAGAATAATACGATATAGAATGTTAAAGAACTGAGGATCAGAGAATGAAAAGAGATGATATCCGGAACGTGGCGATCATTGCCCACGTAGATCACGGTAAAACGACACTGGTAGACGGATTGCTGCAGCAGAGCGGCATTTTCAGAGAGAATCAGGAAGTGGCGGAACGCGTCATGGACTCCAACGATATCGAGAGGGAGCGCGGGATCACGATCCTTTCCAAGAATACGGCCGTGACCTATAACGGCGTAAAGATCAATATCATTGATACTCCGGGCCATGCGGATTTCGGCGGAGAGGTGGAGCGTGTCCTCAAGATGGTAAACGGCGTGATCCTTGTCGTGGATGCATTTGAAGGACCCATGCCCCAGACCAGATTCGTTCTGCAGAAGGCACTCTCCCTGAATCTGTCGGTCATCGTCTGTGTAAATAAGATCGACCGTCCGGATGCACGTCCGGCAGAGGTCGAGGAAGAGGTTCTGGAGCTTCTGATGGATCTGGACGCGACGGATGATCAGCTGGACTGCCCCTTCATCTATGCTTCGGCCAGAGAAGGGATAGCCTCCTATACGGCCGATGAACCGGGTACGGATATGAAGCCTCTGTTTGAGACCATCATTTCTCATATTCCCGCACCGGAGGGTGATCCGGAAGCCGGACTTCAGATCCTGATCAGTACCATTGATTACAATGAATATGTAGGCCGGATCGGCGTAGGAAAGATCGACAACGGAACCATCCGCCTGAACCAGGATGCGCTGATCGTCAATCATCATGACAAGGAACGTTCCGAGAAGGTGAAGATCGGTAAATTATATGAATATGAGGGACTGGGCCGGATCGATGTGGAGCAGGCAACCATCGGTTCCATTGTAGCGGTATCCGGTATCGCAGACCTGAAGATCGGTGATACCATCTGTTCACCGGACCAGCCGGAAGCAATTCCCTTCCAGAAGATCACGGAGCCTACCATTTCCATGCAGTTCATGGTAAATGATTCACCGCTTGCCGGAAAGGAAGGAAAGTTCATCACCTCCCGTCATCTCAGAGACCGTCTGTACAGAGAGCTGAATACGGATGTCAGCCTGAGGGTGGAGGATACGGATTCCACGGATTGCTTTAAGGTGTCCGGACGCGGGGAGCTACATCTGTCCGTTCTGATCGAGAATATGCGCCGCGAGGGATATGAATTTGCGGTCAGCAAGGCTGAGGTTATCTATAAGTATGATGAGAGAAATAAACGAACGGAGCCTTATGAGATCGCTGTAGTGGATGTGCCGGATGAATTCTCCGGTACCGTGATCAATATGATGAGCATAAGGAAGGGTGAACTGTCCGGTATGTCTCCTTCGGAGAGCGGTACCACCCGTCTGGAATTCCGGATCCCCTCAAGAGGACTGATCGGATTCCGCGGACCTTTTATGACGGCAACCAAAGGAAACGGTGTCATCAATACCATTTTTGACGGATATGATGATTACAAGGGAGATATGAATTATCGTTCCAACGGTTCCCTGATCGCGTTTGAGGCAGGAACCTCCATTACCTACGGCCTCTTTAATGCACAGGAACGCGGAACCATGTTCATCGGCCCCGGTGTAGAGGTTTATGCGGGAATGGTCGTCGGCGAGACGGGACGTTCCGAGGATATCGAAGTAAATGTCTGCAAGACCAAGCATCTGACGAATACCCGTTCTTCGGGTTCCGATGAGGCTTTGAAGCTGGTACCGCCGAAGCAGCTGTCTCTGGAGCAGGCCCTGGACTTCCTGGATACGGATGAGATCCTGGAGATCACACCGAAGAATCTCCGGATCCGGAAGAAGATCCTGGATTCCCGGCTCCGTATGCGCGAGAACCGCAAGAGCCAGAGCTGACACCAAAGAGCCGGAGCTGACCCCAAAGAGCCGGAGCTGACCCCAAAGAGCCGGAGCTGACCCGAAAGAGCCGGAACTGACACCAAAGAGCCGGAGTTGACACCAAAGAGCCGGAGCTGACACCAAAGAGCCGGAGCTGACCCGAAAGGATATCCTCCCGGAGTCGAATGCCATCCCCGGCACCATAATGAATGTCATCCCCAGGACCATAATGAATGCCATCCCCGG
>CACYMQ010000005.1 GCA_902775555.1 uncultured Lachnospiraceae bacterium | reverse complement strand
ACCTCCTTTGACGGCTTTAAAAAACTAGCTAGTTTTACGAGTTTTTTAGAGTCTATCAAAAATCGGGTTATACTGGAAGGCGAGTGATTTGACGTTTACGTCTTACCTTCTCGGCAGGCACCATGTCAGCGATCGAGCGTGGAAATGTGATCCTGCTAGCTTTTGTCCTTACCTTCTATTTCGTGAAGCATTATAACGATGAAAACAAACTGAAGTCAGAGCTGGCGCTTATTGCACTGGCCGCAACCTTCGGTCTTAAACTGTATCCATGCATCTTCGGTCTTCTGCTTCTGAAAGACCTGAAGTTTTCTGCTGCAGGGAGATGTGTCCTCTATGCGGTTCTTTTCACAGTACTTCCTACCTTTGTTTTTGAGGGTCCCTCCAGTATCCTTCCCTGGCTGAAGTTTGTATTCGGCATCGGCGGTTCCGAAGGAACATCTTCTGCCGCAGAAGGCTCAGGGTCCGGCATTCCCTGGTATCTCGTTCTCTTTTTGATCCTGGGGCTTTTCTTACTGATCGCACTCATGATTCGCCGAAACGGGAAACCTGTTATTCCACTTAAGAATTCTCAGATTCTGTTTCTCATCACCTATCTCTCGCTGCTGATCGGAGGCGGCGCAGGCGGTTACAATCTGATTTTCTTTATCATTCCCTTCCTGACATTCCTGCAGGAGGAGGAAAAACTGAATCGATATAACCTGATTGAGTTCCTGGTATATCTGGTCTGTCTGCTTCCGGCGGGAATCAACAGTCTGAATTACCTTTTCTTTGGTCTGTTTATTCTGGGATGCGGTGTTCGGCTTTTTCACGAGAGACACACGTCCCCAAAAATATCGTCCATATAGCATGTCAAAACTTTACTGCTTCATCCCAGATATTTTTATTGATTAAGCCTTTCGAACCACTCCTGGCGGGTATTATAGTTAGTATTCTCTTTATTTTTCCTTTTGAAAAACGATATTATAAAATATTTTTGCTGCCATTCTATTCTCACTATTAAGATAATGCATTATTTCTCGCAATATTTTTTCAGATGTTCTTCCATCTCCATATGGAAGAACAATACCCTCAATACTCTCCTTGAATGCTTGAGATAAACCCTTATTCATTGCTTTAACAATATCCTTTAATTCTGGCTCACAACAAATTACACTCTTAGCCATCAATCGTCCCTTTTGTCTGTTCCCAATGTTAATTGTAGGTACTTTTAATGCTGGAACCTCTACCAAACCACTCGAAGAATTACCAATCACCAATTTTGATGACTTTACGGCACTTAAATACTTTTGAATACCAAGAGAAAATGTTACATACCAATTTTTCCTATTTTTTGCCTCTTCATCCCAAATCTCATTAATTATCCTTCCCCCGGCATCTGCATTTGCTTTTGTAATAATATATGACATATTAGGAAACTGATCCATCGCCATTATTAATTCTCTAACTTGCCGCTCAGCTGTATTATTTTCCATAGTAACCGGATGAAAGGTGACTACACAATAATCCGTTAATACCCCTTTAAAGCCAATCTCATTTGCCAAATCTTCAACCAATAGCAGTTTCATATTAACGCAATTCTCTATTCCTGGTTCTCCAACATTAAATACTCTATCTGGACTTTCCCCCATTTGTATTATACGATTAGCGGATTCTTCACATCCTGGAAAATGAAGGAAACTTAGTTTTGTAATACAATGACGTATTGCATCATCAACAGCCCCTTCTGTTACATCCCCGCCACAAATGTGCGCAATTGGAATCCCCATTAAATGTGCAGCAGTTGCAACTCCAAGCATTTCAAATCTATCACCTAATATCACAACTATATCGGGTAACAACTCCGAAAAAAGCTTCGCGAATTTTTGAGTAGATATTCCTGTAGAAATAGCCATAGCCTCTTTACTATCATCATCAAGAGGAAGTAGTACCTTAAAATAATCCCTGAATCCATCCTGTTCTATTTCTTTCTGAGTATTACCAAATATAGAACATAAATGAGTTCCAGTAACAACAAGTTGAAGATCAACTTCGTTACTTTGATCTAATCTAAACAACAACGGTCGAAGCAATCCATATTCAGCTCTTGTCGCAGTCACAACACAAACTTTCTTCATCATATAGTTATTCCTTCATCAATAGTGTAGCTCTTTCTTGCCACTGTACCTACAATAATATCCCATGCACTAGCTGGTAATCCAGACGAACTACGTTTTACACAAATATCATCTGAACAAATCACCTTTCCTTCAGGTATGAAGCGTTTCGCTACAATATGTTTTAACACTACTTTCGATATTTCACTCTCTTTTTCTGTTGGAGTTTTAAAACCTGTTCCTAAAGAAATCTCTATGTTTCTTATAGATTGAACCATTTTTTTGAACTCTTCTGGTTCTGTACTCGCAATATGGTCGGGGCCAGACATATTCTTATTCAAAGTAAAGTGCTTTTCAATCACCTTTGCGCCTAATGATACTGCTGCTATTGGCACTTCTATCCCCTGAGTATGATCCGAATAGCCCACAGAAAGACCAAATGCATTTTTTAAAGTCAACATAGCCTTAAGATTAACCATATCAAATGGACAGGGATAACTGGTGGTACAATGTAAAAGTGTAATATCATTTGAACCGCCTTGTCTTATAGCATTTATTGCTACTTCGACATCAGAAAGATTTCCCATGCCCGTACTTAGAATTATAGGAAGACCTTTTGTTCCACAATATCTCAAAAATGGGATGTTACTAAGTTCACCAGATCCAAGTTTAATAAAAGGGATTCCTAACTCAATTAAGAAATCCAAACTATCTTCTTCATCAGCTGTAGAAGCAAAACAAATACCGATACTATCACAATACTCCTTAATTTCACGAAAATTATCAAAACTTAATTCTAGTGACTTAAGCATTTCATACTGTGATTGATTGCTACCTGTATTATCTGATTGGTACTCTGCTTGTTTTACTTCTTTCGTAATGATCCTATCTGTAATCCAAGTTTGGAATTTTATAACATCGGCGCCACTTTTTTTTGCCGCCATGCACAAACTTTTTGCAATCTCTATATCTCCATTATGATTAACACCTGCTTCAGCTATTATAAGTGTCTTTTCAAAAATCACTTGAGTTCTTCCTTTCCTATCACCTTTATTGCAAAGTATTTCATCATATACAAATCTTCCCTATATTCTCCAATACTATTCTTATTTGTGATTCCATTCATGTTATTTAATAGCATCTTGGGGAAATCTACTCCAGCAGCATACGCATGTACATATCCACCACCAAATCTCGGATTCACTTCGGAAATATAGTACTTACCATCTCGTTCGAAAACATCGATATCATTTACACCCTTCAATCCAAATTCGCGAGCAAAAGAACTAATAAGCGAAAACAAAGAATTATCCTTAAAAGAAACACTTTTATCTGTTTCTCCAGCTCTCATTTTGAGCTTTTTTTTGGCAAAAATCGAAACAACTTCTCCAGTGATTAAATCAACAAATACATCAACGCCTATCTCTTGGCCTTTGACAAACTCTTGGATAAGAACATCTTCATTCTCATCACAGATTTGCTTAAGTCTAATAGTATTATTAACCAGTTCAATGCCAGCGCTTCCACTGCCTTTTCTTGGTTTTGTAATCAACGGGAATACTATCTCTTTATTATCAATTGCCTCTTTCGCAGAATCATAATCAATATAGGATTTGATATAATTATATCCATGTTGCATAACATAAGATATTGTTTTATATTTATCAAACGTATCCCGAACCGTTTCAACATTGGCAACATTAACAAGAATCCCCATATCTTCGAATATTTTTTTTCTTTCAGCCAAGAGTTCCAATTCAGGATCAACAAGTGTTAAAACCAATCCAACATTTTCGGTTTTACAAATATCTATAATATCGTCCCAATATCCTTCCTCATCCCATCTTTTGGTAACATATTGCTTTTGCGTCTCATATACTGTCGGAGCCAACTCATAATTATCTGTAACGATAATTGAGCACTGATCATTCACTGTTTTTAGAAAGTCTTGAATCAGCGTATCTCGTGTTCCCGCATTTAATATTAGTATATTTTTCAAATTTACCACCTACATTTCTGAATGTACTCAGTCACACCCCATTTTTCGCGAATTAGTTCATAACTATTATCTACCAAACTATATACCCTAGGAAGATATGTTATAAAAAGTGGGTTAAAACACATCGTGTAACTACCTACTATATCATAGCAAATTCTATCACCCACCTGTAAATCCGTATCACTCGTATTCATTATTCTATCTTTTTCCATGCAAGTATAACCACAGATACACTGAACACTTTTTTCCGATGCTAAACTTTTACACTTTAGAATAGAATAGTTATATTTACTCCTGACAAAAAAAGGATCGATATGAAGTCTTGTTCCATCCGTAATTACAAAACTTCCATAGTTGGTTTTCTTTACATCAACAACACTTGTCAAATAACAAAAACAGGTGGCAACAACTGATGCTCCTGGTTCTACAATGACAGAGCACTTCTCCATTCCATATATCTTGAGTGTTTCATAGATAGCCGAAGCATACTTCTCATATTGTTTTCCGTTATCTCCACCACCAAAATAGCCCCCACCAAAATCTATACAGTTAACCCCAAGTTTTTCCTCCTCAATAATCTTACAAGCATTTTCCGCAAGGCATTGATATACCTCAACCGCCTTCGACGCATTACTCACATGCATATGTAATCTTGAAATATTAATTCCGTATGCCTTAAGTTTACAAATTACATTATGTAGTTCGCCATTTTCATAGCAGAAACCGAAACGGCCACCTTGCTCCCCCGTAGATGTATGACCTGGCATGTGTCTTTCTAAATCAAAGTTTATCCTAACTCCAATATCGGCTTTTATTCCGCTCTCGATCAACCAACTCATCTCTCTTTGAGAGTCTATATTTATTAAGCTTCCGTTTTTTATTGCATAAATGAATGTTTCCTTTTCTTTAACTGGTCCATTAAATATTATTGCCTTTGGATTGAAACCTATTTCTATTGCAAGCTTATACTCATCATCAGATACAACTTCCGCAAAACACCCATTATCTTTTGCCAACCTTATCACTCTCGGAATAGAATTAGTTTTAAAAGAATACCCAATTATAGAATTAACGAAGTATTTATGTAGAACAGAATAAAAATCCTGTATATTCTTTATAAATAATCCTTCATCAAAAACATAACATGGTGTTTGTAATTCTCGGTTTATGCTATCATTCACCATATAATCTTATCCTCATCTTTTCAAGTTCAGGAAGCTGTCCCATATCCATCCAATCATTCTCACTAACAGGGAACACTGCAACCTTTTTTCCTTTTTTGCGCTCCATTTCAATTATATCAGGAAAGCCCATTGATACTCCATCTTCAATATCATCAATCACCTCTGGTTCAACAATATATATACCTGTATTAGTCAAAAAAGACACTAACGGTTATTCTTTCATTTCCTGTATCGAACCATTAATCCCCATTTCAACAACACCATAAGGAATATTCATGTTTTTTTAAACCAAATAAGCTGTCATCCGGTGCCATTCCACCTCCAAGATGGAACTTGCCAATCCCCTTCTCGCTTGCCCAGCAGGCCTCCTCATACAGCATCAGATTGCTCGGCGCATATTTTCTGTATTCTGTATGAGTTCCTGCAAGATGATAATGCAAAAACCGATCAGTGAAATAGAATATAGCACCTGCAATAGGTATTTCTTCCCTCATGGCATAAAAGATACAGGCATGATCCCTGAGGGAACTCTGTTCCTCGAAATAGTCCTTTTCAAAAAAATAATACTGAGACGCCTGATCCTTCATCATGGTTTCCTCATACATTCGAAGAAACTCTTCATAGGCGTCTATAGGCTTTCTTTCTATTGTGACGCTGTTTTTTGCAGCCTTCCGAACCATATTCCGATTCTTGCTGTCCATATTCGCCATGATCATGTCCGCGGAAGAGGCATCGATATAAATAGTATCATGCATATACCGCAGTTCAAAAGCCAGAGATACCGTTTCATGATTACCAAGTAACGGATGAAAACAGACAAACTGCTCAACAATACCCTCTCCCACACAAATACTCCTGCAGTTCTGAAGCAAATCGCTTCTGAGACTCCTCCGGAACATCTCCATCGGAAAGCGGTCCTCCATATCCATAGGGCGTCCAGATCGAAGCAGGCCCCCGGAGAAAGCATGAAAAAGCGAGGATCCTCCGAAATATCACGTTTCATGGCAACATAACCGAAATGCGACTCCTCATCCTGATACTCGATAAGCAACGGCTCACCATCCCCGTGAAGCATAAACGTTCTGACGTATTCATAAAGATAATAGATATCCCAGTTGGAAAAGCTTTTTACCAGGGGATTCCACTCTTCCTCATTCTTTTTTGTATAAACCCTTAAAATGTGACTTTTCCTCCACGTTTATTCACTCAACTTCTAAGATCTGTTCTTCTATTCCCCATACAATCTGATTCTCATCTTCTCCAATTCGGACATTTGCCCCATATCCATCCAATCGCTTTCACCGACCGGAAAAACAGCAACCCTCCTGCCTTTCATTCTTTCCTTTTCAATCACATCCGGGAAACCGATCGGCACCTGATCCTCAATATCTTCAAGGACCTCAGGTTCCACAACATAGATACCCGTGTTCGTCAAAAACGAAAAAACAGGTTTCTCCTTCATCTTCTCAATACTCCCGTTCACTCCGATCTCAACGACACCATATGGAATCGAAAGATTCTTGTATGCGCAGACCATTGTAATCACATTTTGATTTTCTTTATGGAAAGCCAGGATCCTCTCGTAGTTGGCTGTCAGAAGATTATCGCAATTTGAGAAGAAAAATGTGCTGTCCATCTTCCCTTTCAACATGCATAATCCGCCTCCGGTCCCCAGAGGTTTTTCCTCATCATACCAGGTGAGCTGATATGGCTTCTCATTTCCCGACTCAAAATAGGCTTTTATAAGCTCTTTTTTATAATTCACGATCATGTGAAAATCATTGCACTGATAGGATGAGAATTCTTTCATGATATGCTCAATGATCGGGAGTTCTCCCACCGGAATCAGAGGTTTCGGAAGCACCTTGGTAAAGGGATCCAGGCGTGTTCCCTTTCCTCCTGCATTGATTACGACCGGAATCCGAAGTACTGCCCTGTCTTTTTCCTTTACTCCATCCCCTGTATAAAGGTCGGTAATGCAGCCGTTCATGTCAAGGACCGGGATGATCACCCAGTTTTTCTTATGATACAACGATATTGCTTCCTCATAAGAATAAGCATACTTAGGTTTAGCATTCGCAGCCTCTTTGGCAGGAGCCTCCATTCTGCCCCCCTTCAGGAGAAATCGTCGGACATCTCCGTCCGATATACTGAATCGAAGTCTCTTCTCAACGTCCACCAAGAAGAGAACTCCGTTTCCGTTCTCATCAATAGCCCGCATGGCCTCAGAAAGTGTTATCCCCTGATCACCTATATACTTACCAATTTCAACCTGATCCATATACTACGTCCCCCATCACTATAGATGTTCTTTCAAAATGATTCTTACCATATCACAAACAATCTTCAGCTCTTCCTCTGTTATTCCAGTACTGCAGGGAAGCGTGATGATCCTGTTCCAAACAGCCTCTGTGTTCCTCATAGCACTTATACGCGCACTTTGATATGGTTTTTGGAGATGTACAGGTTTCCAGAAAGCTCTAGCCTCTACACCTGCATCAGCAAGTTTCTTACAGATATCGCGCACATCCTCCTCGCCTTTCCCTTCCGGAAGAATAACCCCGGAGAACCAGCATGAGGCCATATCCGTTGCCGGAAACGAACTAACTCCGAAATCACTGAAGGTTGATTCATAATATGACCGGACAAAACGTTTTCTCGAAAGAAAAGTGTCCAATCGCTCCAATTGAGCACAACCGACTGCTGCCTGCAGATTCGTCATCCGATAATTGAACCCCACCATGTCAAAGTCATATTCTTTGCTGACACGTGCGGTGGTTGTCAGATGCTTTACAAGTTTCAGTAGATTCTCGTCATTTCCGATCACAGCGCCGCCGCCGCCGCAGGTAACTGTCTTATTCCCGTTAAATGAAAGCACCGACAGATCCGCAAAACTTCCAAAGTCCTCTCCCTGCCACTTCGCACCGATAGCACATGCAGCATCCGCTACGAGTGGAATACCATACATATCTGCGATTCTCCGGAATCTTTTCATATCCGGAAGATTTCCAATAGTGTAAACCGGCATCAATGCAGCCACTCTTTTTCCCATCTCCCTGTGAATAAGCGCTCCATCCTTCAACACACAGGTATAACGAATCTCGGCTTCAACGATTTCCGGGTCCAAACACCAGTCTTCTTCCCTGATATCCATCAACCATGGCATTGCACCACAGTGCGCTATCGCATTAGCCGTTGCTATAAAAGTAAACGACGGAATAATAACCAGATCATCTCTCTTGACACCGACAGCCGTAAGCGCTGCATGAAGCCCTGTAGTCCCCGATGATGTAGCAACAGCATACCTGCTTCCGGTAACCTTAGCGACCTGATCCTCAAAACGGTTCACATATTCACCCACGGACGAAACGAATGTGGTATCTATGCATTTGTTCAGATATTCTCTTTCCTTTCCCTCCAGATTCGGAATTGCCAGGTTTATCATTTTTCCTACCTTTCAGTCGGTCATTTTTCAGCAATAGCAATCAACAGATGCACCGGTTCCCCATGATCCGTATACCGATTCCAATCCACCTGAACATCCTTGAATCCTGTTGCAGATAACAGTTCCTCTAGTTCTTTCTGACGAAAAATATGCGTAACTCCCCGATCTTTCAATGGTCCGACCTGGATATCGGTAAATGTGCCTTTTTCAATTTCAACGCCCGTATCATATCCATAGAGTTCATCTCCAAAGCATGAAGAGAAAAGCTTTCCTCCCTTTTTCAACATACGATAAACAATCTGATACATCCTGAAAATATCATCTATGCGATTTGCATAAATACACACATTGTCGATAACCGCATCAAAGAATTCATCCGGATATTCGACAGCTGCTGCGTCAGCAACCTGAAATGAAGCATACAGCCCTTCAGACTCTAGACGTTCCTTCGCCTTTCGTATAGCACTCTCAGATCCGTCAAAGGCGTAGGTATTAAACCCTTCTCTTGCAAGGAACCAAGTGGATGCCCCCTGCCCACAACCAAAATCCAGGATTCGCACTTTCGATCTTTCTTTCCCGTAATAGTTTCTGGCAACAAAACGTATCAGCTGTTCGGAAGGATACCGCCCCAGGCCTGTGTGCTATGTATTTTCTCCCAGATAGGATCTATCGTCTGTTTCATATAGATTCAGTTTCCTTTCGCTTGAGCAAATTCTTTATAGGTTCTCTGTATTTTATCGCAAGAATCAGGAGTCCCACTCCATATGCCATAATGATAATCCATCGCAAAACTGTCATCTCCAACAGGAATGTTACGGAAAAGATCATTGCTGAAAAAATGATTGCAATCACAAGAACTTTTCCGTTAGGGTAGACCTCTGCTTTTCCGATCCTGGCCACCAAAAGCATATGGAATATCATGAGCAAAAAATAACATACGTAAGTAGTATACGCAGCAGCCACATATCCATACAACCGAATGAAAACTGCATTCAGTGCATAATTGATCAGAACCGCCACACAACTGGCTATCGCCATACCGACCGTCTTCTTCTCAAACTGCTCCACATTTACGTACAAAGAATAAATGAATTGAAGAAAACAGCCTGCGGCAACCGGCGGCATCACCCGCATGAATTCCTGTTGTTCCCGAAGAGGTAGCAACTGCATACCGGCTTCCTGTTGCCTCAGCCACAAGTTCCTCAAACTGATCAACATATTCACCTACGGAAGAAACAAATGTTGTATCTATACATCGATTCAAATAATCTCTTTCTTTTCCTTCCAGATTAGGTATGGCTAAATGTATCATCTGTACTTTCTCTCATTCTTTTAATTATTTGACAGTTGTCGCAATCAGTATACAAAGGAACTATCCATAATCCAGCTGCTTGATTCAATCAATGTATAAAAAACTCATCAGGATAATCGATTTTCACGACATCCGAAACCTGGAAACTTGCTCTAAGCCCCTACGTATTCAACCTCGGTTCATAAAAAAGTTTGCCTTTGTTCTTCTTTTTATTCTCCACTTTCGCACGTTATTCTAAGCCTTCTAATGAGTACTCCATATGATTATCTCTGTTTTATCTTAGATTACTATCACATTCTCCCATCCAGGAACCGTCCTGTTTCTTTGTGATGAAATTCCGGAATCATCCAATTAAATAGTTCAATTAAATCTCTTCTTGTCCATCTTCCTCTTTTTTTTATTTCATCAATTTTCACAGTAAAACGATTTAGTTTTTCCTCTTCATAGTCAACTTCCTTCTTCACTATTCCGATGCTGTCAAAGCGCTCCAAATCCAACGTCTCATTATCCGTATAAAACTCTTCAAAATCCTTCTCGCCTGTGGTATCACTGGTGAAAAAGTATACCGGATACTTCATTTGGTCTTTTAACTCATCCACCCTTTCCCGAGCTTCCTGTTCCGTGTTGCATCTTACCGGTTCATATCCGAGACTTTCCAAATACTTCTCAGCAATGCTGCTAAATGTGACCATATTAATTCTCTCATCCATTTTGGGAAAATATATATCTCTATTCCCGCCCGTCATACAAGAGAAAATACAAAGAAGCCCCGCCTCCTTTGGCGTCACAAAATACCGACGCACATCACTTGGCGCCGCTAACGGTTGTCCTTTTTCAAGGCGTCGATTAAAACCATATAATAAAGAACCATCAGAGAAAGCAACATTTGCAAATCTCGCTGTAGAAACAGGCAAACTCAAGCTCATGCGGTTTAAAAAATACTCCATAATCCGTTTACTGGCTCCCATCATATTAACAGGATTTGCCGCCTTGTCAGTAGATACACAGAAATACTTCTTCGCCCCAAAGTCCGCCGCCTGTTTCATAGTTTTCTCTGTATAGAAAATATTCGTATCAATCATCCTCATCAGCGTATATGGGTCTTTTTCCGAACGAACATGTTTCAAGGCTGAAGTGTTAAACACATAATCATATCCACCAATCCTGTCAATTGTTTCTTTAAGGAAGCAATCAAAAATATAAGACCCACAATCCAAAGCATAAGTAGCAAACTCACCAGTCCCATAACCGATGGAAGATCGAATATCCCGAACAAGCTCGACCAGATTATTCTCACTTATATCAACTACATGTAGTAACTTCGGATCTCTCGCATAGATCTCTCTACAGATAGAAGAACCTATAGTTCCAGCCCCTCCTATTACAAGAAATCTGGAGTCATGGATCATAGAATAAATATCCTCCTCCCACTTTTCCATATCCCGAGTAAAAAGAGGCTCCTTTCTCCCAATCAACGGAAGCATTCTGTCCAACAGTTTGTTATCTTGTTTCATCACATTTCAATCCCTTCATCCGGAGAATAGTTCCTAGTGGATTTTTTTCCGATTACAGCATCCCATTCTTTTGCTAACACGCCCTGATCATGTCTCTTTACACATATGTTATCAACAGTAAAAGTATCCCCGATATGTATCGAGGAATTCGCCACGATTCTTTTCATAACAACTTTTGAAATGTCTATCTCCATTTCAGTCGGTTTTTTTACCCCATCCCCAAGACAATTTTCGACATTTCTGATTTCCTTTACCATTTTATGAAAAACCGGTGGTTCCGTGCTTGCAGCATGATCTGGCCCATCCATTCCGCAATCTAGTGTAAAATGCTTCTCAATAATGGACGCACCGAGTGCTACGGCAGCAACAGCTATTTCATTCCCTATGGTATGATCCGAGTATCCAACCGGTAATCCAAAATACTCCCTAAGGGAAATCATCGCTTTTAAATTCACGTCTCGATAAGGGCAGGGATATGATGTAGTGCAATGTAGGAGCGTAATTTCTTTCGCTCCCCCTTCTTGAAGAGCTTGAACCGATAACGCAACATCTTCCATTGCACTCATCCCCGTACTGAGAATGACAGGGAGTCCTTTGGAACCAATATAACGAAGAAATGATACATTTCCTATGTCACTCGACCCAACCTTTATAAACGGAATTCCCAGTTCTATCAAAAAATCCAAGCTTTTTGGCTCATCAGCAGTCGAAGCAAACGTTAATCCAATCTTATCACAGTATTGTTTTATCATCCGAAAATCATCATAAGAGAGTTCCAACCGCTTTAACATTTCATACTGTGATTCAGTAACTCCTGTATTTGAAGCCTGATATTCCGCTTGGCCCACGTTTTTTGTAAGTAGCAACTCCGTATTCCAAGTTTGAAACTTGATTATATCAGCCTTTGCTTTTTTTGCCGAATCACATAGACGTAACGCAAGGTCTATACTACCATTATGGTTTACTCCAGCTTCTGCAATAACCAAACATCTTTTTTTATCACGAACTGACACAGATCATCCTCCATATAAAGTATTAAACAACATCATCTGATATTATCTCTCACCATTGAATAGGATTCTTCATTCTCAAATAAATAGCGCCCAATTACACTCATCATCAGAAAGTCTTCCTCGCTATCTATATCCAGGACCGCCGTATCACGCATAATGTACGGAACAATTTTCAACGCATCCATTTCAGCTCCATGTTCATTAAAATAATCCCCTCTCAATACGTAAATTGATGCATTCTCATCGTATACCTTCGGTGCTTGCTGCCTTGCAACATAACCTTTTTCAATCACCGTGGAAACAAACTCGCCGTTTTCTTTCATCATGTTAAAATATGGATTACGCCTTGCCGGGCACATGGACTCAACCATATCAGCATCTGGTCGTTTTAACTTCATTTGGAACGCCCTGTACACATCATCTTCCTGTCTAAGCGGACTTGTAATATCTAAATCGATCATGTAATCATACTGAATGTCTTTCATTCTTTGCATTACTTCCATGCAGTTTTTCCATACCGCCGGTTTAGGTACGTTTCCTCCGCTTAACGACGTATCCCGTTTAATAAAATAGACTTCAGGGTATTTTTTTTCTACTATTTCTGCTAAATCCTCACTATCTGTATTCAAGCATACATCTACACTAACATCACTACCCATTTTTCTTTGAAATAATTCAGCAGCAGAAAGCGTGTAATAAACCAGTGGATGGTTCAAAAATGTTTTTAAATTTTTATTTTTAAATCCCGAACTACCTGCTCTACCACAGACTGTTATTAATACTTTATATGACATAGTTAATCCCCTTCTAAAGCTATCTCCAAAGTTTTTAACGCTCGACTTGGCGGATTAATCGATGCATGCTTACCCGAAATGAAATCATAAAAATACTTCATCTCATTCACAAATTCTTCATTTTGCATAACATGACAATCTACAACCGAATTGTCGGGAAATCTCATAGTTTCTTTAATAAAATCAGCAATATATGTTCCTTCTGACGTATATACCTCGCAAGCACGTACACACTCTCTCCCAAAGTAATCCAAATGGATCTCACAAATCAATTGTTTATACCCTAAAAGAAACGTACTGAGGTCGTTGCTTGATATTTCCAAATCCGAATACTTTCCAGAAATACTATGTATTCTCTCTGGTTGCCCAAACAAATCATACACATAGTCTATTTCATGAATTAAATCCAGATTAACTCCTCCACCCATTTCTTTTTTAGCTGAATAAACCTCCCTATAATCCACACCCTTACGCCACTCCGGGAGATAACTTGAACATATTACCCGAACGGAAAACACTTTTCTTGACTTGATTATCTCTTTTAGTTTCCCATACAATAATGTATGACGCATCGGGGCAGCTACATACGTATTGAAATCATCAATTCCTAAGTCCTCTATTTTTTTTTCCAGGCTTTCAAATATTGGTTTCTCAATAAAATACCATCTTGCCCTATTTTTACATCTTTTCAATGCATCATAGTGTAAATTTGTTGGATTTGTAATAAAAACAACATCGTAATCCGCATCCTCAAGTTCTGTAATCTGCTCTGTAATATATGCCTCGATCTCTCCAAGATTGTCAATACACCTTCTAAGCACATGTATCTCCGGAATCACCTGATGTGATAAACACTCCTCATAAAAATCGCGTATATGTCTTCTGCCAATAGAACCCACTCCAACAAACAAAGCTTTCATATAATTCATCCCTCTATTAGTGTTCTATAGTATCTATCAATTCAAGAATTTCGCGGTCATCTTCCAGTGAATACATGGGCGTCTTATTCTCGTATATCATTTCCAGAAATGCTTTTGTTTCGTCAAGGTATTGATCCTCAATTATTATATCCGAGTATCCCTCCACCTGTTTAGTATCTTCATACGAAGGCAATCGCCTCATGCATTTATCCTGATCATCAAAGGAAAACAAAGAATCCGGTGTTCCTTCCCAGATAATGTGTGTTTTCTCACCTAATATTTCCAAGTAATTTACCGCTTTTCGAGAAACCACATCACATACAAATACACCAGTATTCTCCCGATCATGCTCCAGTGTGATAAAATACGTATCATCAAAGTCTATCTCCAAATTTGTATTCTTTTTTCTTACAACCGAAACATTCACCACCTTGCCAAACAATTTTACGAGCCACGGAAGTTGAATCGCCAGTATCTCTCTGCAACCGTTTGTTTCCCTTCTACCGATAAAGAAATCCTTATAACTCTCCCAAGGATGCCAATCCGGAAGGTATTGACCTACATGGTAGAAATAGGATAGGTTTTTTGGTGTCCTTCCAACTGTATTAAACACTGATACGATCTGCTTATCATAAAGCATCGTACTTGACATAAACACCTTTGTATTCTTTTCTTTTGCTCGTTCTATTATTTCTTCATATCGATCGGAAACCAGATTTAATTCAGTGAAAACGTGGATGCCTGCTTCAATTAGTGTAAGAATTATCTCAGCATGATGTCCTGGTGAAGTACATACAAATGCCACATCAGGTTTCAGACCAAGAGCTGATTGCAAAGAATCACATCCATACAGACCATCCTCCGATATCTGCTTTATCCTATCAGGATTATTATCCACACAAATATAAGTACTTTCCGGTGACAATAGTTTCATTTGCCGAATCCTCCGTCTTCCCATGGATCCGTATCCGACAATTAATACTCTCATTTCATATCCCCTCTAATTCTTTTAGTGAATGCCAACAAAGAAAACCATCTTGCATTTACTGAAAGCCATCCACGCTTTCCATTAGCACTAAATCAGGATCGCCAAATATATCAACTCGACAGCCTCACAATCTTCGTTGGAGAGCTCCGGATTACAAACACGTACTAATCTTGTGTTTTTTTGAATATATACGACCTTATCAGTCGTGACAATGTCTTTCTTTCTAATACAGTGATTATTAATAACAATGCTATAGAAATCATTGTGTAATATAACTGGTAATCATATAACAAATAATACACGCTCACCAATAACACCATTATCACTATCTGTGAAAAAAAGCGATAAAACGATCTCATCGATCTATAGTACTTTTGCCCAACAAAACTCTGTCCAATTAGCATAATCAATGCTGAAACCATGGATGCTATAGCTATCCCGGCTAATCCCCAATAGGGTGCCAACAATACTCCAAGAAGTATATTTATTCCAAAACTTATGCAGTGAAACACCAAAGAAATATAATTTTTTCTCTCAATAGAAATCCCATATGATGTTGTCTCCAAAATAATATTGCCCATAGGTGCTATTAAAAAAAATCCCATTATGCTTTGGCTTTCTCTAAAATCCTTTCCTAAAAACAAAAATAGGACTTTTCCAAAGCATAACATCATTACTAAAAGCACCATTAGCGAATACATGACGATCTCATGAACATCCTTAATTGCCTCTTGCTTTTCGCGATAGTTTTTATATACATACGGAGCCCAAAATGTAGCAAATCCGGAACTAATCACCTGAATTGCATACACAAAAACCATCATTCCACTATAAATCCCCAAAGCATCTTCATTGATTTCCTGTTTGGTTATTAATTGAGGAATAAAGCTATTCAGGTATAGCAGGTTATACAGAGGCGCATCAAATAATGCGAATTTATATACTTTACCATACCGTGTGCCAAAATAATCCTTAAACGATAAAAACTGCCTCTTTTGTATAAAGGCAAAAATAACAGCAACAATAGAACATAGAATGGTTCCAACAATCATGACATCTATAATACTGTCTTCAAACAACGCAATTGCAATATACCCAAATTTAGTTACACATGTAATTATGATACTTTGAATGACGAATAACCCGGTCTTTTCTCTCATCCTGTAGTTAATGTTCAAAAACCGGAGAATCGAAAGGGCATACGCGTTTATTACTAAGAACAGAACAACCTTTTTACTCTCCAGTCCCGTTATACCTGCCACACATGAAGAAACGCTGTCAAAAGAAAAGAGAATAAGAGCAAGTAAACTCAGAACACTTGGTGTGGCAACACAATGAGCCGCAAGCTGTTTATGATCATGTTTAGACGGTGGTGCATAAAAGAATCTAATGTATGCACTATCTAACCCCACACATACTATCCCCATCAAAACATTACTTGCAGAATTAAAAAGATTTAGATATCCAAAAGAACCTTTGTCCAACAATCTTGTTAATATCATTGTCGAAGCAAAGGATAATACCGCATTTATAATCGACGCGGTAGAATAATGAAATATTTTCTTTAAGTTATCATTCATTAACTATCACACAATTCCGATTTGACTAATCTTTCAATTCGTTTCCTATACGAAAGAATATCACCTTTTGCTCCCCTCGATTCCTTAAATACATAATGAGCCTGCGCTTTGTATTTTTCGGGCAAGATATGTGAAAGATCAATCTTTTCTCCAACACACATCAAACCAATCCAGATCACTCGAAGTATCTTGTTTTTCCATTTCATCTTTGATTTTTTTACATAATTAACATGATTGCGCTTATCTTTCAGAATAGAAATACACTCATCTGCCAGTTTTCGTCCGCAACCACCACTAATACTATTGGAATAGTATCTCCTCATAACATCCTCTGAAATTGGAAATGACTGCTTACACTCATCCTCCATGTATTCTGAAAAGCGTCCATAATCTGTTATTAGTTCAGCCTCTCGCATAATGCAAAGCTCTTTTTTTACAGGAATTGGAATTGGCCTTAAAATTGCGCACTTCTTTCCGGCAAAATACACATCCGCAACACTAGTACTATACCAAGTACTAATTGAATCACAGACCCCAATCCACTGTCTGATTGAATAATCATCAATCACATAAAAATTACTGTATTTGTTCGTAAGCTCAACGATGGGTTTAATCAATTGTTCGCTGGGATGCGGTCGATATATAATACAATCATTTTTGTGGTTACTTAAATACTTTTTAAACCACTCCAAAACTCTCATCTGTGAATCAACACTCAGTTTTATCATTTCATCTATACTTCCAACCATGCTCTGAATGTTTTTTTTCTGCGCCTCATATAGATTAGAATATGAAAAACTCGAGATGAAAAGGTTCCATTTCATTTGATATGGAATTCCATACTTTTTTGAAATGTAGTTACGACTCAGTAAATAGCTGGAGAAGCTTTTACAATTAAAATCCATAGCCACCTGCCCCACTTCATGAATCCTCCTTCGAGGAACACCATGCAGGCTCAAAGCTTTACTTGATTCAGCCCCCCAACAAATAATATCACAACATTTGGCACTTCCCTTAGGATAGAACGCGCCTGATTCCTCATCTTCTTGAGTGAATAGTTGTTCATACTGCATATTAATGCATTTTTTTACTTTGCAGAACGGAAAAAAAGTAAAGGAAAACACATCCAAATCGCTGTAAGCATATGGAGTAATAACTGCTTTTGTCCTTTTATATAACATCTTCCATGAATCCACATGGAGAATATCTACTGTATATCCTTTATTTTCAAGATACAATGACAAAAGGACAGCATTCTCCAATTCTCTGGATTTATGTTCATAAAAAATAATAAAATCCTTCATTTAGCCAACCTACATATTAACCCTTTGTTCTATCATCAAACTATATGCTTTATTCAAAAACTTTTCACTTACCGCACAAAGAACGGCCGCAGCCTTATATTTCATACCTAAACCTGAAATCATAATCACACCCAGGTTTCGTCTTATATACTTTTTAATAAACTCCACAAGATGAGGATCATATGCCTTGTTCCGATCCATCGCCACGATAAAGGACATATATTCAACACTGACATATCTTACAACATCTGCATACCACTTTTCCGAGGAAAACTGCTTTTCTATACGTCTGTAATGTGCAAACGAAATCATATGTGTTTTTGAAAATCCGTTTTTAGACATGCTCCCAACAGACTGTAAGTAGAAGTACAACGCCTTGTCAGTATAAAAAACACTCTTACAATTGGATATAACCGTAATCAGGGTCTCATAGTCTTCACCGATAAAATTCCCTTTTGGAAATCGTCCCTCAAGTAATGCTGTCCGAAGGAACAACTTATTACACATCGACGCACCTATGCCTCGCCTCAAATGAATCTCATGCAAAGCGTCCAATGTAGAAAGAACCTCCTCACAGTTCTTCATTTTGAATAAGGATGTCCCTCTTCCTTCTTCATCACAGATCTTCATATTGCAACATGCAATTTCCGATCCGGATTCTTCAGCCCCTTCAAAAAGCTGCTGATACATGGAAGCATCAACCCAATCATCCGCATCAACAAACCCTATATACTTGCAATCGGTGTTAATAATTCCCGTTTTCCTGGCCTGCGGAAGGCCTTCATTCTTTTTTGAGATCACCCGAACATTATCATGACATCCTGCGTATTCCAATGCGATTTTTTCTGTTTCATCTGTGCTCCCATCATTCACGATCAGAATACTGACTTTCACAGATTGGTCAAGAAGACTATCTATACACCTCCGCATGACTTGCTGTACATTGTAGCAGGGTACTATTATACATATCTGATTACTAAAATCCTCCATAGTGCCACTACTCTCCATTGATAGATTCTTTATTTATACCATCAGATCCGGAATCAAAATTCAATCTCTCTTCTTCAATCACCAGTGGCCGGTTCATAACTCTCTGATTTATGCTCATGATATACTCTCCCATGAGTCCCATGAAGAAAAGCAGGATTGATCCGATGAAGAAGATACCGATCAGCAGGGGTGCGGTTCCTGCATCAAACCGATCCCAGTAACAGAGTTTCAGAATGAGGTAAACCATGCCTACCATGAAACTTCCGAATGCCAGCAGCATTCCCATAAAGGTTGCCAGACGAAGTCCTGTCTTTGTGTAAGATGTGAAGGAAAGCATCGCTGCATCATACAAGGTGAAGAAGTTGTTGTGTGTCTTTCCCGCACGACGTTTCGGCTGCTCATAAGGGATTTCTTTTCTTTTGTAACCCAGTTCCGCTACAATCCCGCGAAGGAACGGTGTCGGATCTTTCAGATCACGAAGCACCTCTACGAAATCCCTGTCATACAGACCCGATCCGGTAAAGTGTTCGATTATATCCACCTGAGACATCTTGTGGAGCATTTTATAATACAACTTCCGGCAGCTCCGCATGATGATGCCTTCTTTAGTCTTGGCCTTAACGCCGATCACGATCTTGTAGCCTTCCTCCCAGGCCTCCAGATACTGAGGGATCAGTTCCAGCGGATCCTGAAAATCACATACCATACTGATGACGCAGTCACCTGTGGTCTGCAGCATTCCGTAATACGGAGAATTAAACTGACCGAAATTCTTTGCATTAAAGATCGCTTTTACTTTTGGATTCTGTTTGCAGATCTGGCGAAGTAACGGACGCGTATTATCCTTGGAATCATTGTCGATAAAAAGAAGCTCATAGTCATACTGCGGAAGCTGCTTCACGAACAGATCCACTACAGCATTCGCCATGGGAACAACATTTTCCTCTTCATTAAAACACGGTATCAGTATACTGACCTTCTTTTTCTGTTCCATCGGTAAACCCCTGTCAAAAATACATTTGCGGCCCCAAAATAGGCCCATCATCCTAAACTAATATTATACACCAAAACGCCTGTTTCTGCACCATATAAATGGCGAAAGGGCCAAAATAACTTTTGGCCCGTACCTCCTTAAAATGTGGTATTTATCCTGAATCTTTCTATATACCGCCGGATGCCCTGATCAAAGGTGACCTCGGGAACAAATCCGGTATCTTTTGTCAGTTCGGAAATGTCCGCCACCAGGTACATTACCTGATTCTCATTATAGGGTCTCTTTCCAAATCCGATTTCTTTCGTATACTCTGTAGCCTCAGCCACCTGCTCCACATACCAGCGAAGGGAGTGTGCCTCACCACTTCCTACCACATAGGTTTTCCCGTCGATACCCTTCTCTCCCGCCAGAAGAAGCGCCTTTGCCGCATCCTCTGAGTAGAGATAATCCCAGATCTGCTCGCAGGGCGAAAACTCGGTCTCTTCATTCTGAACCATATTCCGAACTGCCGTGCTGACCAGAGTTTCGTCCCGATCATACGGTCCATATACGCTGAGTACCCGGGCCCAAATGTGGCGCATTCCGTTCTGCTCCGCAAAGTACCGGGTGAGGTGTCCTGCACAGAGCTTCGCATTTCCATAGCCTGTCTCCGGATTGGTGGGCGTATTGGGACGAAGCCGAAGTTCCCGGAGTTCCGCTCCTGCAACCTGTTCGATCCGTCCGTATTCTGCCTGGGAGCCGGCGCCCACAAAAGAACCGCAGCCCAGATTTTTAGCAAATGTTACTGCCTCCAATGCAGCACTTACATTCTGCATCTGACGATGAATATCGTTTCTTCCTTCCCCAAAAGGTGCATCCCAGGCCAGATGGAAGAAATAGCTATCGGGATCAAATCCCTGTTCGGAGTTCTCAGGGAACTCCCAGCGGATGCCCTGCTCTTTCATGATCTCCATTGCATTATGATATTCTGAAAGGTCCATCTTGAGCACCTGACATCGTGGTATCCCGCCAAGTTCATCTGCCCGTTTGGACTCCCGGTGAACAATCGCCAGAACCTCATAATCCTTACTCAGCGCTTCATTGATCAGTGCCCGGCCGATAGCGCCGGTGGGCCCCGTAATTACAACTCTTCTCATATGCTACTCCCTTTCTTCCCTGATTCCAAATCCCTGCGGAGAACTAACCCTCCGGTCTCATTTTTCAAAATAATGTATTCCTTCATATTCCGCCCTGGACAGGAAGGGCGCCATATCATCCAGCGACGGTGATACGATCCTTCCGTCCGGCAGGATCCGTGAAGATGACTTGGGTTCAAAGTTCTGATCCGGGTCCAGCATGACCTCACAGATACATGGTGTTTCTCCGTTCAACGCCGCATCCAATGTATTCTCATAGGATTCTCCCTGCTCCAGGCGGAAGTAATCCAGCCCGAATGCCTTTGCCAAAATCCCAAAATCCGGAAATCCGACTCCGCTCTCCCCGTCAATTCCGATAAATGGGGGCTGGAAGAGATTTCTCTGTGTCTGTCGGATAGACAGATAACCATTATTATTCAGGATGAAGATCTTCAGATTCAGCCTGTTATGGGCAACTGTTGCCAGTTCCTGCAGATTCATCATAATACTGCCGTCCCCATCGATGCAAATGGTCCTCCGGCTGTTATCAGAAACTGCCACACCCACAGCCGCCGGGAATCCGTATCCCATGGCCGCACATCCGGAATTTGTGAACATCCTCTGCCCCTGCTTGATCTTAGCCGCCTGAAAGGTGACTACACAGGCACTTCCGTTTCCGCATAGGATCCTGTCTTCCGGTTTCAGTTTCTCAAAGAAGGAATCTATAAACACATATGGATTTATATCCTTCCCCCGTTCCGGCTTACGGGATTCCGTCACCGCTTCCACACTGTCAGTGATACCGCCTGTCTTCCGGTCATACTCCCATCTTGTTGCAGGGAATCGCTCCAGAAGCTCCCTGCACCATTTCCGCCAGTTTTCATGTGCCGGTTCCGGTGTGTAATCCTGCTCCAGCATGGATGAAAGAAAAGCCTTTACATCCGCATGCACCGGAAGATCCGCCTTGACGGTCGGTTTACATAATTCTTTCTTGTCAATATCAACTACGATCTTAAATGCATTTTTCGCAAAATCAAAATGATTGTAGCCCACCATCCGGATGTTCATCCTGCACCCCAGGGAGATCAGCAGATCTGCGTTCTGAACCGCAAAATTACCCGACCTGATTCCTACGGTTCCCGGCATCCCCACATAGTAAGGGTTGTCATAGGCTATCGTATCATTTGCGTTCCATGCAGTCACTACCGGAATTCCATATTTCCGGACAAATTGCAGGAATTCTTCCTCAGCGTCCCCCAAACGGATGCCTGTTCCCGCCAGGATCAGAGGTGCCTTTGCCTGGCGGATCCGTTCCAGTACATCACGGATCATATCTGTGTCTGTTACATCCTTCGACGAAGCGGCTCCCCCTTCTTCGCCGGTCTTAATGTCATCTTCTGCACTGAAATGCTTCAGTTCCTCCGTCTCCACGTACGCACCCTGTACATCCAGGGGTATATCCAGCCAGACCGGTCCTCCACGACCTTCCTGCGCCATATACCAGGCTTTTTCAAGATGATACGCTATCTCCGTGGGCTCTGTCACCATAACGGCGTATTTCGTCATATTCCGCACGGAATCAATGATCTGAAACTCCTGATCTCCCAGCTGGCGAAGTCCCAGTTCCGGGCATGACCAGGTTGTGGTTTCCCGCTTCACCTGTCCGGATATAACGAACATGGGGATCGAATCCACCCATCCCCCCATTACTCCGGTGATGGCATTTGTGCCTCCGGGCCCGCTGGTCACACAGACCAGAGCAAGCTTCCCCGTCATCCGGGTATAGCCCTCCGCCGCGATGGCGCATGCCTGTTCGTGGTGATCAAAGATACATCTCAGTCCCTCCTGATGTCCCAGGGCATCATCCAGATGCATGGCCCCGCCGCCGGTAACCATGAAACAATCTGTCACCCCATGAGAGACCATGAATTCAGATATATATTTTGCAACTTTACTCTTCATGCATTTTACCTTCGTACATTTATAGGATCCTTCGTCCCATTCAGGACGTCGGGCGCATCATTTAAGAAGTGATTTCATATGCCGACGGCGTCAGGAAGTTTATCTCTGCCTTATCCTTTATGGATGCAAAGAATCCGATGGCATACCGGTTCAGTGCTTCGGCCTTTTCCTTCAGGAAACTGTAAGCCTTTGCCACATCAAAGTAATTCACATTATCCGGTGAGTACCCGTCCAGTCCGGCCAGTGTGATCCTGTCAATCCCGCACAGCAGCAAGGTACGAATCAACATGCACATGGAGTTGTCCGGAAAGACCGCCGATTCATCGATGAGCCGTGAGTAGTTCACAACATAATCAAAATCTCTTGTTCCCCGCTTCAGATTTGAGGACGCGATCAGCTGTATGTCCGTATTCTCTTCAGCATGCATCTGGGTTGCAGACTGCAGATATCTGGAAGCATTCGTGATGAACATATAGTGCGGATGGAAGTTTCCAGGGATGTAATTGATGGAGATCACCACGGGCTTCTTCTCCGCGATATACTCACGAATCCTTTCCGCATGTGAACTGATGGTCGCTCCCGGACCGATGATCAGGATCTCCTGTCCTCCCAGGGCCTCCTTCAACCGGGCCAGATCCGCCGAATCATCGCACTCCTCCTTCTGATACTCCAGATAGAGTTCCTCGATCAGTTTCATATTCTTTTCCAGTTTCTGATCCTCCGGGATCTTCTGAAGGATCTCATTCACCGCCGTGATGGACAATGTCCGCTTGTTCATCAGATGTGACACGTAATTCGGATGAACCTTGTTGGATGCTGCAATGTAATAAAACAGCTGATATCCCCAGGGTGATTTCTGCTGAAAATCCAGGATACTTGATGTGATGGCCTCCTGCATTTCCGTAACCACATAGGACTTGCCGAAATGCTCATTCATGTACATGGCGATCAACTCCAACGGCGCATTTCCCGCACTCTTTCCCATGCCGTAAAGGGTCCCGTCCACCAGAAGATCCCTCTCCGTCGGATAGTCCAGCACGGTTGTGGCGTTGATATAGCCCAGCTGGAAATTATTATGTGCATGGAACCCCAGAATGATTTCCGAAGAAAGCTCCCGATCCAGTATTTCCAGAATATGCGTCAGTTCCGTCGGATTCAACAGTCCGTAGGTGTCCACCATGGAAACCGCATAAGGATGGATCGTATTGGCGAGAGATGCCACATCCCTTAGCTCATCATCCGTATAACTGGATACGGAAACCAGCTGAACAAATACTTTATACCCCAGTTCCACCAACTGCCTGCAGAAATCAATCGCCGGAACCCTTTTTCCTTTCTTAAAGATCACCCGGATCCCATCCAGATAAGACTCGCTGCAGGGCTGAACATTACGGATATCACAGGTCCCGAAATCGATCATTCCGACTACCATGGTATCCTTCCGGTCCAAACGTCCATAGATCTTCTCCACGCAGTCCGTCGAAGGCATGATGCTCCGGTTCATATCAAAAGCCCGTCGATCATCCAGAAATCCGATCTCAATCACATCTGTCCCCGAGCTGACCACACGATCAAAGATATTCACCATGTTATCATGACCAAACTCCCAGTCATTCAAATACCCGCCATCCCGTAGGGTACAGTCCAGCAAATACCGATTTCCACTCATAAGCAATCCTTTCTCCCGATCACTCCCGGGGTCACCTATGATCCCGTCACCATTTCCAGTACTTTACTTATTTCTCTCGGTTCATGTGCCACTCCGATATTCCGGAAAGCCTGCACATCCTCATCCGTATCGAAACCGAAACCGAAGGTCACTCCGAGAAAATGTGCACCTGCTCCTTCCGCTCCAACCGCATCCGTGTAGGCATCTCCCACCATGACGGTTTCTGCAGGCATAACTCCCAGGTCCTTCATGGTCAGTTGCAGTACCTCTGCCTTGGACAGCTTTCCTTCCCGATCCTGTCCGTGGATCACATGAAAATGTTCCGCCAGGCCTTTTTCTTCCAAAAGAACCTGAGCCTGATCCTCCCGTTTATAAGTACAAACCCCAAGCAGATATCCTTCTTCCCGAAGCGACTGCAGCAGTTCCTTCATCCCGTTATAATGGGAAGCATAAAAGATATCCTTCTCAAGATAATGGTTCCGAAAGGTGTGCATGGCCACCTCCGCCTCGGCATCTGAGATTCCATAGACCTCCTTCATCCGCTGATGGATGGGAGGTCCAATAAACGTTCGACACATCTCTTCCGGAATTGGATCATACCCCAGTTTTGCAATCATATATTTTAGCGAACGTATAACCCCCTCACTGGTATCCAGTAGCGTTCCGTCCAAATCGAAAATAACCGCTCGTATATTTTTCATTCTCAGTCTGATCTCCCATCAAAGTACAACTTCGCTTGTACTAAATCATGCATCCTGCCATAATAAAGTTTACAGGAATTCAAACTGCAGCTGTCCGGTCTTCGGCATATCTCCCAGGATCCCAAGCTCTGCCATCTTATCGACCACGGAACCGGACAACTTGGCTCTGTTCTTCAGTTCTTCCTGTGACAGGAAGATGCCGTCCTTCGCAGCCTCCTTCAGCTGTGCCGCAGCCGTATCTCCCATCCCGTCGATGGAGGAGAAGCTGGGCATGATCTTTCCGTCGATCACCTGGAAATACCGGTCATCCGCCCGATAGACATCAATGGGCATAAATTCCAGTCCCCTTGCATACATTTCCTGCACGATCCGCATATCCCGGATGGAATCGTCATCCTTCGCCGTCTTTTCGAATTTCTCCAGCTTACACAGTTTTTCCAGTTCACGGTCCAGCCGTTCCCGCCCCTGACACATGGTCTCATAGGAGAAGGCCTTTGCCCGGATGCTGAAGAAAGCCGCATAGTAAGCCAGCGGATGATAAACCTTGAAGTAAGCCACACGCCAGCCCATCATAACATACGCCACCGCATGTGCCTTCGGGAACATGTACTTGATCTTCTCACAGCTTCCCATATACCAGTCCGGCACATCATGCTCCGCCATCAGCTGCTTCCACTCATCCCATTTATCACATTTTCCTTTTGCCACGATGCCCTTACGCACCTTCTCCATGATGTCAAATGCATCGCCGGAGGGCACTCCCATATGCATCAGATAAACCATGATATCGTCACGGCAGCAGATGGCCGATGACAGCTTACAGATCCCGGACTGGATCAGATCCTGTGCATTTCCCAGCCATACATCCGTACCGTGCGACAGACCGGAGATCCTGACCAGATCCGAGAAATTCTGCGGATCCGCATCGATCACCATCTGCATGGCGAAATCGGTTCCGAACTCCGGGATACCGAGGCAGCCCAGCCTGGTCCCGCCGATATCCTTCGGTGTGATCCCCAGCGCCTCCGTACCGTGGAACAGCGACATGACCTTCTTATCATCCAGAGGGATCGTTTTTGCATCCAGTCCTGTCAGGTCCTCCAGGCGACGGATCATGGTAGGATCATCATGGCCCAGAATATCGAACTTCAGAAGATTATGATCGATGGAATGATATTCAAAATGTGTCGTGATCTGGTCGGACGTCATATCATTTGCCGGCTTCTGGATCGGAGTAAAGCTGTAGATCTCCTCCGTGTCCGGCATAACGATGATCCCTCCCGGATGCTGACCCGTAGATCTCTTAACCCCCAGACAATGCTGCACGATCCGGTTCATCTCCGCATTTCGCATGGTGACGCCCCTTCGCTCGCAGAACCCCTTGATATAACCGAATACGGTCTTCTCCGCATAGGTTGTGATGGTTCCCGCACGGAACGCATGGTCCGAACCGAAGATCTCTCCGATATAGGCATGTGCCTTCGCCTGGTAGTCACCGGAGAAATTCAGATCGATATCCGGTTCCTTGTCCCCCTTGAAGCCCAGGAAGGTCTCAAACGGAATATCATGCCCCTCCTTGATCAGCTTATGACCACACTTCGGGCAGTCCCGATCCGGCATATCGCAGCCGGACATACCCGAATAGGACAGCACCTCTTCCGAATCAAAGTCCACAAAATGACACTCCGGACAGATATAATGCGGCGACAGCGGATTCACCTCCGTGATCCCCGCCATGGTAGCCGCGAAGGAAGAACCCACGGATCCCCGGGAACCTACCAGATATCCGTCGGCATTTGACTTCCATACCAGTTTCTGCGCAATGATATACATAACGGAATATCCGTTGGAAATGATGGAATTCAGCTCCCGGTCCAGGCGGCTCGATACCTGCTCCGGAAGATCCGGGCCATAGATCTCGTGCGCCCTGGTCTCACAGATATCCCTCAGGGTTTTATCCGAATCCGGGATGACCGGCGGACACTTGTCCGGACGTACGGGAGAGATCTTCTCGATCATATCCGCGATCTTCTGCGTATTCTCAATGACGATCTCATGTGCGGTATCCGAATCCAGATAATCGAACTCCTTCAGCATTTCCGTCGTGGTATGAAAATACCTGGGCGGCTGCCGCAGCATTTCATTGGAAAGGACTGTCTGTCCCTCCGCGATGGGGATCTGCTTCGTCTTATCCTTACTGGACGCCTTGATACTGCTTCCCTCCTGGATAACGGTAAGATATGCCGCATCCCCGGGATCCAGAAAATGTACATCTCCGGTTGCAACCACCGGCTTATTGAATTCCTTTCCGAGCCGGATGATCCTCCTGTTCAGATCCCGGAGATCCTCCTCGGACTGGATCACGACTACATCCGGATCCTCGATCAGATGCCGGTTCTGGGAAACCGGCTGCACCTCCAGATAATCATAGAAGCTTACGATCCGGGCGATCTCCTCATCGCTGTCGCCCTCCATAAGCGCCTGATAGAGCTGCCCTGTGGCATCCGCCGTTCCCAGCAGCAGTCCTTCCCTGTATTTCATGATCCGGCTGAGCGGGATCTTGGGCACCCTGTTAAAGTAGGTCAGATGGGATTCGGATATGAGCCGGTACAGATTGACACGGCCGGTCTCATTCTTCACCAGAATGGTTCCCTTATGGGAATACGCCTTTTTTGCCGCATCCACCGACTCGTGTCCGATACGGTTTAATGCCGCGGTATCCGTGACTCCCTTTTCCTTCAGCATTTCCAGAAGACGGACGAAGATCTTCGCCGTTACATCCGCATCATCACATGCTCTGTGGTGATGTGCATTTACGACTCCGAAATGCTTGCAGAGTCTGTCCAGATTGTATCTTCCCAGCTGGGGAAGAAGCACATAAGACATCGTCATGGTATCCAGTGCCGGGAAGGGATAGGGATATCCCAGTCGCTGGCAGAATTCCTGTATGAACCCGGTATCAAATGTGGCATTGTGCGCAACCAGGATCGCACCCTTTGCAAATTCCAGGAATTTCGGTAAGATCACCTCAATGGTCGGCGCATGAATGACCATTTCATCCGTAATGGAGGTCAGTTTCACGATCTCATAAGGGATCGGCTCCTCCGGGTTGATAAATTCGGAGAACCTTCCCAGTTCCTTCCCCGCAGAATTTACACGCACGGCACCGATCTCAATGATCTTACACTTCTTCCTGTAAAGACCCGTGGTTTCGATATCGAAGACCACATATTCCTGATCCCCGAACAGCTCCCTGTCCTGGCTGTTCAGTACCAGAGGTTTCAGGTCATCGACAAAATTGCCCTCCACGCCGTAGATCACCTTGAAATCATCACCCTTTTTCAGAGCATGATTGGCCACGGGAAATGCCTGAACCACCGCTGTGTCCGTTATGGCAAGCGCCTTCATACCCCATTGCTTTGCACGTGCGATGGCCTTCTCCACATCAACAACACTATCGCTCTCGGAGAAACCGGTATGAAGATGGAGCTCCACGCGCTTGTCTTCGGAATCATCCTCTCTCTTCGTCCGGAAGTCCGGAACCGGCTTGATCCCGGATATGGATGCGAAGGCAAGCTCCCTCGCATAGGAATCATAATCCACGGTCCCCTTCAGTTTATAGCATTTACCAACCTCAAGATCCTCCAGCAGAGGGTCCTTATCCTCCGGTTTTGCAAAGACCTTGAAGCCTATCGTATCCGTATCGTCCGTGATCTCACAGAGAAGCAGGAAATTCCCGCTGCGCAGCTCTCTCTCCTCAATGGACAGAAGTTCTCCAAGCACGCAGACATCGCCCAGGGAGGGTTCCTTCAGGGAAGAGATGAATACACAGTCGCCCTCGACATTTCCACCTCTTCCGTAGATCACATCCGGATCCGTGTTGCGTCCCATGGGTTTCTTCCGCCTTCCGTCTCCGTTGTAGAAGCCTTTTTTGCTTCCCGCTGTCTTTCCCGCAGCCCCGGATGTACTTCCCTTTGCCGCACTTCCTTCCGCTGCCCCGGCCGCACTTCCTCCCGCAGCCCCGGCCGCACTTCCTTCCGCAGCCCCGGACACACCGTCTTCCACAGCATCGGACACATTACCTCCCGCAGTATGGTACGCTTCCTCTTCCGCCACACTGCTGCCGATGGTATCCTGGATTCCGGCAGAGAACCCTCCCCCGGCATATGCTTCAGGGGCTCCTCCGTCCGCGACATATTCGGAGCCGGCTGCCATCGCCGTCACACCCGCCCCGATCGCATCTGCCTTCCGTACCTCCTGCGGAACATAGGAAAAAGACACGCCGATCGACATTCCAAAGCGTGTCACCATGATATTCTCAAAAAACTTCCGTATCCCCTGCTCCCTGCTTTTTGCCAGTTCATTTTCAGCCATAGAGAGGAATAACACCTGATCCTCGATCCGGTATCCTCCCTTTTTGATCAGCCGGTAGGACACATGATTCTCTTTGGACAGTTCCAAAAGGAGACTCGGCATATACAGTTTCAGCAGTTTATCCGCCGTATATGCTTCCGAGAGCAGATACCGCTCCACGATCTTAACCACCATACGGCTGCGGCCGAAGAGAAAGCTTCGAAGCTCCTCCTCCAGCCTGTATATGATCTCTTTTTCTATCAAATGAGTCGACTCCAGATAGACCTCCATCCGGCCCGTTTCATTGTACATAGCGATCCGCGTGACCTTAACGCCCTGTATCATCCGTTCTACGGCCGGTGAAAGCCTGAGTTCCGGAAAGACCTCTTCAAATGCTCTTTCACCCATAAACTATTTATACTTCTCCAAATTATCCTTTATTCCCCATGCAGTTCATCTTTCGGGCATGGCTTTTCAGGTTCCATTCTCTTTCCTCATTTTGTCCAGTTCCGCCCTGAGTGCCGGAAGGATCTCCGCCTCCGGTACCTTCCTCAGGATCTCGCCATGACGGAACAGAAGGCCTTCCCCCACTCCGCCGGCAACCCCCAGGTCTGCCTCTCTTGCTTCCCCGGGTCCGTTCACGATACATCCCATAACCGCCACCTTTGCCGTGAGATCCGGATACTCCTCCACCATACGCTCCACCTGATTTGCCAGACCGATCAGATCGATCTTCGTTCTCCCGCAGGTAGGACAGCTGACCAGGGTGATCCCCTCTTTTCTGAGCCCCAGTGTCCGAAGGATCAGCTTTGCGGTCCGTACTTCCTCCACCGGATCCCCGGACAGGGATACCCGGATGGTATCTCCGATCCCGGCACCCAGGATCATCCCCAGGCCCACCGATGATTTGATATTTCCGCTCCAGAGCGTTCCGGATTCCGTGATCCCCACATGCAGAGGATAGTCCGTCTGCTGGCTTACCAGCCGGTGGGTCTCCACGCTCATGGGAACATCCGAAGACTTGATACTGATAACGATGTCATGGAAATCCTGCTCCTCCAGCATCCGCACCTTGTCCATGGCGCTCTCCACGATGCCTTCCGCAGTCACTCCGCCGTACTTCTCCACCAGATTCTTCTCCAGCGATCCGCTGTTGACGCCGACCCGGATGGGCACATGATAATGCTTTGCCGCATCCACCACCTTCTTCAGGTTCTCAGGACCGCCGATATTTCCGGGGTTGATCCGGATCTTGTCCGCCCCATGCTCCATGGCACGGATGGCAAGTTTGTGATCAAAATGGATATCCGCAACGATCGGGATATGGATCCGTTCCCTGATCTTATCGAAAGCATCCGCTGCCGCTTCCGTATTCGCCGTGCTCCGGATGATCTCACATCCCGCCTTCTCCAGCGCAAGGATCTGGGCCACCGTAGCCTCCACGTCACTCGTTTCCGTATTTGTCATGGACTGGATCGCGATGGGATTTTCTCCTCCAATCGCAACGTCCCCAATCTTAACCACTCTGGTCTTATGTCGTTCCACCATACGTTACCTCTCCTACTGTGATCCCCGTTTTCCATGAGCGCGGACCTCCGTTAACATGGGTCGGACAGGACCGTTCACTGTTCCGGACAGTTTGCGCGTCAGTCATTTCACATAAACAGTTTTCTTATGTCATTGAAGAATACAAATACCATCAGCAGCATCAGCAGCACAAAGCCGATGAAGTTCACGATCATTTCCTTGTCCTTCGGCACCTTCTTCCGGGTCACCGCCTCGATCACAAGGAACAGGATCCGTCCCCCGTCCAAAGCCGGGATCGGCAGAAGGTTCATGATACCGAGGTTGGCGGATACCAGCACCATGAAGCTGATGATGCTGAGGATCGCATTCTTCGTTCCTCCCTCCTGTTCCGCCTGGTCGATCACATTGCTCATCATATTTCCGATGCCCACCGGTCCGGACAGGTCATTCACCGAAGCTTTCCCCGTGAACAGCATTTTCACGGAGGTGACCGCCGTCGTTATCTGGAATTTCACCTCCAGCAGGGAATAGTACAGTTCCTCCCCGAAGTTTCTGGATTCTCTGGGCTGGACCGTGATCCCGAACATATAATTCTGCTCCTTGGACAGGTGCAGCGTTGTATCGTAGGACTTTCCATCCCGAAGATAGGTCACGTCCACCGGTTTGGTGAGATCCTCCACCTGACGGAACAGCGTGATCTCCCGGAAGAGACTGATACTGTGTCCGTTCAGCTCCGTGATCTCGTCTCCCGGCCGGATCCCTGCCACCTCAGCGGCGCTTCCCTTGGACACCTCGGCGATCACCGGGGGATCCAGCAGATAGAAATGTGCCGTTGCTATGGACAGCACCAGCGCCAACAGGAAATTGAAGAACGGCCCTGCCAGCATGATGGACAGCCTCGCCGGAACAGACTTACTCTGGAAGGACCCTTCCAGTTCCGTATCCTCTCCGTCCTGTCCCGCCATAAGACAGTATCCTCCGATGGGGAGGAGCCTTACGGAATACTGCGTCTCCTTCTTCCCAAATTTCATGATGGCCGGTCCCATACCGATGGCAAACTCATTTACCCTGACATGATTCAGTTTTGCAAAAAGAAAATGTCCAAATTCGTGTACGAATACGATCACGCCGAACATCAGAATGATTGCAATGATCTTTAACATGATTCCGTTGTCCCTTCCAGTGTCCCTTCAATTGCTACACTTTAGCGAAATCTCGCCTTCAGGCGCTCTTCCACTGCCTTCTCTTCCGCAAGGATCTCCTCCAGGGACGGCTCCTTTGATCCCGATGCCGTATCCATTGCATATTCGATCCAGTCATAGATATCCAGGAAGGAGATCTCTTCTCTCAGAAAATGTGCTACCGCATATTCATTTGCAGCATTCATGGCAGTCGGAAGGATCCCGCCTTCCTTTGCCGCACGATAAGCGAAGTCGAGACCCAGGAATGTCTTCCTGTCCGGCTGCGCCAGTTCGATGGCGGAAAGCTTTGTGAAATCCAACCGGTCACCCGGCAGATATACACGCGCCGGCCAGGTCAGGGCATACTGGATGGGAAGCTTCATATCCGGTGTTCCCAGCTGTGCGATCACCGCTCCGTCCTCGTATTCCACGGCCGAATGGATGATGCTCTGCGGCTGGACAAGTACCTCGATCCTCTCCGGCTCCACATCAAAGAGCCAGGTGGCCTCGATCACTTCCAATCCCTTATTGACCATTGTAGCACTGTCTATGGTAATTTTTTGTCCCATGGACCAGTTGGGATGCTTTAATGCATCCGCCAGCTTTACCTGCTTCAGTTCTTCCCTGGTCCTTCCGCGGAAGGGGCCGCCGGAAGCGGTAAGCAGGATCCGTGCGATACGATTTCCCGTATTTCCCTGCAGGCTCTGGAAGATCGCCGAATGCTCGCTGTCCACCGGAAGGATCTTAACTCCTCTTTCCTTCGCCGCCTTTGTCACCAGATGTCCTGCAGTGACCAGCGTTTCCTTGTTGGCAAGGGCGATGGTCTTCCCTGCTTCGATGGCAGCCAGAGTGGGCTGTATGCCCACCATTCCCACGATGGCGGTCACGGTCACATCCGCATCCGGATAAGCCGCAGCCTCACAGAGTCCCGACATCCCAAAACCCACGGGGATACCGAGATCCCGGGTGGAAGCCCGAAGGGAAGCGGCCCCTTCCTCATCCCCCACAGAAACGAAAGAAGGGTGGAACTCCCGCATCTCAGCCTCGAGCAGTTCGAGGTTTCTTCCGCAGGCAAGTGCCACCACTTTGTATTCTTCCGGATGGTTCCGGACGATTTCCAGGGTCTGGGTTCCTATGGAACCCGTCGACCCGATAAGCGCTATTTTCTTCATAAGCTATCTCGCATTTCCGAGTACAAAAAGTACCGCATAGTAAATGATAGGCGCCGTGAAGATCATACTGTCAAAGCGGTCCAGCACACCTCCGTGTCCCGGGATCAGCTTGCCGTAATCCTTCACGTCATTATTTCTCTTGATCGCCGATGCCGCAAGATCTCCGATCACGGCCGGGAGAGCACCCACAGCTCCCACCAGTGCGAACCAGAGCGGCGCATTCGGGATCGGATGAACATTTGCATTGAAATAGAACCCGAAGAGCATACCCAGGATCCCGGCTCCGATGATCCCGCCGATCAAGCCCTCCACGCTCTTCTTCGGTGAAAGCACCGGACTCATCTTGTGCTTACCGAAGAGACGGCCCGCACAATAAGCCAGGGTATCATTTCCCCAGGAGCAGATGAATACCAGGATGATCAGATATCCGCCGTCCTTGATATCCCGGAGACGGAACACATAGGAGAGGCAGACGCTCACGTAGTAAAATGCCAGAAAGGCCGCCATCGTATCCTTGTCCTTGTACTTTGAAAAACAGAGTACGTAGATCGCAAGGATGATCAGCAGATAGATCACCATGATGGGCATGAGCAGGTAGTCCGCCTCAAAGTAAAGAGCCAGATAATAAAGGATCGTGGTGAGATAACATGCGATCCCCATGGCCCTTTTTTCAAGGCCGTAGACCCGGAGGAGTTCAAAGCATCCCACCAGGGAGAGTAAACACATGACCCCGCAGGTCAGCCATCCGCCGACCCAAAGGGTTCCGATCGCCAATATCACCAGTACGATTCCGCTTGCCAGTCTTGTCCAAAACATATGATCTCACTTACCTCCGGAACCGCGGAACGGTTCCGAAATCCCTTTCTTTTCTTCCCTAAGATCCTTCGCTGCGCTCAGGATGACACCCGACTTCAGGGCGGCATCCGGCTTCAGGATAACACCCGACTTCAGGACGGCATCCGGCTTCAGGATAACACCCGATATGTCATTCTGAGCCGAAGGCGAAGAATCTTATTTCTTCTCACCCTTTACGCCCCCGTATCTCCGGTCTCTGGAATTGTAATACTTGATTGCTTCGATGAAACATTTCCGGTCAAAATCCGGCCATAGTACATCCGTAAAATAAAACTCCGCATATGCCAGCTGCCAGAGGAGGAAATTTGAGATCCTCTCTTCTCCGCTGGTACGGATCAGAAGGTCCGGATCCGGAAGTTCCCAGGTGTCCAGATGTGCCGCGATCACTTCATCACTGACCTCTTCGGGAGAAAGCGTTCCTGCCTTCACCTCATCAGCGATCTTCGTTACGGCCCGGCGGATCTCGTCTCTTCCGCCGTAATTGATGGCAACCGTAAACTGAAGCCCCGTATTCTGTTTCGTGGCTTCCTCCACCCTGTGGATCTCACTCTGGATATCCGCATCCAGCACATGCCGGTCACCGATCACACGCATCCGCATATTTTCACGGTTGCATCGTTCGGCCGCTGTCTTCAGATAATTCCGGAGAATATTCATGATCCCCGTTACTTCCTCCACGGAACGCTTCCAGTTCTCGGTGGAAAAGGCATAGACCGTGAAGTATTTCACACCCAGATGCCAGATATCCTCACAGGCCTGCTCCAGCGCTTTTCCGCCCTGTCTGTGCCCGAAGCCTCTGGGCATCAGCCGTTTCTTAGCCCAGCGTCCGTTCCCGTCCATGATCACCGCAACATGGTTGGGAATCTCATAGGTTACTCCGTCGATCACTCCCTGCATGTTTCTCCCCTTATTCTTATCCTTTTCCTGTCGTCCTGTACTGTTATCGAAAGATCCTTCGGGCTTCGCCCTCAGGATGACATGGACGTCACCTTGCACTGTCTCCGAAAGATCCTTCGGGCTTCGCCCTCAGGATGACATGGACGTCAAACGGTTATACCGTCATGATCTCTTTCGTCTTGCTTTCTACCATCTTATCGATCTCAGCCGTGAATTTATCGGTCTTCTTCTGGATCTTCTCCTCTTCGTCCTTACGATCGTCCTCAGAGATCTCACCTGCCTTCTCCTGCTTCTTCACAGCTTCATTGGCATCACGGCGGATATTTCTTACGGCTACCTTTGCAGCCTCTCCCTTCTTCTTGATATCCTTTGCAAGCTCTTTACGACGATCCTCCGTCAGCTTGGGGAAATGAAGGATCACGCTCTTCCCGTCATTGCTGGGATTAAGGCCCAGATCCGAAGCCATGATCGCCTTTTCGATCTCCTTGATCATCTTAGCCTCCCAAGGTGTGATCATCAGTGTCTGCGCCTCGGGTACCGAAACATTGGCAACGCCCTGCATACCTGTCGGGGTTCCGTAATAATCCACCTTGATCTTGTCTAAAATGTGCGGATTTGCACGCCCTGCACGGATCGTACCGTACTCTGACTCAAGATTGTCCAGTGCCTTTTGCATCTTCTCCTCATAATCTGCCATAACTCTTCTCCTCCTAAATCTTTATAATGATCACCTGTCATTATTGTCTCTTGATATACCCGATGATAAGATCCTTCGGACTGCGTCCTCAGGATGACATACGGGACTGCGTCCTCAGGATGACATACGGGGCTGCGCCCTCAGGATGACATGGAATGTGATACTATTACTCTGCCGTGATCTCGGTTCCCGTGAAGGGTCCGCTGATCGCGCGTACGATGCTGTCCTCTCCGGAAAGTCCGAAGAGCAGCATGGGCATCTTGTTCTCCATGGCCAAGACCGCAGATGCAAGATCGATCACACCGAGCTTCTTGTCCACGATCTCCTGCATGGACATCCGATCGATCTTCTTTGCTTCCGGGTCCACCTTCGGATCGGCGGTATATACACCATCGATGGCCTTTCCTGCCAGGATGGCATCCGCGCCGATCTCCACTGCCCGGAGTACGACTGCCATATCCGTTGAGAAGTAGGGATGACCGGTTCCTCCCGCGAAGAAGACCACATGTCCCTGCTCCATATATTCAACCGCCTTGTCGCGTACAAACTGCTCTGTAACATTTCCCATGACAAACGGTGTCATGACATGACAGGTTATGCCCTCCTGACGGAAGAAGTCCGCTGTATAGATACAGTTCATGATCGTGGCAAGCATCCCGATCTGGTCCGCCTTTACGCGGTCCATGCCTTCCGAGGTCCTTCCTCTCCAGAAATTCCCTCCGCCGATCACGATCCCGACCCGGATCCCCTGATCCAGAACCTTGTGTACCTGTGCAGCCACATCCTTAACCACCTCTTCGGAGAAGCCGGTCTTCTTATCCCCGGCCAGAGCCTCTCCGGAAAGCTTGAGTACTACCTTCTTTAATTCCATATTCTGTCCTTCCTTGTTATCTCTTACCCTTTCGGTTTTGATTCTTGTTTCCGCCCGTGCCGGAGCCGCTGACTCTGCCCGCCTGCTCACTCTTTACATCTTCTGCTTTCTCATCGCCGGTGTTCTCGGGCATCAGCTCCTCAACTTTGGAATCCGTATCCCCTTTGGCTTCGCTTTCCTGTTCAAAATATTTCTTCACATCCACATCCATGTAACTCTGTGAGCAGAAGCCCTCAATGATGGCTCCGTTATTGATCTGCACGGATCTGGATTTGATATTTCCTACGATAACAGCTGAGGAATCCACGATCACAGGGCCCTGGATATCGATATCGCCCTGAACCGCTCCGGCTATGACTGCAGAGTTCCCCGTGATATTTCCGATGATCACGGACCCTACACCGATCTTAACGCTGTCGGTCACATGGATGGGGCCTTCGATCTTCGCCTGGTTGGCATAGAGCTCTCCGGCTTCCACATTTCCGAAAATGTGTCCGCCCACGATCAGCTTCCCCGGACAGGTGACATTTCCCGTTATGGTTCCGATCAGATCGATATCGCCTTCTGTTTCGATATCTCCTTTGATCTTTGTCTTTGCTGTGATATAGGTACAATCCGCTGCCAGTCCGGCTAACGGCTCATCAACTCCTGCCTGTGCTTCCAGTTCCGCCAAGCGTTCCACCTCACTTTCCGAATACAGTTCCTCCGTTTGGGAACCATCTGTCGTCCCCGTCGTCTCCGGGACTTCATCCGCTGTCTGTGCCGGTTCTGTCCCTGACGCTTCTTCCTCAGCCGGGGCTTCGGACCGTTCCTCCGATCCTTCATCCGCCGGGATTGCTTCTGTTTCCTGTATTTGATCCTCAGCCGAAGGCTCAGGATCCTCCGCCGGTCCGCCATCTGCCGGACTCACAGAATCCTCTGTCGTCCCCGGCACTTCCGATTCCGACGGATCCGCGAACAACTCCTCCACCGGTTCCGGTGCCGCATCCGGCAATCCCTCTCCGGCCGTATCCCGGGCTGTCTCCCCGGAATCCTGCGGTTCCTCATCATCAGCCTGCAAGGATGCCTCCGTACCGGTTTCTTCCGCCGGTCCGGCCACACCGGTTACCTCTTCCTCATCCGACTCCCCGGTTTCCTCTCTGTCTTCCGCAGCCTCAGCTAAATCCGGCAGACGATCGATCTCTTCGTCCATCTCCCGGTTCATCTGTTCCACACGTTCCTCTGTATTTTGAAGGATTTCTTCCCTGAGCCGGTCTGCTTCTTCTCTTAAGATTGCCTCCGATACGGCATCCTGCACACTGGCCTCCGCCACCGGTTCCCGGTTCTCGGGTCCTTTTTCCGTAGATTCTTCCTGTGAAAAGACCTCCTGCTCTTTCTTCAGATCCTTCTTCTTTTTTGCAGGTTTTTCGTCCGTTTCCGGAAGCAGTTCATTGACTGCCTGAGCGAAATCCCGCCTGAAATTCTTGATAAAACCCATACGCAGTTCTCCTTTACACTAACACTCTACAGTATACCACAACAAGGGATGTATGAAAACCAAAATATCAGGTTTCACTTTTTACAAAACGTTTCACTTGTGTTAATACTTTGTTCATATTTGTAGTTTATATTTAAACCATAGTTTTTTCATAACTCTCTCACCTTATTTGATAATGTATATCAATAAAGCACCCAGGTTCGGAACTGGGTGCTTTATTCTTTTATCTTCTATTCTTTTTTTCTGCCATCTTCTTACGATCCTTGGAGGAAACCAGCCGGTACTGCACCTCTTCAAAAGCAGCAACCACCTCCCGGGAAGGTTCCTTCGAAGCCATGGTCCCCAAAATCGTAAACAGGAAACCCGCCAGCTGCGCGGGAAGGATCCCCCCAAGCCCGGTCAGCTCATGCAGGGTAACAAAACCATATCCCTGCGGAACAAAGCCGGAGAACTCCCAGACACCGAGAAACATGGCCCCTACCAGAAAGCCGACGATGCATCCCTTCGCTGTGGTTTTTTGGGACCGCAGTGCGAAATACATAACCGGAGCCAGTCCGCAGGCAAGGATCATATACACATCCAGGGATATACCGTAGATCCAGCTTCCGGAGCAAAGGGCAAATGCTGCCACGATGGTCTCCACCAGCATCACCACCATGATCATGGACCGTCTGTTACGTCCGAGCTTTCGCTCTCTCTTATAACGGGCCGGCATCAGGTCATCATGAATGATCTCCGAAGCGGACAGGATACAGGAGTGCAGCAGCTGGACCACCAGGATCGCGGCTGTCACCACGAACATAAGGCCCGTCATCTGAAACAGAAAGCCTCTTCCCTTATCCTCCGTCAGTATCGTCTTGAAAAGCGTTTTGATATTGCTGATCCTTGCAGGATACAGGGAGGCACGAAGCAGTCCCCCCGTCAGGGTTGCGAGGAACAACGACAGGATACTGAAAATGACGCCCCATCGTCTGGACTTATGGATCGTTCTGGCACGGTCGGCAAACTGGAATCTCTGCAGTACCAGAGGATTTCCGAGGATCAGCAGTCCGAAGCTGAACAGAGTCAGGATCTCTGCGATGGAAAGAGCCCGGCCTTCCATATATCCCACATTTACATATTCCGTAACAGAACCGGCCGCCCAGCTGTGGAAGATATTTTCAAGGATCCGACGGGTTCCCAGAACACGTATGATGGAAAAATCCAACAGGACAAGGGAAGCCAGCACCAGCACGGAGATCCACCGTTCCGCAAGCCGAAGACCGGTTCTTCCAAACAGGAGAAAAAGTCCGGCGGAGATACAGAAGGCTCCGATGGTGCTGTACAGCTTAGAGATCCCAAAGAGCTGTTCCGCAAATTCTCCGATGCCGTACATCAGCATCGCTCCCCCCAGGATCAGTGCTGCCAGGATCGGTACGGCGAAGAAGATCCTGAGGACCGGTTGTTTCTCCATGAAACGTTTGTCCAGAAAGCCCGGAATGGTAACCCGGTCCTCATGCTGCAGGGAGAAGCGCATCAACCGGTAGGATGCCACCTGCCAGACCATAAGAACACCGGCGAAGCTTCCGATGGCGATCCATCCGACGCCGGCCCCCTTCTGGTAAACCATCCATGGTAACAGAAACATCAGAAGGATCCCAATGGAAAAAAGACTCACAGAACTGCCGGTACCCCGGTTCTGCCGCAATCCGTCTTCAATCTTTGTTCCCTTCCTCTTCATCTGTCTTTCGTCTCCATAAGATATAAAAATCCATCCCGGAACCGGATCTCCCCTTCTTCCCCTGTCAGCTCATTGCTGACTCCCAGGCTGCTGAAGGGTTCCAGAACCGCATCCTCCAAAGGATATTTAAATCCGTAAAGGCTGATACCGTGAACGGGAACCGTTACCGGGATCAGCGAAATATAAGGTCCGTAGAGTTCCTCTCTCCTGAGCCGCACCGAACCCCCTATGATCCGGATCCGGTTCCACCGGTCCAGGATCACCGCTTCGATCCCTGCCTCCCGATAGAGCATGAGAAGGCGAAGATTTGTCAGGGAATGATCCATCCGTTTTCCCAAAACCCCGAGGAGGACAACCCTCTTTGGTTTCTGCCGGAGCGACCACCGGATCGCCGCTTCCAGATCCGTATCATCCTTTACAGGATCCAAAGCGATCTGTTCGGGATACCGGTCCAGCATCCTGCTTCTTTCTTCCGCGGAAACGGAATCAAAATCCCCGATCACGACATCCGGCCGGAAGCCTGCATCCTCGATTGCCTTCACTCCCGCATCGATCCCCACCAGGCAGAGATCTTCCGTCATCATCGCCTCTATCTGATTTTTCATGAACGAAGCATCCTGTGCTCCGCCTGCCACCAGGATCAGCTGCATCTTGCCTCCATCCGTTCAAGAAATGCCTTTACATTCTCTTCGATCGTCCCCCCGCCGAATACGGCTGAGCCTGCCACGATCACATTGACTCCGCTGTCCAGTACCTCATCCAGATTCGACAGCTTGACTCCTCCGTCGATCTCGATATCAAAGCCGAGTCCTTCCCTTTCCCGGATCCTTGTCAGTTCCCGGATCTTATCCAGGGTCTCCGGCATCAGGCTCTGTCCGCCATAGCCCGGGACCACACTCATGACCAGGACCATATCACAGATCGGAAGTACCGGGAGCAGTACGGAGACCGGGGTTGCCGGGCTCACCGCTGCCCCGCATTTCATACCTGCGGCAGATATTGCCCGAAGTGTGGCCGGAAGATCCTCCGCAGCCTCGGCATGTACCGTCAGGATATCGGCACCACACGCCTTATAATCGTCTATAAACCGGATCGGTTCCTGTACCATCATATGCACATCCAGGACCTTATCCGGCAGGATCCTTCTGACACATTCGATCACCGGAGGTCCGAAGGATATATTGGGAACAAATGTCCCGTCCATAACATCCACATGTAGATATGGTACTCCCTTTCCTGTTGCTTTCTGCAGATCCTCTGCCAGATGTGCAAAATCCGCACTCAGCATCGAGGGCGAAAGTATCATTTCCATTCCGTCTTCCTCCTGTCCTTCAGCAGTTCCTGAAATGCCCTGTAACTGGCATAACGTGTTTCGCCGATCTTCCCTTCTTCCACCGCCTCTTTCACTGCACAGTCCGGCTCCGCCAGATGTCTGCAGGATGCAAATCTGCATTTTCCCAGATAAGGTTCAAATTCCGGGAAGCAGAGCGGCAGCGACTCTTCATCCACCCGTTCCGGAAGCTCCACCGACGAGAAACCCGGAGTATCACAGAGATAGGTTCCCGGCTCCACCATGGTCAGTTCCGAGTGCCGGGTCGTATGCTTTCCTCTCCCGATCTTCTCACTGACCTCCCCGGTCTTTGCGTCAAAGTCAGGAAAGAGCCGGTTCATGAGTGAGGATTTTCCCACACCGGACGGGCCCGAGAATACGGAGGTCCGTCCTGCCAGACTGTCATGCAGGGCCTCTACGCCCTCCCCTGTCCTGGCGGAGGTAAGGAAAACCGGATAACCCGCATTTTCATAGATCTTCTTCAGATCTTCCGCCCGTTCCCGGTTCTGGTCCAGCTTGTTCAGCACGATCTGCACCGGCATATCCGCGTAGGACATCTGTACCAGGTAACGGTCGATCAGACCGAAGCTGGGTTCCGGTGTGGAGACCGCAAAAATGACAATCGCCTGGTCAGTATTTGCAACTGCCGGGCGAATCAAAGCATTGCGACGGGGCAAAACCTCCTCCACATTGCCGATATGTTCCGCGGCATCCAGGATCTCGATCATGCAGTCGTCTCCAACCAACGGGCGCATTCCTATCTTACGGAATACGCCCCTGGCCTTACATTCATATACAATTCCATCCTCGGCGGCCACATAGTAGAAGCCGCCGATTCCTTTAATTATCTTTCCGATCAATGAATCGAACCTCTTATTCCGGTGTAATGGTCAGTTTCAGCGAATTCTGGTAATATCCTGTCACATCCTCACCGCCGGAGGTGGTGGCTACGATCCGTACGGATCCGTCGGAAGAGCTTAGTCCGCTCACGCTTCCTGTCAGACTGATGCTTCCCTTTCCGGATGCATCCACAGATGTGGACGCCACCTGATGATCCCCGTCACTGTCGGAGATATAGGCGATAATGGTAACACCCTCCGGTGTATCCATAACCTCACTTGCCGAAGTGGTAACACTGCCGGATATACTTCCGGTGTAGGTCACTACCTTCGGTCCGTCACTGATCACGATATCGATCTGGGAACCCTCTTCAACCTCGGTACCCTCGGACTTACTCTGACTGATAACAAGTCCTGCCTCGGCATCGTCATTCTGATGCGTTACATTTCCTACAGACAGCTTAACTGCCTCAAGACTGCTCCGGGCTGCGGACTCACTGATTCCCGTAACCTTCGGAACCTTAACGGTCTTTGTCTCCTTACCGTTACTGACCACAAGTGTGACCTTGCTTCCCTTTGCTGCCTTGCTGCCCTTCTCAGGCTGGGTGCGGATGATCTTATCTTTCTCCACATCCTCATTGTACTCATAGGAATGAAGGACCTCGAAGCCTGCTTCATTCAGGACCTTCGTCGCCTGTTCATCCGTATAAGTGGATACATCCGGTACAGTGGCTTCCTCCGCCCCGAGAGAAACCGTGATCACGATCTCGGTAGACTCCGGCAGCTTGTCGCCCTTTTTATAGTTCTGGGAAATGACATATTCCACCATGACCTTATCATCATTCTTCGTTTCAACCTTGATATTGCTGAAACCTGCATCCTTCAGGGACTTCTCTGCAGCACGCTGTGTAAGGCCCACTACATCGATCATCTCCCGGACAACCTCCTGGGTCTCTGTCGTGGCTATCGTTGACATTTTCTCCGTGGTTGCCGTGGTTTCATCGCTCTTTCCGAACTTAAACCAGCCCATGATGTTACCGATCACGATGAGCACGATGACCGCTATGATCACTGCGGCTGCGATACCGCCGATCATTACCGCCTTTGCCAGCTTCGGATCCACATCCTCCTCCTCTTCCTTGGGAGGCTCATTGTAATCATAATAATCATCGTCATCATCAGAAACCTTCTTGATGCTCTGACGACGTACCGGAGGAGTCTGCACCTCCTCTTCATATCCATAGCCGTAATCGTCATCCTCTGCTTCGTTGATCAGCTGATTCAGACGTTCACGGTCCGGTGTGGCTGCAGAGGTCACACCCGGACGGACAGGCGGCAGCTCCGCTCCCGTTTTGATCTTCTGGAAATCACTGGTCGAGAACTGCTGCGTAGGACCGGTAGGCGCTCCCGCCGGTGCCACGATGATATCTATATTCGGGTTTGCCTTGACCCTCTTCAGATCGGCGATCAGTGCCGCTGCGGTAAGATACCGGCGCTCCGGTTTCTTCTGGGTCGCCTTCATGATGATCTTCTCGAAACTGGAGTAGATATCCGGATACATCTCGCAGGGCGGGATGATCTCATTTTGGATATGCATCAGCGCGATGGCAACATTTGTATCTCCCTCAAAGGGCACACGTCCGGTAACCATCTCGTACATGGTGATACCCAGAGAATAGATATCACTTCTCTCATCACTGTATCCGCCGCGCGCCTGTTCCGGGGAAATGTAATGCACCGATCCCATTCCCGCCGTGGACATGGTATTGGATGTGGCAGCCTTTGCGATACCGAAATCCGTCACCTTCAGATTCCCGTTCTTGGATACAATGATATTCTGGGGCTTGATATCCCTGTGGATCACATGGTGCTCGTGTGCAGCTTCAAGACCCGATGCGATCTGGATCGAGAAATCCAGAGCCTGGTCCATGGTCAGTCGTCCGTTCAGGTTGATATACTCCTTCAGAGTGATACCTTCCACCAGCTCCATAACAATAAAATATCTTCCGTTATCCTCACATACATCGAAAACACTTACGATGTTCGGATGTGTAAGACCTGCCGATGCCTGTGCTTCCACACGGAATTTCGATACAAAATTCGCATCATTTGAATACTCCGTCTTCAGTACCTTCACGGCCACATGCCGCTTCAGTCTGTGATCCACCGCACGATACACGGTAGACATACCACCGGCACCCACCACGTCAAGGATCTCATACCTCTCATCCAGAATGGTTCCTGTCTTCAACATTTCTTTCTCTCCCTAAACTGCTATTACAACTGCGGAAATATTATCATTTCCTCCATAGTAATTTGCTCTTTCGATCAGGGCATCCGCAACCGTGTCCAGATCTTCATTCTCCCTCACGATGTCCCGAAGCTCATCATTCTCCACCATGTTGGACAATCCGTCCGAACACATGAGGATCCGATCCCCCTCGGAAAGCGAGATCTCAAAGAAATCCGGCACTGCCTCGTTGCGTGATCCCATAGCCCGTGTGATGATATTCTTTTCCGGATGATTCCTTCCCTTGTTCCGTTCGAGCTGTCCGTTACGGATCAGTTCTTCCACCAGGGAGTGATCCATCGTGATCTGACGGATCTCATCATTGATCAGATAGAGTCTGCTGTCTCCGATATTTCCACAGTACAGTTCCTTCTTATCGATCACGCAGGCAACCATGGTGGTTCCCATACCACCCTTGGCTGTATCCTTCTCAGCTTCCTTATATACTTCATTGTTGGCAAAGATCATAGCACGACGAAGAACAGATATCGGATTCTTGATCGTGGATTTTTTGATAAAATCCACAACGATCTGAATCGCGTATCTGGATGCAAAATCGCCGGCAGCATGGCCTCCCATACCATCGGCTACAATATAAAGATTTGGAAGGGGTCCGACCGGACTGTCACTGACAAAGATGTTGTCCTGATTATTATCCCGTCTCTTCCCCGTGTCCGTTCTTCCGATTGATTGCAAACCGACTACTCCTTCTCGTCCTGTTCCTGCATGGCCCTTCTTCTCAACTGCCCGCAGGCGGCATCGATATCTCTGCCCATACTTCTTCTAATTGTAACATTTATTCGATTTCTTTCAAGTATATTTTTAAAAAGTTGTACAGATTCCGGGTCGCTCTTCCGATAATCCCGCTCATCTATGGGATTTACGGGGATCAGATTCACATGGCCGTGAAGGGAGCCCAGCAGTGCCGCCAGCCGCTTCGCATGCTCCGCGGTATCATTGACGCCCTTCACCAGACTGTACTCGAAGGTGACCCTCCTGTGGGTCTTCTCGAAATAATATCTGCATGCATCCAGCGTTTCTGCCAGAGTATAACGGTTTGCTATGGGCATTAACGCCTTTCTCTCTTCGTCCGTCGTCGCATGAAGGGACAGTGCAAATGTGATCGGCACACCCTCTCCGGCCAGCTGACGGATCTTCGGAACCAGCCCGCAGCTGGATACCGTAATGGAACGAAGACTGAGTCCGTAGCCCTTGGGATCCGAGATCAGCCTTAAGAAACGAAGCAGATTCTCATAATTGTCCAGCGGTTCTCCCGTCCCCATGACAACGATGCTGTCCACCCTTTTCCCGGTAAGGGATACTACCTGATAAACCTGTCCCAGCATTTCCGAGGGTGTGAGATTCCTGACCAGTCCCCCGATGGTTGATGCGCAGAACCGGCAGCCCATCCTGCAGCCTGCCTGGGAGGAGATGCAGAGGGAATTTCCGTGATGGTACGGCATAAAGACCGTCTCGATGATCTGTCCGTCCGAAAGCATGAACAGGAACTTCTCCGTCCCGTCCTCCTTCGAGATCAGCCGTTTCCATTCCCGGACCGTACGCATGTCCTCCGCGAGGACCTTCCGAATGTCTTTTGGGAGATTCTTCATCTCTTCCGGATCCCCGGTCTGCTTCGCATGGATCCACCCGAAGATCTGGTCCGCCCGAAAGCCCGGCCAGCCATGCTCCTTTACATATGCGGTTAGTTCCGCTTCCGTCATGGAAGCCGGATCTCTTAGTTCCGTCATGCATGCTTCTCCATGATACAATAGTAAAATCCGTCACAGGGATCGATCCCCTGCAGGAAGAGCCGTTCCTTCCTCTTCGTAAATTCCGGATGCTTCTTCAGAAAGGCTTCCGCCGTCTCCCGGTCCTCTTCGTTCAGGATCGTGCAGGTAGAAAAAAGGAGTCTTCCTCCCGGCCGTACATAACCGGCCGCCACATCCAGGATCTCTCTTCCCTGAAGTGCCAGTTCCCGGATCCCCTCCGGTGTCACATGATATTTAATGTCATTCTTCCTGCCCATAACGCCCAGGCCCGAACAGGGAACATCCGCCATGACCGCGTCATACCGCTCCCGGTCCTCCGGTACGGGAAGGAGCGCATCCTGCACCTCGATCCTGAGAGATAGTCCCAGACGTTCCGCATTCTCCCGGATCCTCTCCGTTTTATCCTCCGTCAGATCCCTCGCGGTCACATCCGCACCCAGCTCTGCAGCATAGCAGGCCTTTCCTCCCGGAGAGGAACACATATCAAGGACGCTTTCTCCCTGCTTCAGCTCCAGCGCTTCCACCGCCAGCATGGAGCTTTCATCCTGCACGGAGAAGCATCCGTCCCGGTACCCCGGAAGACGGCGGACGAAATCCACATCCTTCACCCGGACCGCTGCCAGGCTCTCCTTTCCGGCTTCCGCCACGACCTCTCCTTCGGTAAAGAGTCTGAGCAGATCCGCAGTCTCCTGCTTCCTTCGGTTGCAGCGGACCGTCAGGGGCCGGTCCGTAAAGGAGGCCTCCAGCAGTTTCTCCGTCTTCTCCTGCCCATGATCCTCCGTCAGTCTCCGGATCAGCCAATCCGGTGCAGAGTATCGAAAGGACAGGGACTTCTCCGAAAGCTCCCGTACCACACCGGATTCCACACCCCTCTGGACACTTCGAAGGATTCCGTTCACGACTCCCAGAAGTCCTTCCATATGATTTTTCTTCATCAGGGCAGCTGCTTCCGACAGCACCGCTCTGTCCGGTACGCTGTCCATATAAAGCATCTGATAGACACTCATCCGAAGGATCGAGCGTACCTTCGGTTTCTGTTTCTCCACGGGCCGTGCCGCATATAGATCAAGCAGCATATCCAGCTGAAGCCGGTATTCCGTGGTGCCCTCCACAAGACGGGTGACAAATGCCCGTTTCTCCTTCTCCTGAAACTGGATCTTACGCAGCCCCTCCTCCAGGGCGATGGAGGAGAACCTTCCGTTTCTGTCCATATCCAGCAGGATCTCCAATGCCACATCTCTCGCCGAATCCCTGCGTTCTTTCTTTCCTTCTCCGGCCATAGGCTACACTCCTGCCTGCATTCCCGCTTCCAGCTTCTTTCCGTTCAGATACGCCGCCGTATCCATGGGTTTCTTACCCTCCGGCTGGAGGTTCCGGATCCGGAGCGCACCGCTGCCGCAGGCTATCGTAAAATACTTCTTTGTAACCTCCAGGATCTCTCCCGGAGTTCCGGACTGTTCCGTCACCTCTGCCCTGTAGATCTTTACCCGCTTTCCGTCGATCACCGTGGATGCACAGGGCCAGGGGATCAGGGCACGTATGCTCCGCTCCAGCTCCGCTGCCGTACGGGAGAAATCCATTTCCCCCATGGCCTTATCCAGCATCTTCGCATAGGAGGATTCTTCTTCCTTCTGCGGAGTCCTTACTGCGGTACCCTTCTTTAATTTCTCCATGGTCGAGAGGATCAGTTCCCCTCCCATCCCGGCAAGCCGTTCCGTCAGGGTCTCTCCGGTATCCTCCGGCAGGATCTCCGTCTCGGCCTGCTCGATCATGTCTCCCGTATCAAGGCCCTTTGCCATATACATGGTAGTGACTCCCGTCTTCTCTTCTCCGTCCAGGATACTGCGCTCGATCGGTGCCGCACCCCGGTATTTCGGGAGCAGGGAAGCATGGATATTGATACAGCCGAGAGGCGGTATGGCAAGGATGCTTTCCGGAAGGATCTGCCCGTAAGCCGCAACGATGATGATCTCCGGTTCCAGTGCCCGGATCGCCGTCACATTTTCCTCCTCCCGAAGCCGTTCGGGCTGGAAGACCGGCAGGCCCAGCTCCATGGCACGCACCTTTACCGGCGGGGGCTGCAGCTTTCCGGAGCGGCCTTTGGCTTTATCCGGCTGCGTATAGACCGCTGCCACCTCATGCCCTGCTTCATGGATCTTATTCAGTGCCGCAACCGCGAATTCCGGTGTTCCCATAAATATAACACGCATGACCGATTCTCCTTCCTGTATTCCGTGATCTTGCTTCGTCAGCTTCCATCTTCCGGAAGATTACTCCCCGGGTTCTTCTTCGTCAGCTTCCTCTTCCTCCGGCGGAAGATCCACTCTGTGGAGTCCGTCGATGGCAAGGTCCTTATACAGTACCCCGTCCAGATGATCCAGTTCATGGCAGATACATCTTGCCAAAAGCTCCGTTCCCTCCACGGTAATGGGCTGCATCTCCCTGTCAAATGCTTTGCATACCACGTGCTCCGGTCTGGACACCTCTCCTGCCAGTCCCGGAAGAGAGAGGCATCCCTCTTCACCCACCTGCTCCCCATCGGATTCCACGATCTCGGGATTGATGAGTACCAGCGGATTATCGTCCATCACGTCGATCACCACGATCCGTTTCAGGATCCCCACCTGAGGAGCGGCAAGCCCGACTCCGCCGGCTTCATACATGGTCTCAAACATATCGTCGATCAGCTCATTGATCCTCGGCGTGATCTCCTTCACCGGTTTACATTTCTTACGGAGGATATCATCTCCGTCCACTCTGATATTCCGAATTGCCATACGTATCTCCTTCTTTTCATCTTTATATGATGTGGAGCGGATCGAGATCATACGTCACCTCTACTCCGCAGGTTTCATACAGGTCATTTACCATGGGCTCCAGTTTCTTCGGGATCCCGCTCAGGATTCCTTCCTCAGCCGAACGAAGATAGATCACCCTTCGGTATACATCATTCAGCCGCGGGATAAAGGCAGGTCCCGGTCCCGTCAGCACCACCTTCTCCTCATCCTTCAGCGATCCCGCGATCTCTCCGGCCGCGCGGTCCGCTGCATCCTCTTCCCTTGCCGTGACCAACAGTCCCAGCATATGTGTGACCGGCGGATAACCCAGCAGCCGTCTGTAAGCCATTTCATAACTGTAGAATCGGATATAGTTTTGTTCCTTTGCCGTCTGTATCACATAATGCTCCGGCTTATAGGTCTGGATCACCACGTGTCCCGGCCGGTCTCCCCGTCCGGCTCTTCCCGCAGCCTGGGTCAGCAGATCATAACAGCGTTCGGCGGAACGAAAATCACTGTCAAAGAATCCCAGATCCGCCAGCAGGATCCCCACCACCGTAACCTTCGGGAAATCATGCCCCTTCACGATCATCTGTGTACCGATGAGGCACTGGGCCTTCTCATCATGGAAGGCCTGCAGGAGCATCCCGTGGGCTCCCTTCTTCATGGTGGTGTCCCTGTCCATCCGGATCGTACGGATTTCCGGGAAGAGTTTTTGAACCTCCTGTTCCACCCGTTCGGTTCCGATCCCATATCCTCCGATCAGCCGGGACCCGCAGGACGGGCAGGCCGTCTTCATCTTTTCCGTATGTCCGCAGTAATGACAGAGCAGTGTATCCTTCCCGTGAAGTGCCAGCGACACATCGCAGTTCGGGCACCGGATGGCTTCTCCGCAGCTTCTGCAGGATACAAAGCTGCTCATGCCTCTTCGGTTCAGAAAGAGCATCACCTGCTCCTTCCGTTCGAAGGCTTCCTTCATTTCCGTATACAGCTTTCTGGAAAGGATGCTCCGGTTTCCTTCCCGGAGTTCTTCCCGAAGATCCACCACATCCGTTTCTGCCAGTGCCTGTCCCTCTGCACGTTTCGGAAGTGTCAGAAGCTGATACGTTCCTTCTTCCGCAGCCCGGTAGCTCTCCACCGCCGGTGTTGCGGATCCCAGGACCACCGCTGCGCCCTCCAGCCGGGCACGTTCCACAGCCACTTCCCTGGCATGATATTTCGGTGTGGAATCACTTTTATAGGCTCCGTCATGCTCCTCATCGATGATGATGAGCCCCAGATCGGAGAAGGGAGCAAAGAGTGCGGATCTCGGTCCGATCATGATATCCACTTCACCGTCGCGGACCTGAGACAGTTCCCGATACTTCTCCCCTCTGCTGAGACCCGAGTGAAGAATGGCGATCCTCTCTGCGAAGGCGGTCCGGAATCTGGCAACTGTCTGATACGTAAGAGCGATCTCCGGCACCAGCACGATGACACTCTGTCCGCTCTCTATGACCTTTTTGGCCATACGGAGATAGACCTCGGTCTTTCCGCTTCCCGTGACTCCGTGCAGCAGATAGGTCTTCCTGTCTCCCTCGTCCCAGTCCTTTGCAAATGTGCCGTAGACCCGTCTCTGATCCTCATTCAGGGAATCCACCGGCAGGAACTCCGGTTCAAACTGTCGGACATCCACCCTCTGCCTGGCGCTTCGCACCCTCTCTTTCACGGGCATTACCGTGTTGATGGCGTTGATCATGGTACAGCCGTATCTGTCCCTGATCCATGCGGCCAGACGGATCATCCTGCTCTCCACCGGCAGGCGCCCCTCGGCGACACGTCCGATGGATTTGACCCTGCTTTCCTCCCAGGGTGTGGTCTCACTGACGGCGATCACATATCCCTTTCTGAGCCGGGTACCCTGTCCGAAGGGCACCATTACGGGCGTGCCGACAGAGACCTCCTGCTCCATTTCCTCCGGGATCCGGTAAGAGAAGGTCCTGTCCACTGCCTTATGGGAGATATCTATGATCACGTCTGCGTACATAGCGCCCTTTCCCAAAAGAAGCAGGTGACAGCGTCACCTGCTTTCTTGTCTTTATTCGTCATCTCCGACGATCTTTACCTTGCCCTGATACAGTTCATCAACTGCAATGGAAAGCGGTTTTCTTCCCTCTGCATGGTCTACCAGCGGGAAATCCTGTCCTGCCACCAGCTGTCTCGCTCTCTTGGCGGTTGCAAGTACGATGGAATAACGGCTCTGAACCACCGGCTGCTCGCCCGGCTCAACTTCCTTATTTACCACTTCCATCAGGTCTGAATATGACGGATGAATCATATCTCTCTATCTCCTTTCTGTATGCCTCATTTTGCTGCCCGGAAATCCTCCTGCAGTTTCTGTATGAAGCTTTCATTTCTTTCTCTCTTGCATTTACCGCCTAGTATAACCGAATATACGGTGTCAATGCAAGTATTTAAATCATCATTTACGATGATATAATCGTAATTCCCGATCATTTCGGCTTCTTCCGCAGCTCTCCGGATCCTTTTTGCCACCTGCTCCTCCGTCTCGGATCCACGCCCGGTCAGACGTTCTCTTAAGGTCTCCACATCCTTGGTGGTGATAAAGAGCAGCATGGCATCCGGGTACTGCTTTCTTACGATGGAAGCCCCCTGTACCTCGATCTCCAGGATCACATCCCTTCCTGCCGCGATCTCATCCTCCACAAACTTCTTCGGAGTGCCGTAGTAATTGTCCACATACTGCGCCCATTCGATCAGTCCGTTGTAATCGATGAGGTTCCGGAACTCTGCCTCCGTCTTGAAGTAATAATCCTTTCCGTCCACCTCCCCCGGTCTCGGCGCACGGGTGGTGGCGGATATGGACAGACTGTATCCGTACCTTCCGACCAGCTCCTTAACTACTGTTCCCTTGCCCGCTCCGGAGAATCCGGAAATGACGATCAGTTGACCCTTTTCATTCATACTTCTCTTCTTCCCCTTTACTCCAAATTCTGTATCTGCTCCCTGATCTTCTCGATCAGCGTCTTCAGTTCGATCCCGATATCCGTGACGGCGAGGCTTCCCGCCTTTGACAGGGTGGTATTGGCTTCCCTGTTCATCTCCTGTACGATAAAGTCCAGTTTCCGTCCGACGGCTCCGCCTTCCTCAAGGATGCCCCGTACTCCGTCCACATGACTCTTCAGCCGTACCATTTCCTCATCCACGCAGATCTTGTCGGCGAAAATGGTCACCTCTGCGGCGATCCTGCTTTCGTCGATGTCATTCCTCTGAAGAAATTCATCCAGCTTCTCCCTGAGGCGGCTCTTATACACCTCAATGATCTCGGGTGAAAGCTCCTCGATCTTCTCCACAAGTATCTGCATCTCGGATACCTTTGCCAGAAGATCCTTCTTCAGATTCTCTCCCTCCGCGGCACGGGCCGAAACAAAGCTTTCTCCGGCCTGTCGGAGGACCTGTTCCAGACAGGCAAAAAGCTCATCATCATTTTCGGATACCGCCTCTCCGAGGGAGAATACCTCCGGAAATCTTCCCACCGCCGTGGGCGTCAGCTCCTCCTGTATACCGAACTCCTCCTGCATCTGCCGGAAATAATTCACATACTCTTCCGCCACATTCCGGTTATAACGTACGACTACATCCGCTTCTGCCAGGTTCTCGTAGGTAATGAACACATCCACCTTCCCCCGGGAGACATAGTCCTTCAAAATGTTCCGGATCCCGGCTTCAAAACGGTTCAGCCTTCTCGGCATCTTAATGGTGATATCCGCGTATCTGTGATTGACGGATTTCATCTCAACGACCAACTTTCTTTTGTCGTCGATCATCTCTGCACGGCCGAAGCCGGTCATACTCTGAATCATACCTTCTCTCCGTATCCTGTCATTCTACGGGACCTGAAATGTCCCGAAATCCATAGATAAATATTATATCGCAAAACCTCTGATAATTCAACCGTCAGCTGGTCCGTCACTCACCCTTCACCTCCGTCACTCCGGTACGGTCCGGCGCGGCCAGCATGGAATAATTCGTATGATAGATCACAAACCCCTTTGGCTGGCCGGGGGATTTATGAAGGTTCTTTCGTTCGGTGTAATCCACCTCCACCTTCGGTGCGTCCTGTCCGGAAGAATAGTAGGCCGCCAGTCCCGCCGCGATCTCATAGATGTGATCCGGCAGCTCTTCCCGTCCCTGCCGTTTCACGATCACATGGGAGCCCGGCCGCTGCTTTGCATGAAACCACATGTCATTTCCCGTTGCGAACTCAAAGGTCAGCGCTTCATTCTGGATATTATTCTTACCTACATAGATATGGTACCCGTCCTCCGTCATAAAATGCAGGGGCTTCGCGGCCGGTTCCTTTCTCTTTCCCTTCTTTCCGCCTGTGGAACGGATGTACCCGCTTTCCTGAAGCTCTCTCCGTATCTCCGCAAGATCCGATTCATCCTCCGCAATGGACAGGGAATGGGACACGCTCTGCAGATAGGCCAGCGCCTGCCGGGTAGCTTCGATCTGCTCCTGAAGTGCCGCATGGGTTCTTTTCTTCTTGTTGTATTTATCGAAATACCGCTTGCTGTTCTCTCCTGCCGTAAGGGTGGGGTCCAGCGGGATCCGGATCTCCTGTCCGTCATAATAGTTGGTGCAGCAAAGCTCCTTTGCCCCCGGCTGAAGTCCGTACCCGTAGGTATTTAAGAGTTCCCCGTAGATCCGGTACTGTTCCCGGTCCTCCGTATCCCGGAACTGTGCTTCCTGGAGATCCAGCTTCTTTGCCGCCCTCTCCGTGGCGGTCTTCAGGACCTGACGAAGATCCTGGGATCTCTGACGGATCCTGGCATTCCTGCTCCGAAGATCATAGAACTGTTCCAGTGCCTCCGACACGGAGTCCATCCCTTTCCGGTCCTCCTCCCGGTAGACCGTCAGGGGAAATGCACTGAATTCCTTCGGTTCTCCGTCAACGATCACGAGGCAGGGAGAGAATTCTCCCTTCCTTATACAGCCGGTCAGCTCCGTAAATGTATCCGCAAGCCGCTCCCGGTCTTCCTCTGTCAGCGCCTCCGTATGGGTATCCCCGGAAATGCCGCTCCGGTGAGCGATCTCTTCACCCGTGATCCTGCTGAAGCCTGTATAGAGAGACGGGATCACCTTTGCGATCTGACCCTTCCCCTCTTTCAGTTTTGACAGAAAGCCCTCTCTCGTCTCTTTCAGCGGATCGCTTCTTCCCTGGGACGGAGGAGCCTCATAAGCAACTCCCGGGAGTACGGTGCGGAGGGAACTGATATCCGGAGTGACCCTTCTGGCACTGTCCAGAACCTTCCCATCTCTGTCCAGGAAGATCAGGTTGCTGTATCTTCCCATCATTTCCACCACAAGCTTCTTCTCCGACGGATCTCCCATCTCATCCAGATGCTCAAAGGTAAAGACCAGAACACGCTCGAAATCCGGCTGCTCCACGGAGACCAGTCTCCCGCTTCCGATATGCTTTCGAAGCAGCATCAGAAAAGCCGGGGCGGTCATAGGAGAAGGCTTCGTTTTGTCCGTGATGCAAACTCTTGCAAGTCCGGCATCTGCGGATAAAAGAAGCCTTACCGTATCCTTTTCCTTTTTAATTGTGATCTGCAGCTCGTCCCGTTCCGGCTGCTGCAGCTTTACGACTCTTCCACCCACAGCGCGGCGGCGGATCTCCTCCGCCACCGCACTCACGGTGATACCATTGTATGCCATACAGTTCCTTTCTCAGCCGTATCAGATCTGGTTATACAGTTCCTCATAGATCTTCGCCGAATTATCCCAGCTGAAGTTCTGCTGCATCGCACGCTTCTGCATGCCTGCCCATGCATCCTTGTCATCAAAGAAGATCCGCTTCGAATAGTTAATGGTATTCAGCAGTTCTCTCGGGTCATAGTTTGCGAAGGAGAAGCCTGTACCGGTTCCTTCAAACTCATTGTAGGGTTCTACCGTATCCTTTAAGCCGCCGGTCTCGCGGACGATGGGCAGCGCGCCGTAACGGAGAGCCATCAGCTGTGTCAGACCGCAGGGCTCGAAACGTGACGGAACCAGGATGGAATCACAGGCGGCATAGATCTTATGGGACAGCTCGTCGCTGAAATAGATATTTGCCGAGATCTTCGCCGGATGGAAGCCCTGATAGTACCGGAACATATCCTCGTAACGACGGTCGCCGGTTCCCAGTACCACGAACTGGGTTCCGTCTGTCATGATATCATTCATCGCACGGTCGATCAGATCCAGACCCTTCTGATCCGTCAGCCGGGACACGATACCGATCATGTATACGTTCGGATCCTCGGGAAGATGCAGCTCCTTCTGGAGAGCCACCTTGTTCTTCACCTTTTCCTTCCGGAAATTCTTTATGTTGTAACGATAGGGGATCTTCTTATCCTTGGAAGGATCATATACGGAATAATCGATGCCGTTGACGATACCCCACAGAGACTGCCAGCGGGCACGGAGCAGACCGTCCAGTCCTTCACCGAAATACGGGGTCTGGATCTCCCGTGCATAGGTGTTGGAAACCGTGGTGATCTTGTCCGCATAGACCAGACCGCCCTTCAGCATGGAAGCATCCTTGTTCAGCTCCAGCTTATCGGGAGTAAATACATAATCCGGAAGTCCGGAATACTCCTTGATGGTATTGATATCCCAATTGCCCTGGAACTGCAGATTATGAATGGTCATAATGGACTTCATTCCGCTGTAGAAGGGATTATTTGCAAAAAGCGTCTTCAGATAGACCGGCACCAGACCTGCCTGCCAGTCATGGCAGTGGATGATGTCCGGCTGGAATCCGATACTGGGAAGGATGGAGAGGGCTGCCTTGGAGAAATAGCAGAACTTCTCGATATCCCATTTCACATCACCGTAAATATTGAAGCCGTTGAAATAATACTCATTGTCGATGAAGTATACGGGAACTCCCTCATACTCCAGATACATGACACCCACATACTGCTGCTTCCAGCCGATATCCATATGGAAATGGGTGATGTACTTCATGTTGTTCCTGTACTTTTCCGGAAGGCACATGTACTTCGGAATGATCACACGAACATCAAATTCGTCCCGATTAAACTTCTGCGGAAGTGTCCCCACTACATCTGCAAGTCCTCCGGTCTTAATAAAAGGAACACACTCGGATGCAATATATGCTACTTTCTTCATGCCGCTTCTCCTTTGTTAAACGATCGTCACCTGGTTTCATTCTAACACAAAAACACTGCATTTCCAAACAAAAAACTCACGAAAAAACGATGGTATCTCATCCTCCGAAACGGACTCCGAGGTACTCCCTTATGAAATCGGCCGACCCCCGGATCCCGTACTTACCTGCATTTACCGACAGTTCGTAAGAAGACACATCCATCCACTCCCCGCCTGTATAGCGGTGATAATAATCCGACCTTCTTTCGTCCGTACTCCGGATATGGGCTTCCAGCTCCGCATCCGAAAGGTCGTGAACCGAGGAGGCCCGGCGTTTCCGGAATTCCATGGGCGCATGAATAAATACACTGACCGTATCCTCTCTGTCCCTCAGGATATAATTGGCACAGCGCCCCACGATGACACAGGATTCCTTATCCGCCAGCTTCCGGATGATGTCCGACTGGTAATCAAAGATATTCTTCATCATCGTTTCGGGATCGGAGAATTCACCCTCCTCTCGCTCCCTGTAGGCGATGGTTGCCACGTCGAAAAGTGAGGTTCCCTTGATCCTGGAATCATGTGCCACATAACTGTCATGCATGGCCTGATCATCCGAAACAAGGCGCAGCATCTCACTGTCATAGCAGTTGACGCCCAATGCCTCGGCGAGATACTTTCCCACCTTCAGGCCGCCGGTATAATGTTGTCTTGCCAGAGTAACTACGATCTTCTTCTCCATACCTTCCCCCTCCTTCCGGATCTCCCGCTTCGAACTAATAGGAATATATCCCCCCACAGGTTTCTATACAGCTCTTCGCCAGCACCTCCATGGCATCGATATAGAAACCTCCGTCCAGTTCATGATTCACCGCAAAGACCGAAAGCTCCGTACATGCCAGGATCACCGCCTCACAGCCCCGTCCGTGCATATGCTGCGCGATCCCCTGGAAGAGATGCTTATCTCCCTTCTCACCCCTTTTGATCTGGTCATAGATCAGGGTCATAACATTTTTCTGACTGTATTCATCCGGATAAACCGTCTCTATATCCCTTGCTTCCAGTGCCTTTCGGTACAGGTCCGCTTTCAGTGTTCCGTCTGTCGCAAGGACCCCTACCCTGTGAAACCGTCTATCCTTCACATACTTTGCGGTTTCCTCGATCATATTGATAAAATGCCCGTCCATCTCCCGGTCGAAACGTTCCGCGAAGAAATGGCAGGTATTACAGGGTATCGCCAGATATTCACAGCCTGCCTGTCTCAGCAGCTGTACATCGTGGGACAGCTCCCCCCAGAGCCGTTCCCCCTCACCGCACAGGATACAACCGGTCCTGTCCGGCAGCTCCGCATGGGAATAGATCAGGATATTGATATGATCCTGATCCCGGGATACCACGGTCCGGTCCGTGATCCTCTTATAAAGGACGCTGGTTGCCTCCGGTCCCATCCCGCCCAGGATCCCAAGTGTATGTTTCTCTTTGTCCATCCTAAAAAACCAACTCCCTGAAAAACCTTTTTTCGCATTCGGGAATCTGCCCTTTCGGGCTCGCAGTCCCGCATTCTCATTCTATCATAAATGCGTTCCAATTCCTATCTTTTTATCTTTCAGTTTTTGTAACGAAGTGATATACTTAGTTGTACCTTTGACCATATTATCTATGAGGAGGAGACTCGGATGGAATTTCAATCTCAGTCCTTTCTGCCGGTTGCCTTCGGCGGCGACATCAATACCTACAGCGTCGCGCGGGCATTTTACGAGGCTTATCATGTAAAAACGAGGGTCTATGGAAAGTACCCCACCGGCCCCAGTTATAACAGCAAGATCACAATCTATCAGGATGATACGAGAATGGATCAGCCGGAAGTCATGCTTCCCATCCTGAAGGATCTGGCAGCAAAGCATAAGAAGAAAAAGATTCTTGCCATCGGCTGCGGTGACTCCTATGTGGCAACGCTTTCCCAACTGAAGGATCAGCTGCCCGAAAATGTGATCGCGCCTTACATCCCCTTCGAGCTGATGGACAGTCTGCAGCAGAAGGAACGTTTTTACGAACTCTGTGACAAGCACGGGATCGATCATCCCGCCACCGTCATCTTCCGTAAGGGCATGGATCCGAATATGGAACTGCCCTTTAAATATCCCATCATTCTGAAGCCTTCCAACGGGATCGCCTATTGGGAGCATCCCTTCGATACACAGGAGAAGGTCTATACCATCCGGAGCAGGGAGCAGCGCAGGATATGATCCCCGGAAATGATGAGTACATGCGTGTCCTCACCTGCTACTCCAATCATCACGGCCATGTGAAGATGATGTGCCTCGGCCATGTCCTTCTGGAGGAGCATACTCCCCACGGAAAAGGAAATCATGCAGTGATCATCACGGAACCCCGGAGCGATCTCTATGACCGCGTGAAGGCTCTGCTGGAGGATCTCGGATATATCGGCTTCTCCAACTTCGATATCAAGTATGACCGTCGTGACGGGAAATATAAGTTCTTTGAGATCAATACCAGACAGGGGCGTTCCAATTTCTACGTGACCGGCTCCGGCATCAATATCGCCAGGCTTCTTGTAGAGGAATACATCTTAAACCACCCCCTGGAATTCATCACTCCGAAGGAAGAAAGACTCTGGCTCACGGTTCCGAAGGGCGTAGCCAGGAAATACGTCTTTGAAGAGGAGAATTCCGCAAAGCTTCATCAGCTTCTTAAAAACTGAAGGGCGACAACGGTCTCAACCGTATGCTCCGGATGTGGAAGAATCACTTCAATCAGTACAGGAATTTTAAACGCTATTACAGTTAGGAGCGACCCATGAAAAAATACACGCTGGAAACCTATGCACGGTGTCTTCGGGAAGCACACCTTCTGGTCAAGGGACAGTTCCCCGAGATCAAGGATACCATCATCACCGGACTCACCTTCAACTCCAAGGATGTCACCCCCGGAACGCTGTTCATCTGCAAGGGAGCCGCTTTCCGTGAGGAATATCTGGCGGATGCGGAGGCCCGCGGTGCTGTCTGCTATGTCAGCGAGACCCTCTATCACAATGTGTCGATCCCTGCCATCCTGGTGTCGGACATCCGGAGATCCATGCCGTTCCTGGCAGATCTGTATTTCGGTTCTCCCGCGACCCAGCTTCACCTGACGGGTATCACCGGAACCAAGGGCAAGTCCACCACGACATATTATCTGAAGGCGATCCTGGACGATTATCTGGCTTCCCGGCAGGAACCGGAAAGTGCGGTCATCTCCTCCATCGATACCTATGACGGCGTGTCCCTGAAGGAATCCCACATCACCACACCGGAATCCGTAGAGCTGATGCGGCATTTCCGGAATGCGGTAGACAGTCATATCGACTTCCTTACCATGGAGGTCTCCTCCCAGGCCCTGAAGTATAACCGGGTGGATGAGATCACATTTGACGTGGGGATCTTCATGAACATCTCCGAAGATCATATCAGTCCCATCGAGCATCCCACCATGGAGGATTATTTTGCATCCAAGCTGCGGCTCTTCACCCAGACCCATACGGCGCTGGTATGCAGTGATACCGACCGGTTTGAGGATGTGATGGAGGCTGCCGGAGAATCCCAGCGTGTCATCACCTTCGGTACAAAGGAAGGCAGTGATGTCTACGGATATGATATAAAGAAGGTCGGAACAGAGACACATTTCTCCGTTCGATGCGACCGGTTCGATGAAGAATTCGTCCTGACGGTACCCGGACTCTTCAATGTACAGAATGCACTGGCTGCCATCGCTGCCGCAAATGTCTACGGGATCCCCGTGGAATACATCCACTCCGGCCTGCTCCGTGCCAGATCCAAGGGACGTATGGAGTGCTTCACCTCAAAGGACGGAAAGATCGTCGCCATCGTTGACTACGCTCACAACAAGCTGTCCTTCGAGACTCTCTTCTCCTCCATGAAGGAGGAATATCCGGACCGTGCCATCGTATCGGTCTTCGGATGCCCGGGAAAGAAGGCCCTGGTACGAAGAAAGGATCTGGGGACCATCGCTGGTCAGTACAGCAGTAAGGTCTATCTCTGTGCAGAGGATCCCGGCGAGGAACCGGTAGATGAGATCTCTCGGGACATCGCGCAGTATATCACCTGCCCCGTGGAAATGATCGAAGACCGTGGAGAAGCGATCCGCGCTGCCATAGCAGCGGTTGACGAGCCCACGATCCTGCTGATCACCGGCAAGGGGGATGAGACCAGACAGAAATACGGAAGGACCTATGTGGACTGCAAATCCGATATCGAGCTGACGAAGGAAGCCATCGCAGCCTACGACGAGGCATAGAACCCGCAGGAACCTTCGTGTCATCCTGAGGCCGCACGGCCGAAGGATCTTTCCCTGTCATCCTGAGGCCACACGGCCGAAGGATCTTTCCCTGTCATCCTGAGGCCCCACGGCCGAAGGATCTTTCCCTGTCATCCTGAGGCCCCACGGCCGAAGGATCTTTCCCTGTTTACAGATCCAAACTCCCGACCGCAGTTCGGCTGCACTTCGTGCATCCGGCTGCTTCGCAGCCCTAACTGCGGCGGTTCGTTCGGCCCCTGCTTCGCAGGGTTACAGCCAACGGAAAAGAGCCCGTTTGCAAGCAAGCTTGCACGGGCTCTTTTCCGTTGGCTGATCTGTAAATAGGGGCTTTATTCGTCCCAGTTATGATATACGGCCTGGACATCGTCGTCTTCATCCAGCATGTCCAGAATGCGGGTGATCTTCTTGATGTCTTCTTCGTCTGTCAGTGTCACATAGTTCTGCGGGATCATGGTCACTTCCGCTGATGCCATGGGGACACCTGCAGCTTCCAGGGCTTCACGGACTGCGGAGAAATCATCCGGTGTGGTGATGATCTCGTAGCTGTCTTCCTCCTCGGAGAAATCCTCTGCTCCTGCATCCAGTGCCATCATCATCAGATCATCTGCCGTGGTCTCGTAGTCTTCCTTTGCCACGATGATCTGACCCTTCTCGTCAAACATATAGGAAACGCAGCCTGTGGTCCCTACATTTCCGCCACCCTTTGTGAAGGCATTACGCACGTTGGATGCCGTACGGTTCTTATTATCGGTAAGGCAGTTAACAATGATGGCGGTTCCTGAGGGGCCATAGCCTTCATAGATATTTGCCACATAGTTTACGCTGTTTGCATCACCGGCAGCCTTCTTGATACCGCGATCGATGGTATCGTTGGGCATGTTGTTTGCCTTTGCCTTTGCGATGACATCTCGAAGCTTGGAGTTATTGGCCGGATCCGGTCCGCCTTCCTTTACGGCCACCGCGATCTCACGGCCGATGATGGTAAAGATCTTACCCTTTGCCGCATCATTTTTTTCCTTCTTGTGCTTGATGTTTGCAAATTTTGAATGTCCTGACATCTCTGTACCTCTTTCTTTATTTTAGATTTATACTTGCTTCTTTTCTCCTGTGGGAAGGATCTTCACCTTCTGGATCACCTGATCCCGGATGACCAGCGGCTGGAACTGATATCCCCCGTATTCGATCCGGATCTGTTCTCCTTCTCTCGGAAGCCTCCCGAGCTTATACAGAAGAAATCCGTTCAGGGTCTCGATCTCCGTATCCGGAAGCTCTATGTCCGGAAGGATCTCCTCCAGATCATTCAGGGAGATCAGACCATCCACCACATAACCGGCATCTGCTGTCCGGCGGGCTTCCTCTTCCTCCTCATCATGCTCATCCTGGATATTTCCCACGATCTCCTCTATGATATCCTCCAGGGTTACGATGCCGTCCGTCTGGCCGTACTCGTCCACGACGATGGCGATATGGATCTTCTCCTTCTGCATCTTCCGAAGCAGTTTCGAGATATCATAGGTCGGATGGATGAAGATGGGATCCTCCAGTTCCGACTCACAGGGTTCTTCCCCTCTTCCGTCCAGATACGCCGCCATCAGATCCTTCAAATGAAGCACACCCAGGATATTATCGATCTCACCCTCATATACCGGATATCTGGAGTAACTGCTCTCCAGCCCCCTGGTCAGGGCATCCCTGATGGTGGTTCCCTTCTCCAGGGCAAAGATCCTGTTCCTGGCAGTCATGATATCGTGGGCATCCTTATCATCAAAATCAAAGATGTTGGAGATCAGCTCCGCTTCCTCCTCATGGATAAAGCCCTGATCCTGCCCCTCCTCCACCATGGAAAGTATCTCTTCCTCGACCTGTTCTTCACCTTTCTTTTTAAACATATATCTCCCTTATATCTGTCATATCCCCGGCTTACCTGAGATAATTGATCTCGCCGACGGCTTCCTGATCCTGCACGTAAATGCGCGGCACACGACGGGCTATGTTGCAGACCAGTTCGTAGTTAAAGCTGACTGCAGGCTCTGCCACCTCTTCAACGGAAATGGTCTTCCCGCCCTCCGTTCCGAAGAGAACAACCTCATCTCCCACTTCCGCCTCCGGGATATGGCTTACGTCCACCATGAACTGATCCATGCAGACCCTTCCGAGGATCGGAGCATACTCTCCGCGGATCAGCACCCGGCCGATCCCCGACTGAGCTCTCGGATACCCATCCGCATAGCCTGCGGACACGGTCGCCACCCTGGTCTCACCCTCCGTCACATAGGTATGCCCGTAACTGATGCCGCAGCCCGCCGGAAGCGTCTTGATATGTGTGATATGCGTGACCAGCTGCATGGCAGGCCGGATCACAACACTTTTATCCACCTCTTCCGATGGATACAGGCCATATATTACTATGCCGAGACGCATCATGTCAAATCCTTTTGAGTGAAGCTCCATGGCCCCTGCACTGTTATCGATATGCCGGATCCCCAGATGGTGTCCCTTTGCCTCCAGCGCATGTACAAACTCCGAGAAGACCCTGTACTGCTCCAGGGCAGAGGTCTTATCCTTCTCGTCGGCCTTTGCAAAATGTGTAAAGATCCCTTCTACGGATAATCCCGGCATGGAGAAGAGCTCCTCCGCTTCCGCGATGCCCTCCGCATCCGCCCGGAATCCGATCCGGTGCATCCCCGAATCCACCTTGATATGAACCCTAGCCTTCTTCCCCGTCTTCTCTGCCAGAAGCGAGAGGCTCCTGCATTTCTCCACATCATAGACTGCCTGTGTGATGTCATAGTTGAGAAGATCTTCATATTCCGTCTCGTCCGTATATCCGAGGATCAGGATCGGCTTTGTGACTCCGCTCTTCCTAAGCTCCACCGCCTCATCGATCTCCGCCACACCGAAATAATCCGCAAGATCCCCCAGCTTCTCCGCGATCACTGCGGCTCCATGGCCGTAGGCATCTGCTTTGATCACAAGCAGCACCTTCTCCTCCGGCGGATTCAGTGCCTTTACGGTTTCGATATTATAACGGATGGCATCCAGATCCACCCTGGCCTCAATTCTGTGATACGGTCGTACCGTGTTCATCGTCCTTTTTTCCTCCCTGTCATAAGCCTTTTTCCGTTCATTCAGTTTATTTCGTTCAACTCTTTATTCTCATCGCGTCCGGTATCGCGTCCAGAAGATCCCCGGCGATCACGCTGTATGCCCCGAGCCTCTCCCTGGCCGCATCTCCTGCAAGCCCGTGGATGTATACCCCCAGACGTGCCGCCCCGGAAGGGTCGGTCCCCTGTGCGATCAGACCTGCGATCACACCGGTCAGTACATCTCCGCTTCCTCCCTTTGCCATAGCGTCATTTCCGGAGGAATTGAGATACCCGTCCGATCCGTCCGTTACAAAGGTACATGCGTCCTTCAGAACGATCGTTGCCCCGTATCTCCCCGCTGTTTCTTCCGAGATCCGTATCCGGTCCCTCTTCAGCTCCTCCAGCCTCTCTCCTGAAGGATGTCCGCTTCTTTCGACAAGCCGTGTCATTTCCAGCATATGCGGGGTCAGGATGAGCGGTCTTCTTCCTGCGGTTTCCATAAGGATTTCCGTATGCTCCGCAAGCAGATTGATGGCATCCGCATCCGCGATCACCGGACAGTCCGCCTCCCGAAGGATCCGTCCGGTCATCCGGAGTGCCGTTTCCGACTGTCCGAGTCCCGGACCCAGGACGATCACATCTGCCCAACCCAGTTCCTTCTTTGCAGGCAGATCCTCCTCTCCTTCATCTCCTGTGCCACCATAGGTCTGCAGCACCGCTTCCGGGAGCAGCTGCTGAAGCATCCCCCTGTTATTCTCATGTGTCAGGACCTTCACGAGTCCGCATCCGGTCCTGTATGCCGCTGCTGCGGCCAGATAGGAAGCACCTCCTATATCCTCCGAACCCGCCACCACAAGCACGTGCCCGAAGCTCCCTTTATTTCCGCCTGCGCTCCGTGTCGGAAGCAGTCGACTTACATCCGCAGGGTCATAGGTATAATAGATGCCTTCCGTATCGCTCGCGGACTTTTGGGGGAGATAGAATCCGATCTCCGCAACCGTCACCGCTCCGCACTGTTCTTTTGCGAACCGCATTCCGATCTTCTCATATCCGAAGGTGACCGTATGATCTGCACGGACTGCCGTACCGAGGATCTCTCCCGTTTCCGAGGAAATACCCGACGGAATATCAACGGCCAGAATACAGGCCCCCTCTTCCTTCCTCCGATTCATCCATGTAACCGCCTCTGCCTGGACTCCGGTCACATCCCTTGTCAGTCCCACTCCGAAGATGGCATCCACGATCACGCGGTAACTCCCGGCTTCACCTTCTGCCCCGGGAAGATCATCCGCAAATGGGACGCCGGCCTTCTTTGCCAGCTCCACCTGTTTCCTGTAGGCATCCGTTTGTCCGGATATCCCGTTCAGCGTCCGGATCTCCACCCGGTATCCTCTCTGGTGCAGGATCCTGGCTGCAGCCACACCGTCTCCGCCGTTATTTCCGCTCTCCGCCACCACAAGGATCCGCTCGCGTTCCGGTTCCCTGATCAGTGAAGCGGTCTTTTCCGCCACCGCAAGCGCTGCCCGCTCCATCAGAACGAGCTGTGGAACTCCGATCTCATCTATCGTATAACGGTCGATCTCTGCCGCCCGTCTGCCACTCACCAGATAGCGCATAGTTCTCATCCCTTCCCGGTTCAAAACAGGATTACTAAATACTGTTCAGCAGTCCCGAAAGACCCTCTTCCTCATAGATCCTTTTATAATATGCAACCTCATCCCGGATGATCTCATCGATCACTTCCATTCCCAGAAGCTCCACCGGTGCCTTATCATCCGTCATGATATGATCTCCGGCGACATAGGCGGAAAGGCCGCTGTCCACACGATCCATCATCTCCGAGAGTTCTTTATCCTTTTCGAGCCCCCGGTTCTTCTGAAAACGTTCCATCAGCCCCGCATCGGCTGCCGCAAAAAGCTCCCGGTTGGTAGATCCGACCACCTCGGCGGAAACCACCTCCGGAAAGACATGACGGATCGTATCCGCCAGATAGTCGGTCAGATTTGCTTCCCGCGCATCACTGCCTTCTCCGAAGCCTGTCGTGTCGGTCCCCCTCATATTCATATTGACCACCATCACTCCGTCGGTCCTGAGATGATCCTTCACCATGGTGAAGAATTCCACCGTCGACATCTGAAAGGGAATGGTGATATCCTGATACGCATCTACCATGATCACATCATATTTTCCGTCCTCGGTCCCGAAGGCAGAATCCTTCTTCCAATGCTCCGAAGAAAGGGAATTGAGATACGCCCTCCCGTCGTAGGTAGCCACCGGGATGGAGTCCTCCAGTCCGAAATATTGATGTGCAAGGTCCGTGATCTTCTGGTCGATCTCCACACCCTCGATATTCATTTCTCCGAAATATCTTCTGCACTGCGTCGCATAGGTTCCGGTTCCCATTCCGAGGATCAGCACATCCAGCGGCCGGCCCTTCTCATAGATCCCCGCCATATACGGGGCAGCCATGGCATAGTCATAGTACATGCCGGTCAGTTCCCGTTCCTTCCGGTATACGGACTGAACCCCGAAGAGGACATTTGTGGACAGGACCACCTGTCTCTCATTCTCCGAAACCTGCAGATAGTTATAGATGGACTCGTCCTCCGCGGTCAGGTGCTTCTGCCAGAAGGCGAAGCTGCTCCCGTGTCCGAAGACACAGCAGAGGATAAAGATCACCATAGCCACCGGCACCTTCTTTACAAAGACCCTGCTGCTGGCAAAATATACGATGGACAGTGCCAGGAGGATCCCTGCGAAGATCAGAAATGTGATGGAGGTCCCTACCGCCGGAATACTGATAAATGTAGGAACGAAGGTTCCGATGATGCTTCCGATGGTATTTGACGCATTGAGATTTCCTACGATCTTCCCACTGTCATCCAGGCTGTCGACCGTATACTTCACCAGGGACGGTGTCACGGTTCCCAGCAAAAACAGCGGGAATACGAAAATGATCATGCATGCCGCAAAAGCCGCGATCACAAGAAAGTTGGTACTGATGGTAAAGACCAGAAGTCCCGAGATCCCAAGTATGATATACTTCCCCAGCACAGGGATCAGGGCGATCCAGACTGCCGCGAAAATGATCCGCCCATACAGCCGGTCCGGATTCGGGTTCTTATCCACCTTCCGTCCGCCATAGATATTTCCCAGAGCCATGGCGATCATAATGGTTCCGATGATGATGGTCCAGACGATCTGGGAGGATGAAAAATACGGTGCCAGGAGCCGGCTGGCTCCGAGTTCCACCGCCATCACGGACATCCCCGCAAAGAATTCCGTCATATAAAGATAGATCTTGTTCTTTAAGATCGGGCGGTCAGCCGCGGTTATGGTTACTTCTTCTTTTTTTTTACTCATTTGTCCTAAAATCCTTCTAAAACCGGTGTTCGGTAAAATGTGATCCCTGTACGGAGGTCTCCTCTTTCGGGCGTGTTCAGGCACAAATGATATTGTATCAGAAAAACACTAGAAAAAAAATAAAGAATTCCCATAAAAACCATTTTGACGTTCGTATCTATAGCAACAGGTTGAAAAAAAGCATTGATTGAAAAATAGCATTGATCGAAAAAAAAGAAACGGAGGTTCCATAAATATGATGAAAAGAACAATGAAGAAGAAAATGACCAAAGGCGCAGCACTTCTGCTCACTTCCTGCATGCTCCTCAGCGGATGCGGTTCACCGGCCGAAGGAACAACGGAGAAGATCGAAGGACAAAATCCTCCCGCCAGGGTTTATACAGATGCCGAGATCGAAAACCGGATCGCACTGGCAGGTTCCTCCTACGACGGACTCTATGTTTACGATGAAACCGATAACAGTCTTTTCTTTAAAGGCGCCGGTAATACGCGGGGCACGAACAGCCAGACGGTCATGGCAGAAGCATGTGAGGATACAGCCGGAGCCCCTTCCGGTGATTATATGCCGCCTGTAGTAGCCGATCCGGTGGACTGGAACACCGAAAGCTATAATAATATCAAGGAATCCGGTTTTCTGTCCGTATCCACAAGCCCCTTCTCCACCTTCGGAGCCGATGTGGATACCGCATCCTATACCAGTCTCCGGCGCAGGATCTTCGAGAATGACGGCTACGGCATCAGCGACTCCGCCATCCGCGTGGAGGAACTGATCAACTATTTCCATTATGATTACGCAAAGCCGGAAGACGGGAACAAGTTCGGTGTCACCACCGCCCTGACCCACTGCCCCTGGAACAAGGACACTCTCCTCCTCAGAGTCGGAGTAAAGGCGGAAGAGATCGCTCCCAAGAACGGATCCAACATCGTTTTCCTGATCGACACCTCCGGATCCATGTTCGACTCCAACAAACTTCCTCTGGCACAGAAAGCCTTCAGCATGCTGGCTGATAATCTGACAGCCGAGGACACCGTATCCATCGTAACCTACGCCGGTTCTTCGGAAGTCGTACTGGAAGGTGCGAAGGGAACGGATGAAGAAAGGATCAAAGCAGCCGTAAATTCACTTGAGGCTTACGGAAGCACAAACGGAGAAGGCGGCATCCTGAAAGCATATGAGATCGCCGAGAAGTATTTTAAGAAGGACGGCAACAACCGCATCATCCTTGCCACCGACGGTGACCTGAATGTGGGCGCTTCCTCTGAGGCAGATCTGATCAGTCTCGTTGAAAAGAAGAGAGAAACCGGTGTCTTCCTCTCCTGCCTCGGTTTCGGCTCCGGCAACTATCAGGACAGCAAGATGGAAGCACTGGCTGATTACGGAAACGGAAATTACTCCTACATCGACTGCACGAAAGAAGCCTCCCGCGTATTAAAGGAGGAAATGTGGTCCACACTTTACACAGTTGCCAAGGATGTAAAATTCCAGGTGGAATTCAATAAGGATCTGGTTAAGGGCTATCGTCTGGTCGGCTATGAAAACCGGGAAATGGCAGCCGAGGACTTCGCAAATGATAAGAAGGACGGCGGTGAGGTAGGCTCCGGACAGACCGTGACCGTACTCTACGAGATCGTTCCCGCAGACTCCGATTATCAGATTCCCCAGGTAGACAGCCGGTACGGAAATGACAAGACCGAAGCATCAAATGATACGCAGAAAGCAGAGACCGCAGCAGATGAGCTTCTTGCAGTCAATATCCGCTACAAGGATCCGGATGCAGAGAAGAGCCAGCTCCTCACCTATCCCGTAACAAAGGACATGCTGAAAGAGGAAATGGATCCCGATACCTCCTTCGCTGCAGGTGTTGCGGAATACGGAATGCTGATCCGCGGTTCCGAATATAAGGGTACCGCAAGTTATCAGGGTATCTATGACCGTCTGAAGGTTCTTCCGGGTGTCATGGATGATGAATATAAGACAGAGTTCCTCTATCTCGTAAAGAAGACCTCTGAGTAGGACCTGACAGATAAAGAGAGGATAAAGAAAGAATAAAAAAAATGAGCCGGTTCCGACTGTCCTTCCCGACAGCCGGAACCGGTTCATTTTATCATTTATCTCTTCATTCAGATCTTAATCATGAAGCTTTCTCTTATCGACTACACGAACTGCCTTGCCCTCGCTGCGGACTACGGAGTGCGGTGCAAGCAGGTGTACTCTCGGGCGGATACCGAGCATGCCGACCATAGCGGATACAAGCTTCTTCTCTGCCTTTGCATAATCGTCATCCTGCAGCTTGGCAAACTGCTCCTGCGTCAGTTCCACATTGATCTCGAAGGTATCCTCATTTCCGATACGGTCTACAAGGATCTGATAGTTCGGTGTATAGCCTTCCTTCAGAAGAACGGTCTCGATCTGTGACGGGAAGACATTGACGCCGCGGATGATGAGCATATCATCACTGCGTCCCTTCGGCTTACACATCTTGATATGGGTACGTCCGCAGGAACATTTCTTTCTGGACAGTACGCAGAGATCGCGGGTTCTGTAACGAAGCAGCGGGAATGCTTCCTTGGTGATGCTGGAGAATACAAGCTCTCCTTCCTCTCCTTCCGGAAGGACCTCACCGGTCTCCGGATCAATGATCTCGGCAATGAAATGATCCTCATTGATGTGCATACCGTTTTGTTCTTCACATTCGAAGGACACACCCGGTCCGGAGATCTCGGTCAGACCGTAAATATCATACGCCTTGATCCCCAGCTTGCTTTCGATCTCATGACGCATCTCCTCGGTCCAGGGTTCTGCCCCGAAGATACCGGCCTTCAGACGGATATCATCCTTGGTGCAGCCCATTTCATAGAGACGCTCTGCCAGATATGCGGCATAGGAAGGCGTACAGCAGAGGATGGTGGTATCCAGATCACGCATGAACTGGATCTGACGCTCTGTATTCCCGGAGGACATGGGGATCGTAAGGCTTCCCACCTTATGGGAGCCGCCATGAAGTCCCGGTCCGCCGGTGAAAAGACCGTAGCCGTAGCAGACCTGAACCACATCATCCGGGGTCCCACCGGCAGCCACGATGGCTCTTGCACAGCAGTCCTCCCAGAGATCCAGATCGTGCTGTGTATAGAATGCAACCACACGACGTCCCGTGGTTCCGCTGGTGGACTGGATCCGCACACAGTCCCTGGTCGGGCAGGACAGAAGTCCGTACGGATATGCTTCTCTCAGATCATTCTTGGTCAGGAACGGCAGCTTCTTAAGATCATCCAGTCCCTGAATATCCGCAGGCGTCACACCCTTCTCTTCCATCAACTTTCTGTAATATTTGTTATGCTCATACACGTATGCTACCTGCTTAACCAGGCGCTCCGACTGCAGTTTCTTGATCTCCTCGACCGGCATGGTCTCGATCTCGGGTTGGAAATACTTCTTCATCTTACTGCTCCTTTTCTTTTTCAACGATTTATAGAAAAATCTGCCTGTCGCTTTAACGCATTAAAGTGAGAAAACCCACCAGATACTACTTTACTTCTTTTCTCCGGAAAATGCAACCGCTTTTTATCCGAAACACCCCCGGAGCACATTTCCTTCTTCCCATCCGGGCTTACCCCGTATCACTCCACGGATTTCAGGGATTCCGCCATGTCGATCCGTTCCAGCTTGATACGCATCATCAGGCTGACGAGGAAGGTAAATACAAAGGAAAGGGCGATACTGTAAATATAGCTCATCCCTTTGATATGTGTATTGAAATATACCATGTCAACGATGATCTGGGACATGACATATCTGTGCAGCAGGATCCCGAGGCCAAGTCCCGCCAGCATCCCGAAGAAGGTCAGAAGATAGTTCTCCCGGAACACATACTGGGCCGTCTCGCCCGGGTAAAACCCAAGGACCTTAATGGTGGCGATCTCACGGATCCTCTCCGTGATATTGATATTGGTCAGGTTATACAGAACTACGAAGGCCAGCCCCGCTGCGGAAAGGACGACGATCAAAACGATGTAATCCAGACTGGACATCATTTTGGACATCCGCTCCTTCAGATCCTTGTACAGGGTAATGTAGTTCACCTCTTTGCTCTCCGCCAGCTTCGCCTGGGCCTGATATACATCCGTCCCTTCCGGGAAGAGCACATATGCCGTATTTACGGTCTTCTCAAAATCCTCCGGGGACGCGATCACATAATTATAGACATGACTTCGGAAGATACCGGTAACCGTAACCTCCTTCTCTTCCAGGTCATCACTCCGAAGGCGGATCTTCTGACCGGTGCTGATCCCCAGTCGATCCGAAAGAGCAATACTGATCAGGACTTCTCCCTTCTCCGGAGTCGAAAGCGTTTCATCTTCCATGGTAAAAAGACGGAAGAATTTCGTAAAGTCCTTTCCCTTCTCCGGAACGATCAGATTGACACTCTTTACGCTTTTTCCTGCCACCAGATCCCATGAGCCTGCATAGACCTTGATATGATCCTCGGCGGTCTCCTGCAGCAGCTTCGAGAGGCGAAGATCCGGATCCGTATCTTCAGCTTCCTTAAATACAACCTCCGCATCCGCAACCTGGATCTCCTCAAACTGCATCTCTGCAAAGCCGGCGATGGAATCCTTCATTCCGAAGCCGGTAAGCAGCAGCGCCGTACTTCCTCCGATCCCCACCACCATCATAAGAAGGCGTCCCTTGTACCGGAAGATATTCCGGACGGATACCTTCTGCAGGAACTTCAGGCGGTTCCATATAAATGTGATCCGTTCAAGAAGCACGCGTTTCCCCGGCTTCGGTGCCTTCGGCCGCATCAGACCCGCTGCGGATTCCGACAGTTCGTATCTGCAGGAGAGCAGTGTGATCCCCACCGAACAGAGCAGCGATACCAGCACCGATACAAGTGCCAGCTTCCAGTCAAAGAAAAGCTTCAGATCCAGCTGGATGTACATGAGGCGATAGGTGATCCAGATCACCGAAGGGAACAGAACGATGCCCACCGCGTAACCTATGACACATCCAAGCATGGATGCCGTACCGGAATAGGTTGTAAACTTACGCATGATATCCCTGTTGGAATATCCGAGCGCCTTCAGGATTCCGATCTGTCCTCTCTGCTCCTCCACCATCCGGGTCATGGTCGTCATACAGACCAGCGCAGCAACCAGGATGAAGAATACGGGAAAGACCCTGGCTACCTGTTCCACGATCTTCGAATCATTATCAAAGCAGGCATACCCGATATTTGTGTTCCGTTCCATGAGAAATGTGTCCGGTTTCTTTACATCTGCCAGTTCCCTTTCTCCGTCGGCGATCTTCTCCTCCGCCTCCTGTATCTTCTCTTCATATTCCTTTCGGCCGTCTTCATACTCTGCAAGCCCGTCCTCATACTCTGCAAGTCCGTCCTCGTACTCCTTCAGGCCATCCCGGTATTTTTGTTCTCCCTCTTCCAGTTTTCTCCGTCCGTTGGCGAGTTCCCGCCGGCTGCTCTCATACTGTGCCAGACCATCCCGGTACTTTTGCATCCCGGCATCATATGCCTTTTTTCCTTCCGTATAAGCAGCGTAACCGGCCTCATACTCCTTCAGACCCTTCGCATACTCAGCCGCTCCGGCGGAATACTCCTTCTTTCCGGTCTCGAAGGCCTTCCTGCCGGCATTATATTCCGCAAGCTTCTTTTCATACTCTGCCAGTGCCGCTTCATACTGTTCCTTCGGAAGCAGCGCCTTCGCAGCATCCAGCTCCGCCTTTCCCGCCTCCAGTGCCGTCTTCGCACCATCCAGCTCCTTTTCCGTCTGATCCAGCTTCTTTTTTGCCGCTGCCAGCTTTGGCCCGGTCTCGTCCAGCTTCTTTTTCGCTGCTGTCAGTTCCTTCTCCGACTTTTCCAATACGGGTGCATTCTCATCCAGCTGTTTTTTGGAACTGTCCAGTACCTTTTTTCCGTCCCTCAGGCGCTTCTCCCCATCCTCGATCTTTCTCCGGGAGTCCTTTAATTCCTGATCCGCATCCTCCAGTTCCTTCTTTACGTCGGCAAGTTCCGCCTTCGCATCCTCCAGCTCCTTCTTCGCATCGGCGAGTTTCTTCCCGTTCTCCGCCTTCGCGTCTTCCAGCTCCTTCTTTGCATCCTCCAGCTTTTCGGTGGCTTCCTGACAGATCCTGTCATACCGCCCGTCAGCTGCCTGCTGTATCGCGGTTTCCCAGGCTGAACGTCTGGCATCCATCCCCTTGTCGTATTCTTCCGAGTAGATCTCGCCCTCCGAATCCAGATCCACATAGATATCCGTATAATAATCGTCTGCAAATGCATCCCTTGTGAAATAAAGGAATCCTGTCACCATGCCCTTTCCCAGAGATGTAGTCCCTCTTTCGAAATTGATATACAGGGAGGAATCCGCAAATCCTACGACCTTATATTCCTTTCCACGGAAATGTTCCAGATTCTCTTCCGGATTCGACGGTGCGAATCGGAGGGTATCTCCGAGGGACAGACCGCTGCGGTTCCAGTTATCCACCAGAACCTCCCTGTCATTTTCCGGAAGCCTGCCCTCACGCAGGATCAGGAGATTGATATCCTCCGGAAGCGAATATGCCTTATAAACCTCTTCCCTGTCCTCTTCAAAAAGACAGATGATGTCAAAATGCAGCGATCCCTCGGCAGACCGGACCTCCGGTATCTCCCGGATCTTCTTTACATCCTCTTCTTCCCATCCCAGTGTTGATACAAGATCATAATCGAAGAAATTCTTTTCCTTAAACATCTCATCCATCGTATGGACCATGGCAGGTGTTGTGATCCGGACACCGGAAAAAAAGCCGACGCCCAACGCGATGATCGCAAAGATCGCAAAGAACCGGCCAAAGGAACCGCGGATATCTCTCCGCGTAGACCTATGCAATGCTTTTTTCCTGTATCTCTTCATGTTTTTACCATTCGATGTCTTCGATATCCACTCTGTTCCCGTTTATGTATTCCTTCTCGATCCTTCCGCTCTTTACCCGGATGATCCGGTCAGCCATGGCGGTAAGTGCCGAATTATGGGTGATCACGATCACCGTCGTTCCCGTATTTCTGCAGGTATCCTGAAGCAGCTTCAGCACGGACTTCCCCGTATTATAATCCAGAGCTCCCGTAGGCTCGTCACAGAGCAGCAGCTTCGGGTTCTTTGCCAGTGCTCTTGCTATGGCCACCCGCTGCTGTTCCCCGCCGGACAGCTGGGACGGGAAGTTCTTCATCCGGTCCTCCAGCCCGACCTCCTTCAGTACATCCGCCGGCGGCAGCGGATCCTTACAGATCTGGACCGCCAGCTCCACATTTTCCAGCGCGGTCAGATTCTGGACCAGGTTGTAGAACTGAAAGACAAATCCCACATCCAGTCTGCGGTAGGTGGTCAGCTTCCGCTTGTCATAGGATGAGATCTCTTCACCGTCGATCACCACCCGGCCGGAGGTAAGGGTATCCATCCCCCCGAGGATATTCAGTATGGTCGTTTTCCCCGCTCCGGAGGCTCCCACGATCACACAGAATTCGCCCTTCTCAATGGTGAAGCTTGCGCCTGTCAGGGCAGCAACCTCTACCTCACCGCTTCTGTATATCTTCTTTACATCCTGAAATTCTACATATGACATCCTGTTTCCCTCCCTGCCGGAGAAGTTTCCTGATGGCTTCCTCCGCAGTTCCTGTCTATTCTTCCGTAACGATCTCTCCGTCCCAATCCGTGATACCGCCGAACTCCATCACCCCGGTATAGCCGAGCTTCACCAGCTTCTCCGACGCCTCCTTGCTCCGCCTTCCGGTCCGGCAGTAGACCAGGAGCTTCTTCGACTTGTCCGGCAGCTCCGGGATCTCCGTATCCCCGATCTCTTCATTCGGAAGATTGATCGCTCCCGGGATATGTCCGCTCTTATATTCGTCTTCGGTTCTCACATCCAGGAGGATATAGTCCGACCGCTCCGCAAGATACCATTTGGCATCCTCCATGGAGATATGCAGATAACCCGGATCCTTTGATCCCGCTCCCTGTTCATTCACGGTCAGGTAATAACCCGGTTCATCGGAACCGCAGGCCGTGAAAACCGCGCTGACCGTCAGCACCGCGAAAACCACGGCGATCCGTATTCTGTTTTTTCTTTCCGGGAATAACATGGAGCCTCCTTTCGTCACCCTCTTACTATATCACACTCCGTTTGTCGTTTGAAGAAAAAGAAAAAGAAAGCCACGAAGCACCCCCCGGGATCAGGGAATACTTCGTGGCATATATTTACGTTTTATCACCTTGCGATCAGTTTTCCGTCTTCGGCATCAATGGTAATGGTATCTCCCATCCTGAGGCTTCCCTGGAGGATAGCGCGGGCCACCAGCGTCTCCACGTATTTCTGCAGATACCGCTTCAGCGGGCGGGCCCCGTAAATGGGATCATATCCTTTTTTCACCACTGCTTCCCGTGCCGCATCCGTCAGTTCCACCTTCAGTTCCTTATCTGCCAGTCTCCGGTTCAGATCCGCCAGCAGCAGCTCGATGATGGATGCGATCTCCTTTTCGGACAGCGGCTTAAAGAGAATGGTCTCATCCAGCCGGTTCAGGAACTCGGGCCGGAAATAGTTCCGTAGATCACCCATGACTTTCTCTTCCGTATCCGGCAGGAACTCCCCGTCCTCACCGATCCCGTCCAGAAGGTACTGGGAACCGATATTCGATGTCATGATCAGAATCGTATTCTTGAAATCCACGGTATTTCCTTTGGAATCCGTGATCCGCCCGTCATCCAGGATCTGCAGCATGACATTGAAGACATCCGGGTGGGCCTTCTCCACCTCATCGAAAAGTACAACCGCATAGGGCTTCCGGCGTACAGCCTCCGTCAGCTGACCGCCCTCATCATACCCCACATATCCCGGAGGCGCTCCGATGAGCCTTGCCACACTGTGCTTCTCCATATATTCACTCATGTCGATCCGGACCACACTGTTCTCGTCATCAAAGAGAGCTTCCGCCAGTGCCTTTGCGAGCTCGGTCTTGCCGACACCCGTAGGTCCGAGGAACAGGAAGGAACCGATGGGCTTCGACGGATCCTTGATCCCGGCGCGGGACCGGAGGATGGCATCCGAAACCAGACTGACTGCCGTATCCTGCCCCACCACTCTTTTATGAAGCTGCTCCGGAAGGTGCAGGGTCTTGGATCTTTCACTTTCGGAAAGCTTTGCTACAGGGATGCCGGTCCACTTGGAAATGATCTTCTCGATCTCGTCCTCCGTCACGGTCTCATGCAGCATCTGCCTTCCTTCTTTCGCCAGCTTCTCCTCCAGCTGATCCAGTTCCTTCTCCAGGTTCGGCAGTTTGCCATACTGCAGCTCAGCAGCCTTATCCAGATTATATTCTCTCTGGGCGATCTGAATGGCATCCTTGGTCTGCTCGATCTCCTCACGGATGGTGGAAACCCGGTCCACTTCCGCTTTCTCCTGCTCCCAGGTAACCTTCATGGAAGCCGCCTGCTCACGCAGTTCCGCAAGCTCCTGGGAGAGGACCGTAAGACGCTCCCTGGAAAGATTGTCTTCTTCATTCTTCAGCGCCGCTTCCTCGATCTCCAGCTGCATGATCTTCCGGAGGATCTCATCCAGTTCTGCCGGCATGGAGTTCAGTTCCGTCTTGATCATGGCGCAGGCCTCATCCACCAGGTCTATGGCCTTATCCGGAAGGAAACGGTCGGAGATATAACGGTTCGACAGTGTTGCGGCGGAAACCAGCGCACCATCCGAGATCTTCACTCCGTGATAGACCTCATACCGGTTCTTGATCCCACGAAGGATGGAAATGGTATCCTCAACGGAAGGTTCATTTACCATGACCGGCTGGAACCGACGTTCCAGTGCCTTATCCTTCTCAATATACTTTCTGTATTCATCAACGGTCGTAGCCCCGATGCAATGCAGCTCGCCCCGGGCAAGCATGGGCTTCAGCATATTTCCGGCGTCCAGCGAGCCTTCGGTCTTCCCCGCACCCACGATGGTATGCAGTTCATCGATAAAGAGGATGATCTGCCCTTCGGATTTCTTTACGGAATCCAGCACTGCCTTCAGACGCTCTTCGAATTCACCACGGTACTTGGCTCCGGCGATCAGCGAACCCATGTCCAGGGAGAAGATCTCCTTATCCTTCAGGGAATCCGGCACATCTCCCTTTACGATCCTCTGTGCAAGTCCTTCGATGGCTGCCGTCTTGCCGACACCCGGATCACCGATCAGCACGGGATTGTTCTTGGTCTTTCTGGAGAGGATCCGGATGATGTTCCGGATCTCGGTATCCCGTCCGATGACCGGATCCAGCTTCTGCTCTCTGGCCCTCTGCACCAGGCTGGTACCGTATTTCTCCAATGCCTCATAGCTGTCCTCCGGATTCTCGGACTGTACGGTCCTTCCGTCCCGAAGCGCATTTACAACTGCAAGGAACTCCGATTCCTTAATGCCGTATTTCTTCAGCAGGGACTTTACATTTCCGCTGCCGTGTTTCAGAAGTCCCAGGAACAGATGCTCGACCGAGATATAACTGTCGCCCATTTTCTTTGCCGCATCCTCTGCGGCACCGATGGTCTTCCGGAGTTCATTTCCGACATACAGATCCTGCGAGGATCCGTTCACCTTCGGAAGTCCGCCGAGCAGTCTCTCCGCTTCGGAAGTAATCGCCGGCAGATCCACTCCCTGCTTCGACAGGATCTTCGCGATCAGACTGTCTTCGATCGTCAGCAGCGAATACAGCAGATGCTCGGTCTGCAGTTCGGTCTGACCGTAGCGGTCCGCCAGTTTCTGTACGGTTTCAATGGCCTCAATCGATTTCTTGGTATAGTTCTCCAACGTCATACAACTCACTCCCTTCTTCTGTCAGATGTGCGCCGGGATCCCCTTATCGGTTCCTCCCGCGCCGGTTGTTAGCACTCTCTCTTGGTGAGTGCTAATCTATTTGATTCTGTTATATCACTCTTCTCTTTTCTTGTCAACGTCTATTTTCGGCGGATCCGAAACCTCCGAAAACCTGCCCCGAAAACCTCTGTCTTCCGGAATTGCGTTTACATTCCGTTTTTGATATAATCTTCACCAAATGAAAAATAAGAAAGGAGACCGAGCATGAACTGGCTGTTTATATTCGTCCTCCTGTGTATCCTGGTCTTTGGTTTCGTCGGTTATCACAGAGGGCTGATCAAATCCGTATTCAGCACGGTCGCAACCATTCTGGCGCTGGTGCTCTCCTATGCCCTTACGCCGATGGTCAGTAACTGGCTCATGAAAACATCTCTTGCAGAGTCCTTCGAAAATAAAGTCTATACCTATGTGCAGGAGAAGGTTCAGGATACCGCAGGTGTCTCAAAGGAGAAGGCTTCGCAGCTTATGGAGAAGAATCCCGGTAAGCAGGATCAGATCAGTCTGATCAAGGAGCTTCCCATTCCCGATTTCGTTGAGGATATGCTTCTCTCAAATAACAACAGTGACGGGTATAAGGCACTTGGCGTAGACAATGTGTACCGGTACGTGGCGAAGAGTGCCACCCGGGTGGCCGTAAATATCCTGGCGGGGATCATCACATTTATCGTGATCCGTCTTCTGCTACTGGTGATCGTCATAGCCGTATCCTCTGCGATCCGGCACTTCAAGATCCTTGCCGCCGTCGACAAGATCGGAGGCGCAGTCGCAGGTCTGGCACTGGGTGTCATCATTGTATGGGTGGTAATGTTTGTCACCTCCCTGATCATGGACGGAGATGCCTACACCAATCTGCTGAAGCAGAACGGATTCCTGAAGTTTCTGAACGACCATAACGTACTTATGTCCATATCCTTAAGAAAATAAGAAAAAAGGAAGCCGGCTTCCCTTACGGAAGAAGGCTTCCTCTTATTTTTTCCGAAAAACCGCGGTGACCGCGAAGCGATCATCATTTACGGCGGCATAGACCTCCCCGTCCATGGCGCGCATCAACTGCCGGCAGATATAAAGCCCCAGACCGCTTCCCTTCACTCCTCCCGAATTGCTTCCCCGGTAGAAGGAATCAAAAAGATTCGGCAGCTCCCGTTCCGGGAGGGTGCATCCGGTATTCTCCACCGTCACCAGCCTGCAATCCTCTTCATCCGAAAATGTGATCCGTATGCTCCGTCCATCCCCGTATTTCAGGGCATTTTCCATCAGATTCTGCAGCACCTCCAGACCTCTCTCCCGGTCCCCCCTGATCAGGCAATCCTGATAGGGTTCGATGGTGAACTCCGTCCTTCGTTCTGCTGCTTTCTCCCGATACAGCTTCTCCACCGAGTCCATCATCTCCGACAGATACCATTCTCCGTCCGATACGGAGATCTGCAGGAAATCCTCTCTTGCCGTATTCTGGATCTCATCGATATATTTCTCCAGTTCCCCGATATTTCGTTCGATACCGGCATATGCCTCCTGCTTTTTCTCCTCCGTCTCATACAGATTCCCGGAGAGCGCCTTATTGTACAGCTTGATGGCGGAAAGCGGTGTCTTGATATCGTGGGACATGGTAAGGATCAGGGTCTTCTTCTCCTGCTCCATGGTCATGCGGTCATTCCTGTCTGCTTCCAGTTTTTCCCGCAGCATATCCATCCCCCAGAGGAAGCGGCCGAAATACCGGTCCTTCTCCTCCTTCACCGGAATGGCGAGGTTCCCCTTGGACAGCTCTACCGGCAGCTCCGCGATATCCCTGAAGGGCCGCAGGATCTTCCTTTGCACGTAAATGAGGATCCCCGCAGTAAGCAGAAGCACGATCCCCCAGACCCCGTTCAGGATGAGGAAGGTGGCCTTACTGTCCGTCCCGGCCGTGTAAATGATCCGGTACAACTTCCCTTCCCGGTCCGGATACAGCGTATATTCTTCATTTGTGATCTCCGCCGGATCATATGGAGATATGCTTTCCACATGATCATAGCTTCCTGCGTCCGGCACCTCTCCATGGTCCAGAGAATAGCGGATCCGCCCAAGGTCTACCCGGTAGCCGGTCTCCTGCCGGTTCTTTTGAATATGCAAAAGCAGGAGGTTGCTGCCGACCGCCAGCAGCACCTCCAGCAGAAAGATCAAAAAAAATGTCCCTTTTCTTCGTTCCATCTGATCAGTTTCCTACTTCAAATCTGTATCCCACGCCCCACACCGTGATGATGTGTTCCGGCTTCTTCGGATCCTTTTCCAGCTTCTCCCGAAGCCATTTGATATGTACCGTCAGTGTCTGCAGCTCCGATTCCGAATCACTGCCCCAGACATTGTTGAAGAGATAATCCTTCTTCAGGGTCGTCCCCGCATGCTCCATCATGAGTTTCAGAAGCTCGTATTCCTTGGCTGTAAGATCAATCGTCCGGTCACTGCCTTCGGGATCCTTCCCGTTCTTTCCTGCATTTCCGCCCGTTCCTGCATTTCCGCCGGCCTTTCCGCTTACGGTCAGCGTTTCCGTCACCGTATTCAGCCGGAAAGCTCCGCAGACGATCTCATCCAGCTCAAACTTCCTCCGCATGATCCCCTGAATCTTGGCTATCAGGATATCGATGTCATACGGCTTCTCGATATAATCATCCGCACCGATCCGAAGTCCCTTCAGCTGGTCTTCCTTCCCCGTACGGGCGCTGGTGATCAGCACGTAGGTATTGGATGTCTTTCGCACCTCGGAGAGCACACCGAAGCCGTCGATCTCCCCGGGCAGATTGATATCAAGCACAAGAAGCCTTGCACCGTATGTTTCATACAGGTGCAGGGCTTTCTCTCCGGTTTCTGCCGTGCTGACGGTATATCCTTCCTTTTGAAGGAAATCCGAGAGCAGGGAAGCAATCTCCTTATGATCCTCTACGATCAGAATATCCAGCATAATCTGCCGCCATCCTCCTCATTCCATCGATCCGTTCATCGGCGACCGGCCATCATAGGCAGCCGGCCATCATCGGCTGCCAACCTGAAATCTAATAAGATTTTAGTCGCACCATGGGAAGACGTCAAGAGATTTGGGCCGTATCGTTTCTTACCGTTTCTTACCATCCCTGATCCATCAGCCAGTTGTTCAGCGCCCGCTCCCTCTGCTTCTGGTCCTTCGTTCCGTCATCGGTGTTGTCATACTCGCCCTGGATATTTCCGTCCACAATATAGAGGACTCTGGTGCATCTTGCCGCCACCTTGGCATCATGGGTTACCATGAGGATGGTGGTCCCCTCCTCGTTCAGGCGGACCAGCTCATCGATCACTTCCTTTGAGGATGTACGGTTCAGGGCTCCGGTGGGTTCGTCTGCGAAAATGATCTTCGGATCGTTGATCATACTCCGGCAGATGCAGGCCCGCTGCAGCTGACCGCCGGAAACCTCATTGATGTCATGATCCGCGGTTTCGATGATCCCCAGCTTCCGCATCAGCTCTTCACCGCGCTTCACCTTCTCCTCCCTGGAGAGGTCATCCTTCTTACTCTGCATTGCAGGAAGAAGGATATTATCCAGGATGGTCAGGTTCTTCATCATATACATCTGCTGGAAGATGAAGCCCATCTCATCCAGCCGGACATCCGCCATCTCCTTCTCTCCCAGGGAGGTGATCTCACGTCCGTCAAAGATCACCGTTCCGCTGGTGGCCTTATCCATACCGGATACTGAATACAGGAGGGTTGATTTACCGGATCCGGAGGGCCCCATAATGGCTACCATTTCACCATCCTCTACCTTGAAATTTACATTTTTCAGAACATGGTTCTGACGCTTCTCGATGATATATGTCTTACAAAGATCCTTTGCTTCCAAAATTGTACTCATGGCTATCTCCTTCTTTTTCGATCATTTTTCTGTTTGCTTATCGTCCGCAGGATCCTTCGCTTCGCTCAGGATGACAATACAGTTATACTTGTCATTCTGAGCCGGGCTTGTCATTCTGCGCCGGGCCTGTCATTCTGAGCCGCAGGCGAAGAATCTTATGGTCCGTCGCTCTATCCCTTCATAGCGGACGTTTACTCGATATTTGCCGTATCGCTGCTCTTGATCTTTCGTGTGCACTGTGCCACGATCCAGGTTACCAGGATCGTGAAGACGAAAATGATGGCCGGATAGGCTAAGGTCATACTGATGTTATACCTGTAATCCACCGTCTTTAAGCCCATCATTCCGAAGATCGGCGTCGCACCGAGGTTCGTCACCGGTACGGATACCGCCAGAGCCAGCAGGATGGCAAAGAATGCGCAAATGGTGAACCGCCATACATGCCACTTGATGATGGAACCGTTTCGGAAGCCCACGGCCTTCAGAAGCGCGATCTGCGTCTTCTCATCGGAGGCAAAGGACCTCTCCATCAGCACGGTCACCAGGATCACTACCACCAGTGTGATCAGAAGCAGCAGGTTCTGTACCGATTCCATGGAATCTGCGGACTTCATGCAGTCATCACAGAATTCCGCCGCATTCATAACGGACAGATCCTCTACTCCCCACAGTTCCTTCACCCTGTCCTTTCTCGCCTCGATCTCCTTTGCATCCGGATCATCCGTAAAATGTAATCCAAAAGCGAAGGAGCTGCTGAGATGCTTAAAATCCGTTTCCGCATCCTGATGGACCCGGATCACCATACCCAGCTGGTTCATGGTCTGGAAGGTCGCCGTTACCAGGAAATCCGTCTTATGATCACCGTAATCCACAGTAAATGTGTCGCCCATCTTCAGTCCCGTCTTCTCCGCGATCTGCGGCGTGATGGCAGCTTCATGTGCATTCTGCGGGGCTGATCCTTCCATGTAGCTGTATTCGTCCGACCGGACGTTGATCCCCTGCTGTACATCCAGTTTATAGGAATCACTTCCCACCAGGATCTCATATTTGTACTGGATCTCATCACTGATCTCACAGGGCATTCCCTCATCCGTGAGGATCTTCTCCTTCTCCCGGACATACGCATCAAAGGCTTCCCTGCCGGTACCGGTCAGAGTCATGATATTATCCCCATCATCAACATAGAGGTCTCTTCTTGCGCCGAAGGTTTCCACAAAGCTGTCGCTCTTCATGGTGGTGGTGATATTTACGATCATCAGCACCAGCAGTGAACAGATAAATATGGAGAGGAATACGGAGAGATACCGTTTCGGATTACTGCGGATGTCATTTAGCGCAAGGAAGAATTCCGTATTCTTTCGAACCTTCCCGGCACCTCTTGCTTTTTTCTTCCTGTATCTTTCTCCCGTCTGTCCGTTTCGGATCGCGTCCACAGGAGACATCTTCTTCACCTTCCTGGTACAGAACCATGCAAAACCGGTGATGATCAGCGCTACGGCCAGTCCGCCGAGGATATGTGCCAATGTATCACTGTCATTTCCGAGGACCATATTCTCGCTGACGGATTTGATCAGCATGCTTCCGAAGGGGAAGCTAAGGGCCCCGCCGATCAGAACACCGATCACTGCGATCGCCAGATACTTGGCAGCGTACATGCCCCGGATCTTCCGGTCCCGGATACCGATAGCCTTCATCACTCCGATCTCGCGGAAATCTTCCATCACAGAAAGGTGGATGGCAAACCTGAGGACCACGAAGGACACTATGATCAGCGCAACGGACAGGATAAGCACCACAAATGCGATGATCAGCGAAAGAACGTAGGTAAGCCTGAGTACGCTTCTGGGGCCGTCAAAGCTGATGGAATCTATGGATGAAATGGATGCTGCGAATCCCTGAACATCATCTGTATCCACATAACCCATTTCGCCGCCCCACATTTTCCTGATCCGGGGATCCGAAACGATCTTCTCCATATCCTTTCCGGAGATGAGGAACCGGTTATTTCCCATCATGTCCGAACCGAGGCATGCATCCTTGAAGGTCCCTGCGATGATCAGGTCAAGCTCCACGCCTTCCTTCGAGAGATGAAGTGTATCTCCCACCTTCAGGTCATTTCCGGTAAGGAACCGAAGCTGCACATAGGTATATCCTTCCTCTACTCCGGTGATCTCCCTGTTATCCTTATCGAAATATGTAAGGCCGTCATCCTCGATACTCGTCAGCATCATGGTACTGTCGGACTGCGCTTTTTTCCCGTTATAGGTAAGATCCTTCCTGGCTAAAGCGATATAATGCTCCAGCCGGTAGCCCTTCACCTTTTCATTCTTCTTCAGATGGGACTCCAGATCCTCCGGTCCGTCAAATGCATCCTCACCCTGGGTGATGACCACATAATCTCCAAGTCCCGCCTTGTCCATGTAATAATCCGTTCCGTTCAGGACAGCCATTACATTGGACAGTCCGCTGGCCACGAACATGGTAGCCAGGATCACGAACAGAAGCAGGATCAGGTTCATGGTCTTTCTCCGGCGTATGTCTTTCTTCAATATCCGAAACAGCATTCTGTGTCTCCTTTCAGCCTTACTCATCTTCTGACGTAAGGATACCACGGGAATTATTAAGGAATCCTTAAATATCTGCATAACCAAAAAAAGAGCAGCCGCAAAAAAGGCTGCTCTCGATCCCTACGAGCATTATTTGACCAATGAATATACGATCCTCAACCCTCTATCCGGATGATAGGTCCAGGAAGCCTCCACCGTTTTACTGCTGGCGGTCTGCGTTCCATCCAAAGCTCTGGTACTCTCCATTCGTTCCAGAACCGCCGACGAGAACCCTACTGCTTCATTGATTCTCATTACACCCACATATGCTTCCGTACTGGAATAATTATCCCGGTCATTCGGATTCGTATCTATGGTAAGAGAAGAACCGTCCGGTGAGACAGAAGCCCAATCCGGATCACAGAACTTATTATATAATGCGTTGAAATCCGGTTTCTCCGGTTCAACCTTCAGGACACAGGTATCACGTATTCCGTTTTTGGTGGTTACCGTGATCTCACAATCTCCCTCCGAGACACCAACCACCGAACCATTCTCCACCGTTGCAACATCCGGATTGGAGCTTCTCCAGTCAACCTCCGCATCCTGAGAACGTTCCGGTGTAATGTGATACGACAGCGTCACGGTATTTCCGACATCAACCGTTTCACTATGTTTTGACAACTGGATATCACTGGGTCTTCCCGTCAGATAGATCGTCAGGAACACGCCCGCTATCACAACCGCTGCAACAGCACATCCTATAATGATCAGTTTTGTTTTCTTCTTTTTGGCCGCCGGTGCCGGAGAAATATGCGCTTCTTCCTGTTCCTGCCGGTAACTCTGTTTCAGCACATCGCTCATATCGCAGTTTACCTTTGTAACCACGATCCCGCATTTCACACAGTGATCCGCTTTGTCAGATATTTTCGCTCCGCAATTCGGACAATCAATCAATGCCATTCCCATTCCCCTCCTCATTACTTGATCCGTCTTCTACATTTTCCTTCTCTTCCTGTTGGATCGGATATCCGCACTCCATACAGATCGTTTGTCCCGGATCCAGCGGACAACCGCATTCCGGACATATCTTCTTTCCCTGTGAAGCGGAAACGGGTTGATCCGTATCAGCCTGTCCGGTCTTGGTATCGCTCAGCTCCTCCACAGGGCAACCGCATTCAGGGCATATCGACATTCCATTTTCAAGAGGAAAGCCGCACTCCTGACAGATCCGCTCCTTAGATCCTTCTACCTTCTTTGCTTCCTCCGTTGTTCCTTTGATCGTTTCTTTGATCGTTTCTTTGATCGTTTCCTTTGTCGTTTCTTCTGTCGGTCCTTTCTCCGGCCTCAACTCTACTTTCTTCTTCGGTTCCTTCTCCGGCAGAAGATACAGATTCGTATAGGTTCCAAAGAAGGTCTTCTTTGTAAAAATGTCTTTGGGATTCTGCATGACTTCGCTCAGGAACGAGTTATCAAAATACAGACATACGGATATTACCGCTATCAGAAGGAAGATCAGAGCCATTAGAAACCATATGGAATATACATTTCCGTGACTTATCTTTTCGATCGTCTGCTGGCCTGTCGCCTGATCCGCAATGGCAGCTGCCGTCTTCACTGCCTCCTTCGTCGGTTCAACCAGATGGATCATGTAGTCCGCCCGGCTGAAAACCGTCCCCTTCAGAATACAATCGACGAATACCAAAACCATCGGAAGGATACAGGTGACCCGGTCCAGCGCATATCGTACAAAGAGAAAGGCAAGAAATGCCTCCAGTGCAAACAGGATCACAATGAAAATGATCAGGACGACCGGGGATTCCGTCGTTCCTTTCGTGGTGGATATCAGCATAAACATCAGACAGATATCGACTATGGCACCCAGTGCAAATGTAAGTCCAAACAGGTACCCGCTGTAAACCTGCGTATTCTCCGACATCGAGTAAAATGAGAGGAATATCAGGCCAAATGCCACCGCACTTCCCAGATGATACAGAAGATTAAATACAGTCCCGATCCCGGAGTATGCACTGAATTCGGAAAAAACCATGATAATGTGGCAAAGGGCTCCTACCGAAAGCGATGCCCAGATCATCCATTTTATATTTTTTTCAAAGGCTGATTCCCTTCTCATTTTTCTCTTCCCCCTGCTATATTTCTCCGTGATCATAACGTGAGAAAACAAGATCTACAGTCAACTGATATTATATCTTTTTCCGGATTTGCTTTGGTGGGCTGTCAGCACACTTCTTTTTTCGCAGAGCAGGAGGTGACGCCCGCCGGGAGTCCAAAAAAGAAACAAAAAAATCGCCCGGAGTTCACCTCCTGAGCGATTTTTGACCCGGATGACGTAATCGACGCATCCTCTTCATACTATTTAGACCAAAGGTAACAGTAGGCCTGTGTCCTGGCAGCAAACCGTTCCTTCTTCAGCAGCTCCCGAACCTCTTCCTTCGTGTACCATCCGGCCTCGATCTCTTCCGCATCCGAATCGCTTCCGATGATCTCCCCCCGGGCAGTACCCACCACGCAGACATTCTTCTCATTGGAGAAGCCCACCGCACTGTAGCTCTCTCCGATGTGATCCGTGATCTCCACCAAGGTAAGGCCGGTCTCCTCATGCAGCTCTCTGGCCGCCGCCTGGTCCGGATTCTCACCGGGATCGATGAGACCTGCCGGGAAATTGTACACCCACTCTCCCGGTGCCAGCCGGAATTCTCTGTTCAGCAGAACCTTCTCTCCGTCTTCGCTGTGGATGATCAGCACCACCGCATCCGGTCCCCTGTCATGCAGGGCAGCAAAATCTGCGATGTCCTTATCCCTGCTGATCATTTCATAGACCTTCTCTGTCCCGCCTGCCGTTTTGTAGGTCAGATTATAACGGGTGATAAAACGTCCTTCCTCTCTCTTCTCGATTCCCCGAAATTCCATATCTCGCTCTCTTTCATAATACAATCCTTCACCAAAAGCAAAGGATAACACTTAGTATTCCACGTACTCCACGGTTCCGTCCGAATATGTGATCTCATAGTATCCGTGGCTTCCGTCCGCACAGTTGGGTACCGCCACACGGTTCACCTCATACCGACCTTCCTTGGTCCCCACCAGGATCACCTCGTTTACCGGTTCCTTTATCACCTTCTCATCCAGCTTCTCCCGGCTGTCTTCCTTTCCGTCCACCTTCTTCACCCGGTAGGTGGTTTCCTTCTCTCCTGCCACGCCCTCGGTTCCAGTTTTCTCGGTTCCCTTCTTCAGGGAGCTGTCATTCTTCTTCTCGGTCTCGAAGGGGATTTCCTCCTTCTCCTTCACTTCCTCATAGGTGACGCGGCATACCACGATCTTTGTACCCTCGGAAACGGCGGTATCCATTGCAGGAGTGACCGTGTCATCCTTTCCCACAGAGATCCCCTGCTTCTCCAGCAGTTCTCCGACGGTTCCAACACCTGCGTCCACCTGCTCCGTCTTACCGTCATGGGTGATGGTGATCCCGTAGGAGGTGGTGATGACGATCTCCATCCCATCCTTCAGCGGATCCTCCTCCTTCACATTCATGGACTGCGCAGAAGAAAGGGTGATCCCCTCCTGTGCCAGAAGCTCCTTCACCGTTCCGCCGGCGAGCTTTGCTTCCTTCTTCTCTCCGTCTGTCGTAATGGTCACATGGTTCATCCTGCGTACAGTAATCTCCGCAGAATCCTGAACCTCAGAGTCCTTTGCAGGCTCGGCCACATCCTCTTCGCCCAGTGTGATCTCGGCTTCTGCCAGGATCTCATCCACCGTCTTCGGAACGGACACCTCCACCTTCGTATCTACACTGCCGTCATGTATCGTGATCTCGGCTTTCTTACCGCAGGCGGTAAGAAGTGCAAGCCCCAGGACCAGACCGGCCGTTAATGCTTTCTTCTTCATTGCTCTTTCTCCCATTTCTTCTCATATACGGTCCGACAGCTGTCCCCGTCCTTCAGGATCACCTTCAGCGTGCAGCCATCCGACGGCACACCGGACTCATCCAAGTATACCATAAATCCGTTGGTTCCGATATGGTATGTGCTGTAAAATGTGCCGTCGATCTGAAGCAGGATCTCCGTATCCGTCTTCAGCAGCTCCTCCGGCACACTTCCTGTGATCTGTGTCATGGAGGAATCGAACTGACTGGTTTCGGACTTCAGCCCGAAATTCTCTGTTTCATCTGTCCCGGATTTCTCTTCACCTTCTTCGGATTCCTCAGCTTCTTTCACCCGGATATCCGAACATACAGCAGCTGCGATAATGGGTGGCTGAGTGATGAAATCCCTGAGATTTCGTTCAACCTTCTCGATGATCACCAGCTCCGGCCGCTGCTCCTCCACAACCTTCTGCAGCCGATAAGGGGATTCTTTGGTAAAGCAGGCCCTTCCGAACTGATTCGCCATATAGGGAAGCAGTGTATTTCCAAAGGAATCCCGGAACATTACCAGGGACCCCTCCTTCCCCGGAGTCTCCGTGAGTATCCATGCGTCTTCCACACTTTCCGTTGCTGTCGTATACCTGTACTCCTGCGGGATCTCATACTTCGTGTCCATCTCCGCATCTCCGTATACAGAGTACAGCATCCGGTTCAGGTCTCCGTCCGCACTTCTGGACCGCGTAGCGGATGCATCGGCGTAATCCTCGTAGCTTCGTCCCGTCTTCTCCATGATGGTCTGATATGCCAACAGCGCTCCCTTCCCGTTCCAGTGAGAATCTCTGAGAAGATACAGTGTCTCCTGTTTCTCCTTGAACATGGTATAGAGATCCGCATAAGCAACTCCGGCCTCCTCGCAGATTTTCGGGAGCTCATACAGCGTATGGTCCGGATTTACGATCATGGAATCATAATAGGGCATATGCTTTCCGTAGAGGGTATTCTTGTTCGGAGGAACCGTGAGCAGAAGCTCCACCCCTTTCGCATCCGCCCAACTCTGCACGAGCTCCAGATTGTGCCTCAGGTTAAAGCGTTCCCTCTCTGTCATACAACCGGTGCCTAGATAGTCACTGAGCGTGGAGGCATAGTAAAGCCAACCATCCGACCCGTAGATCACCTGCTCCTCCGCAGACGTCCCGAAGATCCTGCCCTGGACCATGGCATCCACCATCACTATCTCATTCCGGAATGCAAAATGCTCGTTGAACCATGTATCAAACTGTGTGTAAAAGTCGGTATTCAATCCCCCGTCCTTTGTGGTAAGAGACGGGAACTCTGCCGGTTTCTTATTCTCGCCGGTCTTCTCTGTGGGATACAGTGCCATACCTGCAAACGGGATAAGGCAGATCAGCATTCCCAGAGCCAGAAATATGAACTTGATCTTCTTCATTTGCAGTCCTCCATAGCGAGTTTCTTACTCTCAGAATCGGAAATAAATAAAGGGATTATAAGCACCTCCGGACAATCTCAGCAGACACCAGATCAGCAGCATCAATGCGATGCCATAGGATACACATTGAATGGCGGATTCAAGCACCGCAGGACGTCCGGTCCGCAGCTTCCCTGCCAGCCACTGTAAGGGACCGGCCAGCAGGATCCCGACCACCAACATAACCAGGAAGAAGGGTGTCAGCTGCTGAAGTGTGAAGGACATGGCTGCCGTACCGAAATCAAAGCCGCCGAACATTTTCCCCAGCATCCCAAAGGCCTGTCCCACCGTATCCGCACGGAAGATCACGAAGCCCACGGTAACCAACAGCAGGGCATATATGTGACCCAGTACCCGCGGCAGCTTCCGCAGCTTCGGTACCGCCTCCTCCAGGAAGCTGAAGGCTCCGTGAAAGAGTCCCCAAAGTACATAGGTCCAGGAGGCTCCATGCCAGAGTCCGCAGAGGAAGAAGACGGTCAGCTTGTTCAGTCCTGTCCGAACCCGTCCCTTCTGGTTTCCTCCCAGGGGAATGTATACATATTCTCTAAACCAGGTAGATAGCGAGATATGCCATCTTCTCCAGAATTCCCTGATGCTGGTTGCCACATACGGCAGATCAAAATTCTCGCGGAAATGGAAGCCGAACATCCGGCCCATGCCGATGGCCATATCGCTGTACCCGCTGAAATCGAAATAGATCTGCAGAAGAAATGCAACCGCAACGATCCATGCGGTAAGGATATTGACCTGTCCCGGGTCCGTCTCGTAGACCGCATCCACCACCACCGCCATGGTATTGGCGATCAGTACCTTCTTGGCAAGTCCGTAGAGAAACCGCCGGAAGCCCGGCGCCGCCTCATCGATGCTCACCTTCCGCTCCTTCAGCTCAGCTGCAATATCGCGGAAACGGACGATGGGTCCCGCGATCAGCTGGGGAAAGAAGGATATGTATAGCAGGACGCGGAAGAAATTCGTCTCTCTGTCCGCATCTCCTCGGTAGACATCGATCACATAGGACAGGGCCTGGAAGGTAAAGAAGGAAATTCCGATGGGCAGACTGATCTCCGGAACCGGAATTTTCATGCCCGTCAGTGAATTAAAGCTCTCCACAAAAAAACCTGCATACTTGAATGTGACGAGGAGCGAAAGATTGAGGATCACCGCAAGGATGAGCATCCACTTCCGCCCTTTCATCAAAAGTACGCAGGTATAATTGATCAGCACGCTGCCGAGAAGGAGCAGGACATAAACCGGCTCCCCATAGGAATAAAAGATCAGACTGGCAAGGATCAGCAAAGCATTTCTCACCCGAAGCACAGGGATCACGCTGTGCAGCAGAAATACCACAGGAAGAAATATGCATAAGAACGCCAGTGAACTGAATGTCATAATCTTTTATCCAAACTACTATATTTTTCTGTATTGCCAGCTGTTTCCGGTTCTGGCAACGGAACCAAGATAATTCGGTGAATCTCCCTGTCGGAGCTCCCGTCCGAAGTAATTGCCCGGTCTGTGCTGGGTCCACTCCGGATCATACACCTTTCCGTCGATCTCCACCCAGCCATGTCCGCCGCTGTTACAGCCATAAACATCATCATATCCGATGGCACGGGCCATCAGTCCCAGACATGCTCCGTAACTGATGCAGTTTCCCGTCTTGGAATCCAGACAGGCATTTGCATACTTCTCCACCCAGTCCATTCCCTTGTAATGGGGGATCCAGGGGTTCATCTCCTTAAAATCCGTGCGGAAGAGATCGAAGCAGGTTCTCAGCTTCTTGACCTTCGACATGGACGCATCCGTGTGACTGTTCACAAACTTAATGGCCTTTTCATACGCATCCATGAAGGAATCGCTCTTATCCCCCAGCCACAGTCCGGTTCCGGAGAAGCCCTGCCGCTTTCCCTGAAGCATCAGCACTTCACTTACGGCCATGCTTCCGTCATTTTTCAGGAAGTATTTCGCCGATTTGCTTCCCACCCAGCCTGTAGACATCTCTCCGGAGGGTGCAAAGTGATACCATTTTCCCTTGATCTCCTTCCAGCCGGTCTTCATGGCTCCGGTGGCAGGATCCAGATAATACCACACATTTCGATCTGTCTGAAGCCATCCGGTCTTCATGACACCGGTGGCAGGATTAAGATAATACCAGTTTTTCCCTTTCTTCAGCCATCCGGTCTTCATGGCACCGGTTGCCGGACTGAAGTAGTACCACTTCTTTCCCACCTGAGTCCAGCCGGTCTGCATGGCACCGGACTCCGGATCCAGATAATACATATCATTTCCGAACCTGAGGTAGCCGGTCTTCAGCTCACCCGTGGCTTTATGGTAGTACCATTTTCCGTCCTTCTTCTCCCATCCGCTTTCTTCTGCATGTACGGGAAGCGAAAATGCAAAAAGAAACAGAATCGGAAGGATCAGAAGATAACTTATAGACTTTTTCTTCATTTAGCAGACTCCTTTTCAGTCATTATCACGTACATTCGTAATATCCCCATTTTCCGAAAGAGAAACCGGATCCATGGGAGTATCCACCTTCGGGCGGAAGATCCCTGTGAGGAAATCCTTGTCCCTTGCAAAGAATTCCCGGAAATCTCTGGAGGCCTGGCCTTCATACAGGACATCCTTGGAAGCATAGCCGTCCGCCTCCATACCCATGGCATTGGCCAGATACAGTGCGCGATAGATATGGTATTTCTGCGTAACAATGGTGATTCGCTGGACACCGAACTTGTGATAGGCACGGTAAACACTTTCATAGGTTGACAGTCCGTAGTGATCCATGAAGATATCCTCCGAGGGAATCCCCTTCTCCACCAGATAGTCCTTCATGACCGCAACCTCGTTATAGTACGGCCCGACATGGTCTCCGCTGACGATGATCTTTTGGGGAGATACCTGATAGAGCTCCACCACGGCATCCAGCCGGTCGGCAAGCATCTTGCTCGGAGTTCCGTCGGAATGGACGCTGCAGCCCAGCACCATGATACAGTCGATGCCTTCCCTTGCATCCTCCTTCCACTTATCCAGATCCTTGATATGCCGGCCCTCCGTAAATATCATAAAGCAGTTCACGGCTGCGGTTCCCAGCACGAAAAAACCGACCAGGATTCCGAATACGATCAGGGAGATCTTCAGGACCTTCCGTCTCTTCTTCTGACTCTTTCCCGGCGGTTTTCTGGTCTTCGTCACCTCATCAACGACTTCTTCTTTATTCTCTTCTGCTAATTCTTTCGAATTATCTTTCGGTTTTTCTTCCGGCTTTTCCACCGATTTTTCTTCCGGATTCTCAACCGAATTCTCTTCAGTTTTCACTTCAGGCTCCTCACCGGTCTTCTTTTCATCAACCGGCGTGGGAGTCTCCTTCAATTCACTCATTCTATCAACTCTCCGTCCGCATCAATGGTTCTGCGGATCTCTTCCATCTCTTCATCCATCTTTGCCAGAGTGTCTGCACAGATCTTCAGCTTTCCCACCACTCTCTCGGAATCCCGGATGGTCTTCTTATACTTCAGTTTATGATCCACACTCGCCCAGAAGTCCATGGCGATCGTCCGGAACTGAACCTCCACACGCATATGCCTCTTCCCCTGAGACAGGAAGATCGGGATATCGATCAGCAGGTGCAGGGACCGGTATCCGTTCGGCTTTGGATTCTTGATATAGTCTTTTCTGGAAATGAGCAGCACATCATCCTGCTCCACCAGAAGCTCGGCCAGACTGTAAAGGTCTTCCTGGAAGGAGCAGATCACACGGATCCCTGCTATATCCGTCATTTCAAGCTCCATATCCTCAACGGTGAGAGGAATCCCTCTTCGGAGCATTTTCTCAACGATACTCTCCGGTTTCTTCAAGCGGCTTTCGATGGATTCAAAGGGATTACGGTCATACTGAAGGGAGAATTCCGCATTCAGCACATTCAGTTTCGTCTGAATCTCCATGATCGCACAGCGATAGTAGGTCATAAGCCGCACAAAATCATCCCTCCGGGAAATGGTCTTTGCCAGTTCTTCCACCTTCTCAGAGGTTACTGTATAGGTTTCATTCATAGATATCTCCATTTATTTTCGATCCTGCCTGTCGGTTATAATTTGCGGAACGTGTGATTTCTGTATTCCTTCGGAGTTTCCCCGGTTACCTTCTTAAAGACGCTGATAAAATAGCTGTGGGAGGAGAACCCCAGATCCGTAGCTATTTCAATACTGCTCTTTTCGGAATAACGAAGCAGTGCCTTTGCTTCTTCCACCTTCTTATCCCGGATATACTCGCTGACGGAGCATCCTGTCTCCTTCCGGAACAGTTTGGACAGATATGTCTCGTTCAGGTTTACATAATCAGCAAGCTCCTCCATGCTGATCTTCTCATGAAGATGCTGATCGATATAATCCATGCACTTCACGATCTGTTTGGATCTTACGTTCTTTCTCTGATGCCGGGACATGACATCGGCAAATCCCATGATCATTTCCAGCTGAAGCTTCTTTACTTCCGTGGGATTTGTCAGCCTGTCGGCACGGTTGATGTAGGTATCACTCATTTTGTACGCCAGCGACTGTTCCATCCCTTTGCTGATACATACACGGGTGATCATGGTGGTCATGGCAACAAAATGATACATGGAATTTCTCAGCGGATCTTCGGAGAGGACCCCTCTTTCCCTGGCATCGGATTCCGGTTTTCCCCTCATATACTCAGCGATCCGCTCTTTATTTCCTTCCGCGACCAGATTGTAAAGCCCCATCTCTCTTTCAAATCCGGGATGCTTCTTTTCATCCTCCCGCCCGAGGAAAAGTGTCTTCGTGAGATCGTTGTAAAAATCCGTCATAGTCACCTCCGAAAAAGTGCCATTATATTTCAACAAACCACATAATTATTGTATACTATCCTTTCGGTTTACGCTATATTAAATACAGAATTAATTTTAGCCCCCTGTTTAAAGAAGATCCCCTAAATCTTCTTTATTCATTAAATATTTTAACCTTCACTAACGCAAACGGATGGATTCGAAAGAACCCATCCGTTTGTCCTTTATCCTCTTGTCCTTTATCCTCTGTCTGCCACCCGGGTACACCATTCACAGTGTCACCACGAAGCTGATCATCCCGTTCTTATAATTTACATGGATCTTCCCACGGAACATCTCCACGAAATGCTGTGCCATGGAGAGACCGATCCCAAAACCTTTCTTCTCACTGTTGTGAGATTCGTCCTCCCGGTAAAAACGTTCGAAGAACTTACTGTAGTCCACATCCTTCTTCTCAGGATAGGTATTCGATACGGAAAGAATGGTACTATGACCCTTGGCCTCCAGTTTTATCCGGACCATACCTTCTGTCGTACAGTACTTTACCGCATTATCCACCAATATGGAGACCAGTTCCCGAAGGCCAGCCTCATCCGCTTTGACGGTTCTGTCCGGTGCGATCTCGGTCTCGTAGGTAAGTCCGTTCTTCTGTGCCAGTACCCGGAATTCCGTGGCAACCTTCTCCGTCACCTCGGAGAAGTTCACATCGGTGAGGATGATCTCATCCTTCTCCTGCAGTTTGGAAAGCGTTACAAGATGTGAGATCAGCTCGGACATCCGCTTTACCTGCTCCATGGTACTTTCCGTCCACTCATTCCTGCCTTCCGTCATTTCCAGCACCTCTGTATTTGCGGAAATGATAGCTAGAGGAGTCTTCAGTTCATGACCCGCATTTGTGATGAACATCTTCTGATTTTCAATATTCTTTGCGATCGGCGCTACCGCACGCTTCGAGAAAATGGAGAGGATCAGAAGAAGCAGCAGCATGGAGATCAAACCGATATACAGCGAGAACTTCAGGAACATCTGGGTATATCGCAGCTGTCTGGAGCAGTCAAGTATCACATATAGTTCGGTTCCGTCATTTGCCAGGGACGTCTTCTGGAATGCATATGTGGTATTACTCTCATATACAAAGCCCTCATCCGTACGACGCTGCCGGGCCTTATCGATACATTTGACGGCATCCTTCTCCGAAACGGACGCCACATTACCACGGTCCATCGCTAATACATTTCCGTTTTGATCCAGGACCGCACTGAAGAAACGAAGCGAATACTTGGATTCCTCGGACAGGATGGAATCTCCTACCACCGAGCGGTATTCCACCCGGTCAGGCAGACGTCCGCCATTTTCGGATATCCGGGTCATCACGGAGAAGATCTCCATCCTGGAATTATAATAACTGATCCCGTTGACTACGCCGAGCACCAGGATCAGTGCAAGCAGCATAGCCAGGGCAGAGACCACTATGAACTTGATCTTCAGCTTTCGGATCATACCAAACTCCTTATCCTTCCTTCGGTTTCACCGTCGCAAGGCGGAAAGGTCCGCCTGTCTCCCCTTCTATGGTCTGGTCTGCAGCCACCGCATTCAGTTTACTCTTCAGATAGGAAATGTAAACCCATACCACGGTGCCGTCCGCTTCCTCATCCTTCCATACATGTCCCAGGATCTCTGCCTCGGTAAACTCCTTGTCGGGATTTGCCATAAAATACTCCATAAGCCGGGCTTCCTTCTTGGCCAGACGGATGGAACTCTCACATCGAAGTTCCTGCTGTTCCACATCCAGATACACATTTCCGACCTTCATACTCTTCGGTGTATAATTACCTGCCCTTCTGGTCAGTGAACGAAGGCGGGCCAGAAGCTCCGCCATCTGGAACGGCTTCGGCAGATAGTCATCTGCTCCGGCATCCAGTCCCCTGACACGGTCATCCAGTTCGGCCTTTGCGGTCAGCATCAGGACCGGTGTGGTATTTCCTTCCCGTCGAAGGATCTCCAGCGCGGTGATCCCGTCCATTTTCGGCATCATGATATCCAGAATGCACACATCATATACATGCTGTCTTGCAGCCTCCAGAGCGGCCTCACCGTCATATACCGCATCGACCTCATATCCGCCCTTTACATTCAGCACGGTTGCCACAGCACGTGACAATGCCTTCTCATCTTCAGCAAGTAGAACCCGCATAACATCTCCTTTCAGGACACCGTACTTTCCCGGATCAGATTCCGGATTGTCTCCATGGATACATCACAGGCTGCCAGCTCATCCGCACAACGTTTCAGTTCTGCTTCGATCAGCTCCTGATTTCTGATCTCCTTCTTGTATTTCATCTTATGCTCCAGACTTGCCCAGGAATCCATGGCGATGGTCCGGAGCTGTACTTCTACAAAATAGCGTCCCGGCTGATTTCCCATCACATCCGGGAAATCCGTAAAGACCGCTATGATCAGGTGATAGGACCTGTAACCGTTGGATTTCGCATGCCGGATATAATCCTTCTCTTCCACGATCTCTATGGAAGACAACTTACGGATATGCTCCAGGATCCCGTAGATATCATCTCTGAAAGCGCAGACAAGGCGAAGCCCGATGGCATCCTGGATCTCACAGAGAGCCGAATGCACATCCTCCGGGAGTCCCTTCCTTCTGCACTTCTCACGCATGCTTTCATCCGACTTGATCCGCGCGGAAAGATGCTCATAGATATGCTCCCCGGTTTCCTCATATGTCATACGATCATAGAATTTCAATTCATTCTTGAGCATATCCATAACATATTTGAGGCGGGGCTCGTATTCACCGTAGATACTACTCATTCTCATCCTCCTCAGGGCCTGTATGAATGGGGACCTCCGGCATCATTTCCGTAGAAACACGGCGCATGATCCGGTTGAACAGTTCAAACTCCTCGGGCGTCAGACTCTTCTCCAGCCGGTCTTCCACGATATCCATGTATTTTTTATTGATATTCCAGTATTTAAAATACTTGTCCGTAACCTCCAGATAGAATTCCCTCTTGTCCGTGCCGGACTGTACCTTATTCAGGTAACCCTTTTTTATCAGAGAATTCACCTTATAGGTCGCATTCGGAGGGGAAATGCCGATGAAATCCGCAAATTCATTGATCGTCGGACTTCCAAGGGCACCGATCACCTCGATGCAGTATGCTTCCGTTGTGGAAAGCGAAAGCTCCCGGCTCTGGATCCGTCGGAACACATCCCGATAGTAATATACCCGAAATTTGGAATATACTTCATGTAATGGATTGTCTTCCATTGCTTCATTCCTCTCTACTGACCGATCACAAAGGATATCTCTGCCTGGGCAGCCACCTTATCTCCTACCTTTGCCACAGCTTTTCCGAACCCGACCGGGCCCTTTCTCTCAATGATCTCGCAACGCAGGGTCAGTACATCGCCCGGACGTACCTGCTGACGAAAACGGGCATTCTTGATCCCGCCGAAGAAAGCGATCTTCCCCTTAAACTCTTCCTTGGAAAGGATAGCAACCGCTCCGGTCTGGGCAAGTGCCTCTATGATCAGTACCCCCGGCATTACGTGTGCCTCAGGGAAATGCCCCTGGAAGAAGGGTTCATTGACCGTAACACATTTGATCCCTTCCGCCCATTCGCCCGGTTCAAAATCCGTGATCTTATCCACCAGCTGCATGGGATAACGATGGGGAAGGATCTCCCTGATCTGGTTTGAATTCAGTTCCATTTATGCTTCCTCCCACTTCCTAAACAGAGTTGTTGCATTATGTCCGCCGAAGCCAAGGGAATTACTGATGGCACAGCGGATATCCGCCTTTCGTCCTTCATTGGGAACAATGTCCAGATCACATGCCGGATCCGGGTTCCGATAATTGATGGTTGCCGGTACGAAGCCCTCCTGCAGGGCCTTTGTGGTGATGATCGCTTCCACCGCACCGCTTCCTCCGAGAAGATGTCCCGTCATGGACTTGGTGGAGCTTACCATCATTTTATATGCATGATCGCCGAAGGCCGCCTTGATGGCTTTGGTCTCCCCTGCGTCATTCAACGGTGTAGAGGTTCCGTGCGCATTTACATAGTCCACATCCTCCGGTGTAAGGCCTGCATCCTCCACTGCCATCCTCATGCAGCTTGCAGCCCCCATTCCCTCCGGATCCGGAGCGGTAATGTGATGTGCGTCACAGGTCGCGCCATAGCCTGCGATCTCTCCGTAGATCTTCGCACCTCTGGCCTTTGCATGCTCCAGTTCCTCCAGGATCAGGATCCCTGCGCCCTCACCCATAACAAATCCGGAACGCTCCGCATCAAACGGGATCGATGCACGGCTGGGATCATTGGTCAGGTTCAGTGCCTTCATGACGGTGAAGCCTCCGACACCCATCTCGCAGATGCACGCCTCGGAACCTCCGCACATCATGACGTCCGTATATCCGTCACGGATGTTCCGGAATGCTTCGCCGACGGCATTATTACCACTTGCGCAGGCCGTTACCACACAGGTGCATATCCCTTTAAATCCGGTCTCGATGGCGATCTGGCCGGCTGCCATATTTGCGATCGTCATGGGGATATAAAAGGGGGACAGCTTCTCAAAGCCCCTCTCCACGCCTCTGGAGTGCTCCTCGGAATTGGTCTTCAGTCCGCCGATACCGCTGGAAATGATGGTCCCGCAGCGATAAGGATCTTCCTCCTCGATCCGGATACCGCTGTCCTTCATCGCCTCTCTTGCAGCGATGGTTGCGAACTGGGTATACCGGTCCATCTTTCGTGCTTCCTTCTTCTCCAGGAATTTCTCCGGCTCATAGTCCTTTACTTCTCCTGCGATCTTCAAACGGAAATTCGTGGTATCCATCTGTGTGATCTCTGCGATCCCGCATACTCCTTCCCGGATGCTCTTCCATGTCTCTTCTACATTATGTCCGATCGGGTTAATGGTTCCCATACCCGTGATCACTACTCTTCTTTTCATTTTGGGTTCCTTTCTGAATGAATCTGTCTTCCCTTTTTTTGCCCGGCATGATCTACTGGAGCCCGCCGGCCACTTCCAAAACCTGACCTGTTACATAGGATGCCGCATCCGATGCAAAGAAAGCAACCGCTTCTGCCACATCCTCGACTCTCCCGAGACGTCCCAACGTGATCTGTCCCTTCAGCTCTTCCTTCACCTTGTCGGGAAGCGCTGCCGTCATATCGGTCTCTATAAATCCGGGTGCTACCGCATTGCAGGTAATGCCTCTTGATCCAAGCTCCTTTGCCACGGACTTGGTCATTCCTATGACACCTGCCTTCGCTGCTGCATAGTTCACCTGTCCGGCATTTCCGTATACACCCACGACGCTGCTGATATTGATGATCCGTCCGCTGCGCTGCTTCATCATGGGCTTGGCCACTGCCTTCATCATGGAATATACACCTCGGAGATTGGTATTGATCACTGCGTCAAACTCTTCATCCTTCATACGCATCAGCAGGTTGTCTCTGGTGATGCCTGCATTGTTTACCAGGATATCTATGGTCTCTCCGAGTTCCTTTGCAGCCTCTACGACCGCTGCCGCAGCCTGCGGATCCGACGCATCTGCCTGTACAGCGGATGCCTTCACTCCCAAAGCCTTCATCTCCTCTACAGCCTCTTCAGCCGCTGCGGAATTCCCCGCATAGGTGATCAGAACATTTGCACCGCCCTCTGCAAGTCTTTTGGCGATCCCTCTTCCGATCCCTCTGCTTCCGCCGGTAACAATGGCTGTCTTTCCCTCAAACTCTTTCATTTCTATCTCCTTCGTCTGTCAGCCGGTCCCTTCCCTCCCGGAAAAGAATCCTGCCGGTTTACTGTGCCAGGGCTTCCTTCAATGCCTCGATATCCTCTGCCTTCTCAACATTGAAGCACGGAAGTTCCAGAGTCTTCTGCACGAATTTGGAAAGGGTCTTTCCCGGACCGATCTCCACGAAGGCATCGATCCCCTGTTCTGCCATATAACGAATGGTATCCTCGAAGAGAACGGAGGTCTGTACCTGCTTCTCAAGAAGGACCGGGATCTCCTCCTCTTCCGTCTTCTCCCTGCCGATGGCATTGAAGATAACAGGGATCTTCATCTCTCCGAATGCTTCTTTCGTAAAGCGCTCCTTCAGCTGATCTCCTGCCGGCTTCATCAGGGACGTATGGAAGGGCCCGCTTACCTTCACCGGCAGCACTCTTTTTGCCCCCTGCTCCTTCATGACCTCTGCCGCCGCTTCCACAGCCTCCGCATCACCGGATACCGTGATCTGTCCCGGGCAGTTGAAGTTTGCCGGTTCGCATACCAGCTCCGGATACCGTTCCTGTACTGTATGACAGCCTTCATAAACCTTATCACGTTCCAGCCCGAGTACGGCGATCATTTTACATTCTCTTCCCTTTACCGCTGACTGCATGGCATTTCCGCGAAATGCCACAAGATCGATCACCTGCTGTTCGGTAAAAACACCTGCTGCATAAAGCGCACTGTATTCTCCGAGCGAAAGTCCGGCTGCGATGTCCGGCCTGATCCCCGCCTCTGCCAGCACCTTTGTAAGTCCTACTGCAAATGCCACCATACACGGCTGTGTATACTTTGTCTCATTCAGGACCTCGGCCGGCCCGTTGAAGCTTACCTCTTTCACGTCAAAGCCGGGATCCGCGGCATCCAGCACCTCACGGAATGCCGGAAATGTCTCATAGAGATCCTTTCCCATTCCCACTGCCTGGCTGCCCTGTCCTGCATATAAAAAACCTAACTTCATTTTCCTTCCTCTCTACGCTTCCCCGCGTCCCCCTGCATACAGACCCAAAAAGATCTACAGGGAAATGTTCCGTGTCTCCTCAAGAACCTTCTTCGCACCCTGATACAGATCCTCCAGGATCACTGCCAGCGGCCGGACCTCCTTCAGCTGTCCGCACACCTGTCCTGCCATAACGGAACCGTTCTTCATATCCCCGTCAAAGACTGCCTTCCGCAGGCCTCCCAGCGTGATCTGTTCCAGTTCATCCCTGGATGCCGCCTGAGCCTCCAGCTTCAGATACTCTCTTGCCATGGGGTTCTTAATGATACGTACGGGTGCTCCCAGACTGCGTCCGGTCACCGTTGTACTGTTATCCTTAGACTTGATCAGTTCTGCCTTATAATTGTCATGGATCGGACACTCCTCCGATACCAGCAGGCTGGTCCCGATCTGGATACCGGCTGCGCCCAGGCAGAGGGCAGCCGCAAACTGTCTGCCGTCGGCGATGCCTCCCGCTGCGATCACCGGGATCCCGACGCTGTCGATCACCTGCGGTACCAGTGCCATCGTGGTCATATCTCCCACATGTCCGCCGCTCTCACCGCCTTCGGCGATCACCGCATCCACGCCCTGCTTCTCTACCTTACGTGCCAGCGCCGTACTTGCAACGACGGGAATGACCTTTGCTCCGGTCTCCTTCCATTTTTCGATATATTTACCGGGGGTTCCTGCCCCTGTGGTAATGATCCCGATCTTCTCCTTCGCCAGCAGGTCCGCGATATTGTCCGCATCCGGATTCATCAGCATCAGATTCACGCCGAAGGGCTGATCCGTCGCCTGACGCGCATCGAAGATCTCCTTCTCCAATGCTTCCGCCGGCATACCGCCGGAGGCGATCAGGCCCAGTGCGCCTGCATTTGATACCGCAGCAGCGAATTTACCTGTAGCTATATTTGCCATACCACCCTGGATGATGGGATATCTCACACCCAGAAGTTCATTGATCAATTTCATTTTCTGCTCCTTCTATGCCTTTTCATTTTCTTGCCATACGGTCGATATTCCGGAATTTCTCATAACGAGCACGCGCGATCTCATTCGGAGACATCTTCTTAAGTGCATTGAACTCCTTCAGGATCATACGGTCAATGGACTTAAAGACCGCTTCCGGATCATGATGCGCCCCGCCGATGGGTTCCGGGATGATCCCGTCGATGACACCGAAGGACAGAAGATCCTGCGCCGTAAGCTTCATCAGCTCACAGGCTTCGTCCGCCCGGGCGGAATCCTTCCACAGGATGGAAGCAAAGCCTTCCGGTGAGAGTACGGAATACACCGCATGCTCCAGCATGAATACCTTGTTTGCAACACCGATGGCCAGTGCTCCGCCGGAGCTTCCTTCTCCCGTTACGATGGAAATGATGGGAGTCCGGATGGCACTCATCTCCGCCAGGTTCTTTGCAATGGCATTGCTCTGCCCATGCTGCTCCGCCTCCAGTCCGGGATAAGCTCCCGGTGTATCGATAAATGTGATGATCGGGCGTCCGAACTTCTCCGCCTGCTTCATCATACGAAGGGCTTTCCGATAACCCTCGGGCTCCGGCATACCGAAGTTGTACTTCAGATTCTCATTGATATTTCTGCCCTTACGATGGCCGAGTACCGTTACCGGTATCCCGTGAAATGTAGCGATCCCGCCGAAGATACTCTGATCCTCTCTTGAAAGAAGATCGCCTCTCTGAACAAAAAGATCCTTAAAAAGGGCATTGATATAATCATCCACCTTCGGACGGTATTTATGGCGCGCCAGATATACATTGTCATGTGCCGACAGATTCTCACACTCTCTGCAGAGTCCGGCATACTCCTGTTCCAGCTCCTTAATGCGTTCCGGAGTCACCTCTGTCTGCCAGCGTTCTGTCTCTATGGCCGTCATACGCTCGTCGATCTCTCTGATGTTCATAATGTCGGCCTCCTTTTCTTCTGATGAAGACGCAGGATCTGAGCCAGCTTGGCACGCATCTCATCTCTCTTTACGATCTCATCCACAAACCCGTGCTCTTCCAGGTATTCTGCTCTCTGGAAGCCCTGTGGCAGCTTCTGTCCGATGGTCTGCTCTATGACACGGGGGCCGGCAAAGCCGATCAGTGCGCCCGGCTCTGCAAGCGTGATATCCGCCAGAGTGGCGAAGCTTGCACTGACACCTCCCGTGGTAGGATGCGTCTGAACCGCGATATACAGTCCGCCGTTATCACTGAATCTCTTGGCTGCAGCCGAGGTCTTGGCCATCTGCATAAGGGAAAGGATCCCCTCCTGCATACGGGCACCGCCGCTGGCTGTAAAAATAATAATGGGGAGCTTCAGTTTTTCAGCGACCTCAAAGGCATTTGTTACCTTCTCTCCCACTGCGATCCCCATGCTTCCCATCAGGAATTCCGATCCCATGACCGCTATGACTGCCTTCTCACCCTCGATCTCTCCGATGCCGGCAAGAACACCTTCATCCATCCCCGTCTTCTCTCTCAGGGCAGCGATCTTCTCATTGTATTCCGGGAAATCAAGTGGATTGATGTCTCCCACATTGCATTTCAGTTTCCGGAAGCTTCCCGGATCAACCAGGTTCCTGACTCTTCTCCGTGCGGAGATCTTATGATGCTTTCCGCACTTCGGACATACATAAAGAGCCTTCCTCATCTCCCTGATCTGAAGCTGTTCCCCGCATTCCGAGCAGGTAAACATGTCAGTGGCATGTGGATCCGGCCCTTTTTTGGCATTCACCTCCGGCTCTTCCGTCGCTTCCTTTATAAAAGAAGCCAGATCTTCCAGGCCTTCGGTTAATTTTTCCTGTCCATCCTTTATTTCAGAGGTTCCGGAAGATATTACGATCTTCGGTTCCTCTTTTCTTCTCTTCTTTTTCAGTATTTTCATCTGCAGTTCCTTCCTCACACAGGGTTCTTACACAGTTCGACGCGAGCAGACCCGACATCCCTGTCAATCTCTCGCGTCGATACTGTATAATGAATTACTTGTGAGACTCCACGTAATCCACAAGATCCTGAACTGTCTTGATCTTCGGAAGATCCTCATCCTCGATTGTTACTCCAAGTGCATCCTCGATCGCCATACCGAGTTCAACAGCATCCAGGGAATCTGCTCCCAGGTCATCTGTCAGTGAAGCTTCGGGGGTAACCTTGTCTTCGTCACAGCTAAGGGTGTCAACGATTACGCTTTTGATTTCCTCAAACATCTTTGTTCTCCTTTTTCCTTAAACAAATTGTTAAAAGATTTTAGTTAAAATATTTTAACTAAAACTCATTATAGCCAACATTTTAGCATTGTCAATAATTATTTTTGTGTATTTTTCACGATAATTGTTACAGATTGTTTACATCTAGATATGGGGGTTTTCTCTTGACATTCTCCGTACGATGTATATAGTAGTAGATGAAGACATCATGTAGTTTTAAAAACTACATACAGCATTTACATATACTATAAAAGGAGTTTTTGATGATCAACAGTTTCATTCCGGAACCCGGCGTCGCCGGGCGTTTTATCGAGACTTCCAGGGATGAGAACGGCGTTCTCTCCGACATCCGTTTTCATGATACGGAACATTTTAATTTTGCATATGATATAGTAGATGAGTTAGGAAAAAAATGTCCTGACAAAACTGCCATGCTCCATATCTCAAAAGACGGAAAGGAGAGACGCATCTCATTCCGCGATATGGCGCGGTATTCCAACCAGACCGCCAACTATCTGTCTTACCTGGGGATCAAACGGGGAGACAGGGTCCTTCTTGTGCTGAAACGGCATTATCAGTTCTGGTTTGTGATCCTGGCACTCCATAAGATAGGTGCTGTGGCAGTCCCGGCCTCCTTCCTCTTAACCCGAAAGGACTTCGAGTACCGCTTCAAGGCAGCAAGGATCCGTGCTGTCATAGCTTCGGGAGAAGGCGAGATCACCGACGAGATCGACAAGGCTGCAAAATCCTATGATTATCTGAAGGCAAAGATCATTGTAAACGGTACCAAAACCGGCTGGGATCCCTACAACCGGTCCGTCAAGTTCTTCTCGCGGGAATTCATCCGCCCCGAAGATGCTCCCGGCGGAGACGATCCCATGCTGATGTTCTTTACCTCCGGCACCACCTCCTATCCGAAGATGGCAAGCCATAGTTATAAATACCCGCTTGGCCACTATATCACTGCCCGCTACTGGCACGGGATTGATCAGGACGGACTGCATTTTACCATCAGTGATACCGGCTGGGGCAAAGCCCTCTGGGGCAAGCTGTACGGACAATGGCTCTGTGAAGCCACCGTATTTACCTATGATTATTCGGATTTCTATGCGAAAGAGATCCTGGGCATGATCGAAAAATATAAGATCAAAACCTTCTGTGCTCCGCCTACGGTCTACCGGTTCCTGGTACATGTGGATCTGTCCCATTATGACCTGTCTTCCCTTACGAATGTGACCACGGCCGGGGAAGCACTGAATCCGGAGATCTTCCGCAGATTCTACAAGGCAACCGGGCTCACCATCATGGAGGGCTTCGGTCAGACGGAGACCACGCTTCTCATCGCCGCCCTGCAGGGTACGACACCCCGCCCGGGTTCCATGGGAAAGCCTAGTCCCCAGTACGATGTTCATATCCTGAAACCGGACGGAACCGAGTGTGCCGTCGACGAGGTCGGAGAGATCTGTGTCAACACCTCCGGATCCATTCCCTGCGGGCTGTTCCTCGGATATTATATGGAAACAGAGAAGACGCAGGCGGTATGGCATGACGGATTTTACCATACAGGTGATACGGCATATATGGACAGAGACGGATATTTATGGTATGTTGGACGGGTTGATGATATCATCAAATCTGCCGGCTACCGTGTAGGCCCGTTCGAGATAGAGAATGAGATCATGCGTCTCCCCTATGTTCTGGAGTGTGCGGCCACCAGTATTCCGGACTCTCTTCGCGGCCAGGCCATCAAGGCCTCCATCGTTCTTACAGAGGGCATCGAGGCAACGGAGCAGTTGAAGAAGGAGATCATGAAGTATCTTCGGAACACGCTTGCATCCTATAAGCGTCCGAAGACCATCGAATTCGTCAAAGAGCTTCCGAAGACCTCAAGCGGCAAGGTACGCCGCGTAGAAATCAAGCAGAAAGACTGGGAAAAGGATAAGTAAAAATGAAGAATGACATTGTTGTAACCGGAATCGGTGCAGTGACCCCTCTTGGTGTCGGCGCTGAAACATACTGGGAGAATCTGATCACCGGAAAGTCCGGCATCCGTACCATCTCCCGCTTTGACGCCACAGGACTTCCTGTCACCATCGCCGGAGAGGTACCCGATTTCAACCCGGAAGACTTTATGACCCGGAAACAGGCGAAGGAAATGGAACTGTTCATGCAGTTCGGTTACGCCGCAGCACAGGAAGCCATGGAAGATGCAGGCTTTACGGAGGATCCCGAAGGCAATCTTCCTCTTCCGAGAGAACGGATCGGTATCGTCCTGGGCACTGTATTCTCCGGTATCATCGATATCGCAGCCACACAGGATAAATTCAGTACCGGAGCCGCTTCCCGGGTAAACCCGCGTTTCATCACACGGATCATCGGAAATATCGCAGCTGCCCAGATCGCCATCTCCAAGGGTCTGAAGGGTCCCAGCCTGACGGTTTCCACCGCATGTTCCTCCGGTATCGATGCCATTTCCACCGGCATCATGCTGATCGAGCAGGATATGGCAGATGCCGTGATCTGTGTCGGTGCGGAGGCAGCCACCTCTCCTCTCACGATCCTCGGACTTTCTTCCATTCATGCACTGTCCCGGAACAATGAGGATCCGGAGCACGCCAGCCGTCCCTTCGATCTGAACCGTGACGGTTTCGTTATGGCAGAGGGCGGCGGAGCCGTGATCATCGAGAAAAAGGAATCGGCGCTGAAGAGGGATGCAAGGATCCGCTGTAATGTGGCAGGCTACGCCAACAGTACAGACGGTTACCACGTGACCAGCCCCCATCCGGAAGGGATCGCTGCCATCTTCTGTATGAAGCAGTCCCTTGAGGTTGCCGGTCTTCCGCTTACTGCAGTCGACTATATCAATGCGCACGGAACCTCCACTCCGAAAGGCGACATCATCGAGGTCAGTGCGATCAAGTCCCTGTTCGGGGAGCATGCATACAAGCTTGCAGTCTCTTCAACCAAGGCATCCACCGGACACCTGATGGGTGCAGGCGGTGTGACAGAGGCGATCGCATGTATCAAAGCCATAGAGGAGGACACGCTTCCACCTACCATCAACCAGACCACACCGGATCCGGAATGCGATCTGGACTTCGTTCCCAACGAAGCAAGGAAGTCCGTGGTAAATGTTGCCATGTGTAATGCCTTCGGATTCGGAGGACAGAATGCAAGCCTGTTGCTGACAAAATATACGGACTGACAAAATATACGGACGGATACAATTTCTGCATTGTCATCCTGAGGCCGCACGGCCGAAGGATCTTTCCCTAATTACAAAAGATACATATAAAAATGACGCATACAGCTCTGTTATCAGCAGCTCTGCATGCGTCATTTTCTTTCTTCATCATACTACATACCTTTTTACGTCCTTGGCAGCCGGTCAGCGGCTTCTTCTAAGGAACCATACGCCGAGTCCCACCATCAGCAGGATCCCCGGCAATACGCCCGAAAGGATCACTCCGAAGAAGGTTGCATCGGAGGCTGGAACCGCTACATATTCAAAGGTATAGGTCTTTACCGGAACCGACGTCAGTGCCGGACGGCTTACCATATGACTCATCAGTTTGATAAAAAGCTTCCGGTTCATTCCGGAGATATATCCGTCCATGGCATCCTGGGTCATATACGGCGAACCGAAGACTGCCAGCTGGCTCTGTCTCGTGATCTTCCCGCCGTCCTCTTTGGCATCTGCAGGTGTCAGATCCACGGTCCATTGCCGGAAGAGTCCGGGGAGATACTCTCCTGTTTCATCCCCTTCTTCCTTTTCGGTTGTCGCTGCATTCTGCGGATCCTTCTTCAGATACGCCCGATCCGAGGTCTTCAATATGGCCTCTACCGCCGGGTCCTCCGACTGCAGCCCGAGGGTCATGGCCGACAGGGCCAGATTCCCCTCCAGCCCGTCTGTAACCGATGTCTCCCTGATCTCAGGGATCAGATAGTATGGTTCCTGGAAATATACATCCGCATCTTCTTCGGAAACGACTCCGTATCTGACATCGATTCCGTATTCGGCCAGAAATGCATAAAGGTTCTTCTGGGGCTCTGCAGTCCATTGAAGCAACAGATAGATATGACCGCCTTCCGCCAGATAGTCTTTCAGCGCACCGATCTCCGCTTCGCTGAAATCCTCGGAAGGAGCCAGGAGCAGCACACAGTCCGCATCCTTCGGAACCGAACCCGCAGACACCAGCCGGATCTCCTGAAGCTTTACATTTTCACGGTCAAGCGCAGTCTTGAAGTTCCCTGCAAGAAGCAGCTCTCCATGGCCGGACAGTTCATAGACCATAGGCAGCCGGTCGGTGGTCACATAATCGATCGCCGTGGTCAGAAGGCCCTCCAGATCAAAGCCGTCGGGACTTGCTCCGTAGCTTTGCATCTCTGGATCCGAATAGGTATAAATACTTTCCTGATCGATGATCCGGAATGCCGTATCCGACGCCACCACCAGGCTTCCTTCGCTGAATCCGTTTACCGCATATTTTTCCGGGAACCTCGGTGCCTTCTCGGGATCCACGTATTCTACGGTGATATGCTCATACGCGCCGTAATTCTTCAGCATCTTTACGGTATCCGGTTCTGCCTCGGTCTCCTTCTTATAGACGCTGATCGTCACATCCTTCTCCAATGTATCCAGGAACTTCTTCGTATCCTCCGTCAGCATGTGGAATTCCTTCATCGTGACATCGTACTCCGTCGCTCTGTCCGGAAGCAGCTCCGCCGTCACATTGATACCCAGCGCCAGAAGGATCGTCACAAGCAGGATCACCACCCGCTGTCTTCTGTCCTTCGGGTTCCCGCCTCTTCCACAGCGATAACTCTGCAGCCGCAGAACCGTAAAGCATAAAAATGCCGCAGCCACCGAAAGGAAATACAGGATCGACCGAAGCGAGATCACACCCGTCTCCATCGTCAGGAACCTGCTCTGCATATGAAAGGCACCCAGAATCTGCTTCAGGACAGGGACACCCAGCAATTCACCGAACCCACCCATGGTATAGGCAAGGAACAGGACAACTGCCGTGGACACTGCGGCGATCACCACATTTGCGGTAAGGGATGATACGAAAATACCGATAGCGATCGCAGCCATACCATACAGTACATAGGCCAGCAATGTGGTATATGCCTCTGTGACCGCCACGCTTCCGTAGCCCGTCAGGATCAGCGGATAAAAGGCCGCTACCACCACGGGGATCAGGAACAACGTGAGATACGCAAGATATTTGCCCAGGACCACAGCGGTCCGGGACACAGGCGCCGTAAAGATCAGCTGATCCGTCCGGTCATGGAATTCCTGTGCAAATGCCCTCATGGTAAGGATCGGTATGGTCAGTGAGAACAGATAGACCACGGATGCATAGGAATAGTTCACATGTGCCATCCCCTGGTACAGGTTCATCACATAGAAATACACGCCGAAGAAGAATACCGATGCTGCCAGATACAGAAATCCCGTGACATTGCAAAGGGAGGAACGAAGTTCTTTCTTCCAGATACTAATCATCGTCTTCCTCCTCATCCTCTTCCGTCTCCGGGCGGTCGTTCCGGTAGGCTTCCTCCGTCACACGCAGGAAGAAATCCTCAAGATCGGTACTTCGTCTCTCCAGCTTCAGGATCGGCAGTTTCTCCTCCGATGCCGCACGGAACAACGCTTCTCTTTGATCGGACCCGTCCGTCTCCGTAAGGAGGATCCTCATCCCCTCCTCCGTCGGCACACAGTCTGCCTTCCGCTTCGGAAAATGTCTCTTCAGAAAATGCTGCACCTTCGCCGCATCTCCCTTTAATACCGCTTCCAGAACGGTCTCCCCCGTTCCGATGGATGCCTGATCCCCGGAATAGACCAGATGTCCCGCCGCTATGATCAGCAGCTCGTCCGCCTCCCCCTTGATCTCTGACAGTACATGGGAGCTTACCACAACGGTACGTTCTTTTCCCAGCTCTCTTACCAGCCGGCGCATTTCCACCATTTGAACAGGATCCAGCCCGTTGGTGGGTTCATCCAGCAGAAGAATGTCCGGCTGTCCCATCAGCGTAGCCGCAAGTCCTGTCCTTTGCCGGAAGCCCTTGGACAGCTGACCGATCAGCCGGTTACGGACTGCCCCGAGATCTCCCCGTTCAACAGCCTCCCGTACGGATCTGTCCCGTTCTGTCTTGGGGATCCTGCGAAGCTCTGCCTGAAACCGTAGGAATTCCTCTACTGTAAGCTCCGGATAGAGTGGCGGCACTTCCGGCAGATAACCGATATGACTCCGAACCTCCACCGGCCGTTTCTCCATGGATACCCCGTCCACCAGGATCTCCCCGGAGGCAGGCGTAAGATACCCGGACAGAAGCTGAAGTGTCGTAGTCTTTCCTGCACCGTTCACACCCAGAAGGCCATAGACCTTTCCCGGTTCCAGCGTAAAGCTGACACCCTTCAAAGCCTGTACTTTTCCATATGTTTTTGTGAGGTTTCTTACCTCCACCATAACATTCACTCTTTCCTGTGATCCGTCCCGGGACCACCCTCATCCATCCCATACTCTGACAAAGAACAAAAGGTGCGGGGACAGGCGGCCCGTAATCACCCCGGCCGGTCTGTCCCCACGGCTTTATTCTCTCTTTTATAATTCGATATCCAGCTCCACCGGGCAGTGATCCGACCCGAGGATATCACTGTGGATCTTTGCTCCCCTGATCCGGTCGTCCAGTTCGGAGGATACAAGGAAATAATCGATACGCCAGCCTACATTCCGCTCCCTGGCTTTCATCCGGTAGGACCACCAGGAATACGCATCCGCAAGGTCCGGATAGAGATAACGGAAGGTATCCGTGAAGCCTGCTTCCAGAAGCTCCGTCATTTTCTCTCTTTCCTGATCCGTAAAGCCCGGATTCATATGATTACTGTCCGGATTCTTCAGATCGATCTCCTTATGGGCGACATTCATATCCCCGCAGATGATCACCGGCTTTTCTTTCTTCAGCTCCGATACATATTCGCGGAAGTCATCCTCCCACTCCATACGATAGTCCAGACGCCGGAGTTCACTCTGAGAATTCGGAACGTAAACCGTAACCATAAAATAGTCTCCCATATCCAGTGTGATGAGACGTCCTTCCTGATCATGCTGCTCCAGTCCCATACCGAGGACCACGGATCTCGGTTCCTGCTTCGTGAAGATCGCCGTTCCGGAGTAACCCTTTCTCTTCGCATAATTCCAGGTCTGTGTATAACCGGGCAGTTCAAGCTTCAACTGTCCTTCCTGCATCTTGCTCTCCTGGATACAGAACACGTCCGCATCCAACCGGCGGAAGGATTCCTCAAACCCCTTTCCGACACAGGCTCTGATTCCATTTACATTCCATGAGACAAGTTTTAACATAGACGTGTCCCACCTCTTACCGGTCAATGGGCTTTTCGTCAAGGTCCACAGGCTTCGGCTCTTCCTTCACCGGTTCCGGAAGCGTAAGATCCAGAGAATCCGCGATCTCCTTCAGCGCCCTTGCGGAAGCCATCAGGTTCGTGATCTCATCTTCGTCCAGAGAGATCGGGATCTTCTCCTCTACACCGTCCGCCCCCACGATGGCCGGCATGGACAGGCATACATCCGTCAGACCATACTGTCCTTCCATCAGACTGGAAACGGACAGGATCGACTTCTCATCTCTGGCGATAACCTCGCAGATCCTGCGAACGGCCATAGCCACGCCGTAGTAGGTTGCCTTCTTACGCTCGATGATCTCATATGCGGAATTCTTGACCATTTCCTGGATATGACGCTCCGACTGATCATGGTTGAAATGTCCGCGCATCTCACAGAACTTGGAAAGCGGCACGCCGGAAACCATGGCGCTGCTCCATGCTGCCAGCTCGCTGTCCCCGTGCTCACCGATGATAAATGCATGAACGGTACGGTTATCCACATCCAGATGCTCTCCGAGCATGGCCTTGAGACGTGCAGTATCCAGAACCGTACCCGAACCGATGACACGGTTGGTCGGGAAGCCAGAAAGCTTCTGTGCCACATAGGTCAGGATATCCACCGGATTGGATACGATCAGAAGTACGCCTTCGCATCCTCTCCTGGAGATCTCGGGAATGATGGACTTAAAGATCGCTACATTTTTCTGAACAAGCTGCAGACGGGTCTCCCCCGGTTTCTGCGCTGCGCCTGCAGTGATAATGATAATGGAGGCATCAACGATATCATCATAGGTTCCCGCATAGATCTTCATCGGCTTCGCAAAAGGAAGTCCGTGGCTGATGTCCATTGCCTCTCCCTCAGCTCTGCTATGATCCACATCGATCAGCACCAGTTCGGAAAAGATCCCGGCCTGCATCAGAGCAAAAGCCGTGGAAGAACCTACAAATCCGCAGCCGATAATGGCTGCCTTACGAATATCCACATTTTTCTCAACATTGCTTTCATGAATCTTTTTCATGTGACCCTCCTTCTTTCATACAGGTTAACGTGTGCTCCACCCTTCGTACTATTCCTCCCGGCTCCGCTCCGGGATCTTGGTTACATGCTGAAGTGTACACCAGAACATCATCAGGAGACCGAAAGAAACCATACATGCCGTGAAATCTGCCGAAAGAAACCATACATGCCGTGAAATCTGTGATCAGATATGCTCCGAATCTCCGGAAGATCCAGCCGATCACCCAGAATACCATCGGATTCAGGATCACAAACCATTTCGGAACACGGAGCCTTCCCTGCCATATCTGATAGATAAAAGGCACGGAGGTAAAAACTACAATGAGTATGGAGAAGATATAGAACGGAATGGATATATAGAAGAATACCTCATCAACTACAGTCAGCATATCCGCTCCCATCAGGGATGTTGCATACAGTTTATGGTACAGGATCGGAAGGATACTACCCTTCGCATGAAGGAAAAGTGTGGAAACCACCGTTGCGATACCGCCGATCTCGAAGATCCGGGCTGCCCGGATACTCCAGACATCCTTGCGTGACCGGGTAAGTTTGAACTGGCGGATCATCTCCTTCATTCCGCTGTAGAGCATAAAAACTGCGAAACCCGCGATCAACATGGCTGCTTCGTATCTCCAGGTCGCTGCCGATGCCCAGTTGCTCTGCACCACACCATTCGAGACATTGCCCTTGCCGGTCGCTCCCATCAGCCAGTCGCTGACCATCAGAAGTGCTGATGCCATCATACCGGTGACGAGGTTTCGCATAACCGCATGCTTATTCTTCATTGCAACTAACCTCCATTTCACTCACGCGTAAAACGGACCCCTGAACCACCCCCGGGTTCACGCAATCCTTCTTTTCTATCATACTATTTACGATGTTTTCGGTCAATCAAAAAATGCCCGAAACGGGCATTTTCTGTGTCAGTATTTACTGTGTGATCAGTTTCGTCACATGGTCTGCAGCGTCTTCCAAAGTATCATCTCCCTGCAGGGTATAGGTCAGTACCACGATCAGATCATCCACCCGGATGGCAAACTGGGTTCTCGCACCTTCCCCCTCATCAGGAAGAGATATGGAGGAAAAGGTCTGTCCGAGATAGTTTACATCCTGGACCTCTACATCCTTATAGGATCGGGCTGAAAGCTCCAGATATTCTCTGGCCGTCATATTTTGCATATAATAGAGCTTCGGGTTGATATAGGAAACCACCAGATTGGAACCTGTATCGCTCTTATAGGCAATGGCACAGGTCATGGTCTTTACGGAGTATGGACTGACCACTCCGTACCAGAGGTCATTCACCTCATCCTCGGAAAGCCCCGTAGCCTCCGCGACTCCCGCCGCATCATACAGCCTCCATACCGTATCTCCCTGAATGGCAAAGCCCACAAAGGGATTGTAATAGGATCCGTTTTCGTAAGACCCCGCGATGGTTGTTTCCGTATTCGGCACATTCTCAAGGTCCGCGATATTGACCGGATCTCCTTTTGAAAGCGGGGAATCCACAACTTCTCTCTCTTCCGTGGTCTCCTTCGGAGCAGGAACACCTTCCTCTGTCCGGTTCACCACTTCCGTATTGAAGTTCGGAGATACATACTTCCCCTCTTCCGGTTCTTTCTCCGTACAGGCAGGAAGACCCAGGAGCAGTCCTGTCATGATAAGAACCGCTGCGATTCTATTTCTTCTGCTCTGCATCTAAACCAAACCTCCGTATCTACCGGAATCACGGAAAACTACTTCTTCTTAGATTCCTTTTCTTCCTTGGTATCCTTACTGTCCTTGCTTTCCTTGCTGTCCTTGGTATCCTTGCTGTCTGCTTCCTTTACCTCGGCTGTTCCTGCCTTCTCCACCTCAGCGATGGCACGCTTATGCATGGGGATCCGGCAGTTCTTGTTGTTACCGAACTCAACGATGACCGTCGTTTCATCCACGATATCAAGGATGGTTCCGAAGAAACCGCTGGTGGTCATGATATTATCGCCCGGCTCCAATGAATTCTGCAGCTCGTCCTGCTTCTTCTGCTGCTTCTTCTGGGGACGGATCATAAGGAAATACATCAGTCCGATGAAGAATGCCAGATAAAGAACGATCATCAGTATGCTGCCACCCGTGCTGCCGCCTGCGCTTCCTAAAATCATATTGCTCATGTCAAATCTCCTTATTCTTCGTAAAATACTTTTCCTATATTACTGTATTTCCGCAAAAAGTGCAAGTTGTTATTTCGTTCCTTTTCATATTCCCTTTCAGACCCTTTTTCTCAGGGGATCCGCATCACGGTTCTCTGCTCCGAAGGCGGTCCAGTGTTTCCTCCTTAAAGGATGCATAACGGGACTCCCGGATCGCGGTCCGGATCTCCTCCATCAGATGATTATAGAAATACAGATTATGAAGCACCGCAAGCCTGAGCCCGAGCATCTCTCCCGCTTTCAGGAGATGCCGGATATAAGCACGGCTGAAACGTCTGCAGGCAGGACATCCGCATCCCTCCTCGATCGGACGCATATCCTTCTCAAAACATTTATTCTTCAGATTCAGTTTGCCGAAATGTGTATATACCTGTCCGTGCCGGCCGTTTCTGGTGGGGTAAACGCAGTCGAAGAAATCCACTCCCCGGTCTACGGCCTCCAGGATATTCTCCGGAGTTCCCACGCCCATCAGGTACACCGGCCGGTCCCCCGGCAGATGCGGAACGGTCACATCCAGGATGTGATACATTTCCTCATGACTTTCTCCCACGGCCAGTCCGCCGATGGCGTAGCCGGGGAGATCGAGCTCCGCGATCCTTTTCGCATGGTCGATGCGGATATCATCGATGACGCCGCCCTGATTGATCCCGAAGAGATACTGCTCCGGATTGACGGTCCCCGGCGCTGCATTCAGCTCCTCGATCTTCTCCTTGCATCGGAGCAGCCACCGGTAGGTCCTGTCCACAGAGGGCTGTATATAGGAACGGTCCGCCTTGGCAGGAGGACATTCATCAAAAGCCATTGCTATAGTAGATCCGAGATTCGACTGGATCGTGATGCTCTCCTCCGGTCCCATGAAGATCTTTCTACCGTCGATATGGGACTGAAAGGACACGCCTTCTTCCCTGATGGCACGGAGTTTGGCAAGAGAATACACCTGGAAACCGCCGGAATCCGTCAGGATCGGGCCGTGCCAGGTGGTAAGTGCCTGCAGTCCTCCCAGTTCCCGGATGAGCGGATCCCCGGTCCGGACATGCAAATGATACGTATTGCAGAGCAGCACCTGAGTGCCGATTTCCTCCAGGTCCTCGGCACTCACTGCTCCTTTTATGGCTGCTACGGTTCCCACATTCATGAAAACCGGCGTTTCGATGACCCCGTGCGGCGTATGGAAGCTTCCGCTTCTGGCACGGTGGTCCGTCGCGATCAACTTATACATATAGTCTCCAGATTCTTTTTCATGATCATTCTTCGGCCGTGACAACGTCGATGGTCATTTCCTCATATTTCCCGCGGGAATTCGCCCGGTACAGGGTGATCTTCACTGTGGTGCCGGCACGATATGACTGCAATGCATCGATGAGATCTTCCATGGTCATGGTCTTGGTCCCTTCGATCGCAACGATGATATCGCCTTCATGGATCCCTGCCTTCTCTGCCGGAGACCCCGAAGTGACCGTCTTTACGTAAGCCCCCTCCGGAAAACCGTAGATCTGGGAGTACTCACTGTTGATATTTGCTCCGCTGATACCGATATATACCTTACCGGTGGTTCCTCCGCTTACGATATTATTGATGATATCCGTAGCACGGTTGATGGGGATGGAGAAGCCCATACCCTCGACCTTGCTGTCCACATATTTTACGGAGTTGATACCGATGACCTCACCCTTGGAATTGATCAGGGCTCCGCCGCTGTTACCGGGATTGATGGCTGCATCCGTCTGGATGTAGTGTCCGTCGCTTCCCGTGATGGAACGGTTCAGTGCGCTGATATAACCTACGGTAACAGACTGGCCGTAACCCAGTGCATTTCCTATGGCAATGGCCGGCTCGCCTACCTGAAGGGCATCGGAATTACCGAGCGCCGCGATGCTGATGGCATCCCTGGTACTCTGCGGGATATCGCTGAGCGGGATTTCCACAACCGCCACGTCGTTATTCTTATCATAACCGGTTACGGAAGCCTTTATGATCTGTCCGTCATTGAAACCGACATTGATCTCCGTTGCGCCTTCGATCACGTGATAATTGGTAGCGATATACAGCTTGGTATTCGCCTCATCATTCGCAATGATGATACCGGAACCCGCGCCCGTGGACTGCTGCTCAAACTGCTGATAGAAATACTGGTACTGGGTCGTTACACTGGTCGTGATGGATACGATGGACGGCTGTGCCTTCTTGACGATCTCCGCCACATCATAATTCACCGTGGTAGACGAATTGTCCGTACTCACCACACCCTGCTGCTTGACGGATCCGTTTCCGGAGCCTGCAGACACCGAAGTATCCGGTGTGCCGGTTGACGTTTCGGAGGATCCGGTCGTTGATGCATCCTTATCAGAAGATCCGAAGAATTTTCCGGAGTTCAGTCCCAGGAATGCCGCTCCTCCCACCAGACCGAATACCAGTCCCAGTGCTGCGGTACGAAGCAGCTTCCGACCGAAGGAATCACCCTTCTCCTTCTTGTCCTTTTGCTTCGGTACATCCGGTCCTCCCGGCACTCCGGACATCACCGGTGTATGCGGTGTATTCGGAGTTACTGACGGTACCGGTCTGCTCACCGGTGTCCTCTGTACCTGCGGGGTACTGTTCATTGCCGGCGGCTGTACCTGCGGGGTACTGTTCATTACCGGCGGCTGTACCTGCGGCGTGCTGCCCATTGCAGGCGACTGTACCTGTGGCGCACTGCTCCCGGGATTCAGTATTGCAGGGCCGATGTGGCTTCCGGCGGTTCCCGGGGTTGCTGTATTCTGTCGGTTCTGTACACCGGAATTCTTCAGGTAGTCCTGTCTGGAATAATCCGTTCTCACATAGTTCGGCGCCTGATAGACCTTTTCCTTATAGGGCTCCGGCGTCCAGCGTTTCTGCTTCGGTTCTTCCTTTCGTTCCTCTGTTTCGTCTCCATAAGAGAAGCTTCCAAATTCATCATTCATATCACTTGCCTCCTCTGGCTTAAGTATGTCACAACTTTAATCTTTTTTTATGTAAGAATTGTGATATACTTATTGAGAATTATTTAAACTTATTTTACAGCGGGTGTTAAAACTTTCTTAAAATATGAATAATAAACACCCTTACATAATACTGCAAAACGAATCTTAAATCAAACTGAAATAAAGAGGGGATCATGTTCCGAATCTGGATGAAGATAATAAAAGACACACATATGATCAAGGATACCACCGTAGAGATCGATGACCCGGAAGAGACCCGGACCCACAAGGTCTATAAAGCGCTCGAAGAGGGGTGTCATCGTCTGGATCTGGCGATCCCCATATGGCTGGATCTGAATAAAAAGGATTTCATCCGCCACGCACGGACCCGGTTCACCGCGGATAGTTTTATTGAACCCATTGATTTTGATTATCTCGATTTTCACGTGATCGAAGAGGATCATTCCTATTAGGAGGCATTTCATGCTGGAGCTTAGCCATGTTGAACTGAAATACAGAAAGAAGGTCATCCTCCGGGATGTTTCTCTTTCCGCACGTCCCGGCGAGTGCATCGGTCTCCTCGGGCTGAACGGTTCGGGAAAATCCACCATGCTTTCGGCCATTGCCGGATCAAAGGCCATCAGTGCCGGAACCATCACCCTGGACGGAAAGACATACAAAGAGGACGCAAAAGCCTTCCAGAAACAGATCGGCTATGTCACGCAGGAAAATGCACTGATCGAGGAGCTGTCCGCCATGGACAATCTGCGCCTCTGGACTCCTTTGGACAAGGCTGCGATCTACGATAGTCTGACGAATACCAATCTGTCCATTCTCGGCGTTCATACCTATCTGGAGGTTCCCGTCCGCAGAATGTCCGGAGGTATGAAGAAACGGCTTTCCATCGCCACCGTGCTGATCAACCGTCCCACCATCCTTCTTCTGGATGAGCCGCTGGCAGCACTGGATATTCTGGCCAAGGAATCCATCCAGGAGTATATCCGCTCCTTCCGGTCCAACGGAGGAACCCTTGTGATCGCCTCCCATGATGAGAAGCTTTTTGAATTCTGCGATGATGTATGGCTTCTGCAGAACGGAAGCTGCACAAATCTGAAGGAACTGCCATCCGATGCATCCCTTCCCCAGCTCCTCATGGCCGGGAACCAGATCGGCTGAAACGAACCATATATATTAAGGGGCAAAGAGAGACAATCATGAATCTGTCACAACTGAAAAGAACCATACGTACAGATCTGAGACGGGCGGTACATATCCTTCCCGCCACGCTTCTCTATACCCTTCTGTTCCTGCTCGTATCCCTCGTGATCATCATGAACGGCGAGCATCTCTTCTTTAATCCCAACAAGTATGAACAGGTCCCCGTGGGACTCTATATGCCGAACAATGACGAAAATGATGCCTTTGGTTATCAGATCATGGAAGATATGAAGAGCTTCCGCGAAACTCTGGACATACGCATCCTCTCTTCGGAAGAAGAAGGAACGAAAGCCCTTGAGAACGGAGATATCACAGCCCTGATCCTGATCCCGGATAATTTTGTGGATACGGTTCTTACCGGAGGTAACGATCCTGTCCGCATTTTATTTAAAGGAAATGATACGCTGGAAGAGCATATCATCAACGATCTTTTACTCAACAGTGCGGATATGCTGGGCACCGCCCAGGCTGCACAGTATGCGATCCTTATGCTGAACCGGGAGCTCGGACTGGACAGTGAGGCTGCCGCTTCCTTTGCCCAGAGCGTAAACTCCTCCAACTTTACCTATGTCCTTACAAGGGAGAATCTCTTTGAAAGCAAGGCCTTCGATGACCTCGCGGGACTCCCTCTTACCAAACAGCTGGCAGGAGGCTACACCCTTCTGGTCCTATCCTTTCTCTGTTTCATCCTGACCGCATTCTATCAGGGTAAGAAGGAAGCCTACCGGATCCGCCAGCGGGGATGCGGCGTCGGTCGTTTCGGGATTGCCTGCAGCGAATGGATCAGTACGGTCTTTCTTCTGTATGCATCCTATCTTGTGATCTTCACAGGTCTACTGATCTCCGGCCTGAACCCGAAGTTCACCTCTCTGCTGCTGATCCTTCCGATCCTGTTCTGCATCGGAGCATTTATCCTGTTCCTCTCCTACAGTTCAAGAAATACCGTATATGCCAACCTGGTGATCCTGGTGGGCATCATACTTCTGATGTATATATCCGGCGGACTGATCCCCATCGATTTTCTGCCGAAGTTCCTTCAGAATCTGTCACACTGGAATCCCATCACCGGACTGATCCATCTGATGCAGACCATTATGTTCTAAAGCGAGGATACTATGAGACTTTTTTTCAACCGGTTTTTCATATTGCTTAAGCGAAGCATCCGTCAGCCTGTAAATGCAGTCATGCTGATGATCCTTGTGCTTCTTGCCGTGATCTACCGTCAGATCCCCGCTTCGGAGAAATCTCTCTATCTGCCGGTGGCCGTTCTTTGCGAGGATACGGATCCCATCATGCAAAAAACCGTGGATTCGCTCTGCAACAGCAACTCCATCTTCCATTTTCACCCGGTAAAGGACAAGGATGAAATGTATCAGGAGCTGTCTTCCGGAGAATCCAACTCCGGTATCCTGATCCCCGCGGGCTTTACAGAACAAGCCTGGACCACTACGACAGACCTCCGGATCCAGGTTTACACAACCCAGGCATCCATGCTCCCATCTCTCTGCAGGGACGAGATCTTCAACCGGTTCTTCCGTGGTGCCGCCGTATCCATCATTTTGAAGAATATGTCCGGGATCTCCGATTATGCCGGAATCGATGCATCTCAAATGGCGGATGCCCTGAACCGGATCTACGAATCCATCCTCAGCAGGGGAGACATCTTCCGGGTGGAGGATTCCTCCGGAGGCGTATATAATGTACTGACGCGGGAGGAGAAGGTCGAGATCCCCGTAAGGAAGTTTGCAGGTCTCTTCATTCTGACGGCCGGTCTCATCGGTATCGCCACCTTCCTGAAAGACTCCGAGGAACGGCTCTACCTCAGACTTCGCGGCGGAGAGCGCTATGTCATGCGGCTCCTGCACATCATTTCCTGCATCCTTCCCATGTCTCTTATCTCCTGGCCGGTGATCTGGATCACGGAAGGCGGAAACGGACTCATGATCCTCGGTGAAGTTGTACTGTATACGCTGGTCTGCATCCTCTACTCACTGCTGTTCAGCGTGATCATAAGAAGCAGCTCTGTATACCAGAAGGTACTGCCTATCCTTCTGACTCTGGCGATCGTATTCGGAGGCGTGCTGTTCGACGTATCCTCCTTCGATCGGACATTTAAATATATCTCCATGTGTCTGCCGATTTATTATTTCTGATCATAACGGGCTGTAAACGATCGTTCCGAAGAAAGGACCATATATGGATACGAAGGATCCCCGCCGGGAAATGGCAAAAAAGAAGATTGAAGAAAAAAAGCAGGCACGGAGAAAACAAATGTACCTGCGAATGGCTGTCATCGGTGCTGCCCTGCTTGTGCTGGCAGGAATCCTGCTCTGGGTATTTCTGCGTGGCGGTAAGGACAGTTCCTCCGTCGATCCGTCAACCGCCGTAACAGACACGACAGAGGCAAAACAAGCAGTGGTCACAGCAGAAAAACCGGCTGCAACCACCGAAGCCAGAACCGAAGCCGCTACGGAGAAGAAGATACTGACCCGTGAGGCGCATGTCACCCTGAAGGAAGGGCTCCCCACCATCGATGAGTATCTGGGCAGTCAGCATCTGTATAACTGGATGGTGGAACATTTTAATGACTATTATTTTAAGACCCCCTATATCGGGATATGGGAGCATGTAGACCATCCGGAAGAACTGATGCAGCCCTTCGGGGATTACGGGGAAAAAGGAGGCATGAACTGCTCAGGCTTCATCACCCATCTCTTCTACTCTACGGGCGGGGACCTGAAGAAGCTGGAGGATATGGGACTGGAAGCAAAATACGGTGATGCCGACACCTACCTCTATCTTGCGCTGCGGGATCTGGTACAGTATGAAACCTTTGATTCCGTAGAGGAAATGCTAAAGAGCGGTAAGGCAAGGAAAGGCGATCTGATCTACCTCTACCCTAAGAAGGAAAAGGGGGATGACGAGAAAGAACCTCAGAAGAAGCCGGACTGCCACATGGGGATCTTCTGGGGCGAAACTTCCTCCGAGAATAAGATGTGGAGTTCTTCCCGTGCCGGGAATACCGTAACGGAGATCACCATGTACGATCCCATCGGAAAGGTTTATCTGTTCCCCGTCAACGGGAACTGACTTGGAACGATTGGGGACGGTGGAACGATTGGGGACGGTTCTGGGCGTCCCAGAACCGTCCCCAATCGTCCCATCCCCAATTAAAATCACAGCAGGAAAGGAACCAACATGGACGAAAGAAACAATACCGATCAAAGAAGGAGGACTTCTTCCTCCGGAAAAACACGTTCCTCTGCAGGCAGGAGGACATCATCCGGTTCCTCCGCGGGCGGGCGGACATCCTCCGGATCCCCCGCAGCCAGACGGACACCTTCCGGAAAGAGGCCTCCGGATCCTGCAAGAGACGCTGCCCGTGCGGAACGGCTTCGGAAAAGGCAGGCTGAAGTCCGGAGAAACCGTCTGATCCTGGGCGGAGTACTTCTGGTCCTGCTTATCATTATCCTGATCATCATTTTCTCCGGAAAGAAGGAGAGCAATACGGAACCGTCAACGGCAGAAACAGCAGCAACGGCCCAGGGCGCAGTGACTCCCCAGACACCTGACACCTCCGCCAAGACCGTGACAACGGAAGCCAAAACACCGACAACGGAAGCTGCTCCGTCGGAATCTCTGCAAAACCAGATCGTAACAAAGGACGGAAAAAAGTATTATTATAACTGGGAAGGGAACCTGGTAAAGGACGACCTGGTATCCTATGACGGGATCCTTTACTCCGCGGATTCCCAGGGAGAACTGACGACAGCAAACGGATGGCGTGAATCAAACGGCGTAACCTACTACGCCGAGGCAGACGGATCGCTCCATCCGGATGAAACCCTTACCATAGGAAATGTCGAATACCGTATGGACAGTACGGGAGCCGTAATTGACGGAACTCCCACCATCGACCAGTACCTGGGCTGCAAGGATCTGTACGGATGGATGGTCACGCATCAGTCAGACTATACAAATACGAATTTCAACCCCATGACGGACTATACGGACACTCCTGAGATGCTGATCCGTCCCTACAGCGAATACGGGGAAGAAAGCCACATGAACTGTGCCGGCTTCATCGCGCATCTGCTGAAATCGGCAGGCGGCGATCTGGATAAGGTATCTGCCATGGGCGGACGCGGCGGGTACGCAAACGCCGACAACTACCTGAAGCTCGCCGCCGACGGGTATGTCAAATATTCCGTCTATAATTCCATTGAGGAAATGCTTCAGAGCGGCGAAGCAAGAAAGGGAGATATCCTATATCTTCAGCCCGCCTGGAATCCCGGTGAAGACTGTCACATCGGTGTCTACTGGGGGGATACGCCCTCCGAGGATAAGTTCTGGCAGCAGAACTGGGACTGTGAAAATGCGGTGACAAATATCCGAATGGATGACCCCATAGTCAAGATCTACCGCTTCCCCATCCGGCATTAGACCGGATCATAAGACATAAAGAAAGAGGGATCCCGCCTGTTACAGGCAATCCCTCTTTTCTTTTGTCTTTCGGTGAAAGTTCCTCATCCCAGGAACAGCCCCCCCACCTCCGGCACCGCCTTACCGGCCGTTGCTTCCGTGATGGCAGCTGTCAGCTTCGGTACCTGTTCATCCGGAACATCCGCCGTAAGCGTGATGCTTTCCAGATATTCGATCTCCGGCTCCAGTCCGGCTTCCCGGAAGATATACTGGATCCGTCCGAGATCCGGGTATGCGATACGGCACTGAAGTCTTCTCTTCGGCCGTATCTCCGTGATGCGGCTGTTTTTCACTGCCTCCTGTGCTGCTTCCGTATAAGCCCGCACCAGTCCGCCGGTCCCGAGAAGTGTACCGCCGAAGTAACGGGTCACCACAACCAGCGCTCCCACCAGCCCTGCACCGGATAACACATCCAGCATAGGCTTTCCTGCCGTCTGGGAGGGTTCTCCGTCATCGGAGAATTTCTCCGCATCCGGAAGACGATAGGCATAACAGTTATGCCGGGCATCGTAATATTTCTTACGGATACCGGCGATCTGCAGCGCAGCCTCCTCTGCTGTCTCCACAGGGAAGGTGATGCCTAGAAATCTGGATTTTTTCACGATCACCTCGGAGGTTCCGCCCTCCAGAAGCTTGCAGATCCTTTCGGCCATTTTCTCTTCCTTTCAGATCCTGATCAAAACTATTTGAGGAGCTTCTTCAACTCATCCATAAAGGTGTTCACATCTTTAAATTCCCGGTATACGGATGCAAAACGTACATAAGCCACCTCATCCAGATCCCGGATCTTGTCCATCACGATCCCGCCCACAACCGAGCTTTCCACTTCACGCAGTCCGAGGTTGAAGATCTCTGCTTCGATGGCATCCACGCATGCCTCGATCTGATCCATGGTGACCGGTCTCTTGTGGCAGGAACGCACCAGACCCTTCTCCAGCTTGGCCCGGTCATATACTTCACGGGTACGGTCCTTCTTGATGATCATAAGCGGAACGGATTCCACCTTCTCATAGGTTGTGAATCTCTTTCCGCAGACATCGCACTGTCTGCGACGCCGGATGGAGCTGTTGTCATCCGCCGGCCGGGAATCGATGACCCGGGTGTTATCATCTCCGCAAAATGGACATTTCATAGTTTCCTCCTCCTCATTTTCAGCTGATGGTCTTCGCGGGGCATTTCTTCTGGCAGGCACCGCAATTTACGCATTTCTCATAATCGATCACAGGGAGATTTCCCTGCATGGTTATCGCTTCCACGGGGCACTGCTTCACACACATGGTGCACGCAAGGCATCCCACACTGCAGACCTTCTTCACATCAAGTCCCCGGTCCGCAGAACTGCATCGGATATGATGGTCCTTCGATGCCGGCACAAGGCGGATCAGATGCCTCGGGCAGACAGACACACATTTCCCGCAGGCCACACATTTCTCCGGATCGATCACTGCGATCCCATCCACCATATTGATGGCTCCGAATTCGCAGACACTCTTACACTCTCCGTATCCCAGGCATCCGAAGGCACAGCCCTTCGGTCCGCCTCCCGGGGAGTTGACGGCGATGCTGCAGATCTCCGGCCCGACATACTGATAGACATCCTTTGCCTTGTCACAGTCTCCGCCACAGTGGACATATGCCACCATACGTTCTCCGGGCTGCTCGGAGTCTCCGCCCATGATGGCCGCCACCTTCTCCGCCACTGCTGCGCCTCCCACAGGGCAGGCATTTGTGGGAGCCTTTCCTTCGGCAATGGCCTTTGCCAGACCATCGCAGCCGGGATATCCGCAGGCTCCGCAGTTATTGCCCGGAAGAGCCTCCCTTACAGCAGTCTCCTTTTCATTTTCTTCTACCTTGAAGATCTTGCCTGCCTTCCCGAGAAGAAGGCCTACAAGGATCCCCAGGCCGCCGATCACTCCGGCGGCTGTTAAGGTTCCGGTTACATCCATACTCATTCCTCTATATCATCTATATCTACATCAGACCCGAAAAGCCACTGAACGCCATGGCCATAAGGCCCGCTGCGATCAGTATGATCGGTCCGCCCCGAAAAGGTTTCGGTATATTATTTCGTTCCATCTTCTCCCGGATACTTGCCAGGATCGTGATGGCCACCGCAAAGCCCACTGCGGAGAAGAATCCGTTCAGGATGCTGTAACCCACTGACAGATCACTCTGTACATTTGTGATCGCGATCCCAAGAACCGCGCAGTTGGTCGTGATCAGAGGAAGATAGACCCCCAGTGCCCGATAGAGCGAGGGAACCTTCTTCTTCAAAAACATTTCCACGAACTGCACCAGGCCTGCAATGATCAGGATGAATGCAATGGTATTCAGATATTCCAGAGACAACGGTTTCAGCACATAATAGTAAACCAGGCTGGTGACCGTACTTGCCAGGGTCATTACGAAAATGACCGCTCCGCCCATGCCCGCTGCCGTTTTGGTATTCTTTGAAACGCCGAGGAATGGGCAGAGTCCCTGAAACTGTACAAGGACCACATTATTCACAAGTGCCGCCGAGATGGCAAAAATAAAGATATTCACTTCTTCACCTCCTCAGCATCCTTCTTCGAAGACGTTTTCACATCCATGTCCGATGTAACGGTTCCCGTCTCCATATCCAGTGTCACGGTACCTTCCCAGGAAGCCTTCTTCCCGGAGGAGCGCTTTCCTGACAGGATGTTCTCGACCTCTTCGTCGCTTTCATCCACCACCAGCTTATCGTCCGTGGGTAGTCCTGCATCCGTTGCAGCCGCTCCCTCTTTCTTTCTGTTCTTTACAGGGATTTGCATGGCAGGCTGGCTTTTTGCTGCGGCCGCTCTTTCTGCGGCAATACGCGCTGCGGCTGCCCTGGCAGCTGCCTTTCGATCCTCGATCGCTTTTTCCGCCGGAGTCATTCCGTCTGCCTCTTCCGCCGCCTTGCTTCCGGTTGCTGCTCCTTCCGCCGCCTTGCTTCCGGTTGCTGCTCCTTCTGCCGCCTTGCTTCCGGTCGCTGCTCCTTCTGCCGCCTTGCTTCCGGTCGCCGCTCCTTCCGCCGCCTTGCTTCCGGTTGCCGCTCCTTCCGCCGCCTTGCTTCCAGTTGCTGCTCCTTCCGCTGCTTTGCTTCCGGGCGCTGCTCCTTCCGCCTTGTTACAGCCGGCCATCGCTGCACCGGCCGCTGCCGCCTTCATAGTTACATTTTCCTCTCCTGCCGCTTCCGACATACGTCTTCCGGCACAGGACAGATTCGTACAGCCCGCACAGCTGTCGATCCGCCGGAGTCTCGGTTTCTCTCCGGTCTTCTTCGCTTTTCTTATGGCAAAGGCATTGATCCCCGCTATGATAAATGCAAGAACGAAGAAGGCTCCCGGATTGGCCGTAAATATCTTAATGGGATCCCACAGCTTCGTGGTAACGGTAAATCCGAAGATCGTCCCTGCCCCAAGGAATTCACGGATCACGCCGATCACCGTCAGCCCGAGGGTGAATCCGAGGCCCATGCCGATCCCGTCGAAGACAGATGGCAGTACAGGATTCTTGGAAGCATAGGCCTCCGCTCTCCCGAGAATGATACAGTTTACAACGATCAAGGATATAAATACCCCCAGACTGTCATACAGCTCCGGCGTATATGCCTGCATCAGAAAACTGATGATGGTTACAAAGGATGCTATGATCGTGATATAGGCAGGGATCCGGACCTGATCCGGGATCAGCTTCCGAAGTGCCGATATCATCAGATTACTGGCCGTCAGTACGGCAGTTGTGGCAAGTCCCATACCAAGCCCGTTGATCGCCGTGGATGTCACCGCAAGGGTGGGACACATTCCCAGCATCTGGACAAATGTGGGATTCTCCTTGATCACACCGTTATAGAGGCGTTCCGAATACTTATTCATCTTCCGCACCTCCTTCCGGGTCCTGCAGACCGCCGTCTTCGGTACGGTCCATATAAAGAACGGTATTGACCGCTCCGTTCACTGCTTTCGAAGTAATGGTTGCTCCGGTGATCGCCTGGATCTGATCCTCCGCTGCCGGTTCCGTCTTCACAACACTGAATGCCTGCACGTCTTTATCCAGGAACTGCTTCCTGAATGCCGGATTATCTCTGGCTTCCATGCCGAGTCCCGTGGTCTCACCGATAGAGAGCATTTCCACTCCGGTGATCCGTCCGTCCTTCACACCGACTGCCATCTTGATATCACCGGCATACCCCTCATGGGTGGTGATGATCCAGATGGTTCCCAGCTTCGCTCCGTCCTGATCCATGGCATTTGTCCGGCCTTCCAGCGTCACCTTATCAAAGCCGGCTTCTTCAGCCTTCTGATTCAGCAGCTCCATGGATACGCTCTCATCCTCACTGTAGGATGCCGCATCCGGCATGACTGCACGATAGGATTCCTGCTTTTTCCTCTCCGCCGTGTCCTCAATGGGCTTCTTTGTGACCGCATAGACTGCTCCCAGCATCGCTCCGGCCAGAAGGGCGATCATACAGATGGAAATGACGATCCGTACCATCTTTCCCTTTTTCTCTTTTGCATCCGGGATCACCTGCCCGTTTTCATCCAGATGAACGGATGTGATCCAGCCCCGGTTCTCCGACATGGGCTTCTTCTCATATCCTTCACCGAAGGCCTTCGGTTTCGTGATCATTTCGATCAGGGGAACCAGAAGATTGCAGATAATGATGGCATAGGATACGCCTTCCGCACTGCTTCCGTAGATACGGAAACAGAAGGTGAGGATCCCAAGCAGGATCCCGAATATGGCCTTCCCGTCCTGGCTCATGGGTGACGTGGTATAATCCGTAGCCATGAAGAAAGCTCCCAGAACCAGTCCGCCGCCGAAGATATGGGCCAGCAGGAACCGGAACATATCATTCAGCTGCATATCCTGTGTCCAGCAGTAGATCAGGATCGCTACACTGAAGGTAAAGATATAATAGAGAGGGATCGTCAGCTTGATGATCCGGCGTATCAGAAGATACGCAGCACCGATCAGCAGCGCCGCAACAGAGGTTTCTCCGATGGTTCCGGCCTCCGTTCCCAGGAACATTTCCTTCAGGGAGATCGCATGAAGACCGCTCTCCCGAAGCTGTGCCAGGGGTGTAGCCGTCGTGATCCCGTCCAGTGTGAAATGTGTCATCGGTCCCACAAAGGACATAACAAGGAAGCATCTTCCCGCAAGCGCCGGGTTCATGAAGTTCTGCCCGATCCCGCCAAAGAGCTGCTTAACCACGATGATGGCAAAGGCACTGCCCAGGATCGCCATCCAGAAGGGAAGGGATACCGGAAGGCAGAGAGACAGGAGCAGACCCGTTACGGCAGCCGAAAGATCCCGCACCGTAGTAGGACGCTTCATGATAAGCTCCGACAGATATTCAAAAACCATACAGGAAACCACACAGACCAGAACCAGGAGGATTGCCCGGATACCAAAGTTCCAGACGCCGAGTGCCGTCGCGGGCAACAGCGCGATCAGTACATCCGCCATGATCCCCGTGGTGGAGTTTTTGCTTCTTATGTGCGGCGAAGCGGAGATCTTCAATATTGTTTCTTTCTCGTCCATTCCGCTACCCCCTCTTCCTGTTCGCAAGGATCTGTTTTCTGGTCCCGGCGATGGTCTGTGTCAGATGCCGTTTGGCAGGGCACACATAGGAGCAGCAGCCGCACTCGCAGCACTCCATACCGTTATTCTTAAGAAATGCTTCCGTATCCTTTGCCTCAGCAAGATCCGCAAGAAGATAGGGCTCTACCCTGCCGGGGCAGATGGTGACACATTTGCCGCATTTGATACACTGGGACGGGGTGCTGTCTGCCACCGCATCCCGGCTGAGTGCGAGGATCGCCGAGGTCCCCTTCACCACCGGAATATCCAGGGAGGAAAGTGCCTTCCCCATCATGGGGCCGCCGGAGATCACCTTCGCCGGATCGATCCGGAATCCTCCCGCCGCTTCGATCAGTTCACGATAAGACGTCCCAAGAGGAACGATGAAATTCCCGGGATCCGCGATGCAGTCTCCCGTCACGGTAACCACACGTGAGATCAGGGGACGCCCCATCATAACCGCCTCATATATGGAAATGATGGTGTCCACATTATGAACGATGCAACCCGCATCTGCAGGCAGCATGTTTGAGTTTACATAACGTCCTGTATTGGCGTAGATCAGCTGACGTTCCGCGCCCTGTGGATACTTGGTCTTCACCTTATTTACACGGAGTCTGGGTTCATCCTTTACTTTGTCGGACAGCAGTCGGATCGCATCCGGCTTATTGTCCTCAATGGCAATGATCCCCTGTGCTCCCGGGAAGAGTCCGACTACGATCTTCAGACCATCCACAACCTTATCCGGCTCCTCTACCATTCGCCGGTAATCCGAGGTAAGGTAGGGCTCACACTCCGCACCGTTGACGATAATACAGTCGATATCCCCTTCATTTTTGGGCGAGAGCTTCACATCCGTGGGGAAGCCTGCGCCGCCCATACCTACCACTCCGGCTTCACGGATAATGGAGATTACATCCTCCCGATACAGTCCCTCCAGCGGACGGATCTTCGCATCAAAATCCTCCACCTGAAAGAGTCCGTCATTATCGATCACGATGGATTCCACCTGATTTCCTCCGGGCACCATTCTCTTCTCGATCGCTTTTACGGTTCCGGATACCGCAGAATGAATATTTGCCGAGACAAAACCTGCAGCCTCGGCGATCTTCTGCCCCGCGAGCACATGGTCACCTTTTTTCACCAACGACTTTGCGGGAGCACCGATATGCTGACTCAGGGGATATACTGCTTCTCCGCGTGTTACATACTCGCGGATCTCCTTATCCTTTGTCAGTTTTTTTCCGTCATCCGGGTGTATACCTCCCCGGAATGTAAACTTCATCATTTTCTTCCCTTCCGTGCATTCCTGAATATAGATACAAGATTATGTCGACACAAAATGTACCGGCATGATCCGACAGAATGCGCTACATATAGGTATTTTATACGAAAAGCAGCATATACGCAACTACTTTATGTAAATCACTGATCGTCCTCCGGAGGCACCCTCCGGATCAGGATCCCGGCAATGACACCGATGATGGCACCGGTGACCGCCCCCACCGGCAAAAGTACGGAAAGCACCGTGAGGATCCCGCCGGTCTTCAGAAGAAATGCCGCCACGATCACCTGACCGATATTATGAAAGACGCCACCCAAAATACTCACTCCCATGGCCGATAGCTTCGGGATCGGTTTTGCAAGGATCATCACCAGAATGCTCAGCACTGCGCCTGCCAGGCTGTAGATCATGGTCGTCACATTTCCGAAGAGAAGCGCTGCAAGAAGGATCCTTCCCGCAGATACGAAGCACGCATCCGCTGCGGAAAGCCGGTACAGCGTATATACCGTAACGATATTCGCCAGACCCAGCCTCAGGCCCGGGATCCCGTAGAATACCGGAACCAGGCTCTCCAGATAGGAAAGCACCAGGGCCAGGGCCAGAAGGCAGCCGCGATATGCGATCCTCTGATTCTTTCGCATCCGTCCTCACCTGCCTTTCACTTCCAGCACCAGCTTATGGGGAAGACATATGATGGTCTCCCCCTCGCGGTGGATGGCATGATGTTTTACACAGAGCTTGTCCGGGCAGTCCGCTTCCTCACAGGTGACACTGCCGTTACGGATCCGGATCACATTTCTTCCGAGTTCGGTCTCGATCACCTGCTCCGTGTCCCGGTCGAGAGGCAGCGTCATCCGGGTCTCTCCGTCCACGGAGACAAGAAGGTCGGAGCCTTCCTTACTGAACAGGCGGACTGCAACCCAAAAGAACAGAGAAAAGAGAAGCACCCCTGCCAGAAGGAGCAGATCCCCACGAAGGAGACCTCCGCCTTTTCTCTTTTCCCTGTCTTCTTTCTTTACCTGATCCACTTGTGTATCTTCGTGTTTCATCCTGTTCCCCATGCAACCGGTTTTCCCCGGACCCGTTGCGGCATGCCATTGGCAGAGCGGAGCAGACGGTGCCGTCCGCTTCATGGATCCGTCTGCAACGTGTGCTGTCCCGCTTCATGGATCCGTCTGCTTCACGTATCAGTCTGTATCCCGGATCACCACTGCCTGCGACCCCATCTGCTCATATACCCTTTTCACCCTGCTGATCGAGAAGGCTCTGTTGCCGACCCGCGGGTCCGCGATATAGACGAGCCCTTTTTTCTTATCATAACCGGTCATCACCACGCAATGAAGATTGATATATCTCGGATAGGATCTGCCGCCTGCATACCAGCTTCCCCGGGTGCTCGGACTTCCCATAGACAGGGTCCCCCAGATCACTACAGGCCTTCCCGATACCAGTTCGTAGAAGAGATCCTCGAATTTCGTACCGGTCAGATTGACGGCGCTCTGCTTCGCACCCGTACTCTGTAAATATGCATTCGCACATTCCACGATGGGCGCACTGTAGCAGTACCAGCCACCATAGCTTCGGGGATTTCCGATAAATGCTTCATTCGGAGAGGTACCGCCCACCGATCCCTTGGGCAGATACTTGTCGGAAAGCTGTTCCTTCGAAATATCAAACCCGTGATACTGAAGAACGATATCCAGGGAGGTCACCTCACATCCCATGGGAAGCTCCGGTCGCTGCAGGATATTTTTCACCTTCAACCGGACAGAGGCCGGAAGCTTCTTCAGCCAGGAGCCGTCTTTCCCGAGATAATAATCTCCTACCCACCGGTCCTTCAGCATCTCCCCGGACTTATCCAGATAGTACCATTTATCCTTCACCTTCTGCCAGCCGACGGCCATCCGTCCGTCCCCGCAGAGATAATACCATGCGTTGTTCTTCTTAAACCATCCGGTCCTCATCACACCCGATGGTGCCAGAAAATACCAGCTTCCGTTCCACTGTTTCCAGCCGGTCTGCATGGTTCCCTTGTCGTTGAACAGATACCACTTATCCTTCAGTCTTCTCCAGCCTGTGACCCTCACACCGTCCGTTTGGAAATAATATTTTCCGTTTCCGATCTTCTTCCAGCCGGTCTGCATGATCCCTCTTTTGCTGAAGTAATACCACTTATCATCGATGTTCAGCCAGCCGGTTTTTGCATCTCCCGCTTTATGAAAGAAGAAACGATGCTCGCCTATGTCCTGCCAGCCGGTCAGCATTTCTCCGTCTTTGATATAATACCATTTTCCGTCTTCGTTCTTCCAGAAACCCGGTTTCACGGGAATCGGGGCGTTCCCGCCTTCGTCCCGGGTATTCCCATCGTTCTCCTGTGCGTTCCCGCCTTCGTCCCGTGTATTCCCTTCATTCTCCTGTGCGTTCCCGCCTTCGCCCTGCGGTTCCTGCTGCATCAATATGCCGGGCTCCGCAGATCCCCGGCCTTCCGCTCTTACGGAATACGGCATCAAAAACGAAAGGAATACAGCGGAGAACAGAAGCTTCCTTATTTCGTACTTACATACTCTTTTATTCTGTATTATCTTCTTTAAGAACACCCGGCTGCTCACCCCTTATCGTTGTCATATACTATGAAGCATTCATTGAAGAACTACCTGCTTTTCTATCCCCGGCGTTGAGATGACACTTCCGTCCCTGCGGACGAATACACCCTCCGCCTCATATTTCCGAAGAAGCTTAACAGCCCTCTCCTCCCCAAGGATAAAGCATGCGGTTGACAGCCCGTCGGACAGAAGACCGTTCCCGCATATCACCGTAACGGAGATCAGGTCGCTTTCCGCCGGCCGAAGCGTCTTCGGATCAATGATGTGATGATATCTCACACCGTCTTTTTCGATGTATTTTTCATATCCTCCGGAGGTTGATATACACTGCTTTCCGGTTCCCGATGCAAATGTGATATATCCGAGGATATCCTCGGGAAGTCCCTCGGGATCCCGGATTCCCACACGAAATTCTCTTCCGTCTCCACGGCTTCCGTATACCATAATGCTTCCGCCGACCGCGATCACGCCTCCCGATAAGGATCTGCCCTGCAGGTTGTCGTAAACCACATCCAGCGCATATCCCTTTCCGACCGATCCGAGATCCAGGATGATGTCCTCACGGGATCTCGCCAGCGCATATTCCGCTTCCTCGTTCTTCTTTGACCCCTCTCCATCCTGTGCCATACGGCTTCCGGTCAGTCGAAGGTCCGCAGTTCCCGTCTTCGCTCCTGCCGCCTTCAGCTCCTGTTCGGAGGGCACGCGGAAATCATCGGGGGTTGCCTCTTCGATCCCCCATACCTCCAGCACCGGCCGCAGCGTGATATCCAGGGCACCGTCCGAAGTATCGGAAAGCTCCAGGCTTCTGTCCAGTGCATCACCCAGAGTTCTGCTGAGCTTTACATCCGTTCCTGCTTTCGCCGTCCGGTTCCACTCCGCCAGCTCGGAGCCTTCCTCTCTCCAGGAGATCACCTTCCGGTCCAGTTCCTTCACTGCATCTATGGCTTCCCGCTGACAGGCCTCGGCATCCTCTCCGTACAACCGGACGGAAATGGTGCTTCCCATGGCAAATCCGTAGGTTCCGCCTGCATCGCTGTAGGTTCCGTCTGTCCGGTCAGAGTCCGGATCCGCAGCTCCGTTCTCCAACGAACCCGCTTTCTCTCCCTTCCCCCGCAGAAGCATTGCGACAACGATCAGCGCTGCAGAACATAGAAGCATCAGCAGGATCACGATTATTCGATTGCGCGTTGATACATCCTTTTTGTTCATAGTAAGCTCTAGGTAAGTTCTTCCACCGCCTCATACCATTCCAGAAGCTGTTCCTCCAGTTCCTCCTGGCGTCCGGTCAGTTTCGTAAGAAGCTCCACATTTGTTCCGTTCTCCGGAAGATTCATCTCCCTGCCGATCTCATCCAGTTCCTCTTCCGCAGCTGCGATCTGCTTCTCCAGCTTTCGAAGATCACTGGCCCGCTTTCTTTCTGCCGCGTAGGCTTCCTTTCTTTGCAGATACTCTTCCTTTCCTCCTCCGCCCGTCTCCCTGGCATAGGCATCCGTGGAAACGATGGAGAACCCGTCCCGCGTCATGGTCTGATTCGTATCGACATACGGATTCTCCGCATTTTGAAGCTGAAAGAGCTTCTCACGGTTCTCCTCATATTCATCATAATTTCCGGGATAGTTCGTAAGGACCTTGTGCCTCAGCTCCAGGATCCGGGTAGCCGTCTGATTGATGAAATACCGGTCATGGCTTACATATAGCACGGTTCCCGTGTAGTCCCGTATCGCATCCTCCAGGATCTCCTTCGAACGGATATCCAGATGGTTGGTCGGCTCGTCCAGAAGAAGCAGATTTGCCGGGGACAGCATCAGCTTTGCCAGGGAAAGACGTCCCCTCTCGCCGCCGGACAGATCGCCGATCTTCTGGAAGACCTTCTCTCCCGTGAAAAGGAAGGCAGCGAGCACATTTCGGATCCGCGTATTCGTCATCTCCGGGAAGGCATCCGACATTTCATCAAAGAGGGTCTTCTCCGGATCCAGGTCCTGGTTTTCCTGATCAAAGTATCCCATGCGGACTCTGGCCCCCAGCGTGACAACTCCCCCGTCCTTTGCCAGCTTCCTGGCCAGGATCTTGAGCAGCGTCGTCTTCCCGGTTCCATTTCCTCCGATCAACGCGACATGCTCGCCCCGCTTGATATCCAGTCCCAGTTCCTGAAACAGCAGATTGTCTCCGTATGCTTTCTTCAAATGCTCCGCAAACAGCACATCCTCACCGGATTCCGTCACAGGCGTCAGCGTAAGCCGCATATCCGTCTTCAGTTCCTCCGGCTTCTCGATCCGGTCCACCTTCGCCAGCAGCTTCTCCCGGCTTTCCGCTCTCTTTATGGACTTCTCCCGATTGAAGGACTTCAGCTTCCGGATCACATCCTCCTCATGGGCGATCTCCGCCTGCTGATTGAGATAAGCCTTCATTTCATCCTGCCGCTTCTTCTCGTACTGCTCCCGGTAGAAGGAATAATTTCCGCGGTAAAGCGTCGATTTTCCGTGTTCGATCTCCAGGATCTGAGAGGACACCCTGTCGATAAAATACCGGTCATGGCTGACTACGATCACCGCTCCGGAATACCCGGCGAGAAAGCCCTCCAGCCAGGAAATGCTGGTCATATCCAGGTGGTTCGTGGGCTCATCCAGAAGGATCACATCCGGCCGGGACAGCAACAGCCGTCCCAGAGCGATCCGCATTTTCTGACCTCCGGACAGGGAATTGATATCCCTGTCATAATCACTCTCCGCAAAACCAAGACCCTTCAGGACGCCTACGATCTCACTTTCATATGCATATCCGTTCTCATGGTCATAACGGGTGGACAAACGGTTATACGTCTCCAGGATCTTCTCCAGCTCCACGCCCTCCGCGTGTTTCATATCCGCTTCCAGTTCCCGGAGGCGGCGTTCCATATCGATGAGATATTTCTTGGCCTGTTCCATTTCCTGGTAAACCGTGTTGTCAAAGGAGATATCCTGATGCTGGGAGAGATACCCGATCCGGATATCTCTTGCACGTACCACGGTCCCGGTGTCCGGCTCCTCTTCTCCCAGAATGATGCGGAGAAGGGTGGTCTTACCCGCTCCGTTCACGCCTACGACCGCCAGCTTATCCCGTTCCTCTATATGAAAATTTACATTTTTCAGTACATCAACATCCCCAAAGGATTTGGAGATATTCTGACATGCAAGTATCATATCTTTCTTCTTTCTGCTTTTCTTTTCCTCTGTGTGGCAGGATCCTTGTCATTCTGAGGGCGCAGCCCGAAGAATCTTATCGGTAAAGATCCTTCGCTTCGCTCAGGATGACACGCTTCGCTCAGGATGACACGCTTCGCTCAGGATGACATGGTATTCTGCACTCCTCAGGATGACATGGCGGTCAGATCCGCTCCAGCGCCTCCTGTATCGTGGATACGTAGATCAGTTCCGCATGGAGGTCCGGGATCTGTCCCAGCTGTCCCGCCTTCGGAAGGATCACCCGCCGGTACCCCAGCTTGTCCGCCTCCTTCACCCGCTGGAGGATGCTCTGCACACCGCGGATCTCTCCGGCAAGTCCCACCTCGCCGATGATCACCGTATCATCTCCCACGGGACGGTTCCGGAAGCTGGAAGCGATGGCGCAAATGATACCGAGATCGGAAGCCGGATCATTTACACGAAGTCCCCCGGCGATACTGACATAACAGTCGCAGCCCGACAGATTGATCCCTCCCCGCTTCTCCAGAACGGCCATCAGCAGATTCACCCGGTTATAATCCACGCCCACCGAGGTCCGCCGCGGCATATTGAAATTCGAATCACTGACCAGTGCCTGAAGCTCCAGCAGGACAGCCCTGGTACCCTCCATGGAGCTGATGACCACAGAGCCCGGAGCTTCCACAGGTCTTCCGGTCAGAAACATCCGGGAAGGATTCGACACCTCCTCCAGCCCGGTCTCCGTCATATTGAAGACCCCGATCTCATTGGTAGAACCGAAACGGTTCTTCACAGCACGAAGCATCCGGAAGCCGGAATTGTCATCCCCTTCAAAATACAGCACACAGTCCACCATATGTTCCAGGGTTCTGGGGCCCGCCACCGTCCCTTCCTTTGTCACATGTCCGACGATGAAGATCGCGACATTCAGCCTTTTTGCCACCTGCATAAGGCGGCTGGTCACCTCACGGACCTGTGTCACGCTCCCCGGTACATTGTCCAGCTCCGGAACGAACATGGTCTGGATCGAGTCGATCACCACAACATCCGGGCTGCTCTTCTCTATGGCCTGCTCCGCATTTGTAAGGTCCCCGTCGGACAGGAGCAGGATCTTCTCATCGTAGGCACCCAGCCGGACGCCCCGCATCTTGATCTGGGACAGGGATTCCTCCCCGGATACGTAGAGCACCTTCTCATCGTCCGCCACCAGGCATTTGCACATCTCCAGAAGCAGTGTGGACTTTCCGATCCCGGGGTCACCTCCCACAAGGACCAGAGACCCCCGCACGATACCGCCTCCCAGCACCCGGTCCAGCTCCCCGATGTTCGTAAACATCCTGCTCTCCTGTGCCGATGTCACCTCCGTGATGCTGACGGCTTCCGGCTTCTCACCCGAAGAAGCGCTGCTGTTTCCCCTCTTCTTTACGGTGATCTTCTCCTCCGCAAATGTGTTCCATTGCCGGCACCCCGGACACTGTCCCATCCATTTGGCAGATTCATATCCGCATTCCTTACAGAAAAATACCTGTTTTTCCTTTACCATCCTGCGTATCCTTCCCCTGCATAGTACAGGGGACAGACCCGTGACGTCGAGCCTGCCCCCTCCGGCATACTTATAACTGTAACCCGCTTCTCCTATTCAGCGATCTTATCAATCTCCACAAAGATTCGATCCTTCTCCTCAAGCAGAGCGGAGATGCTCATCTTGCCGCCGAGATTCGTCTTCATGGTTCCCGCATCGGCTCCGTCTACCTTGATCTGATACTCCTGCTCAGGTTCCAGTTCCAGCGTAACCTGTGCGTCCTTATGTCCCTCAACCGCAAATTCCACACGATCTGCAGTGGCCTTAAAATCATGTACTGCCGTTCCGGGTACCGATTCGTATACGAAAGATCCGTTCTTCTCAAGTTTTGTGATCTCGCAGAATGTCTTGATCTTGTAACTGTCGCCCATGTACATGAAGCCGTCCTTCTTCGTCTTATCTGCAAGCTCATAATTGCCGAAGCTGATCGTTCCATTCTCTTCTTCGCGAATCAGTTCTTCTACTACTGCCATCCCAGGTTTCCTCCTAATGATTCAAAAAACTTATGTATTGGATACACTCTTTTATTATAGCCTATCCGCCATTTTTTTTCCACCGGTTTTCCATGGATTTTTTACTTCTGTGTAAATGTGATCTTTCCCTGTTTTACCCCGACGGATACGTGGCTGTCCCGCTGCAGTCTGCCCTGCAGGACTTCCTCCGCGAGGGGATCCTCCACCCATGTCTGGATCGCTCTCCGGAGCGGTCTTGCACCGTACTTCTTGTCATATCCCTTCTCATAGATGAATTTTCTGAGGGATTCCCCGTAGGTCAGCCGGATCCCGAGGCTTTCCGAAGCACGTTTCACCAGGTCCTTCAGCATGAGACTTGCGATCTCACGCACATTTTCCTCACTCAGCATATGGAAGACGATGGTTTCGTCGATCCGGTTCAGGAACTCCGGACGGAACATCTGCTTCACCTCTTCCATGACGCGTTCCTTCATCTCCCGATGATCACGTTCCGCCGTATCCTCTTCGGTCACAAAGCCGAGGGTCTTGGGATCCACGATCCTCTGCGCGCCCGCATTTGAAGTCATGATGATGATGGTATTCTTGAAGTTGATGCTTCTGCCCTGTGCATCCGTGATCCGTCCGTCATCCAGAACCTGCAGAAGTATATTGAAGACATCCGGATGCGCTTTCTCGATCTCATCAAACAGCAGCACGGAATAAGGTTTCTTTCTGACCTGTTCCGAAAGCTGACCGCCCTCATCATAGCCCACATAGCCCGGAGGAGATCCGATCATCTTGGACACACTGTGTTTCTCCATATATTCGGACATATCCACACGGATGATGCTGTTCTCATCGCCGAAGAGCGCCTCGGCAAGGGCCTTGGACAGCTCTGTTTTTCCCACGCCCGTAGGGCCGAGGAATAAAAATGTACCGATGGGCCGTTTCGGATCCTTCAGACCCACCCTGCCTCTCCGGATGGAGCGGGCAACGGCAGTCACAGCCTCTTCCTGGCCGATCACACGCTCATGCAGGATCTTCTCCAGCTTCAGCAGTCTCTGCTGTTCGGACTGTGTCAGGCGGGATACGGGGATCTTCGTCCAAAGAGAGACCACATCCGCGATATCCTGTTCGTCTATAGAGGGATCCTGTTCCTCCTGTTCTTTTCTGTCGGCAAGCGCTTCCCGGCGGAGCTGCTCCTGTTCCTTACGGATCTGTTCCTGGATCCTCTTGGCTTCCGCCATGGCAGACATGCTGATGGCCTTCTCCAGATCCCGGTTCAGGCTGCGGATACTTCGCCTTCCGTTCCCTGCCGGATTCTTCTTTCTACCGATACCGATCCTTTTCTTCGCCGCAGCCTCATCCAGAAGATCGATCGCCTTATCCGGAAGATACCGGTCATTGATGTAACGGACGGACAGCCTGACCGCCGCATCCATGGCCTCCTCCGTGATCTCCACATGATGATGCGCCTCATAACGGGGAGCCACGCCCCTCAGGATCTCCAATGTCTCCTCTTCCGTCGGCTCCTCTACATAAACGGGTTGGAATCTGCGTTCCAATGCCGCGTCCTTCTCGATATATTTCCGGTACTCAGCCCGGGTAGTGGCACCGATCACCTGGATCTGTCCACGGGAAAGAGCCGGCTTCAGGATGTTGGAAGCATCCATGGCTCCCTCTGCCCCGCCGGCGCCGATGATGGTATGAAGTTCATCGATAAAGAGGATCACATTTCCGGAATCGATCACTTCCTGGATCGCCTTCTTGATACGCTCCTCGAATTCACCACGGTATTTGGAGCCTGCCACCATACTGGTAAGATCCAGCGACACGATCCGCTTATCCGCGAGCGCTGCGGGAACTGCACCTTCATGCAGCAGCTGGGTGATCCCTTCGACGATCGCTGTCTTTCCGACACCCGCTTCTCCCACCAGACATACATTGTTCTTCATACGGCGGCTGAGCACCTGCAGAACCCTCTGCATCTCATTTTCCCGACCGATCACGGGATCCAGATCCCCTGCCTCCGCTTCGGCAGACATATCTCTGCTGTACTGATCCAGCGTCGGTGTGGCCGAGCGGACCTTCAGCCTTCCCGAGATCATAGCCTGATAGGTGCGTTCCGCATCCTTCTCCCGCATACCGTCCGCCACAAGGATATCCACATAGAGCCGCTTCCTGTTGATCTTCATCAGATCCAGCATCTGGGACGCAACCGTCTCCCTGTGCTGCAGGATCGCCAGCAGGATATGCTCCGTTCCGATCTCCTTTACGCCGTAACGACGGGATTCCTCTCCCGCATCCTTCAGCAGCTCTCTGGTCTTCTCCGTAAAGCCCTCACCGTCTGACTTTCCTTCCATCTCCAGAGCCAGCTCCTTCGCCTCCTCCAGCATGGAAGAAAAGCGGTCCGGTGTCACGCCGTTCTTCTTCAGGACCTTCTCTGCCACACCCTTATGGATGGAGATCAGTCCGAACAGAAGATGCTGGGTTCCCACGAAGCCGCTGTTCATCTGTTTTGCTATTCTGTCAGCCTCCTGCAGAGCCTGCCGGGCGGCTGTTGAGTAAAGTTCTTTCATACTTCGCTGATGGCCTTTCCGATATCGTGCCTCATGTATTTATTGTCAAACTCCACCCATTCCGTAGCTGCATATGCATTTGCCCTTGCCTCAAGGAGCGTGGAACCAAGTGCCGTCACACCGAGTACGCGGCCTCCGTTGGTAACCACCTTTCCGTCCTTCAGCTTACTTCCGGAGTGGAACGCAAAATAACCTTCATCTGCATTGAATTTCTCCAGGCCCCTGATCTCAAAGCCCTTTTCATAATGTACCGGATATCCCTCCGATGCCAGCATGACGCAGACCGCAGCGTTGTCCTCAAATTCCAGCTCGATCTGATCCAGCGTCCCGTTCACACAGGCCTCCATAACGGTCAACATATCATTTTTCATTCTGGGGATCACGACCTGTGCTTCCGGATCACCGAAACGCGCATTGAACTCCAGAACCTTCGGTCCGTCCGCAGTAAGCATGAGCCCGCAGAACAGCACGCCCTTAAACTCTCTGCCCTCTGCACGCATGGCATCGATGGTTCTCTGATAGACATGCTCCTTACAGAAACGATCCACTTCCTCCGTATAGAAGGGACTGGGAGAGAAAGTTCCCATGCCGCCGGTATTGAGACCGGTGTCTCCGTCTCCGGCACGCTTATGATCCTGCGCGGAGGTCATGGGACGGATGGTCTTTCCGTCGGAGAAGCAGAGCACCGATACCTCGCGCCCTGTCATAAACTCCTCTATAACGATCTTATCTCCTGCACTTCCGAACTGCTTATCCACCATAAGGGTCTTTACACCCTCCATGGCTTCTTCTCTGGTCATGCAGATCAGAACGCCCTTTCCGAGTGCCAGGCCGTCCGCCTTCAGCACGATGGGGATCTTTGCAGTCTTCAAATACTCCAGGGCCGCTTCCGGATCCTCAAATACCTCATAAGCCGCCGAAGGAATATCGTATTTCTTCATCAGCTCCTTGGAGAATGCCTTGGACGCCTCGATGATGGCTGCATTCTTTCTGGGTCCGAAGGTAGGGAATCCCGCATCCAAAAAGGCGTCTGCCACACCGGCAGCAAGCGGATCATCCGGTCCTACCACCACGAAATCCACTGCCTTTTCCTTTGCAAATGCCACCAACTTTTCGGCATCCATAACGGAAATGTCCACACACTCCGCCAGTTCACCGATCCCGGCATTTCCCGGGGCCGCATAGATCTTATCTACTCTCGGGCTCTTGGATATCGCCCATGTTATGGCATGCTCTCTTCCGCCGCCGCCTACGATCATCACCTTCATAGTCTTTCTCCTGTTATCATCTTTATCATTCGGCAGATCCCCTGAAAAGCACCTGCCCTCCGGCCGGAACGAAACCGGTCATCCCAATTGTATCTTTCCCGTTGCTATGTCATTGATGGCCTGGGGCAGGATCTTCCATTCCGCCTCCTCCATGATCCGACGCTGCAAAACCTTCGGTGTATCATCCGGAAGCACCGCGACGGGCTTCTGCAGGAGAATGGGGCCTGTATCCGTCCCACTGTCCACAAAATGTACCGTTGCTCCGGAGACCTTCACTCCCCGGGCCAGCGCTGCCTCATGCACCTTTAATCCGTAATACCCCGTTCCGCAGAAGGACGGGATCAGGGACGGATGGATATTGATGATCCGCCGCTCGTATTTCTCTATCATTTCCGGTGGAATGACCACCAGAAAGCCTGCCAGAACGATGAGATCCGGTCGATAGGAATCCACCGCTTCAAGGAATGCCCTGTGAAATGCTGCACGGTCCGGATATTCCTTCGGACTGACCACCTCAGCGGGAATCCCCGCTTTCTCCGCACGTTCCAGTGCGAAAACTCCGGGATTGTTGCTGATGACACCCACCAGCTCCGTATTCTGTATGGTGCCGTCCGCCACCCCATCGATGATGGCCTGCAGGTTCGTACCCCCGCCGGACACCAGAACCAAGACTCTAAGCATATCTTCCCTCTCTTACTTCATGTTCCGCTTCTTACAGCAATGTCCCGCTGCCTTCTTACAGCAGGATCACTCCCTCATCGGAAGCCACGGTCTCACCCAGGATATAAGCGGGATCCCCTGCCTCTGCAAGAGCCGCAACGGTGCGGTCCGCATCCTCCGGGCGAACGGCAAGCACCATACCGATACCCATGTTGTAGGTATTGTACATTACCTGCTCTTCCACCTTGCCTTCACGCGCCATGATCCGGAAGATCGGAGGAACCTCATAGCTGTCCTTCTTTATCTCAGCCGCGATCCCCTTGGGGAGCATCCTCGGGATATTCTCATAGAATCCCCCACCGGTGATATGGCTGGTTCCCTTAATGGTGATCCCCGCCTCCTTCACCTTCTTCAGCGCATTTACATAGATACGGGTGGGCGTGAGAAGCGTCTCACCCAATGTGTTTCCAAGCTCAGCCACATAACGATCCAGTGACTTCGCGGACATATCAAAGATCTTTCGAACCAGGGAGAATCCGTTGGAATGAACTCCGCTGGACGCGATACCGATCAGTGTGTCACCGGGAACGATGCCGGCGCCTGTGATCATTTCCTTCTTTTCAACCACGCCCACTGCAAAGCCTGCCAGATCATACTCATCCTCCTCCATCAGGCCCGGATGCTCGGCTGTCTCTCCTCCGATCAGTGCAGCCCCCGCCTGACGGCAGCCCTCGGCCACACCGCTGACGATGGCAGCGATCTTCTCGGGGAAGTTCTTACCGCATGCGATATAATCCAGGAAGAACAGCGGTTCGCCGCCGGAGCAGGCGATATCATTGACACACATAGCCACTGCATCGATGCCTATGGTATCATGCTTATCCATGACAAAAGCCAGCTTCACCTTGGTACCGCAGCCGTCTGTTCCGGACAGAAGCACAGGCTCCTCCATATTCTTGATGGCGCTTAGATCAAATGCTCCGGCAAAGCCTCCTATGCCGCCCAGCACTTCCGCTCTTGTCGTCTTCCGAATATGCTCTTTCATCAGTTCAACCGACTTGTAGCCCGCCTCAATGTCAACACCGGAATTCTTATAATCCATGTTTTGATCCTCCTTAGGGTCTCAGGTTCAAAAAGTACGTTCCCATTATAGATGATGGTGACCTTTTTGTAAACCGCGAAGACCCATTTTTCTCCCGTATTTCCCGTCAGTCTCCCATTTTGTTCTGTTGTATCAAACGTCCCTTTATGTTACAATCATAAGTGTATATGTCAAGAAACCACATCAGGTATTTTAAGAGTTTTCCGTTCACAAATCGGGGGTAGGCATATGAAATCTGACCACAGGCTGAATATCGGCTTTTTTACCTGTCATCTGGATAATGATTACGCCTTTGAGATCTGCAAGGGCGTGGAATATGCTGCCAGGGAAGCAGATGTCAATCTCATCATTTTTCCGGGCATGTATCTGAATGCTTCTTATAACGATCCCGTCAATGCAAAATATGATTATCAGTACAATTCCATATTCTACTATGCTTCCCGGAAGACACTGGATGCGCTGATCGTATCCATCGGTTCCATCGGAAGCTTCCTTTCCGTGGCGGACATCCATTCCTTCCTTCGCCAGTTCAATGTACCGATCCTGACTCTTGAGATCCCCGTGGAGGGATATCCGTCGCTCTACACGGACGGCAAGCCGGGTATGCGCGAAGAAGTGGAGCATATGATCAAACATCACGGAAAGAGGAAGATCGGCTTCGTAAGCGGCCGTAAGGAAAATGATGATGCCCGGGAGAGACTGGCCGTTTACCGCCAGGTCCTGGAAGAAAACGGGATCGCCTATGATCCGAAGCGGGTCGTCTATGGCGATTTCTCCGAGTTCAGCGACAAGATCGTGGACCGGCTTCTGACCAATAACCCCGATCTGGAAGCAATCATCTTTGCAAATGATACCATGACCATCGGCGGATACAACGCCATCATGAAGCGCGGCCTTAAGATCGGAAAGGATATCCTGGTTGCGGGATTTGACAATGCACCGACCGCCGCATCCCATTCTCCGGCACTGACCACCGTCGACAACAAGATCATGGAACTCGGTTATAATTCCATACATCAGGCCATCGAACTGGTCCGGACCGGAAAGACCAGCATCACTTCCCTTCCGTCCAGCCTGGTGGTGCGTATCTCCTGCGGATGTAATCCCGCAGCAGATCCCGAGTATCTGAAGCGGGTGAACTCTTCCCTGCCCACAGCCACACCCGAGATCCTTCTGAAGGAATTCAAGGATCTCTTCCTGAAGCATTACTATTCCAGTTTCTACTCTGAACGGTTATTTGAACTTCTGGATCCTTTCATCCTGCATTTTCTCCGTCCCATTTTTCAGAGGCGGAGCATATCGATCACCCAGTTGTTGGATGAATTCCATTCGGTACTCAGTGACGAAGTGATCAATTTCTACTTCTCCTACGTCAAGCTGGCGAGCACCATACGGGTTCTCTCGGAATTTATAGCGAACCTGAATATCCCGTCAGCCAAAAGGGTCCGGATCAATTCCATGCTGAACGCGGTCCAGTCGGAGCTGTCCTTCTCCATGTCCCGGGAACTGGTTTCCACCGTACATGCTCATAAGAGCAGCATCTGGGGTTCAGTTTACATAACAAGGGACACGCTGATCTCCAGCGGAAACGAAGAACTGTGCTTCTCCCTTATCATGGATAAACTGTACAAGAACAACGGTTTCCAGAGTTCCTACATCTATCTGTATGACAAGCCGGCGCAGCAGCTGCCGAACGGGACCTGGCAGATCCCGGATTATGTACTGTTCCAGGCATGTATGCTGGACGGGAAGACCACGGTTTTCTCCGGAGACGAGCGGATCCTCCCCTCCTCCATGATCTTCCAGAACAAATACACGCCCAACAACAGGCGTCACACCCTGACCATTACTCCGATCTTTACAAATGAAGTCCAGCACGGCCTGTTCGTCAGCGAGACATCCCTGCAGAACTTCAATCAGATCTATTCCACCACGCTTCAGTTGGGCACCTCCATGAAATTCATGGATCTGATGCGGCAGCAGATCGCGATCCAGAACCGTCTGGAGTCCAGCATGAACGAGATCCGGGAGAAGAACGACCTTCTGAACCACCTGTCCATAACGGATCCGCTTACCAATCTTTACAATCGCCGCGGATTCTTCGAGGCGGCGCAGGAGCTGATCACATCGATATCCAGCAGAGACTGCCCTGCAGTTATCGGCTATGTGGATATGGATAATCTGAAACAGGTAAATGATATCTTCGGCCACAAGGAAGGGGACTTCGCCCTCCGGACCATCGCGGATACGCTTCAAAATGTCATGCCGCCGGATTCCATCATTGCCCGGATCGGCGGTGACGAATTCGCCATCTGCGTTGTCGGGATCGATTCCGCAGGCACGAAGAAACTGAAGGATTCCCTGAACAAGCAGGAGAACAAGCTGAACAAAAACTGTAATAAGCCTTACTACATCGAATGCAGCATCGGGCTGATGGAGTTCCAGTGCAGCGGTGTCCAGGATGCCGAGGAGCTGATGATCAAGGCGGACGAGAAGCTGTACATCAATAAACGGCGCAAGAGAAAGAACGTGGTAAAGGAGCAGAAGGATTCCTGAAAACCACGAAGTGCCATTAACTTCGACCTGTATCAGGATCATGACAAAAACAAAGGACCCATGAAGGCCGTTATCGCGGTCCTCCATGGGTCCTGTTATATGCTATGTTATGCGCTATATTATGTGCTATCCTGCGATCTCGCTGTAGATCTCCCTTGTCACATCCGCCTTGTTCATGGAATAAATGTGGATGCCCGTGACACCGTGTTTCATCAGATCCTCCACCTGGCGGATCGCATACTCGATCCCCGCCTGCCGCATGCCGGCCGGATCCTCCGCATATTTTGCGATGAGATTGGATAGCGCCGTAGGTACCGAGGAACCTGACAGAGAAACGCTGGTTCCCAGCTGATTCACCTTGGTGATGGGCATGATCCCTGCATGCAACGAAGCACGGATCCCGATCTGATCCAGTTTCTCACGGAACCGGTAGAATTTCTCATTATCGAAGAACATCTGCGTGATCAGTTCTTCCACTCCCAGATCACATTTCTCCTTCAGGTACCGAAGATCGGTCTCCACATCCGGCGACTCCGGATGTTTCTCCGGATAGCAGGCTGCAGCTATATGGAAGTCTCCAAAGTCCCGGATCTCACGGATGAGTTCGGAAGCATACCGGAACTCACGTCCCTCAAACTCTTCCTCTGTCATGGTTCTCGGCTTATCTCCGCGGAGAGCCAGGATCCGCTTTACCGCTTTCTTCTGCAGTTCACCCAGCCGCTCTGCCAGATTCTCTCTGGTCATTCCTACTGCTGTCATATGGGCCAGTGCCTCTACATCACAGACATTCTGTATATAGGACGCAATCTTGGCTGTCTTCTTACTGTTGCTGCCACCCGCACCATAGGTGACACTGATATAATCCGGTTTCAGGTCCTCGATCGCATCCAGTGTCTGAAAGATCTCATAGATATCATCATCTCTCTTCGGCGGAAAGACCTCGCAGGAGAATATCACATCTTCCCCGGTATATTTGTTGCGTATCATAATGGTTCATCCTCCACATACTGCTGCAGATTCTCATAAATCTCAGGATATTTCTTCTTCAGGTTCATGGGACGAAAATCCGTATCAACGAATCCATGACTGGTTTCCGCCGTATGAAGCAGCTGACCTTCCATGCTTTTGATCTCATATTTCAGATGAAAGCGAACGGGAGTCAGGCGTGTGATGTGCGCATGGATCTCAACCGTGTCCCCGAAATGCAGGGCATACGAATAATAATCATGCAGCTCCAGAACCGGAATGATGATCCCCAGCTCCTCCAGCTTGTCATAGGCCAGACCGGCCTGCTCCATCATATCCAGTCTTGCTTCCTCCAGATATCTGGCATAATTGGAATGATGCACGACCTGCATCTGATCCGTCTCATAGTAATTGATCCTGCGCCTGTACGGCTGTAACTGCTTCATGGTACTACCTTTCTTTTTCCTTCTTCACCGGAGTCCGGTCCGGATTAATGGCTGGTCTGTCGGTTCCCACCGCATTCCTGTCCGGATTGATGGGGGAACCGTCGGTATTTACGGGGATACGCTCTTCCTTCTGCGGATCATCCGGCTGCACGCCCAAAGACTCCTCTCCGTCGAACCGGATCTCCATCTGGCTGGCTTTCTCCTTCTCCCGAGCCCGCTGCTTCTGCTTCTCGCGGTAAAGCTCCACCGACAAAAGTTGGGACAGTTCCATGATCTGGGCATACCGGTCATCCCTGGTAAGGGAATTCAGAGAACGGAGCAGTTCGGTTTTGTTCTCGGTGATCGCGTTCATCTTATCCTGGAGCATTCCCTGCATGGCTTTATATTCCTGATCCAACTGGTCAAATGCATCTGCCAGGAGATGGTCCACCTCTGTCAGCATTTCATCCGTATAGATGAGTGATGCCGCATAGATATCTCCCGCTGTGCGAAGCGCTTTCTTCTCCTCGGCATCCATTTCCGCCGGCGAGAAATTGAGAGGCTCTCCCTCTCTCCGCTTGGTGACACGGATCCTGCTCGCACTCTTCTCCGCTTCAAAGAGGATCTTCTCTGCCTCTTTTTTGGTATCGTTCAGGATCTTGGCTCTCCGGTCCGTGACCTCACGATAGGCCTTCAGTTCCTCCCGGACTGTGCCCTCCAGCTGATCAAGGAGCTCCAGCATCTCCTCCCTGGGAAGAACAACCTTTGCCGGTTGAAGAGGAAAACTCTGTCCCTCCTTCACCCGGCCTCTCATTTCCTCTATAATAGCTACGGAACGATCCTTTTCCATATCCTTCGTCCGTCCTTTTCTTAATCTATGGTCCCGCCCGAAGGCGCATACACGAGACTTATTTTACAACATTTCAGGGCAAAATAAAAGAGCACGGCGTTAATTTTAACGTCGTGCTCTCTTCTTGTATCCTATTTGAAATGTCAGCCTCTCTTCAGGAAATCGGGAATCTTGATCCCTGCACCCTTCTGTGTTGCGGGAGCCGGTGCCGGCGCCGGCGCTGCTTCCTGTACAACAGGTGCAGGTGCAGGTGCTGCTGTCACGGGCTTAACCACCGGTGCGGGAGTTACTGCTACCTTCGGTGCCGGTGCTGTAGCCTGCGGCTGATTCAGATTGATATTTAACGGGATCGGCTGAACTCCGGTCTTCGGCTTGGAACCGAAGATGGGATTCTTTACGATGGGCTCAGAGGAACCGGGTGTCTTCAGTTCCTGATGTACGCTCTTCTTCGGGAGTGTAACCCGGCCGCCTTTTCCGCCTTCCTCAAGTCCGGTTGCGATGATGGTGATGCTTACATCCTCACCTGCTACATCATTGTCAACCGTACCGAAGATGATATTTGCCTCGTCTCCTGCCTGCTCGGTCAGATATGTGATCGCATCGTATGCCTCTACGATACCTACATTTCCGGAGAAGTTTACGATGATGTCGGAAGCGCCGTTTACGGTCGTCTCCAGAAGCGGGGAATCCATAGCCTGCTTGATGGCATCAACCGCCTTGTTATCACCGGACGCCTGGCCGATACCGATATGGGCAACACCCTTATCACGCATAACGGTCTGGATATCTGCAAAGTCCAGGTTGATGAGACCCGGCTTATTGATCAGGTCCGTTACACCCTGAACACCCTGCTGAAGTACTTCATCCGCTTTCTTCAGCGCATCCGGAATGCTGGTACGCTTATCACAGATCTGAAGCAGCTTGTCATTCGGGATAACGATCAGGGTATCTACATTTTCACGAAGCTTTGCAATTCCGTTCAGTGCGTTGTTCATACGCGGCTTTCCTTCGAAGGAGAAGGGCTTTGTAACCACACCTACGGTAAGGATCCCAAGATTCCGTGCGATCTCTGCAACTACCGGTGCGGCACCTGTACCGGTACCTCCGCCCATACCGCAGGTTACGAATACCATATCGGAATCCTTGATGATATCATTGATCTCTTCTCTATTCTCTTCAACAGCGCTTGCACCGATCTCGGGCTTAGCTCCTGCACCAAGACCCTTGGTCAGCTTCTCGCCGATCTGGATCTTTGTGGTAGCGCGGCTCAGTGACAGCGCCTGTTTATCTGTATTGATCGCGATCAGCTCCACACCTTCAACATTTTCATCGATCATCCGGTTTACAGCATTGTTTCCTGCACCACCGACTCCGATCACAAGAATACGAGCTGGGGTCTTCTCATCATTTGACTTAATCTCAAGCAAGGTTTCTTCCTCCTTATATTGAATACTAACCTAATATTATCTATTTTTAATCATACATCATATATGATAATTGTTTTTCTCTGTTTCTGCAACAGAAAATTGTTTTTTTTGACTATTTTTCCTTGAAACTGGCGGTGGAAGTATCGGACTGAAAATCCTTCATATACAGGGTTCCGTGCTTCCCTTCCAGCCCCATTAATATGCTGCCCAGATTCATCATCTGGTTGGTCAGATAGGATCCGTCTCCAAGTTCGATATCGATCTGTTTATGCCTGAGGATGATCTCTCCTTCCCGCGTAAACATGATCCGGTCTATGGACAGCCCGTATTTTTCCACCAGCTGTGTGATATTCAGGATCATCCCGAACCGGTCTTTATCCTGAACCGGCAGCTCCTCATTCAGTTTCCATACATCAATGTCCAGGCCGTCAATGGTAGGGACTCCTTCCTTCTGTTCCTGTGTCGTCTCCAGCACGATCCCGTCCCTGTCGAAATACACATAACTGTCCATATATTCGATGCAGCCTGCTACGGACTTCTCATATACGGTCACAGCCAGTGTATTCTTATCCACGAACTCGATATCCAGCTTTGCCACGAAGGGAATGTCCTGAATGGGGCTCAGCTTATTCTTCAGCCACAGAAGCAGGATATTTCCGAGAGGAGCCTCTTCCTCCACCACCTGTTTTACTTTCTCTTCAGAAGACAGAACACAGCCTCCCACCTGGATCCGTTCCAGCTTAAAGGTGCTTACGTAGTAAGCCCCTGCCCCCAGCAGGACCAGGATGACAGACAGTATGATCAGTCTTTTTTTCACTGTACCGCCTCCTTCCTGTTCCCGACGGGAACGATCTGACGCGATACAGAGAGCACAACTCCCAGCTCCAATAGCAGGAAGCTTAGCGACGACCCTCCGTAACTGATGAAGGGCAGCGTGACGCCGGTATTCGGTAGCAGGTTCGTGACCACGCTGATATTCAGTATGATCTGGAAGCCCAGATGCGCGATCACCCCGACTACCATCAAAGCTCCAAAGCGGTCCGGCGCTCCCTCGGCGATGAAGCGGAATCTCCAGAGCATCATGACAAATACGATGATGAGTGCCGCTCCGCCTATGATCCCCAGTTCTTCGCATACCACCGAGAAGATCATATCGTTATGTGCCTCAGGGATATATCCGAGTTTCTGCACACTCTGTCCCAGCCCTCTTCCGAACAATCCCCCGGAGCCGATGGCGTAGAGGGCCTGCATGGTCTGATACCCGTTTGCGGCATGCTCCGGATCCTTCCACGCTTCCAGTCGGTCACTACGATAACTGAACAGTGTAATGAAGAGATACAGGAACAGCGCGCCCGCCAGGGCCACAAACAGCAGGTAAATGGGTTTCGGCGTTGCCACAAACCAGATCGCGATCACGATCACGGCACAGATCACGGCGGTACTCAGGTTCTCGATCGCGATGATGACCACGCAGCCTACCGGGATCAGCATGAGAATGACGGTTCCCATAAAGGTCTTCAGATATCCGCTTTTTGCCGTACAGATATGTGCTGTATAAATGATCAGCGAAAGCTTTGCGATCTCGGATGGCTGGAAGGAAATGACACCGATGTTGATCCATCGGGTGGAGCCGTTACTCGCTTTACCGATCACAAAGACGGAAAGCAGCAGAAGCACCGTAAGTATGATGATCACCATACTCCATTTCCGGAGGATCTGATACCGCATCTTTGATACGACCATCATGATCACAAATCCCACGGCCGCAAAAAGAAACTGACGCTTCGCATAATATGCACTGTCTCCGATATTGATCCCTGCCATATAGGAACTGATGCTGTAGACCATCATCAGTCCGAACAAAAGAAGGAATACGATGAGAAAGAGAGACGGATAATCAAAATACGTCCCGCGTATGAATATCCTTTTCCTCTTTCCGGTCGCCAAATCCTTATTCCTCCAACTGATTTACATATTCTTTAAAGAGATTCCCGCGTTCTTCGTAATTCTTGAACATATCCCAGCTTGCGCAGGCCGGTGACAGAAGAACCGCCTCTCCGGGGTGAGCATGCTCCGCGCAGAATTTCACAGCCTCCTCCAGTGTATCCACATAGATCACCTGATTGAATCCATGCTGCTTTGCGCAGTCTGAGATCGCCTGTGCGGTTTCTCCGAGAAGTACCAGATAACGAACCTTCCCGCCGAAGGCTTCGATCCATTCATCGTATGTGGAATCCTTGTTATACCCGCCTCCGATCAGCAGTGTCGGGCAGCGCATTGCCTGCACAGCCTTGATCGCAGCGTCCGGATTGGTTCCCTTGGAGTCATTATAATACTCTACCCCCCGAAGCTTCCGGACAAACTCGATCCTATGCTCCACGCCGCGGAAGGTCTCAACGGTATCCCGGATCACCGAAATGGGAACACCCATCTTATAGCTGATGGCAACGGCCGCCAGCACATTTTCCACATTATGATCTCCGAGAATGCGGATGTCGGACACCGGAAGCACCTCCGTATCATGGCCTCCGTCCCGGATCAGGATCCGTCCGTCCTTTACAAAGACACCGCTTTCCAGCTCCTCGAGGCGGCTGAAATACACAACCTGTACATTTGTAAGCGCCTCTGCTCTCTTCCGAACCTCGGGATCATCATAATTCATGACACAGTAGTCATCCGTTGTCTGGTTCTCGGTGATCCGCATTTTCATCGCCGCATAGTTCTCGAACGTATGATGTCTGTTCAAATGGTCCGGCGTAAGATTCAGTACGGCCGAAACCTCCGGATGAAAATCATGGATCGTCTCCAGCTGAAAAGAACTGATCTCCGCAGCCACCAGCTGGCCCGGAAGTGTCGCATCCGCAAACTGCGTAAAGGGCGTTCCGATATTTCCTACTACCAGGCTGTCCTTCTTCAGGTTTTTAAAGATCTCGCCCACCAGTGTTGTGGTGGTCGTCTTTCCGTTGGTCCCCGTGATCGCAGCGATGCGTCCTTTATTAAAATGTGCCGCCAGCTCTATCTCTCCCCAGATCTTTATGCCCGCATCCCGTACCCGGTTTACAAAGGGCGCATCCAGAGAGATCCCGGGGCTGATGACCATAAGGTCCGCTTCCTTCATCTTCTCGGCAGGCATTCCTCCAAGGACCAGCTCCACCCGCTCGGGGGAACCGAAATTGCGGAACAGCGCATCCTTGTCCAGGGATTCATTCTGGTCAAACAGGATGACATCCGAACCGTTCCTGAGAAGCAGTCCCACCGAACTGATCCCGCTCTTTCCTGCACCTGCTACGATTACTTTTTTTCCTTTCATTCTGCCGTCTCCAGTCTCTTAATATTCGGGTACCTCTTAGGGCCCCGTCAAAAGGGATCAGCACCGCTGCACCTGATGATTCGTATTGAAAATGTCCCCACATCTTCCATTCGAGGTCTTGCCTTCCTCTTTTCCCTACAGGTGCAGCGTGATGTGCTGCCGGATTCCCGTTGTTATTCATATATTCCGAAGGATCCTTCGCTCCGCTCAGGATGACACGCTCCGCTCAGGATGACACGCTCCGCTCAGGATGACAACGACTTGTCAGCCGGTGTCTTCACCCCCGGTATCCTCACCGCCGGTGTCGCCGTCGGTGTCTCCGCCTTCGGTCTCTTCTCCGCCGGTGTCATTGCCTCCGGCATCTTCTCCTCCGGCGCCGTCATTCTCCCCATCATCCGCATCTTCACCGTTTCCGGCGTCGGCATCTCCTGCGCCCTCATCCCGAGTGCCCGGAGCCACCTCTTCGTCCGTCGGGCTGCCCTCTACAAATACCGGGCTGACGGGATCATCCACCTCCTTGATGGTGGAGGGATCGATATCATTTGTACGATAAATGTTCATATACGGGAACAGATCCTTTGCGATCATCTGGAAGAGCATGGTTCCCGCACCGCTCATATCCTGCTCCGGAACATCCGGCTCATCTACTACGCAGTAGATGACGACCTCGGGATCCTCAACCGGTGCAAACCCTATGAAGGACAGGATGAAATTCCCCTGATTACGCGGGATCTTCTCTGCCGTACCGGTCTTTCCTCCGATGGTATATCCTTCGATCGCGGTACGCCATCCGGTACCGTTCTCTACAACGCCCTGAAGCATTTCCCTCATTTTTGCCGAGGTATCCTCGGAAATGGTACGCCGTACCAGAATGTTGTCATAATTTTTGATCAGATTGCCATTCTCATCCACGATCCTGCGAACGAGATTCGGCTGATAATAATAACCGCCGTTGATGACCGAGCAAAAAGCGGTTCCCAGCTGCATCATGGTAACGGATACACCCTGCCCGAAAGCGGACGTTGCAAGCTCTACCTCATTCAGCCGGTCTTCGTCATAGATCAAAGTCGCAAGGGACTCATTTCCCATCTCGCCGTAAATATCGATCCCGGTACGCATACCGAAGCCGAAATTTCTCTGTGTCTTTGCAAATACGGTCCGCCCCATCAGCGCGCCGATCTGCATGAAGCTGTCATTACAGGAATATGCCAGAGCACCCGGCAGATCCAGCGTTCCGTGTCCGTCATGCTCCGAACAGTAGATATCATAATCTGCAACCTGCTGATGTCCGTCACAGTAGAAATCTTCATCTCCGCTAAGGACTCCCTCCTCCAGTGCACCCGCAAGCACAAAACTCTTGTAGGTGGAACCGGGTTCGAAGGTATCACTCAGGATGAAATTTCTCCAGACCTCATTCAGTGCATCCAACCGTTGTTCGTCGGTCATTTTATCCTCATAGGCCTTGAATTCATCATCCGACATATCCGGGAACTGATAACGTGTAGAATCCACATTGTAAGCGTCATTGGGGTCATACTGGTGCAGGTTATACATCGCCAGGACCTCACAGGTCTTCGGCCGCATCACAAGGACGGAAATGTTCTTGGGATTCATCTTCTTCTGAAGCTCCAGGGAGTTCTTCTGAACGATCTTCTGGATCTCCGTATCGATGGACGTTACCAGCGTATAACCATTGGTCGCGGGTTCGGTGGTACGCTCCAGATTGTAGCTGTCATTCAGGAACGCATAGGTCCTTCCGTTTGTCCCGTTCAGCTCGTCATTGTAGCTTCCCTCCAGGCCGCCGATCCCTTCATTTCCGCTGACCACAAAGCCCAGCATATGGCATCCCAGTTCCTTGTAGGGATATACCCTGGTATAGCCCTCTTCAAACCAGACACCGCCGATATCACTGCCTTCATCCGAGTCGGCATAATCATTGAATGCCTTTACCTCCTCATAGGAGAGATGCTTCTTCACCACCTTGTACAGAGACTTGGAATCCTTCAGGTATTCGTCCATCTCCTCCTTCGTCACTCCGAAGTATTTGTTCAGCGCGTCCGTAGTTGCCTTCCGGATCTCTTCCTTCCGGAGTATGTTCTTCGGCTCGATGATCAGGCTGTAGATCTTATTACTCGTCGCAAGGACCGTTCCGTTACAGTCCAAAATATCACCCCTCCGGTATGGAACGGTGATGCTTTCATAGTTCTTCTGACTGAGAACCTCTTTTTCATATCTTGCGCCCTTGCTCGTGTTAATGTAGACCAGCGTTCCGATCAGAACCGCAAAAAGGATCGTAAGCGCGATCATCATAAAGAGAAGCTTATGGCGCATTCTGCGCAGGAATAGTTTTCTCTTTTTTTTCTTCATTTGAAATGCCTTAACACAAAGCGAAGTCCTGAGACAATTATTTTGCCTCAGGAACATCCTTCAACTGTTTTACATAGTCTTCATTTGCACTTTCGTAGTAGACGATCTGTCCTTTCTGGGAGTATACCATGCCCAGATCCTTCGTCGCCACTTCGTATATCTTATCCAGTGAATACTTGCTCTCCAGCGAGTCTGCGTATGCCGCATTATTTGCTTCCAGGTCCTGAATCTCCGTCTGCATGGAAGAGATCCGCCGTTCCTGCTCACTGACTCTGCTCTGGATAATGAGCATAAATGTGCAGCATCCCAGCATCAGGATCACTGCCATGATCATCACGAAGGCATAACCCTTACTGAAGTACAGAGATTTCTCTGCCCGGATCGCCGCTTTCGGATAAGTGACAGGTCCTTTTCTTCTGGCCGGATGTTCCGGCGCGGGTCGTCTCCTCGGAGCCGGCGCTGCAGAAGCCTGACGCTTCCGAACCGTGCTGCCATCCACATAATAAAGTTCACGGACAGTTCTTTCTCTCTCCACTAAACTTCCCCTTTTACTCCGGTTTCTTTTCAAACACTCTCAACTTTGCGCTCTTGGACCGCGGATTTTCCTCCTGCTCCTTCTCATCCGGAAGGATAGGCTTTCTCGTGACCATCCTGCCCTGCGGTACCCTGCCGCATACACACACCGGAAAGTCCGGCGGACAGATGCATGGGTGCTCCGCTCTTCGCATGGATTGTTTTACGATCCGGTCCTCTAAAGAATGGAATGTGATGATGCAGAGCCTTCCTCCCGAAGAAAGACGTTCGATCATCTGATCCATGGAATCCTCCAACACCTGCAGCTCCCGGTTGAGTGCGATCCGGATTGCCTGAAAGGTTTGTTTGGAGGGGTGCCCTCCATTCCGCCTGGCGCGGGCAGGAATGGAGGACCTGATAAGCTCATTTAGTTCGAAAGTCGTGCTGATCTTTGCCTTCTGTCTCGCCCGACAGATATTTGCCGCTATCTGTCTCGCAAAAGGCTCTTCCCCGTATTCCCTAAATATCCGGGTGAGATCCGCCTCACTGTAATTGTTTACGATATCCCGGGCTGTTTCCGGGTTGGACTGATCCATCCGCATATCCAGCGGAGCATCTGTCCGATAGGAGAATCCTCTCTCTCCGTTATCCAGCTGATGGGAGGACACTCCCAGATCCAGGAGGATTCCGTCCACCTGTGCGATCCCCAGCTCGTCCAGCACGGAAGCGAAGTTCACGAAATTGCTCTTCACCACCGTTGCCCTGCTGCTGATCTTCGCCAGCCGCTCCGTAGCGATCGCCACTGCAGTATCATCCTGATCTAGGCAGATCAGTCTTCCCTTGTCCGAAAGACGTTTTAAGATCTCGCTGCTGTGCCCGGCTCCTCCGACCGTACCATCCAGATAGATACCATCCGGCCGGATGTTCAGTTCTTCCAGCACGCGCTCCAGCATGATGGGAACATGATGGAATTCCATACCGCTCTCCTTCTAGAAATCCAGATCCGAATCTTCCAGCATCTGCTGGATCTCTTCCCGGGTCTCAGGCGCTTCCATCCTGGTATTCTTCCACGCTTCCGCACTCCAGATCTCAGCCTTCTCACCGTTACCGATGATGACCACATCCTTATCGATTCCTACATCCTCTCTGAGTTCTGCAGGGATCACTGTACGGCCCTGGCTGTCAATGCTGCAGTCCACAGCACTTGACTGGAAGAAACGCTTCAGCTTGCGGTTGGACATTTTGGAGTTTCCTAACCCGTTAAGGCGTTCGGTGAACTTGTCCCACTCCTCTTCCGAGTAAAGGCAGATGCATGTCTCCAGACCACGGGACATTACAAAGTCGGTTCCCAATCCATCCCTCAGCTTGGCAGGTATGATCAGCCGGCCCTTATTATCGACGCTATGATAAAATTTTCCTCTTAAGCTTTTCGACACGTCGACCGGTTCCTTCCTGACTGGGGATCACTCCGACCCGTACTCTCCACTTCGTGGTTTTCGGATGCATTTTCCCTCCACTTTCCACCACTATGTGTCTATGATAAACCATTGCACCCCAATTTGCAAGGAAGAATTTTTCAAAAATCCATGCAAATGTACCAAATTTTTTTCGATTCATTTGTTAAAATAGACAAAAAAAGAGCCGCCTTTTCGGCAGCTCTTCTATATCTTGTGGTGGTGCATTAAACCAATCCCATATCTAGTTTTAGTCTATTTTGTCCGATTTTTCCCCACTTTCCTCCACAGCGTCCCCCACTGTGTCATCACCGGAACTCTTCGCATCGGTATCCTTCGCATCCTCGCCTGTGGACCCGGCGTTACCGTAATAGGGGAGTTCTTTCTTCCAAGGATGAAGCGGAACCGTCTTTCCGGAATGGAGCTTCCAATAATTTCGGATCAGAACCGCCAGACCCGTCACTATACAGAAGATCGCAACGACCTGACTGACCTTGAGAGGTCCGATCATCAGGGAATCCGTCCGGTTTCCTTCTATGATAAACCGTCCGATACCATATCCCAGAATATAGATCATCGACAGCTCCCCGTCAAACTTCTTCCTCTTTCTGTAAAGGAACAGGAAGATCAGGAGCGCCAGGTTCCACATCCCCTCCAGCAGGAAGGAAGGCATGACCGTGATACATTCCTGTCCGTTGATCATTTCCGTATTCTGAAGCATGGTGTCGGTTACGATCCCATTACTCTGATAATAACTCATCGTTCCATGGGACTTCAGGTAATCCACCGGGATCCCCATCCGGAGGAATCCGGATGTATACTCTCCAAACACCTCCCGGTTGAAGAAATTGCCCCAGCGTCCCATGATCTGTCCGATCAGGATACCATAGGTGATATTATCCGCAAACTGCGGCAGGTAGATCTTTTTCTTCCTGGTATAGATCCAGGACACAAGAACGCCTGCGATGATACCACCGTAGATTGCCAGTCCGCCGTTACGGATATCGATCATCCGGCGCAGCGACTCCCCGAAGCTGATCCCCTCTCCCACATATTCCTTCAGATTAAAAAGGATGTAGTAGATGCGGGCCCCGAGAATGGTCGGAATGATCATCCATAACCAGTAATCCAGATAATCCTCGTCGCCGAGACCTGTATGCCTTCCCTCACGGCCGGCTATGATCAGCGCAAGGACAAATCCGATCGCTATGATAAGCCCGTAAAACTTGATCTGAAATCCGAAGATCGTGAATCCCTCCGGTACATTTGAAAAAGAGATCCCTATTCCCGGAAAGTAAATGCCATCCATACTTTATTCTCCCAAAAATGTCATTCTACCGCGCCGTGCCTGTTCCGCCGCGGGCGATCATACATTAAACTTGAACAGAATGACATCTCCATCCTGTACCACATATTCCTTGCCTTCCTGGCGAACAAGGCCCTTCTCCTTCGCTGCAGCCATGGACCCTTCCCGGATCAGATCGTCATAACTTACGATCTCCGCCTTGATAAAGCCCCGTTCGAAATCGGAATGGATCTTTCCCGCTGCCTGCGGCGCCTTCGTCCCCTTGGTGATGGTCCACGCTCTGGACTCCGTCGGTCCGGCAGTCAGGTAACTGATCAGTCCCAGCAGACTGTAGCTTGCGCGGATCAGTTTATCCAAACCGGACTCGGACAGCCCCAGATCAGCAAGAAATTCCTTCTTCTCATCATCATCCAGCTCTGCGATCTCCTCTTCCATCTTCGCGGAAATAGTGAAGACCTCACTGTTATTCTCTTTTGCGAATTCTCTGACGCGGTTTACATAATCATTTGATGCCCCATCATCCGCCATATCATCCTCTGCCACATTTGCAGCAAAGATCACCGGCTTTGCGGTAAGAAGATTGTACTCCTTAAAGTATGCCTCCTCGTCTTCATCCTGCGTCTCGAAACTGATGGCAAGCTTGCCGGCCTCCAGATGTTCCTTCAGGCGGTTCAGCATATCCACTTCCTTTGCAGCCGTTTTATCATTTCTGGCAACACGGATCTGCTTTGAAAGGCGGCGTTCCAGCACCTCAATATCAGCAAAGATCAGCTCCACATTGATGGTATCGATATCCCGGATGGGATCCACCGTTCCCTCCACATGGATCACGTCGTCATCGTCAAAGCAACGGACCACATGCACGATGGCATCCGTCTCACGGATATTCGCCAGGAACTGGTTCCCCAGGCCCTCACCCTTGGAGGCGCCCTTTACAAGGCCTGCGATATCCACGAACTCGATCACGGCCGGAGTCGTCTTTGCCGAATCGTACATTTTCGTCAGCACATCCAGCCTCTCATCCGGAACTGCAACGATCCCCACATTCGGATCGATCGTGCAGAACGGGTAGTTTGCAGACTCTGCGCCTGCCTTGGTCAGCGAATTAAACAGTGTACTTTTTCCGACGTTCGGCAAACCAACGATTCCCAGTTTCATATCTATCTATTTTCCTCCTTAAAACCCTTGATTTTACTAGCTTTCTCTCTATGTTTTCGAAGACCAGTCTGTAAAGCCCCAAATTAGCTCGAATCATTATACACCATCCGGGACTTCTTTACAATGCAAATTCCTTGCACGATCCGTTCAATTTCCACGCACATGAACAGAACCCGGCTTAATGCCGGGTCCTGCCATAAATCTTAATGTTTACTTCGTGTAGCCCTTCTTGTCAAAAGTGTACTTCTTGCCGTCGATGGTGTAGGATACGCTCTTTGCATACCATCCCTTCTTAACGCCATACCACCACTTGCTGCCGGACTTATGCCAGCTGTACTTTACCGGATCCTTCCATGCGCCGGTCTTGTTAAGCCACCAGCCCTGAACAAATTCACTCACTGCGATATAGCCGTTTGCCTTGAAGTAATACCAGTTTCCGTCAATCTTCTTCCAGCCGTTCTTAAGGTAGTTCTTACCTCCCAGTGAGTACCACCAGCCCTTGCTGTCCTTCTTCCAGCCCTTTGCCTTTGCTTTACCGTCCCATGCGCCATTTGCCTTGAGGTAATAGCCCTGACGATAAGCGTTAGCCTCCATGTAACCTTCCTTATCAAAGAAATACCAGTTGCCGTCGATCTTCTGCCACTGATTCTTCGCATACCATCCGGTATTATCTTTCATATATTTGCCGAGAGCATCGAGATCATAGAACGCGCTGTTATCATACTGTCCGTCGGCTGTCTTCTTCATCAGGTTAACATCAACTTCCACACCCAGGTCAACATCTGCACCGCTTTCACAGATAAAATACTGGCTGCTGGATACTGCCATAAAATGTGCGTCTGCGGTATAGGCTTTCATGATGGAACATGCTCCGCCACCGGATCTGTCTCCCATGATCATAATCCCCTGATCCTTTGCAACAAACGGAGTCAGATTACCACAGGAGAAAGAAAATGGCGACGCAAGGACGGCAAAGTCAAGGTCATAATATACTTTCTTATCCGCATCGTCGAACTTTCCGTCCAGGTTCAGATCCAGGAGGAAATTCGACCGATATTCACCACCTGTCACCTCATCACGGATCAACGTACTTGCCACATTCGAATTCCGGTCCTTATTCTTCATTACCGCTGCCATATAGCATAATACAGAAGAATCACGCAGGAAAGGTCAACGATAAAGTTCTTAATGCCATTCTGGGCCGAATAATCCAGTGCCTTCTTGAACCAGGGTGTAACCACCTGATTAAAGGAATCAAAGCTGAAGATCACCGTCGTTCCGCTTCTGTAGAGCGTACATCCGCCATCCCCTTCCCATACCTTCTGATATCCTTTCTCCTTAAACACCTCTGCACGTGTTGCCTGGAACTGCTGCTGAAGTGCGCTTTTCTTCTGGCCCTGCAAAACTATGTCAACTACCTGTGGATACTGTTCTGCCCATTTTAAAATACTGCATGCGTTGTAAAGCCATGAGGTGTTGTAGACACTGGCAACCTCGGAGATCAGCTCATAGTTGGTGGTTGTATGTCCGCCGTCAAACATATACCCCTGAAGCAGTGTTAATCCAAGGGAAAACTCTGCCGGATCTGTAGACTGAAGTAATCCTTTGATCAGTTTTGTTGTCTCATCATAGGTCTCCAATGCCTGATCAAATCCCTTCTCCCGGATCACATTTGCAAATTCACATTGAGACGGTTTTCCGTAAATGGTATCGAACAGGAAGCACATTTCATTATATGTATACTCTGCCGCATCCTCCGGTCTCTCCTGTGTCTCATAGAGCCCGGTTCTGTCAACATAGCTATCCGTCAGTTTCCCTGTCATAAAGCTTTCCATCGTAAATACGAAGTTGATCTCTCCATTCACATATTCTGCAGAAACAAGGGATGAGCAGAACAGATCGCTGATGGTGGTAAGCGGGAAATATGCCTTTCCGTCTACCATCAGAAGATCGATCTTATATTTCGACAGATCAAGCGTCGTCGGTTTCACCTCGCCCAGAGGATCAATGGTGGATGCCTTTATATATGGAATATCACCTGCAGAGCCCGGTTTGATATAGAAATTCCCGTCATTCAACATGGAATGATAATCATTGAAGGTTACCTGATCCTTCTCGGCATCCACTGTAAAGGTTCCCGGTTTACCGGACACTACAACCTTCCCGTCCTTTACTTCTTCCTTAAACTCGTGGACCATGATCTTGCCCATATAATCTGCCACGTCAATATACGGAACTGAAGGCATGTCCTCCTTGAAAATAACATTCAACTTTCCCGTAGTGTCTTTTTCAAAAAAGCGGTAGGTCATACTCTTCTTCGTTATACCCTCCGGTGTCTCACCATAGAACTCATGAATCTTCCAGGAAAGGAGATCCGGATCATACATCTCATCATAGCTCATTTCATAATCCGGCTTTGCCCCCAGATCAACATCTGTATCCGGATTTGCCGCTCTGAACTTCGGCATACCGGAGATATTCATGAAGTATCCGCATGACATAAAATCGATCAGCAGCGCACATCCGCCACCGCCGCTGTTCTCGCCCAGAATCGCGATTCCCAGTTCCTTAGCTCGAACCGGCATCAGGTTACCGCTGGAGAATGCACACTTGGTCTCAAGAATCGCAAAGTTCAGGTCATATGCGACTTCCTTATCTGCATCATCAAACTTTTTGTCCAGATTCAGATCGATCAAAGATGTATTGGCTGTCAGTTCATCACTTGCCCGATAATAGGTATAATCAGTAAATGTATTTGTCTTTCGTTCCTTGTTGGACATCAGAGCCAGCATATAGCTTGCAACCTGAGTCACACCGCCGTTGTTTGTGGAAAGATCCACCACGAAATTCTTATATCCGTTTTCTGCTGCGTAATCCACAGACCACTTGAACTGCTCCACAACCGGGATCACGAAATTATCAAAGGTAAAGAATGCGGTATCTCCTGCGACATAGAGTCCTGCATTACTGTCTGCCCATTCCTTCACCAGTTTGTACTGGGAACCGACAGTCTTCACCTTCTCTGTGGAAACCTCGGTAAGTGTGGCATTTCTTACCCCACACAGCTCCTCATATTCACCACAGACCTTTTTATCCTCGGCACGTTCATCAGAATTGATTGCCTCCATTATACCCAGTACCAGCGGTGAATTCGGATATGCCTGAAATGCACCGGCAATATCCTGGATCGGAGTCATATGACCGCCATCGAAGAGATCTACACCGATATAATAAAGACCGATAACATAATCCACCATGCTCTGGGACTTAAGATAGGTCTTCGCTTTCTTCAGCTTATCAGAGGATTCCAGTGCCTGATCAAAGCCATCATTCACAATCTTCTCTGCAAGCTTGCTTCTTGTGGGAGCCCCATAGGTATTATCCATCATAAAGCAAAGCTCGTTATAGTTAAAATCTGCTTCTTTTTGCGATCTTTCCAGCAGGTCAAACTGCGATTTCCTGTCATAATAGCAGCTTCCCATAACCATGTCCGAAGAATGCAGGAAATACAGATTTCCGTCCAGATACTGTGCCGCATTGTAGATTTCCTTGAACATATCATTCAGGGTAGCGATCGGGAAGTACACCTCACCGTCGATCTCCATAACATCGATGCCATATTTCCCCAGATTATAGTTGGCAGGCTTTTCGCCACCAATAAATTCACCATCGCCTTCTTTTATAAATGTAGCATCCATATTATCAGCCGCTTCAGGCCTCTGCATGGTGAAATTCGCATACTCATTATAGGTAACCAGATCCGTATCCGGATTCACAGTCATGTAATACTCTGAGGCGGCAGATTTGATCCTATAGGTCCCATCTTCCTGCTTCGTCGCTTCAAAGTCATTTGCCTTATAGACCGTATTCAGATAGTCCTCTACATTGATATACGGAATCGTCGGAAGATCACTCTTAAACACGAGTGTTGTTTTTGTATCATTGTGATCGTTGTCAAAAAGATACGTATCCACCTGTTTAGTCTCGTACTCCGGATCTGCCTGCACTGCCATGGGGAATAGCATTCCCACGCAGAGCGCTGACAGGACCGCTGTACATTGAATCCTTCTTTTTAACCTCATACACTTCTCCTTTCTTTTCTTTGTACACCCCTTTTGGATCCTTGGATACTACATTTTAATGCTTCCTATTTCTTTTCTATGATATGCTTGACGATGCAAATGCTGAAACCCGAGGGAGAGATCATCATTGCAGCCTTGGAAGAAGCGGTACTCACCGTCTCATCACCATAGGCATTCCTGAAGCCACGCTCTTTCAGCAGTTCATATGCTTCATCAAAGTTGTCCACATTCACACGAATCCCCACCACGAATCCCCACCATATCCCGTGGCAACTCACCCTCCGGCTGCAGGATATCGAGATGGAATCCATTCGCGTCCTTCATCCGGATAACCGTATCATCCCTTTCTGCTATCTCAATTCCCACTTTTTTATGGGTTCTTTCAAAGCCCAGCTCTTCAAACAAACGAATCGTCTCATCAGCGTGTGATGTGGAAATAAACGGGTTAAATGTTGTGATCTTCATATACGTTCCCTTCTTTCTTCATTGTCAGAGTAGTTTTTAGTCCTGCACATTATTTTTCTCCCACCGGGGAAAAGTCTATAGCCCAATCAGATTAACAATCTTTTCCGGCATCAGCATGAGGATCTTCCGGCCGACTTCGATTGCAACAAGAGCAATCACTACGATAGCCCCAACCGGGATCAGAGTATCAACCTTGGACTTTTTATAGCTCTTCGTATAAGAGAAGAACAGAATGAAGGGTGCAATGAAGATCATCGAGAAAGCGCCACCGAAGCCAATACTCTTTGCTTCTTCAATCACATAATCAAGCAGCTGCATAGCCTCCTGATTGTCCGCCCCTGCATCCAGAAAAGCCTGTAATACTCCCGCATTTGCAAGCCGAAGAATTATCAGAACAATCACAAGCACCAGATCAATAAGGCCGTAGATAAAAGTCATCAGGGCGAATTTTCTGGCAAACTGGAGAGAGTTCCTGTTGGTCTTCATGAAAGCATCGTAATCCTCCAATGTCTTTCCATGCTTCAGGAACTTTGTTTCCCTTCCCTTAATGTAAAAGGCCATTCGGACAAACAGAAGGAAGCAGAGTACCGGTTTTGTGGTAAGGAAGGGCGACACCATGGGATGAAGCTTCAAACCATCCACTGTGGAAAAGTACTTAAGAAGGATACATACAAGCTCATAAAGGATCGGGATCGCCACAAAAGCCCGGAAGATGTAAAGCTTCTTTCCAACGAAATATTTGGTCGGCCTGTAATCGATGAAGAAGATCACGGCTGTACAGAGAAGCATATCCAAAAAAACGTTAAAAGTCTTGAATCCTCCCCCCATCAGATCTGCAGTACTGATACTCTTTCCTGTTGCATCACCGATCGATCCGATAATTCCGCCCAAAAAGCGATAATATACATCAGCAAAAAGCAGTACGAATCCACCCGCCAAAGCCCCATACATGATGAAAAGCTTTTTATAGCTGGATTTCTTATCAATGATCACTGCAAAGTTGGCAAAGAGGAAAAGGAAAACCCCCAGTTCAGCGAAGAAGGATAATACCTCATGAACACCGGAATACTTCTCAGTCACTCGTGGAGACAGCTTCATTCCCCAACCGATCATGATACTGGCCACAGTCATCGCCATACATACCCATCCTGCGATCCTGAAATGGCGATAGGAGAATATCCCCTTGAACTTAGTGGTGTCATTCTCCGGAGTCACATCGTACATCGAGATCTTTTTACTCTTCTTTTTCTCTTCCTTTGCCGTATCCTTTTCTTCTACAGAGGCGATCCCCCCCGCCTTTTCCTCTACGGAGGCGATCTCCCCCGCCTTTTCCTCCACCGAAGCAGTCTCTTCTGCTTTTCCCTCCTTCTTCTCCGTCACGGCATCAACCTCAGTCATTGTTTTTGTTTCATCACCCATAACTTATATCCTCCCCATTTATCGTCCCCGGAATTACTCAGCATTACTCCCTTCATTGTCTTTGAGGAGAGATTTATCCTTCCCCGTGATCCTTTGTTTCTTCTCAGTCAGCAGTTCCAGTTTCTGACGCAGTTCCAGGATCTCTGCATCCAGCTTCTGTTCCTCGTTCTCTTCAATCCCATCATCTGTTTCTTCCGTATCATCCGTATCATTCTTTACTTCTGTATAGAAATTGATGATGATCGATGTGATCAATGATACGACGATGATCCCATAGATCCCGAGGATCACGGAAAGGATCCTTCCCGCAAGAGAAACCGCTGCGATATCACCAAATCCGATCGTCGTTACAACTGCAAAGCAGTACCAGAGTCCGTCCCCAAATGAATGAAATGTATCCCGGTCAAAGAACTGCAGAACATAGGAGAATGAAATGATCAGCATGCCCAGTCCGAACAGGATTTCCAACGCATAGGTTCTCCGTATGATCTTCATCAGAATATTCAGCTTGATCTGGGAGAAGGACATGGCGATGATGTGAAACAGACACTGCAGGCAGATATATCCCATCAGTATCAGGACAAGCGTTGCGATCTCATCCACACTTTTGACGAACATGCAGTCTATCGCACCATATGTCCAACACAAACCGATCATTATATTCGGGATCCTGGATCTCCATCTTTTACAGCTGATCGTCGCAAAGACTCTGCCGATGATCAGATCCACGAAAAGAAAAACAACCAGAAATATCATCGATCCTATGGATCCGTCCGAAAAAAAGTAAAAAACCGTCGATAGCAGGTAGATACCTGCAGATATGAACGTACGTGCTACTTTCTTTTCTTTCTTTTCATACCTGAGAAGCGCCTGGATCGCCTTCTGGGAAGCTACTGTAAGAAAAAGGATCATAAAATAATAATCCTGAAAATCTCCCTCCAGATATCTGGTAATGACAAAAATAGCGATCAACAAAACAGCGGTGGACAATATTCCGTCCAAAACCGTGTATAATACAGCCTTTCTGCTTCTGACTACTCCATTCATAACCGGTCTCCTCAAGAAATGAACTGATCACCTGACGGCCGCATTGGTCCCCACCCGTAGATAAGTGTCACAACTACAAAACAAAAACAGGCATCCGGATAATAAACGATGCCCGTTTTATAAATGTGCAGCTGGCTGCCATTTTACAGGCCCTCGTAGCTTTGAGTCATCACGTTTCCATGATTTTTCTAAATGCATTCTCTTTTCCTTTCTGACCAAAGCCGGAAAGGGAGTTGCTGATAAATTTTCTGTCTGTTTTTGTTCAACTCGTATAATTTAGTGTAACAGTTTTTGACAATTATTACAACATAATTTCCAATCTTCTCTCTGATTTTTCTCCCCCTTTCTGCTGTTTCTTCCTGCCATAGGAATCCCTCCTTCCCTGAATAACGGCATAAAAAATGGACCTCCGAAGAGATCCATCAGTTTATTGTATATAACCACCGTCGCTAATTGAGATCATATGGTATTTCCAACATATCAAGCAGCCTTACAAATGTATCCTGTCCATCCAGACATGTATCCGTAAGCCAGCCTTTTTCATTTCTCCATTCAGAGAGACCTCTGAAATAGAAATTCTTTTTTGCATCCTCTATGATAAAAGGAATCACATTATGTCGTAAGCACTCTTTTAGCGCGACAAGCCTGCCTACTCTCCCGTTACCATCCTGAAACGGATGTATATACTCGAACTCAGCGTGTAATGCAATGATATCCTCTACTGTTACATTATCCTTTGCATTGTACTGTGAAAGCAGTGCCTGCATATGCTTATGCACTTCGGACGGTTTGGATGTCTCTCTTCCGCCAACAACATTCGCACGCTTCTTATAATCACCTACCGCAAACCATGCAAGCGTTGAATTCTTTGTATCATGCTTCAAAATATAATGCAGCTGCTTGATGATTTCTTCTGCAAGCTCATCCTCCGCTGTATCGATCACATAATCAATCGCCCGGAAATGATGAACTGTTTCCAGCACATCATCCACCGGTATCCCGTCACCTACATCAAGTGTATTCGTCTCAAAGATCAGTCTTGTCTGATCCTCGGAGAGCTTCATGATAGAGCCCTCCAGACAGCTTCATCTCCTTTTCTTCGCGAAGCACCTGAAGGATTTTATTATCGGACACCTCTCTCATAAGAAGTTCCGGCTTTACTCCCAAATATTCTGCAATCTTTATCAGGCTTCGGTTGGAAAGCTTTTCGCCCTTTCCGATCTTTGCAATGGTTCTGGTTGACAGACCAAGCTGCTTAGACAGTTCCGTCTTGCCGATACCTTTTTCTTTTAGAGCGTTTTCAAGCCCTTCATATGAAATCATTGGCTTTGCACCTCCAATCTTTACTTATTTTGGCACAGAAGTGGCAAAAAGTAAAGATTTAGAGCCTTTATTCTGTCTTCCCTTCTCCCACAAGCATGTCGAAGGTCACACCGTATTTCTTCGCGATATCGGATGCATAGGATGTGCCCTCCGGAGGCGCGACC